>CAOKFN010000017.1 GCA_948467735.1 uncultured bacterium
ACGGATTTTGCAGGGGAAAGCAGAACCGTTGACATGCATATCAAAACACTCCGCAGGAAGCTGAAAGAAGCGGGCCGCCTGATCATTACTGTGAGGAATGTGGGGTATAAGCTGGAATGAGGCAGAAAATAAACAGACGGTTCACCGGCATTGCACTTTTTTCCGTTGTGATTACCACGATTGTTATGACTGCGGTGTTTTATTCACAATTAAAAAAACAGGTTTTTTCTGATCTGGCGGTTGTGGCAGATTTACTGATTGATGAAGACTCCTATGTACAAAAAACAGACAATTTGAGAATTACATTGATAGATGCAGACGGTAAGGTTTTGTTTGATTCTACGGTAGATGAGCAGTCGCTTGCCAACCATCTGGACAGGCTGGAAATTGCGGAGGCAGTTACTTCCGGAAGCGGTATGGAAATAAGAAAGTCGGATACCCTGTCGGAGAGCGTATTTTATTATGCGAAAAAACTGGATAATGGACAGATACTCAGAGTAGGCAAGGAGGCGCACAGCGTTGTGGCCGTTTTCTTGTCTGCCCTTCCAATGGTACTGACGACAGCGCTGCTTCTTGCAGCCATCTGTCTGATGGTGTCGCACTACCTTACTTCTGCCATTGTGAAACCGATTGATGAAATGGCAGGGGATATGGAACATATTGATGAGGGGAAAAGTTATCCGGAGCTAATTCCGTTTACAAGGAAAATCCGCTTACAGCATGAGGAAATCCTGTCTGCCGCAAATATAAGGCAGGAATTTACCGCCAATGTAAGTCACGAATTAAAAACACCTCTTGCGGCGATATCAGGCTACGCAGAGCTGATGGAAGCAGGGCTTGTAGATGATAAAGAGATGAAGCGCTTTTCGGGAGAAATCCGTAAAAGCGCTGCAAGGCTGCTTACTCTGATCAATGACATAATTAAGCTCTCACAATTAGATACAGGAAATGCAAAAGATATTCTTGATGTGGTGAATCTGGCAGAAATTACAAAAGAAAGTGTGGAAATGCTCTCTTTTGGAGCAGCGAAAAATGGCATTGATGTAGTGTATGAAGGAGATGACAGGGCGGATGTCCATATCGGAAAGGAACTGGCACAGGAGCTTGCCTACAATCTGATTGAAAACGCCATCCGATATAACAAGCCAGGTGGCAGAGTGACTGCAAAAGTACAGAAAGAGGGAACGCAGATTATCTTCTCGGTAGAGGATACCGGTATCGGCATTCCTCTGGAGCATCAGGAGAGAATTTTTGAGCGCTTTTACCGGGTGGATAAAAGCAGGTCGAAGGAACTTGGAGGCACGGGGCTTGGGCTTGCGATTGTAAAGCATATCTGCAATCTGACAGACGCGGATGTGAACCTGATGAGTAAGCCGGGAGTCGGAACGAAGATATTTATTGTCTGGGGCAGGGGAAGCGCTGAAATGGTCAAGGAACTGTAAACGGTTTCTGCGTGAAAAGATTGGAAGTGAAAGACATGGAGGTTTAAGACATGGAGATGGTATTACAGATATTTTTATTGGCCGCAGGGTTTACGATGCTTATCAAGGGCGCGGATTTCTTTGTGGATGGTTCGTCAGGAATTGCTTCAAGGTTTGGGATTCCGCAGCTTGTGGTCGGGCTTACCATCGTCGCTATGGGAACGAGTGCTCCTGAGGCAGCGGTAAGCATCTCGGCGGCGCTTAAGGGGAATGCGGGAATTACCATTGGGAATGTGGCGGGAAGTAATATTTTGAATATTCTTATCATTTTAGGATTTACGGCATTTTTGACAAAAAAGATAGTCCCTGTTGCAGCTTCGACTATAAAATATGAAATGCCCTTTATGATTGCGATCATATTCATCCTTCTCTGGATGGGATATACGGGAAATGAAATTGCAAGGCTGGAAGGAGCCGGATTGTGGGTTGTTTTTCTGCTGTATCTTTTTTATCTTTTAAAGATGGCCCAAAAAGGCGCTGGCAGGAATCCGGAGGATGGTGAGGGAGAAATTTCAGGAGGGGATAAAAAGGAAAAAAGTATGGCAATGCTGTGTTTGTTTACGGCTGCAGGTCTTGCGCTGATTGTAATAGGCAGCAGCGTCACTGTGGATGCGGCAACAGCGATAGCAAGGATCATAGGTCTGAGCGAGAGGTTTATAGGGCTGACGATTGTGGCGCTGGGAACATCCCTGCCGGAATTGTTTACGTCCGTATCGGCAGCGAGAAAAGGCAGTGCGGATATTGCAATCGGAAATATTGTGGGAAGCAATATCTTCAATATCCTTTTTGTGGTAGGAACATCCGCGTTGATTACACCAGTAGTATTTGAGAGTAAATTTATTGTGGATTTCATTGTGGCTGTGGCGGCGGGAGTGCTGCTGTGGATATTCTCTTTCAGGGGAAAGAGCCTGAACCGTGTGGAGGGTGGTTTGCTGCTGCTTGGATATTTGGGGTATTTCATTTATTTATTGTGAATCATAATCTTGGGGGAGAACGACAAGGCATGATGGAGGGAGGTGTGTAAAATGGCAGTTAACAGAGTCTCAAGCAGCATGGAGGCATTGGCCGCTGTGGTGAATCCTCATAAAGAAGCAGTGGAACTGGTGGAACAGCAGGTAGACGAGCTGGCAGATGATCTTGTTCGGGATACCTATGAAACAACAATGAAGCCGGATGATTATGTTTATCCAAGCGAGAACTATAATGACATTATGAAGGTTAGCGCGGGAGGACATTCCTCGGCATCGAACAATAACCATCAGCCTCAATAAAGGCCTGATTGCAGAAGTGCTTGAAGAACACTCTGCAATCAGTAAGGCATTCAGCGTGGATTATAATAGTAACATTGGGTTTTTCGGTAAAATCTGCTGCATTGGCTGAGAATCCTAAAAATTCTTCCCGCTCTTATAATACTGCGCCTGCGCATTCCATAGCTGGCTGTATTTCCCGACCGTACCAACCAGCGCCTCATGACTTCCCCTCTGTACCAGCTCCCCTCTGTCAAAGACGATAATATCGTCGCAGAACCGGCAGCTGGAAAGCCTGTGGCTGATAAATACCGTCGTTTTATTTGCGGCAATCTCACGAAAGCTTTCGTATACCGCGGCTTCCGCTATGGGGTCTAAGGCGGCGGTAGGCTCGTCCAATACCACAAAGGGCGCGTCCTTGTACAAAGCTCTTGCCAATGCGGTCTTTTGTTCTTCGCCCCCGGACAGGTCAACACCTTCGTTTTCGTAAGCGCGGCCGATGACCGTGTCGATGCCCTGTTCCAAGGTCTTTAATTTATCGCCGAAGCCTGCCCGCTCCAAGCTGTCGATGACCTTCTTCGGATCATAGTCAAAAGAAGCCGTCACATTGGCCGCAAGGGAGAAATCAAACAGCTTGTAGTCCTGAAACACCACGGAGAACAGGGAGATGTATTCGTCGTAGCGATACTTTGTAATGTCGATTCCATTGAGCAGGATTACGCCCTCCGTGGGGTCATACAGACGGCAGAGCAGTTTGATAAAGGTGGTCTTGCCGGAACCGTTTTCGCCTACGATGGCCAGCTTTCCGCCAATACGAAATTTCATGTTCACGTTTTTCAAAATCCAGTTTTCCGTGTGAGGATAGCGGAAGCTGACGTTTCTAAATTCGATTTCGTAATCAATGTCGTCCCGTTTTTCCACCGCCAAAGTGCCCAGATACATATTGTCCGGCAGATCCAGAAATTGAAAAAGCTTTGCAAGAAATTTATTGTTCTCCCGCAGATTGGTGATATCGTCCGTAATCCCGATAAAAGAGCCTGCAAACTGGGTGACGGTTCCTTTGTAAAGGATGAAGCTGCCGATTCCGAAGGTGCCGATAAAGGCCTTGGCCGCTGTGATAATGAATACTGCGGTTCTTAAAATCGCATTCTGCAGCATGGAGAGGGTGCTGTATTTGACTCTCACCTTCTCCACATCTGCCAGATAGGCGGGTCGAATCTGCACCTTCCTGCATTCTTTCAGAATGATTTTCCTGAGATTGAATATGGTCACGTCCGCGCCGCCGATTCGGGAGTACGCGCCTATGAATTTATTGTGCTCCGCCAGAGGTTCCCACGCCTTCAGCAGTTTTTCGGTGTGTATCCCGGCAATGCTCATGGACAGAACCACGTTCAGGAAAATGATTCCAGCCAGAAGAATAGCGGAACCGGGGGAGTTGATAAAGGCGAGGAAGCCGGTCAGGGAGCTGTCCGATATGGTGCGGAACATGGAAAAGGTCAAAGCCGCCGACAGTATCAGGTTGAAAATATTGCCTAAAAGCTTTGGCACGGCCCATATGATCGGGGTGAGGACGTGTCCATGCATCATGGCCACGGAAATCTCTTCCCGCAGCATTGTCACATTGGGGTCTTCCAAATGCTCGTACTGCATTCTGTTCTGCCGTTCCGAGTTGAACAATTCAAACTTCTGGGAAGCGTTATCCGTCCAGACGGACTGCCTTCCGTTCAGGAGGGCCGTGATGATGTTGAGGACAAAAAGGCCCGCCACGGTAAACGCCGCCAGAGACAAAAGCTTCTGGACGCGGCATTGTCCCGCCAGTTCATTGACAAGCAGCGACTGTGTATACAGGGAAAAGTATGGGAAGGCCTTTGCCGCAATGGCGTTTACGATATTGTAAATCATGAGCTGGGGGCATATCTGCCAGACAATTCTGACGCCCCGCGCGATTAAGCCCCATTCTTCCCGTAAGCTTCGTTTTTCCGTATCTTTTTTGTTCATGCTGACTCCTATCTGCCCGTGAGGGTGTGTAAATATCTCTTATTGGCATATCAATCAAGATTGTGAAACGCTCATTTTATATTGACTCCCATGCCGCTGCTTCGCCGCAGCTCAAATCCGGATGAAAAATACCTGTTTCCGGCGTTTTTCTAACTGCTTTATCAGTTTGGAAAACATAGAATTTCTTCGCGAAACAGCTTTTGCCGTGGGCGCAGATTTCCTATGCTTCTGCCAATTCCGACATTCCCTCAGGATTCTCTTTGTAGTACCTGCTCTGCAGGTCAAAAAGCTGCCGGTATTTTCCGCCTGCCGCCATCAATTCCTCATGGGTGCCCGTTTCGGCAATGACCGCCCCGTCCAGCAGAAAGACCCTGTCGCAGAACCGGGTGGAGGCCAGCCGGTGGGAGATAAATATGGAGGTGGCGCCTTCTTTGGAATGGTTCGCGGAACCTTCTGCGGAACAATTCACGGAGCTTTCCTTGGAGCCTTTCTCGGAACCGTCCGACGGCCCGGCAAAGGAAATCTTCGTCATTTCGTTATATTTATGATACATGCGGTCCTCCGCAATGGGGTCTAAGGCGGCGGTGGGCTCGTCCAAAATGATGCATTTGGGATTGCGGTACAAAAGCCTTGCCAGAAGCAGCTTCTGGGCCTCGCCTCCTGAAAATTCGATTCCGTTGAAATGAATCTGTCGGTTCAAGGGGGTATCCGCGCCTAAGGGCAGGGAGGAAATTTTCTCCGAAAGTCCCGCATAGCTGATGCAGGTGTCCAGCCTGTCCCTGTCAATCAGTTCGTCCTCGTCGGTGCAGGCGATGTTTGCGGCAATGGACACCGGAAGCAGGTTGTAGTTCTGGGGCACCAGTCCGAACAAGGTGTACAATTCGTCCCGATTGTATTCGTATAGGGTATGGCCGTCAAGGAGGATTTCGCCCTCCGTGGGAAGCAGAAGTCCGCACATAAGCTTTGTCATGGTGGTCTTTCCGGCGCCGTTCAGTCCCACAAGGGCAATTTTTTCGCCCGCCTCTATTTTGAAGCTGACATGATCCAGAATTTTTTTCTCGCCCTGCGGATATTGGAAGGATACGTTTTTGAATTCGATGGAAAAGGCTCCTTTCGGAAGGGGGATTCCTTCCCCTCGGTTCAGTCTGTCTTCCACCTCTAAGTCCTCCCTGTAATCGGAAATCTGAAGGGCGCCCTCACAGATGTTGGACCATTTGGAGAGAAGGTTCGACATAAAGCCCGCCATTTTCGTGATGGCGGAAAAATAGAGGACAAACTGCGCCGCGTCCACCTCCCCGGCAGCGGCCTTGAAAATCAGGAAAGCATAGGCCGTTCCGTCCCGCAGCACGATCACAAGAAGTCTGACAATTTCTGCCATGAGATGCCGCAGCTCAATTTTTTCCTGTTCTTTTTTGTACTGCCCCAGAAGTTTTTTGGCCAGCAGAGATAAGTAATCCCTGAAATGATAAAGCCGGATGTCTTTTCCGTATTTCAGGTCCCGGGTGATGTCAAAGGAGATATAGTTAATTTTTTTCCCGATGATATTGATGCGGTCCTGCGTCTCATAATTGCGCCTGCGCTCTAGGGCTCCCAGAAAATAATCCACGGCGCAGCCCGCGGCCAGCAGCAGGATAATCCATGGGCTGAGCAGGGATATGATGGAGCCGAACAGAAAAAATTTACATACCGCCGCGGCCATATCCGCAAAATTCAGCGGAAAATTCACGCCTTTGGCCCGATTGCTCCCAATGCTTCGTCCGGCCCGCTGGTCGAGCTTTTTTATTTCCGGGTCATATTCCAGAAAGAAATCCCTGTCCCGCATGCGGCTGTTCAGCCGGTACTGCATCCGCCCCAGAATGTAATTTTTGCTTAGGACGGTCTCGATGCTGATGCGTTTTTCCGCCAGCGAAAGCAGGATATCCGCCAGAGACAGTCCCAGAATGATGAGGGCCACAGTGGAAAAACGCTCGGACCGTTCCAGATATCGCAGCGTGATAGAGGGGATATACAGGGCGAGGGCCGACATGCCAAGGGATACCGGAACGGTGAAAAATCCCACAAAGGCCAGAGTACGCTCATATTTCCACAGCATCCTGTACATATAGGCCACACAGGAAAGCATTCCGTATTTTGGCCTGCGTTTTGGCTTTTTTTCTTTTTCATTTGGTTTGGGCATTGCAGTTCTCCTTTTTCAATATTTGATGTTGATGCGGAATTAATAAGTATTGTATCATTTTCACGAAAAAAAACTGCATTTCGTGAATCAAATGCAGTTTTCGGTGAACGAAATGTATTATGATAGTCAGCCGTCCAGCGGTATCAGCACTTCCGCGGTGAAGCCGCCGTCCTCGCTGGCGGGGGTAAAGAGTCCGTCGTGTTTTTTGACGATGCCCGCTGTCCTTGACAGCCCGAAACCGTGCCCGGCGCCTTTGCCGGAGGGGAAGATAGTTCCCGCCTTCTCCCGTTTTTTGCCGGCGGCATTGGTAATGGCGATGTAGAGGTAGGTATTTTTGACGCCGATATATATCCGGATAAAACGTGCCGACACATCCAGCTTCTTGTTTTCTTCAATGGCGTTATCCATAAGGTTGCCGATGATAATGCATAAATCCACATCGTTCATCTTGAGGGCGTCGGGAATTTTTGCCTTTGCGTTTACCGGAATATGATTCTGGGCGGCAATGGAAATTTTGCCGTTTAAGATGGCGTCCACCATGACACGGCCGCTTTTCAGCACGTTGTCCACGCTGGTCAGGTCGTCGTTGAGCTGGCGCAGGTAATCGTTTACCTCCTCA
Organism: uncultured bacterium; assembly: GCA_948467735.1. Taxonomy (GTDB): domain Bacteria; phylum Bacillota; class Clostridia; order Lachnospirales; family Lachnospiraceae; genus Acetatifactor. Next base: position 7,522 of record CAOKFN010000017.1, read on the forward strand.
TACCTGCCCAGAGCCATGCTCGCCTGAATCGCCTGAATATGATTATGGTAATCATGCCGCCAGCCGCGCATTTTCGTATACATGTTCTCCACTTCGTCACAATATTTTTTCATAAGATCACTCTGATAAGTGTCAATCCGCTTATCAATCCATTTATCAAACAACATAATATAACTGCTCCGTCTTAAAATAATTCTATTATCGCTTTCCCGATGGCTTCCGCGGCGCCGCGGCTGATAGGGATTTCTTCCCCGCTGCTTAAGAGGACGCTGCCGCTTCTGATTCGGGTCACATAGCTTAAATTGACAAGGAAAGAGCGCTGGCATTTGAAAAATCTTTCGTCCAGTTCTGTCTGTATCTGCCCGAGAGAAGCCTTTGTGCGATAGGATTCTTGTGCGGTATGGATGACCACATACTGTTTCTGTGCTTCCGCATAGAGTATCCGGCTGAAGGGAATGAAGTCCGTCCGGCGGTCAAATACGACCTTCAGCCGCCTTTCCGCTTTGGCAAGATTTTGGGCCGCGCGCTCAAGGACGCAGTTCAGCTTGTCCGCCGCCACCGGTTTCATTAAATAGTGCAGGGCGGACACCTCGTAGCCCTCCGCCATAAAGTCCGGAAAGCCGGTGATAAAGACAATCTGAACGGTTTTATTGTCCCTGCGGATTTTCTTGGCCAGCTCCACTCCGCTGCATTCCCCCATTTCGATGTCCAGCAGGAGAATGTCGAAATCATTTTCCGTTTCATAACAGAACAGGAAGGCTTCGGCGGAGGAAAATTTCTTGATGACGGCAGGGCGGCCGGTTGATCTGGCCCAGTCTGCCGCAAGCGCCGAAAGGTATTGGGAGTCTGCGGCGCAGTCGTCGCAGACGGCGATTTTGCAGGACATAAGTTCACCTCTTATCAAATTTATAAAAATAATACTATCATGGCAGGAGGTAAAAATCAATGACAATATCATGCCCTCCGATGGGCGAGGGCTGAAGACGCCTGACAAGACGGCGGGTTTTGCCGCCGGACAGAGAGTGAAGCGCAGCAGGTGCGGCAAATTCAGGAAATGATATACTTGCCCTTTTGCCTTCCTTTTGTTATAATGTACCATGATATGTAAAAAAATGCATGATAGGAAGATAATACAAAGAAAGAAGGGATCAGAGATAGCTGCGGAAAAAGTAATAAAAGACGAAATTGAAGTATCAAAACGGCGCGGGATAGGGGTCACGGTAAAATTGGCGGCGGCCATTGCTGCGGGAGCGGCCATTGCCGTATCCGCGCTGCTGGCAGTGGTATATGACCGGATGTCACAGGCGCTTCTCAAGAAGAGCGAGGAAATGCTGTGTACCACTGTCGATAAGACGCTCTATGAAACGAAAGCATGGATGAACCGGACGCTCACCATGCTGGAGACACAGAGAGATACCATAGAGTATGAGGATATGGATATCGATGAAATGACGGAATACATCAAGCATACGGCGAATAAGAACGACGCCTATCCGGCCGGGCTGTATGCGGCATTGACGGACGGCTCGCTGTACCATGCCTCTTTCGTGCCGGGACCGGAGTTTAATGCGCTGGAAAAAAGCTGGTATCTGAACGGTCTTGACTCCGAAGATTTTATATTGGGAGATGTGTATTTTGACGAGGACAGTCAGTCGTATGTGGTGGGGGCGTCCGGAGTGCTGAAGACCGCAGACGGCGTGGTTCGGGGCGTTGCGGCGGCGGATGTATATCTGAATTCCATTTCCGATATTGTCAGCAATATCCGGATTGAGGACACCGGAGGCATTTTTCTCGTTGACACGCGTACAGATACGATTATCGGGCACAGAGAAGAAAATCTGGTGGGGAAAAAATTGAGCATGGCCGGCGGCGGTATGTATGATTATGTCAAGGAACAGATACAAAACGGCAGGACGGGCCTGAGCCTTTATGGAGATACCTACATCCAGACAGCCAAGGTTGAGGGAAGCAGCTGGACGGCAGTGGCTTATGTGTCCAAGGCGGAGGTATTGTCAGAGCTTCAAAGCTTGACCGTAACCATGACAGAGGTATCGATTACCGCGCTGATTGTGCTGGTTCTTCTCGCTGTACTCCTGACGCGGCGGATCATCGGCAGGCCGGTAAGGGAGCTGAGCCGGGCGGCGGCTGAAATTGCGGGAGGTGATTTGGATCAGGTCATCCGTTATAAATCCCGGGACGAGCTGGGGGCTTTGGCGTATGATTTTAACCGCGTTACCGTAAGGCTGCGTGAATACATAAAGTATATCAATGAAATTTCGGATACTCTTCGGGAGATTGCAAGGGGGAATCTGGCGTATGAGCTGGAGAACGAATATACCGGCGAATTTGCGAAAATCCGAATGTCATTGGAGGAAATTTCCGTTGAGCTCAACGGCGTTATGGGACAGCTGACGGTTTCTTCAAGGGATGTGGCCGCGGGCGCGGCGCAGGTATCCAATAGTGCGGTGAGTCTGTCCCAAGGCTCCACGGAACAGGCGGCGGAGGTAGAAGCGCTGGCCGGGCATATCGGCGAGGTATCCGACGGCGCGGCGCAGATTGCACAAGACGCCCGGAAAGCCAGCGTCATATCCCGGGAAGTGAAGCAGGGGCTTATGGAAAGCAATATGAAGATGCGGAACATGACCGGGGTGATGCGTAAGATAAGCGATAAATCCAATGAGATACACAAGATCGTCAAGGCAATCGACGATATTGCGTTCCAGACCAATATTCTTGCGCTGAACGCGGCGGTGGAGGCCGCCCGGGCAGGGGAGGCCGGAAAAGGCTTCGCGGTGGTGGCCGACGAGGTCCGGATTCTGGCAGGCAGATCCGCCGCCGCTGCCAAAGAGACTACGGATCTCCTTGGAGAGACGATAAGCTCTGTGGAAGAGGGGGCGGCTGCCGCGGACGATACGGCGGGTTCCATGCTGGCCGCGGCGGGGCTTGCGGATGAGATGGACAGCCTGATTGGCGGCATTGCGGATTACACAAAGCGGCAGGCCGTCACGGCGGCAGAGATCAGCCATGGAATCGATCAGATAGCCCTTGTTGTTCAGAGCAATGTGACCACGGCGGAATCCAGCGCCGCCGCCAGCGAGGAGCTGTCCGGTCAGGCTTCCGCGCTGAGGGAGCTGGTATCCAAGTTCCGGCTGAAAGGATAGTCAGGACTCATTAAATTGCTATAAATTTTATAAGCGGTTTCTTGACTTTTGCAGACACTTTTGAGATAATATGTTAGAAATGAATTCTATAGAAAATCTGGATGTTGAAGGAGGATGTTGAATCATGTCAACAAAAGCTTATTACCCGATTTCAGAGATCGGCGCCGGCAAACCCGGCTTCAGCAAGACACGTTCTATCATCGAGGGCGCTTTCTACTGCAACAATGTAAAAAAGGTGAACACCCTGAAGGAAGCATATGAGCTTGCCAAGAATTCACCCGGAACCATTGTCACCGATATGCCTGTATACAGAGCGGAAGAAATCGGATTGGAGAAAGACGCTAAGGTGCTGCTCTTTAACGACGGCGCCGTTACCGGCCGCTATGCGCAGGCCCGCCGCATTAAGGGAGAACCCGGCGTGGATGCCGCTAAGCTGGACAAGGTTGTGATGGACGCCATCTATAAGACCCGCTGGAACACCATGTATCATGCGGAGTGCTACATCGGACTTGACCCTGAATTTATGGCGAAAGCGCATCTGCTGATTCCGGAAGGTGAGGAGAACCTTCTCTACAACTGGATGCTGAACTTCCAGTATATGTCCGATAAATATGTGCAGATGTACAAGGATTCCCAGCCCATCGGAGGGGGCAAGGAGCCTGATATCTATATCTTCTCGGATCCTCAGTGGACGCCCGCCGAAAGTCCCGACGTGGATTACAGCTGCTTAAGCGATCCTTTGACCCTTTGCTATTTTGATACCGAGCAGAACTGTGCCGCAATTCTGGGCATGAAGTATTTCGGCGAGCATAAGAAAGGTACTTTGACCATGGCGTGGGCAATGGCTAACAGAAACGGCTACGCTTCCTGCCACGGCGGACAGAAGGAGTACCTGCTTGCGGACGGCAGCAAGTTCGTCGCTTCCGTATACGGCCTGTCAGGCTCCGGTAAGTCCACTCTGACTCATGCAAAGCACAATGGCAAGTATGAAATCAAAGTGCTTCATGACGATGCGTTTATTATCAATACCGACACCTGTGCATCCGTAGCGCTGGAGCCCACATATTTTGATAAGACCGCGGATTATCCGACAGGCTGTCCTGACAACAAATATCTGCTGACGGCACAGAACTGTTCCGCGACTCTGGATGAGGACGGAAAGGTTCAGCTTGTCACCGAGGATATCAGGAACGGCAACGGACGTGCCATCAAGTCCAAGCTGTGGTCTCCGAACCGTGTGGATAAGATTGATGCGCCTGTAAATGCAATTTTCTGGATTATGAAGGATCCCACCATCCCGCCTGTAGTGAAGCTGAAAGGCGCGGCGCTGGCGTCCGTCATGGGAGCTACGCTGGCAACCAAGACTTCCACCGCAGAGCGTGTGGCGGCCGGCACCGATTTGAACGCCCTTCGTATCGTCCCTTACGCAAATCCGTTCAGAACCTATCCGCTGGTAAACGACTATGAGAAGTTCAAGAAGCTGGTTGCGGAGAAGAACGTGGACTGCTATATTATCAATACCGGCGATTTCATGGGCAAGAAGGTAAAGCCCGCCGATACTCTTGGAATCCTTGAGAGCATTGTGGAGAAGAAGGCTGTGTTCAAGAAGTGGGGACCTTTTGAGGATATCGAGATTATGGATTGGGAAGGCTTTGCGCCCGATCTGAAGGACGCCGATTATGTAAAAGCGCTGCAGAACGCTATGCAGAACCGTGTGGATGCAGTGGAAGGCTTTGCATCCAAGAAGGAAGGCTATGACAAGCTTCCTGACGAGGCTCTTGAGGCTTTGAAGAAGATTGTTGCAGAGGCTTCCAGCCTGTAAGTGGAAAGCGGCTGAGGACGGCGTTAGGTTTTCCCTGCGGCATAGCAGATGTGATAGTAATTGTGAAATGTAATAGAAAGAAAGCGGCGGGCTTGTGTGCCTGCCGTTTTTCTATTGCACACGGGCACCCAGAGGAAATATGTCAGCACGCGCTGACGGGTGCCCGGCGCGCGAGCAGGGGAAGAGGGTTGCTCGATTGCACGAAGTTTAAGGAGAAGGTCAGCTGACGTGCCTTGGCATACGCAGGGGAGAAGCCATTGGTTTGTATCCATGAAAAAACGTACCATGGAATCTCCTTCCATGGTACGCTTTCGTCATTTTATTGCCCTATGTTTTTATTTTGTGAAGTCTTGGGAATAAATTACGTTTCCGTCCGCATTGACAAATTTGATACGGATACAGCTGAGGTCAATACCGGTCTCGCTCTTGCATGCATCGAAGATAGGAGTCATAGCGGTAGACAATACGTTCAACTGCTGAGAAAACGTAGTGTTAATCTCTTCCTGACTGCTGCCGCTGAAATCCAGCTGCTGTTCATAGATGCAGGAAAAAACAAGCACATCCGATCCTTCTGCGGAAAACTCGGCACGGATACCGGTTCCGGCATACATGGAATTCAGTTCCGTTTCAACGGAAGTAATGTCGTCCCCATCCACCCATTGAGCCAATGTAGGTTTAGCGCCGCATCCTGCCAGTACCAGCATGATAGCAGTAACCAAAATTAATAATTTCTTTTTCATGATAAGTTCCTCCTCGAAAAATTATGTTTTCAATACTCTTCCCATTCTAGCACGTTTCTCTCTTATGTCAACATAAAAGTTGTTTAATAATTTCGTAAAAAAGCCGTAAAAAACATCAAATTGACTATAAAGTGAGTTTCAGCCTCTGCGAGTAAGGCTCAGGGAGGCGGGAGTTTCGATAAATTTCCTATATGCGGGGGAGCATTCAGGGAGGAAATCAGCCGAAGATGAATGAATTTTGGATGGGTGCGGTAAAAGGAGAAGCTGCGGCAGGATGGAACAAAACAGAGGCGGGGTAAAATTATTAAAAAGGCGATAGATATCAGGGTGCGGTTATGATATAATAAGTCCATATTCTTGGCAGGAAGCGGCCGAATGGCGCAGGCGGGAGGAAGCGTCATGTTTATGGAGCGGAAAATTGACATGGAGTATGGGGTATGGTATTTCTAAATTTGAGCCGCAGGCAGCGGCATGGGGGGTTAGTATGACGGAAGAAGAATTTAAAGGTAAGGCAGTGGAATTGGTGAAACGGATTGTGGATGCGATTGCCGATAAGGAATATGCCAAACTTGCGTCCCTCGCACAGACGGATCTTTCTTGGTGTTCCTATCATGAATCGGAGCGGACGCAAAAGGCTGGCGGGATTTCCGAGCTTCCGTATGATGAGCTTCGGCAGAAGCAGAAGGAGGCTTTTCTGGGATTTGGGGCATGGCTGGATGAGCAGCTGGCTGTGTGGGAAGAAGATGAAGGGAGAAAATTTAAGATAGACCGCTTCGACGAAGCGTGTCTGGAAGAGATAAAACTTGGTGATGACAATACTTCTTTTACGGCATATCGGCCGACGAATTCAGGGGAAGAATTGGATTTGTGGTTTGAGTTTGATTTTAAAATAAATAAAGCCGGACAGATAATCGTTAAGTTTAATGTGAACAATTGATTTGAATGGGAGGTGCTGTTCAGTGGATTTCATTAAAATGCTGCGTGAAGATGAAGACTTATCTGATTTGCTCTGCGATGTCTGCGATATAGAAATTTTACCGGAATTTAAGACGCCCCAAGATGAGGACGAACATTTGACATATAATATCGCTGGACAAACATTTGCTAAGGCAGGTTCCGGGAGCGAATACATTTTACTTGAAGACGGCTCGATTGGTTTTTGGGGGAGTGAAGGTGAATGTGGAAGGATTGCGGATAGTCTGAAGGATTTTTTTGAATTTATGGGTAATTGTCCTTATTGGTTAGATTACTTAGAGGAAGGAGAGTATCAGGACAGGGAAAGTCTTGGTGAATTTGCGAAAGAGGTTTTTGAGGAACATGCGGAAAACGCCAAGGACATGGAATTTGATCTGCCCGAAGCACAGCAGGAATTGGCGGATCGCTTAGGAATAGAGAAAAAAGCGGATGTTGTAGATATACTGATGCGGTTTTATCATTGTACGAAGCGTGAGCCTCGCTTTATCTCCACATATACGGAAAATGATGGCAGTAAACACAGCGGCACGGGCTCGCTGTTTGACCGCTGAGCGTAACCTGCCCGAAAAGGGAGAAAAATATCATAATAACACAGTTCATTTGAAAAGATTATGGAACAATGTTCGGAGGGAAACTATGGCGAATGTGAGCGATATTATCATTCTGGGTACTTACCCGCAGGAGGATGGAGATTTTTCTAAAAGAGAGCCTCTCGAGTGGATGGTGCTGGACAAAAAAGACGGCAGGATGCTCTGTGTCAGCAGATATTTATTGGAATGCCGCCCTTATCATGGAAAATTGGAGGATACCGCGTGGGCGGAGTGCTCTCTGCGCGGCTGGCTGAATCAGGATTTTTTCCGGCAGGCGTTTTCGGAGGAGGAGCAAAGAAGAATCCTGCCCACAGACCTTATCAATGATGAGTATGGAGAATCCCCTCAATATAATACCACCGACAGAATTTTCCTGCTGGGCTGTGAGGAAGCGGAAAGGTATTTTGAATTTGAGGAGCGGGCGGCGAAAACAACGGCATATGCCCGGGCGCAGGGCGCATGGTTTTTAAAGGAAGAGGAAGCGGAACCGGATGGCAGTGATTTGAACACCGGTTTATGGTGGCTGCGTTATCCTGACGTCATGTGGAAGGAAAAAGCCGGGCGTTACGATACGTTGAGCGTTGTGAATTTTGACGGATATATTGAACACTATGCGGATGATGTAACGGGCGCGAACATATGTGTACGGCCTGCCATGTGGATAAAGGCGTAGTGAAGCCGCGGGTGTCTGCCGGAATACGGGAATCCGTTTTCGGCAGATATCTCCTGCTACTTTCACATGGTATTGACTTTAGGTATTGCCGTGTGTTTTAGTCCAAGGCAACACATAAAACCGGAGAATTATGTACAAAATAGATTTAACGCCTAGGGAGCTTTGCGGATTTTGCGGCGTGAGGGATATTAGGGGATTGACAGAAAAGAAAGATTGTGTTAGGGTAAATTTGAAATAAAAAGAGAGGGCGGGTTTGTCCCGTCTATGAGGGAATTAAAGATGCTTCAAATCACATCAGCCAAGATTTACAGGGACGACGATAGGAAGCGCTTGTAGAGGCGGGGGGCCGCAGCTGCAAGCGCTGTTTGGGATGCTTGTAAAGCTGTGGCGCCGATGAATGTGATATTTTAGGAGGCATTGTGTCAGGAGCCATGGATTGTAGAAATACAGGATATGGCTCTTTTTGTATGCGGATTTGCATGTTGGCCGGCCTAGTCTGCCCATATCGTTTCTGGGCAGATTGAGCCGATCAATATGATAAAGTGAGAGAAGGTGATCATATGCGGCATATGGACGATGCCCGAGGGGATATGGAGTCAGGGGAGCCTGACAAAAAAAGCGCGGCGCGGGCGGAACAGACATGAAGGAAGATGGAAGTGTGTGCCTGAAAACGGATTCTTATTTAGACATGGAGCGATATAGCAGGCAGGCCGGATAAAGCGGACCGGACAGAGCGCGAGAGATGCAGCTGAGACAGAATGCGGCCAATATGCGGCGGACGGCATGGAGGCATGACGCAGTGAGTGCATACGGCATGTGGAAAGGCAGGATAATTGCGATGGAAGACAATCAAATGGAATTACAGGAAATGCGAAAAGAAGAATATCAGAAAGCAGAAAATCAGAATGGAGGAATACAGAAAGAAACGCGGATACAGGAAATTCATGAGCTGCAGCCCGCGGAGCTTGCCGCCCATATAGGCGAGACGGTAATGGTTCACGGAAGCATTTATAAAATCAGGAAGATGCATGGGTTCTGCTTTGTCATTCTCAGAACCGCCCGGTATACGATACAATGCATCTGTGACAGGAAGGAGCTGACGGAACTTCTGACGGAGGAAGCCTGCGTGAAGCTGACGGCGGAGGTGGTCAAAGAGGACAGGGCGAAATTGGGCGCGGAACTGCATATTGTCAGTGTGGAGCGTCTGTCCGTGCCCGCGGCGCAGCCGCCCATTGTCATCAATCAGAAGCTGGTGGATACTTCGCTGGAAAATAAATTGGATTTCAGGCCTTTGACGCTGAGGAATGAAAAGGAGAGGGCGGTGTTCAGAATACAGGAGGGTATCCTGCGGGGATTCCGGCGTTTTTTTGAGAGGGAGCATTTTGTGGAGATTCACAGTCCTAAAATTGTATCCGAGGGAGCGGAGGGAGGAGCCAATATTTTCCGGCTGGATTATTTTGGGAAGGAAGCTTATCTGGCGCAGAGCCCTCAGTTTTATAAGCAGATGATGGTGGGCGTGTTCGAGCGGGTCTATGAGATTGGGCCTGTGTTCCGGGCGGAAAAACATGATACCGCCAGACATTTAAACGAATATACGGGCGTAGATTTCGAGATGGGGTACATTGAGAGCTTTTATGACATTATGGCGATGGAGGTGAAAATGCTGGAAGCTGCCTTTGATGTGCTTGCGGAGGAATATGCCTATGAACTTTCCCTGCTGGGCGTGGAGCTGCCGGAACTGGCGAAAGTTTGCGGCGGCAGGGAGAAGCCCGGGTTGGCGGAAGTATGCGGGGATGAGGAGAAGTCCGGACTGGCGGAAGTCTGCGGAGATGAGGAGAAGCCCGGACTGGCGGAAGTCTGCGGAGATGAGGAGAAGCCCGGACTGGCGAAAACCTGCGCGGCTGCGGAAGAAAGAGCGGCTGTGGAGGGCTCAGCGGCGGAAAAGTCAGGTTTTGCTTTGAATAGGGGAGGGGATTTTGCGTCAGGATGGGTTTCCGGCACGGACGGCAGAAGGGGAATCCCGGTACTGACATTTGCGGAGGCGAAACGGCTGGCGGCGGAAGCGCTGGGGCGGGAGCCGAAGGAATGCCATGACTTTGAGCCGGAAGAGGAAAAAATGCTGTCGGAAGCGGTAAAGAGGCTTTTTGGAAGCGAGTTTGTATTTGTGACCCATTATCCGGCAAAAAAACGTCCTTTTTATGTGATGGAGGATTCGGCCCATCCGGGGGAAACGCTCAGCTTTGACTTGATTTTCAGGGGGCTGGAAATTACCACCGGCGGGCAGAGGATTCATGAGTATGGGATGCAGCTTGCAAAGATGAAAGAGCGGGGCATGGATGCAGAAGATTTTGAGAGCTATCTGATGATGCATAAAGCCGGAATGCCGCCCCACGGAGGTCTGGGTCTGGGATTGGAGCGTTTGACCGCAAGGCTTCTGGGGTTTGATAACGTCCGGCAGGCCAGTCTCTTTCCAAGGGATATCCACAGGCTGACGCCATAGGGGCCGCGGCGGAGCTAAGAGATTTTTTATGCTTGTAAGAAAATAAAATAATTTTTTAAGTATGGCAAAATTTACTGTTGTAATATTGGAAGGTTTTCGTTATAATATAAGTAACCTGAAATGTGCGATAACTCCTGTTTATTTTTGAACCTACATTTCTTTCAACGGGATTCCTATATTGTCAGGCGGCTGTCAAGCCCTCACTGCACAGGAGGTCATCCTCGCTGTGGAGGATTGGAAGGGAAGGCAAAAGCGCTGACTGCGGCTGCCCACCTAGCATTGCTAGGAGTCAAGAGGCAGGGGGCGGCATTTCGGGTGTTTATTCCAATATTTATACAGAAGAAGGCAGTCCTTTTGGACTGCTTTTTTGAAATGACAGTTTATCCCGGCAGGCTGCGGGGCCGCCCGAGGCCTGCGGGTATCGGGCGGCATAGTCCTGCGGAGGCGTCTGCGGGGCAGGAGTTTTTTGTTTCATAACAATGGTAGGTTAAAGTTAGGAGAGAGGAATTGAATCAAAACAAATGGGGCTTGAATAAATCTCAAAGAATGCAGTTAAAAGCATTCATCTGTCTGCTGGGAGTTCTGCTTCTGGTAATTCTGCTGTTGGGAAAGCTGATTTTCATGCTGATACATAGGGGGGATAAAGAAATTCCCCTGCCGCATATTCCCATCGTCCGGGTATTTCCCAATGTGTGGGTTATGGAGATGGGAGATGGTGGGCTTACGATTTTTCGGGACGGACAGAGGGAGGAGTATCCTTGGGCGGTGACGGCTGTGGACGAGGAGGGAAGGGAATCGTTCTATAGGCCCGATGCATCCGCAAGGGAGCAGGTGGCGGATGTGATATTGGTGGACGGGTGTGTCTCGCTTCTTCGGCCCAAGACGGATAAAATTAACGGAAAAATACTCAGTGCGGATTCGTCCGGCGTGGAGGTGGAGGGTTACGGCCGGCTTCCGCTGGCGGCGGATTACAGGGGGTATCGGCTGTATGACAGTCTGGAAATGTGTACCGTGCGGGATTTGTTTTTCGGCTATAATTTTACGGATTTGTGTGTGGAAAACGGGGAAATCTGCGGCGTCCTTATGGCCAAGGAGGAGGCCATGGAGTACATACGGGTTCTGATCAAAGCTTCCGATTATGAGGGGAATTTTCATGAGCGGCCTGTGCTTGCCTGCAATGTGGATTATACGGTGATATACGGTTCCTATGAGGATTTGAAGCAGGAAAGGCATTCCGCCGGGGAGGAATTGTCGTTTGACAGTGATTCGGGTTATTTTGAGAGCGACCGCATCAAAATTGTTCCCGATGTGCTCACGGGCAGAATTACGTTAAAAAACTGCGGCAGGAGTCAGGGGACGCCTTCCTACAGGGGACAGATGGAGCTTCTGCGGACGGACAAGGGCATTGTGGTGATTAACGAAGTCCTTATGGAAGAGTATTTGTACAGCGTGGTGCCCAGCGAGATGCCCTCCAGATACCCTTCCGAGGCGCTGAAGGCGCAGGCGGTCTGCGCCAGAACTTATGCCTATGCCCATATGCAGTATGCGGGCTATCCTCAGTATGGCGCCCATGTGGACGACAGCACATCCTATCAGGTATATAACAATATCTTGGAGCAGGAGAGCACTACCACCGCGGCGAAGGATACATACGGACAGCTTCTCTTTACGCAGGAGGGCGATCTGGCGGGGACTTATTATTATTCCACTTCCTGCGGGGTGGGGAGCGACGCGACCGTGTGGAAGACGCAGGAGGCGGCGGAGCTTACTTATCTGAAGGCGAAGCCTTTGAACAAGACCGCCATGAAAGAGGAAATTTCCCAAGGGGGGACGGATGGGGAGATTGTGCCGGCAGGAAATATGCAGGGGGGCGGTCTGCCGATAGATGCGTCCGGTCTGGGGGAACGGCTGAGAGAGGAAGAGGTGTTTGCGGCGTTTATCTCTACGGTGAATGAGGATGATTTTGAGTTAAACGAGGGGTGGTATCGCTGGACGTATGAGGTGGAAGAAATTGATCGGGAACATATGCTGGAGGTACTTCAGAAGCGTTATACTGCAAACAGCAGGCTGGTGCTGACATGGAAGGACGGGGAATACGTCAGCGAGGAAATCGACCGGCTGGATGATATCAAGGACATTTACATAGAGAGCCGGGGCAGCGGCGGCGTGGCGGATGAGCTGGTGATAGAAACCCAGTCCCAGAAAATCAAAGTGATTTCCGAACATAATATTCGATATGTGCTAAATGACGGGAAGGCGGCGGTGGTGAGGCGAAGCGGCGGCAAGGTTTCCTGTCCCACCCTGCTTCCCAGCGCTTTTTTTATCATAGAGACTGGAAGAGAAGGGGAAAATGTGGTAAAATATGTTTTGACGGGAGGGGGATATGGTCATGGTGTGGGAATGAGCCAGAACGGCGCTATGGAAATGGCAAAGGCCGGCTATTCCTCAGAGGAGATACTGTTGTATTTCTATGAAGATTGTGCGATAGAAAATATATATGAATAGGAGCATTTTTCGTGGTTCGTGAAGTCTTATCTGTAATCATAGATTTTTCCGGCCAGCTGGGGAAAAAGAAAATAAATGATTTCGCCGCCAGCACGGCATTTTTCTTCTTTTTGTCCGTGGTGCCGCTGTTGATTATGATATGCACCATTATTCCCTATACGCCGCTGACGGAGGAAAATCTGGTGGAGCTGGTGACGGATTTTCTGCCCGATCAGGTGGATCCGGTGGCGGAGAGCCTGATAGCGGACGTCTATGACAAATCCGCGGGGATTCTTTCCATTGCAATTATCGCAACGCTCTGGTCTGCGTCAAAGGGAGTCATGGCGTTAATGCGGGGATTGAATGTGGTCAATGACGTGGAAGAGCAGAGAAATTTTCTCGTGGTGCGCATCATTGCGTCCTTTTATACCATAGTGATGCTGGTGGTGGTGATTCTGTCTCTTTTTGTGATGGTATTCGGGGATCAGCTGGTGACATTGATTCTGCATCGGGTTCCAAGGCTCAGGCAGGTGGTTTCTTTTGCCATGAATTTCAGGTTTCTGCTGGTATGGGTGGTTTTGTCCATATTGTTTGCGGCGGTTTATGCCTATGTGCCCGATAAGAAGCTGAATTTTAAGGAACAGATACCCGGCGCGGTATTTTCCGCCGTGGTGTGGAGTATTTTCTCATGGGGATTTTCCAGTTATGTGACTTACGGCAATTCCTATGGTATTTACGGCAGTCTGTCGGTGATTATCATTGTGCTTTTGTGGATGTATTTTTGTATGTATATTATTTTGATCGGGGCGTACTTGAACCGGTATTTTGAGTCCGTGAACGGGGCGGCGTAGAGAGAAAGGGGGAATGAGAAGCTTCGGGATGGGAAAACGCAGGAGGATGGACGAAGAAGATATTATTTCAGAAATTCTTGAAGATTGTTAGTTATGGATTTCGGACGCGAGAGGAGGAAAGATAATGGAATTACCATTTCAAATTGATTTGACAGGCGAGATTGCCGTGGTGACGGGGGGCAGCGGCGTGATTGGGGGAATGTTTTCCAGAGCGCTGGCAAAGTGCGGCGCGAAGGTTGCGGTGCTGGGCAGGAAGGCGGAAAACGGAATTCCCGTGGTCAGCGACATTGAGGCGGAGGGCGGCGAGGCCATTTCCGTGGCCGCCAACGTGCTGGACAGGGAGAGTCTGGAAGAGGCCAAAAAGGCGGTTCTGGATAAGTGGGGAAAGATTAATATTCTAGTGAACTGCGCGGGAGGCGCGGTGAAGAGCGCGGAGATTCCGCAGGATCAATTTTCCGACGGGGACGGGAACATGCTGAATTTCTTTACGGCGGATATGGAGAATGTGCGCAAGGAGCTGGATCTGAATCTCTACGGAACCCTGCTGCCCACGCAGGTGTTCGGCGCGGCCATGGTGGGGCAGGAGAACGCGAATATTATCAATATTTCCAGCATGGGCGCCTATGGCCCGCTGACCAGAATTCCGGGATATTCCAGCGCGAAGGCGGCAATCTCCAACTTTACGGAGTGGGCGGCGAATTATTTCGCCAAGAGCGGCATTCGGGTCAATGCGCTGGCGCCGGGCTTTTTCCAGACGCCTCAGAACCATGCCCTTCATTTTAATGAGGACGGGACGCCGACGCCCAGAAGCCAGAAGATTATCGACAGCACTCCCATGGGAAAATACGGGGAGCCGGAGGATTTGATCGGGGCGCTTTTGTTTCTGGTGAGCCCGAAGGGGAGCGGCTTTGTGACGGGCGTTATCCTTCCGGTGGACGGAGGGTTCCACTGTTATCTGGGCGTCTAAGTGTGAGAAGAAAATCTAATCGCTTTATACATTGATAAGAACCATGGGAAGTGCGAGGTGTTTCTGGCTCCGTTTGCCGTGTTTTTAAACGAGGATGACTATAATTATGTGGAGCCTGATATTTCGGTCATATGCGATGGGAGCAGGCTGAATGAAAAGGGCTGCAATGGAGCGCCGGATTGGGTGATCGAAGTAACTTCCCCATCGAATCCTCAGACGGATTACGGAGTCAAGCTTTTTAAATATCGCACCGCAGGCGTTCGGGAATATTGGATTGTGAATCCCCAGAAAAAAACCGTAATTGTGTATGACTTTGAAAAGGACGAGAAGTCAAACCAGTTTATTTTTGACGATGATATTCCGGGTTGTATTTTTGATGATTTAAGCATTCGCATTGCTGATCTGTTATAAGATATTTGCCGCAGGGGGCCAAAAAATTTTACTTGACATTTTTCAGCGGAGCAAGTATGATTAGAAATCAGTAGAATAGTCAAAGGCATGGATGGTGCATAGTAGGGATTTATTTTCTTGCAGAGAGAGGGAGTCGTCGGCTGAAAGCTTCCTTAAGTTCAGGTAAATCGCGAATTTCCCACCGGAGCCGCCCAAGGGAAGGCAGCGCGGAAGCAGTATGCTGGTAGCTTGGGCCGCAGGGCGCATGTTACGCGCAGAGAAGAGCTTTTTGCCCGCTATTGGGAGCGAAAGGAAGCAGGGTGGTACCGCGGAGCGATTCGTCCCTTGCAGTTTTGGATGCAGAACTGCAGGGGGCGTTTTTTGCGTGAATCCATGGCGCCATGCAGGCGGCCGTTGACGGATAGGAGAAAGAGAGGAAGCATATGAAAGCCAGACTGGAACAGATCAGGGAAAAGGCGATTTCGCAGATTAGGGGATGCGATTCCGCCGAGAAATTAAACGAAGTGAGGGTGGCCATCCTTGGGAAAAAGGGAGAGCTGACGGACTTGCTCAAATCCATGAAGGAGGTGGCGCCGGAGGACCGGCCGAAGGTCGGGCAGATGGTAAACGAGGCCAGATCCGAAATCGAGAGGGTTTTGGAGGAGCATAAGTCTAAAATGGAGAAGGCTCTGAGAGAGGCGAAGATGAAGTCGGAAGTCATTGATGTGACGCTTCCGGCCCGCAAAGCGGAGATGGGCCACAGGCATCCTAACAACATTGCCTTGGAGGAAGTGGAGAGGATTTTCGTGGGCATGGGTTACGAAGTGGTGGAGGGAAGCGAGGTTGAGAAGGATTATTATAATTTTGAGGCCTTAAATATCCCGGCGGACCATCCTGCAAAGGATGAACAGGATACCTTTTATGTGGCCTGCGAGACAGGGGATATTCTTCTGCGCACTCAGACTTCGGGAGTTCAGATACACGAAATGGAGAAGGGAAGGCTGCCCATCAGGATGATCGCTCCCGGCCGGGTGTTCCGTTCGGACGAGGTGGACGCCACCCATTCGCCCTGCTTCCATCAGATTGAGGGGCTTGTGATAGATAAGCACATTACTTTCGCGGATTTGAAGGGGACGCTGGCGGAGTTTGCCAAGGCGTTGTTCGGGGAAGACACCAAGGTGAAGTTCAGGCCCCACCATTTCCCTTTCACGGAGCCCAGCGCCGAGATGGATGTGAGCTGTTTCAAATGCGGGGGCGGCGGCTGCCGTTTCTGCAAGGGAAGCGGCTGGATTGAGATTCTCGGCTGCGGTATGGTGCATCCCCATGTGCTTGAGATGAGCGGCATTGATCCGGAAGCGTATACCGGTTTTGCTTTCGGCATAGGGCTGGAGAGGATTGCCCTTTTGAAATATGAGATTGACGACATGCGGCTTCTGTATGAGAACGATATACGGTTTCTCAGGCAGTTTTAAAGGAGACGGAGGCCGTGGACGGGCTGGCGGACTGAAAAAGAAATGCGGCGGGCTGCCGATGGGGCGAAAATAGGGAAGCAGAATGCCGCAGCCGGGGAAATCTGCGGTGGAAGCAATAGGGAGTCGGAGCCGCAGAAAAAAGTCGGGGCTGAAAGGACGAGGAATCGGAATCGCGATGAGGAGAAGTTCTGAACCGAGAGGAAAGGGAATCGGAATCGCGATGAGGAAAATTTAGAATCAAAGTGATAGGAATATAGGACTAAGCTGAGAAAAGTGAAGTGAAAAAGCAGCAGAAGTCAGGACTGGAAATGTAAAATTCAGGAAAGGAAGAAACGCATGAATACTGCATTATCATGGATTAAGGCATATGTACCCGAGCTGGAATGTACGGATCAGGAATATTGCGACGCGATGACCCTGTCCGGAACCAAGGTGGAGGGTTATGAGAGAAAAGATAAGAATCTGGAGAAAATCGTCGTGGGGAGGATCGTCTCCATAGAGAGGCATCCTGACGCGGATAAGCTGATTGTGTGTCAGGTGGATATCGGTTCGGAAACCATTCAGATTGTCACCGGGGCGCAGAATGTGCGGGTGGGAGACAAGGTGCCCGTGGTTCTGGACGGGGGCAGAGTGGCGGGAGGCCATGACGGGGGGCCGCTTCCGGAGAACGGCATACCGATTAAGGCCGGAAAGCTCAGGGGCGTGCCTTCCAACGGCATGATGTGTTCCATTGAGGAGCTTGGCTCCGACAGGAATATGTATCCCGAGGCCCCGGAGGAGGGAATTTATATCTTTGAGAGGGAGAATGAGGAAGGAAAAACCGATACTGCCGAGGGAGAAGAGAGGCCTGCAGGCGGAGAAAAGAGCTTGGAGAATGGAGGAACAGGCTCGGAGAGTGGAGAAAAGAGCTTGGAAAATGGAGGAACGGGCTCGGAGAGTGGAAGGAAGAATCCGGCAGGCAGAGGCCGTGTGGAAGTGGGCGCGGACGCGGTGGAGCTTCTGGGAATGCACGACACGGTGTTTGAGTATGAGATTACCAGCAACCGGGTGGACTGCTACAGCGTATTGGGAGTGGCAAGGGAGGCTGCGGCAACCTTCCGAAAGCCTTTTGTGCCCCCTGTGGTGAAGGTTACGGGCAATGGGGAGGACGTGAGGGATTATGTGAGCGTGGAGGTGCTGGACGCGGACCTCTGCCCCAGATACTGCGCGAGAGTCTGCAAAAATATCAAGATAGGGCCTTCCCCCGAATGGATGCAGAGAAGGCTGGCGGCCAGCGGCATCCGCCCCATCAACAATCTGGTGGATATCACCAATTATGTGATGGAGGAATACGGACAGCCCATGCATGCCTTCGATCTGGATACCATCGCGGGGCATAAGATTATTGTGCGCCGGGCCAAGGACGGGGATGAATTCCAGACCTTGGACGGGCAGGTGCGCAGGCTGGACAGCGAGGTATTGATGATCTGCGACGCGGAGAAGGAGATTGGCATCGCGGGCATTATGGGGGGGGAGAATTCCAAGATTACCGACGACGTACACACGGTTTTGTTTGAGGCGGCGGCGTTCAACGGCCCCAATATCCGGAAATCCGCCAAGCGCATCGGCCTTCGCACGGACGCTTCGGGCAAATTTGAGAAAGGGCTGGAGCCCCATAATGCGGAGGAGGCCATCAACCGCGCCTGCCAGCTGATCGAGGAGCTGGGCTGCGGGGAGGTTGTGGGCGGCATGGTGGACGTGGCACAGCCCATGGGGGAAAGGAAAGTGCTTCCTTTTCGGCCGGAAAAATATAACAGGCTTCTGGGAACCGAGATTTCTAAGGAGGAGATGCTGGAAACCTTTGGGCGGCTGGGCATTGAGACGGTGAAATGCGCGGATGGGAGCACGGGGCTTGTCATTCCGTATTTCAGGCAGGATTTAAACTGCGACGCGGATATTGCGGAGGAAGTGGTGCGGTTTTACGGTTATGACAAGGTGCCCGCCACGCTGCCCTCCGGAGAGGCGATGGCGGGAGGGCTTTCCTATAAGATGCGCATTGAGGGGAAGGCGAGGGACATTGCGGAGTGCTGCGGCTTTTCTCAGGGCATGAGTTATTCTTTTGAAAGTCCCAAGGTATTCGATAAGCTGTTGATTCCGGAGGGAGACGTACTGCGCCGGACCGTCGTCATATCCAATCCGCTGGGAGAGGATTTCTCCATAATGAGGACGACTCCCTTAAACGGAATGCTGGGCAGTCTGGCGGTTAATTATAACCGCAGAAACAAAAATGTGAAATTGTATGAGCTGGAGAATATTTATCTGCCCAAGGAGCTGCCTTTGAGAGAGCTTCCGGAGGAGAGGATGCAGTTTGTGCTGGGATTCTACGGGGAGGGGGATTTCTTTGACATGAAGGGCGCGGTGGAGGAATTCTTCGGCGCCGTGGGCATGAAGAAAAAGCCGGCGTATGATCCGAAATCGGGCAGGCCGTACCTGCATCCGGGCCGTCAGGCGGATATTAAGTATGAGGGAGCGCTTGTGGGATATCTGGGAGAGGTGCATCCGGAGGTGCTGGATAATTATGAAATCGGCGTCAAGGCGTATGTGGCGGTGCTGGATATGCCCAATATCATTCCTTTTACCACCTTCGACAGAAAATATGAAGGGATTGCGAAATATCCTGCGGTCAGCCGGGATCTGAGCATGGTGGTTCCCAAGAGCATTCTCGCCGGGGATATCGAGCAGATGATTCTGCAAAGGGGCGGAAAGCTTTTGGAAGCCTGCCAGCTGTTTGATATTTATGAAGGGGTGCAGATTAAGCCGGGATTCAAATCCATGGCGTATTCTGTGACTTTCCGGGCCAAGGACAGGACGCTGGAGGAGAGCGATGTGAACGGGGCCATGAAGAAGATTTTGAACGGGCTGGAGCAGTTGGGGATTGAACTGCGGCAGTAACGCCGGGTTTTAAAACAGTCTTATAAAAAAGAACACTTTTTGGAGTGATATCCAAAGGTGTTCTTTTTTGAGATGCCGAGTGCAATGCCAGTCAGCTCAATCTGCCTATAAATGATATAGGCAGGCATGGCAGACCAGCATGGAAGTTTTTATAGCAAATCAATTTCCTCTTGGGACAGGCCCGTAATTTTCGAGATAAGGGCTGACGGGAGGCCCTCCGCTTTCATGATTCGGGCATTTTCCACATTTCGGCGATGTGCTCCGGCTTTTTCCCCGGCCTCGCGCCCGACCTTTTCCCCGGCCTCGCGCCCGGCCTTTTCTCCGGCTTCCCGTCCGGCCTCCCACGCCTCCTGCATGGACTGCCTGTAGTCCCTGACGGCCTTTTCCCGGGCTTCGTATTCCAGCCGCTTCTGCCTGTCCTGACTGACGAGCTGCAGCCGTTCGTATGCGCTTTCGATATAGGGATTTTTCTGAGCCGGCATGTCAAAGTCCTCCTTCTTCTCGGAGCTGATGAATCTGCCCCACAGTTCTATGCCGCTGGTGTCGTCTTTCAGCTCTTTTGGGAGCTTTGGGAGCTCAAGCACATGAAATTCCGGTTTGCTGGCGCAAACGGCTCGCAAACGCTTCGCTTTTTGCTCGTATCGCCGCTTGAAAGGCAGCGGCTTAATTCCATCTTGTCGGTGTAGACAAAGCCCCTTGTGTCCTCCCGGATGTGGAAGCGGGAGTAGAAGGGGGCCTCCCCGGGGAAGAGAATGAAGTCCAGAATGCTGATGCTGACGCATTTCTTCAAGGCGGAGTACTTCTGCCCGGGTTCTATCTGCTCCGCGAACATTTTCGACAGGTAGAAGAGGGAGCGGTCTGCCCAGATCTTCATCTCGGAGAGCTGGATCTCCGTGTCGATCTCCATGCTGCTGTTCAGGAGCACCCGCACGTCAAGGATGCCCAGCTTGTCGTTCTCATGGGCTTTTCTGAGGAAGGGATTGAGTATGATTGTTTCTTTGATGTCTTCCGGGGCGATGCCCAGCACGGCGGAGAGGAAGCCGGTGCGGGCCTTTTCGTCCTCCATGATTTCCTTGAAGGCGAAATCAATTTTGGGTTTCATCAGAAAATCGTCCATGAAGTCTCCTTTCGTCTATCCGGCATTTTTGTCATAGATTATGCTTTCATTACTAGAAAAATGCTTTTTATTACAATAAAATATACGTTAAATTTTATTGGCAGGTAAGAAGGCGCAGAACCGGAAAAAAAGCGGCGGATTGGGTTTGATAAAATGGGGGAGTATAATAAAGGGAGTTCAGGGTTCGGGGCAGGGGAAATAGACGCAGGTGATCGGGAAAATGTCGGGAACCGAAGCGTGAAGCGGGGAATATGGCATAGGAAAAATAGAACACCGGAAGGGAACCGCAGAAAAAAGATTCCCGCTGTTTTTCAGAGATATTTTATTGGAGTAATTTATGGGTTTATGGTAAAATAACGGTATAAAACAATTTGATGATTCATGAGCTGTGTTTTGATAGTCTGCCTTACTTGCTTATATTCGAGTAAACTCGATATAGGCAGATGCGGCATACCATCTTGGAGCCCCAGATTGTAAAATGCTCAGTCTTTAGGTGCGGAATGAATAAATTACAACAGGAAGTTAAATGTTTTCATGACAAGTTAAAACCAATACTTGAAAAAGTTTTGGAACAGTATCATAAGAAAAATACAAGGAAAACTTATCATACGATTATTAAGCCCTGCAGGGAACTCATTCAAAAATGTTCTTTCAAAAGTATTTCAGATACAGGCCGTTTATGTACTTTAGCGTATTGGCTTTATATTTACGCAGATAAGGAGCTTGCGCTGGAAATTTGTGAAGCTGCTCATGAAGCGGAGTTTTCATTTGAATTTGGAGCTTGGAATAGCGGCATTCAGAACATTTATGGACTTGAAATTCGTATAGCAAGAGAATTGTTCGGTGAAAATCGAAAAAATAGTATCCCGCCAAATTTATTGGAGTATTGTTTTTCAAAAAAAGTGAAAAAAGAACTCAGATGGCCGCAGATTTTAAGGGAGGATGAGATTGTTCGCTGCAGCGGCGGTTTTCTGGAGACTGAACTGCTGTTGGCGCTTTATAATATGATTGGGCTCGGCGAAACAGGATTATATACGGAACTTAATAGGAATTGGGAAAAGATGGAAGAAACCATAAGTATATATATTGATTGGCTGAAAGAGGATTACATATGAAAGGGGCGGACAGGCTTTTCCGACTTGGGATAATCAAAGAAACGGCAAAACTGTGCGGAACCGGTATGCTGCGGGAAGAAAGCGGAACCGGAAGGAGCGCCTCAGCACGGCCCTATGGAATGCGGCAGCAAATCTTAGTGCTGTCAATTAGGAAGGAGCAGAGTATGGAAGAATTAAAATCTATTATGGAGAAGTTTGCCGCGTGTGTGAATTAGACCTGTTGTATAAAAGGGCGCTGGAGCTTCTTTAAAAGTATCACGGCAAAAGCAGGCATCAGGCGGATTTTTGGAACAGTTCGGTAAATAATACCATGATAAAAAGAGCATTTCTCAATAAAGCAGAATGCTCTTTTATTGTGGAAAAAAGAGTATAACTCAATGGGGAAACGATTGGGGAGGAGGACGGTCAGGAATCATGGGACGTCAGGGAAGACGATAAATAACTATTTACTTTTTGCAAATTATATGTAAAATACAAGTATAGCGGTAAGAGCGGATAGATAAGCAGAAAATGTTAGAGCGGCAAAAAATAAATAAAAAGTCTTGTGCTTTTGGAAGAGATATGTTAGAATATCTTTCGGTGGAAAACAAGTGTCCGTATCGTGGAAACATTGCGGGCGGCTGTTGTCTATGGACATTAGAACGCGTGAGCCGTACCGACGAATGGAAGATATGGCGGATTACGGCATTTCATCATGGGCTGGCGGGGCGGCTGATTGGCCGGCAGGCAGGATGAATGGAGGGCTGGACGGCGGGCGCGGCGGAATGAGGAGCGCTATGGGAGGAGCAAAGTATTATGTGGTAAGGCAGAAGGCCGTACCCGAAGTATTGCTAAAGGTAGTCGAAGCAAAGAGGCTTTTGGAGTCGGAGAAGGTTCCGACCATTCAGGAAGCGGTGGATGCTGTCGGCATCAGCCGCAGTTCTTTTTATAAGTATAAGGACGATATTTTTCAGTTCCATGACAATTCACAGGGGACAACCTTTACACTGATATTTCAGATGGATGACGAGCCGGGGCTTTTGTCGGATGTGTTGAAAATCATAGCGGAGTACAGGGCCAATATTTTGACCATTCATCAAAGTATTCCTCTCAACGGAGTGGCATCTTTGAGTCTCAGCGTGCAGATACTTCAGGATACGGGGGACATTACAGGAATGATTGAACAGATGGAGCGGCAGAAGGGGGTACATCATGTGAAGATTCTTTCAAAAGAGTGATTCCGGCCCTGCACTGGTTTATCAATTGTTTGTGCTTTTTTCGGAGGCACTGCCGCCGCAGGCGGCATGTTAGAGAGTGTGAAAAGAGATTTTACGCTCCTGATTCTTGGAACGACAGGAGCAGGAAGATGGGATTCAGAGCAGGCAAAAGTATTTATGACAGGGAAAGCCGATTTGGCGTGGAAGTGGACATAACACGTAAAGCTAATATGGCGTGGAAGTGGACATGACAGGGAAAGTTAATACGGCGTGGAAGCGCATATAACACGGAAAGCCAATATGGCGCGGAAGCGCATGGAAAATCGAATGGAGGAGATAGGGAATGATTCAGACGGCGGTATTAGGATACGGTACGGTGGGAAGCGGCGTTGTGGAGGTAATTGAGCGCAATAACGCGGAGGTGAGCAGAAGGGCCGGGGAGGAGGTTCATGTCAAGTATATTCTTGATTTGAGAGATTTTCCCGGGGATCCTTATGAGGATAAAGTGGTACATGACTTCAACCTGATTCTGGAGGATGAGGAAGTCAGCGTGGTATGTGAAGTCATGGGAGGCGTGGGAGCCGCATATCAATTTACAAAGCAGGCATTGGAGGCGGGCAAAAGCGTATGTACCTCCAATAAGGAGCTGGTGGCCAAGCATGGTCCGGAACTGCTGGCCCTTGCCGCAAAGAAGCGCTGTAATTATATGTTCGAGGCCAGCGTGGGCGGCGGCATTCCCATCATCCGATCCATCAACAATGCGCTGACGCCGGAGAAAATTGTGGCCGTGGCGGGCATCTTAAACGGTACAACCAATTATATCCTGACCAAGATGGAGCGGGAGGGGACGGATTACGGCGAGGCGTTGAAACAGGCGCAGGCGCTGGGGTATGCGGAGCGCAGTCCCGAGGCGGATGTGGAAGGACATGACGCCTGCCGCAAAATTGCGATTCTGGCTTCTCTGATGACGGGGAAAAACGTGGATTCGGAAAAGGTTCCCACGGAGGGAATCACGAAAATTACTCCGGCGGATTTTGATTTTGCCAAGGCGGCGGGGATGACCATTAAGCTTTTGGGGAAAGCGCAGCTGACGGAGGACGGAAAGCTGCTGGCCATGGTCGCGCCCCATATGCTTTCCAAGGATCATTCTCTGGCCATGGTAAACGATGTGTTCAACGGAATATTTGTCACGGGGAATATGCTGGGAGATACCATGTTTTACGGGCATGGGGCGGGAAAGCTTCCCACTGCCAGCGCTGTGACGGCGGATGTGATAGACTGTATCAGGAATCAGGGAAGGACGATTCAATGTATTTGGGAGGATACGGAAGCGGAGCTTGCGGACGCTGCCCTGACGAGAAAGAAGTTCTTTGTGCGGGCGAAGGCTTCCGCGCGGGAGGCGGTGGAAGCGGCATTCCCGGGAAGCGTCGCAGTGGAGGCGGACGGACATGAGGAAGAGCTGGGCTTCATTACGCAGGAGATGACGGAGCAGGAATTTGATGAGAAATGCGGCGGGCTGAAGGACAGCGTTCTTGGCAGGATTCGTATGCTGTAGGGACTTTGGCTGGGCAGTCGCGGGCGGCGAGGATTCTGCCCGTGGAGGAAGGCGCAGGCCGCAGGGATTTGGCATATGCTGTAGAGAGTCAAACGGTGGAGGAAATAGAAGATGAAATACATTGTGGTGCTGGGGGACGGCATGGCGGATGAGCCCATAGAGCAGCTGGGGGGCAGGACCCCGCTGGCTTATGCCAAGACCCCCAATCTGGACAGACTCAGCAAATTGAGCGAGATCGGGATGGTGCATACGATTCCGGAAGGGATGAAGCCGGGCTCCGATACGGCGAATCTGGCCGTTTTAGGATATGACCCGAAAAAGTATTATTCCGGCCGTTCTCCGCTGGAGGCGTTGAGCATCGGCGTTCCCATGAAGGATACGGACATTGCCATCCGGTGCAATATCGTGACAATTTCCGAGGAGGACGTTCCTTTCGGAGAGAAAACGATCATAGATCATAGCTCTTCAGAAATCAGCACGGAGGAGTGCGCGGTGCTGCTGGAGGAGGTGTCGAAGCAGCTGGGAAATGAGGAGTATCGGTTTTATGTGGGAACCAGCTACCGGCACTGCCTGATATGGAGCGGCGGCAGCGTTGTGGAGCTGTCCCAGCCCCATGATGTGCTGGGACAGAAGATAGGGCCGTATCTTCCACAGGATGCGGTTCTGCGTGGGATGATGGAGAAGAGCTGCGGGATTCTGGTCAATCATCCCATTAATATAGAAAGAAAGAAAAAGGGGCTGCATCCGGCGAACTGCTGCTGGTTCTGGGGCGCGGGCACAAAGCCCATGCTTTCCTCCTTTGAAGAAAAGACGGGCAGGAAGGGCATGATGGTATCCGCGGTGGATCTGCTCAAGGGCATCGCGGTGGGCGCGGGCATGGGCGTTTGTCTGGTGGAGGGCGCAAACGGCGGCCTGAACACCAATTATGCCGGAAAGGTGGAAGCGGCGGTGAAGGCGGTCACGGAGGACGGATACGATTTTGCGTATATTCATCTGGAAGCTCCCGACGAGATGGGGCATCAGGGCAGCGTGGAGAAAAAGGTACAAGCGATTGAATATCTGGACGAGAAGGTGGTGGGGCCGCTGGTATCGAAAATGGAGGCCGCGGGAGAGGACTTCCGCCTGCTGGTGCTGCCGGATCATCCCACCCCCATCCGCGTGCGGACGCACACGTCGGA
Organism: uncultured bacterium; assembly: GCA_948467735.1. Taxonomy (GTDB): domain Bacteria; phylum Bacillota; class Clostridia; order Lachnospirales; family Lachnospiraceae; genus Acetatifactor. The sequence continues at coordinate 33,239 of CAOKFN010000017.1, forward strand.
TCCTGTTCCCTACATGCTTTATGACAGCACCAAGCCCCAAGAGCATACTTGGGATTATAATGAGGAAGCGGGCAGGGCGTCGGGGAATGATTTGGCGGAAGGCTATCGGCTGATTGACAGGCTGCTGCAGACAAACCTGTGAACGAAATGAAGATTTTGAGAAATAGGAATGATAAGAGATAGGAAAGATAATGAGGAGTGGAGAAAATGTCAAAGGTAGTGAAATTCGGAGGAAGTTCTCTGGCCAGCGCGGAGCAGTTTAAGAAGGCGGGGGCTATTATCCGCGCGGACGAGAGCAGGAGATATGTGGTGCCGTCCGCGCCCGGAAAGCGCTTTGCGAAGGATACCAAGGTGACGGATATGCTGTATGCCTGCTATGATCTGGCGGAGGCGGGGGAGGACTTCGGGGAGGCCCTTGGGGAGATTGCCGCGAGATTTCAGGAAATCATTGACGGATTGGAGCTTTCCCTTGATCTGCGGGAAGAATTCGCGGTGATTGAAAGGAATTTTAAGGAGAAGGCGGGAAGCAATTACGCGGCTTCCAGAGGGGAATACTTAAACGGCGTGATTATGGCCAAATATCTGGGATATGAGTTTATCGACGCCGCCGAGGTGATTTTCTTTGACGAAGAGGGGAATTTTGACGCGGATAAGACGGACAGGGTGCTGTCCGCCAAGCTGGAGAACTGTCCCGCGGCGGTGATTCCCGGCTTCTACGGCAGCATGCCCGACGGCAGGGTTAAGACCTTTTCCAGAGGCGGCTCCGATGTGACAGGTTCCATTGTCGCCAAAGCGGCCAAAGTTGACGTCTATGAGAACTGGACGGACGTATCGGGCTTCCTGATTGCGGATCCCAGAATTATTGACAATCCCAAGGGAATCGATATCATCACATATAAAGAGCTGAGGGAGCTTTCCTATATGGGGGCGGGGGTATTTCATGAGGACGCTATTTTCCCGGTGCGCCGGGAAGGGATTCCCATCAATATCCGCAATACCAATGCGCCCGACGACAACGGCACATGGATTGTGGGCAGCACCTGCCAGAAGTCAAAATATGTCATAACCGGAATTGCGGGCAAAAAGGGTTTTTGCTCCGTCAACATTGAAAAAGATATGATGAATGCGGAGATTGGCTTTGGAAGGAAGGTTCTGCAGGTTTTTGAGGAGAATGATATTTCCTTTGAGCATGTTCCTTCCGGCATTGACACCATGACCGTGTATGTGCATCAGGATGAATTCATGCACAAGGAACAGCAGGTGGCGGCAGGTATCCACAGGCTGGCAAAGCCGGACGCCATTGAGATTGAGTCCGATCTGGCGCTGATTGCGGTGGTGGGCCGGGGCATGAAGTCCACCAGAGGGACGGCGGGCAGGATTTTCTCCGCTCTTGCACATGCCAACGTCAATGTCAAAATGATTGATCAGGGTTCTTCGGAGCTGAATATTATCATAGGGGTTGCCAATGAAGATTTTGAAGCCGCAATAAAGGCAATTTATGATATTTTTGTTTTGACAAAGATTTGAATCAGGGATTCAAATGCTATGATATAGGGAAAAGCAGTAAGAAATTCGAGTTTTGTATGAAAAATTATACACAAATCTAAGCTTTTTCTATTGAATTTCTTTGAATAAACGATTATACTAGAAGTTGAAGATATAAATTCTTAAAATTTGAATTTATATGAGAACTCATGTGTTTTCCCAATCAAGGGCCTCCGTTCTGCGTGAGATTGAGAACAGTCGGTTTTCTTCTCGCGCGAAAGGGGGCTTATATTTTTAAGGGAGTATCTGTGATAACCGGGGCAGGGGACAGGAAAGGATTGGCGGAGGGAATGCATTGGCGATTGATGCAGGCCGCTGTCCTATGTGCTGCGGGGGATTTTCAGATGTCGGGGGGGTGGGCGGCTGTCCACAGGAAAGGAGAAAATTAATAATGAACGGAAAAGAAAACATTGAGAAAAGGCTTACCAAATCTTTTTTCCAAGTATCTGCAATTGCGGCGGTAGTAGCGTTATTGGGCTTGGCGGCACTTATCACCATATCCAATAGGTATTCTTATGCTTTGAAGAATTTTGGTTTTGCCCAAGGAGACATTGGCAAAGCCATGTTTGAATTCGCCGACCTCAGATCTTCTCTTCGGGCGGCGATTGGTTATGACGACAAGGATGCAATCGATGAAGTGGTAAGACAGCATGAAGAGCAGATGATTGTATTTGATAAATATTTTGCTCAGGTTGAAAAGACGATTGTGTCGGAAGACGGCAGGGAGACCTATGATGAAATCAAGGCAGAATTGGTCGATTATTGGAAACTGGACAATCAGATTATGGCATTGGGGGCGACGACGGACAGGGAACTCTGCAGGCAGGCTCAGGAGATGGCGCTTAACGAACTTGCGCCTGCCTATAGCAGTATCTATACTAAACTGGAAGGACTTTTGGAAGTAAAGGTGAACGAGGGCAACAGCCTTGCTTCCATGCTGACGATAGTGGGCTGGATTGTGGCCGCCGCCATATTGGCCGGGATTGTGGCGGCAATGTTTATTTCCACTAAGCTGGGCAAAAAGATAGCGCAGGGGATTGCCGTTCCTATGGGAAAATTGGGAGAGCGGCTGAAAACATTTGCAGGAGGGGATTTGTCGTCGGAATTCCCCGTGATTCACACAGGGGATGAAGTGGAGGATATGGGAAAGGACGCCATGGAGATGGCGGACAATCTGAATGTAATCATTCATGATATCGATGAAGTGCTGGGCGAGATGGCAGGAGGAAATTATACCGTCAAGTCAAAGGTGGCGGACAGATATACCAAGGATTTCAAGAAGCTGTATGAGTCCATGCGCGGATTGAGAGATCAGATGACGGAGACTTTGATTTCCATAGGAGAAGCCTCCAATCAGGTTTCTGCCGGTTCCGATGATTTGGCGAATGCATCCCAGTCTCTTGCGGAAGGAGCGACGGAGCAGGCCAGCGCGGTACAGGAATTACATGCTACAATTTCGGATATTGCCGATACGATGAAAAAGAGCGCTGAGAGCGCCGACGAATCTTATGTGAGGGCACAGCAGTATGCGGGGGAAGCGGATAACAGTCAGGCGGAAATGAATACCATGATGGCCGCGATGGAGCGAATCAATACTGCTTCCATGAAGATCGGAAGTATTATATCCGAAATTGAGTCCATTGCGTCCCAGACAAATCTTTTGTCACTGAACGCATCCATAGAGGCTGCAAGAGCGGGAGAATTAGGCCGCGGCTTTGCTGTTGTGGCGGCTGAGATCAGGGAACTTGCGGATCAAAGCGCAAAAGCGGCGGTGGATACCAGAGAGTTGATTGAAGGCTCCATCCGTGAGGTTGCGGAAGGAAATCATGCGGCGGAGCGCGCGTCAAACGCTATCGGTTCGGTAGTGACGGGTATTCAGCAGATTGCAGATTTCTCCAAGAATTTAAAGATTATGGTGGAAGATCAGGCAGAGGCGATGCGGCAGGCTGAGATAGGCATTAACCAGATTTCTGAGGTGGTGCAGTCCAATGCGGCGACCGCCCAGCAGGCTTCGGCTACCAGCCAGGAATTATCCGCGCAGGCTACCATATTGGATGAACTGGTAGGACAATTTTCACTGGATAAATCTTTAAAGTAGGATTTGGCGGAAGTTACATAGAATTTTTTGGAAATTTGTCGATAGGTGTTGACAGATTGCCGCCAAACTAATATAATATTCCTATCATCCTTCATTAAGATACAGAAGAGTTGAAATGCGAATGTTACATTATGTGCAAAAGAGCTGATATACAGAGGATGAAATGGAGGAAAGATAAGGAAATGAACGTAAAAGTTCATTTCCTTTCTTAGCTTGAAGGATTTCAACCGTACAGAGCGGCAGGAAGATATTAGAGATGGAAGAGAATATGAGTGAGGATACATATGGACGATAAGACGCAGCAGCAGCTGGAGAAGAGAGAGGCGAGAAGAAAAAGGCGTATCAGAAATCAAATAATTGCCTATGTGGTAATGATTCTTCTGATTGTGGCTGCAGCGGCAGGGGTGGTATACGGCATTCAATTTGTACAGGAATATAGGCAGTCCCACACTCAGGAAGAGAATCAAGACGGTCAGGGAGAACAGCAGGGAACTCAGAACCAAGGTCCTGATCCGGGGCAGGAGGCGCCGGACCAGATTCATTCCGGCGAGGAAGAAAATCCAACGCCGGAACCGACGCCGGAGGCGGCCGAACCCACGCCGGAAGAACTGCTGGAGGAGGAAATCAATGCCAGAATCGGAGTGATGACTCTGGAGGAAAAGACGGCGGGACTGTTTATCGTAACGCCGGAGGCCATCACCAAGGTAAGCAATGCGGTGAGGGCGGGGGACAGTACAAGACAGGCGCTGGCACAGTATGCGGTGGGCGGATTGATTTATTTTGGAAACAACATACAATCCGAAGAACAATTAAAGGAAATGCTGGCAAATACAAAGCAATATGCCAAATATCCCCTTTTTCTGGCGGTGGATGAAGAGGGCGGAAGTGTGGCGAGGATAGCTTCCGCAGGGCTGGGGCCCAAGGTGGACGGCGCCGGAACCATCGGAGCGTCGGGAGATGCCTCCAATGCATATCAGGCGGGAGTGACGATTGGCAGCAGTCTGGCCGGGTTTGGCTTTAACCTTGACTTTGCGCCGGTGGCGGATGTGGCGAATGTGGAAGGCAGCGTCATGGCGGGCCGCTCCTATGGCGCCGATGCGGCGTCCGTGTCGGGATTTGTCACTTCTATGATGGCGGGACTGGAAGAACAGAAGGTCATAGGCTGTCTGAAGCATTTTCCCGGAATCGGCAGTTCCACGGAGGATACCCATGTGGGAAGAGCGTCCACGGACAGAACGCTGGAGCAGTTTCAGGCGGAGGAATTCGTGGTATTTCAGGCGGGAATTGATGCGGGCGCTGACATGATCATGGTCAGCCATATGGAAGCGCCGGGGCTTACGGAGAATAAGGAACCCTGTATTTTTTCAAAACGTCTGGTGACGGATATTCTGCGGGGAGAGATGGGATTTCAGGGTATCGTTGTCACGGACGCGCTGAATATGAAGGCGGTTTCTGATTTCTATGGCGCGGACGAGGCGGCGGTTATGGCCATTTTGGCAGGATGCGATATGCTGTTGATGCCGGAGGATTTTGAGAAGGCTTATAACGGCGTGCTGCAGGCAGTGAACGACGGGCATATCTCGGAGGAGCGCATCGACGATGCGCTGCGGCGGATTTATAGAGTGAAGTTCGGCGGGAAGCTGCAGTGAGCGAATGAAAGTGCTGATATAATGCGCGGTACAGATGAAAACTGTGCGGCGCATTTTTTCAGCCTGTAGTAATTTATCGGTCGTCGGCTGGGATTTTTTCCTGTGAGCAATAAGCCAAATCAAGTGTGTTGACCTTGTACCGTGTCTGCAAAGCCGCGTTCTATGTCAAAATTATTTAGAAATCAGCTTGGCGAAAGACGCGAGAGCCAAATGCGTCCATAGAATATGTTCAGCTTTGGGGCGAATCAGGCTGCTCTGTCAACAAAATATGAAAGATAGAATAGAACAGGAATGAGAAGGAGGAAGCGGGAGTGAATACGGAATATGGATACAACAGCAGGTGCCTGATGAAAGACGGCATGCCATGGTTCCCTGTGATGGGAGAAATGCATTACACCAGATATAAGGCAAAGCTTTGGGAAGAGTCTCTGCGGAAGATGAAGGCGGGCGGCGTGTCCGTGGTGTCCACTTATGTTATCTGGCTGCATCATGAGGAGGAGAAAGGGATTTTTGACTTCAGCGGCTGCCGGGATTTGAAGAGGTATGTGGAGCTGTGCGGGAAAGCGGGGTTGAAGGTCTTTCTGCGGCTGGGGCCTTGGGTGCATGGGGAGTGCCGCAACGGGGGATTTCCGGACTGGGTGGTTTCCATGGGGAAGGAAGGGGTGAAGCTTCGCAGCGATGATGAAGTATATCTGTCTTATGTGAAACGTTATTGGTCGGAGGTTTTTGCGCAGGTTAAGGGGCAGATGCATGAGGACGGCGGGCCTGTCATCGGCGTACAGCTGGAGAATGAGTATGGGCATGTAGGAGGACAGCGGGGGGAGAAGGGGGAAGCGCATATGCGCACCTTGATGGCTCTGGCAAAGGAGATTGGCTTTCGGGTGCCGCTGTATACCGCAACGGGCTGGGGCGGCGCCTGTATCGGCGACGCGCTGCCTGTGATGGGAGGATACTGCGAGGCGCCTTGGAATCGGAGCGTCGGAGAGCTTTCCGCCAACGCCAATTATATCATCAGCCATGTGAGGAACGATTCTTTGATTGCCTGCGACCATCATGTGGAAGGCGCGGTCACTTTTGACGAATCGAAATTCCCATATCTGACGGCGGAGCTGGGCGGGGGAATTCAGGTGACAAGCCATAGGAGGCCGGTGGCGGAGGGAAAGGACATCGGGGCCATGTCAACGGTGAAGCTTGCCAGCGGCGCGGCGCTTTTGGGATATTATATGTATCACGGCGGCAGCAACCCTAAGGGGAAGCTTTCCACTTTACAGGAGAGCAGGGCCACGGGGTACGCCAATGACCTTCCGGAGATTAATTATGATTTTAACGCGCCCATTCGTCAGTATGGCACGATATCTGACAACTATAAGGAAATTAAGCTGCTGGCGGCTTTTTTGCAGGATTTCGGGTCGGATTTGGCGCCTCTGCCCGCGGAGATTGAGCTGGAGCATGTAAAGCCGGAGGATATGCATACCTTGAGGAAGTCCTGTCGGCATGACGGGACGCACGGTTATGTGTTCTTTAATAATTATCAGCGCCGCCGCAGGATGGAGGCTCATAAGGGGGTGGTTTTCAAGGGCCCCTTAGAGCATGGGGAGGTTGTGTTTCCTGCGGTGGACTTGGAAAGCGGGGCGTATGGATTTTTCCCGTATTATATGCGGCTGGGGGATGCGGTGCTTGTGTCCGCGCTGGCGTCGCCTTTCTGCAAGCTGGAAGGGGACGGGTCGGTGGTCTATGTGTTCTATGGGGATTATGAGCCGCAGTTTTGCTGGAAGGACGGGCGTGAGGCGAAGATTCTGCATTTGACCAGAGAGCAGGCGCTGAATGCTTGGAAGGTGACATTGGACAGGGATTATCTGGTGCTCAGTGATAATTATGTGTGGGAGCAGGAGGGAAAGCTGGCGGTTACGGGTCCGGCCCATACACGGATTCTTGTGTATCCCGAGCTCTCCGAAATGCCGGAAGGATTTGTAAAGACGGGCGGGGAGGGGATTTTTGGCGTATATGAACGCAGGCTGGACGTCCGGACTGCGGATGCGGTATTTCGCAGAGTATCTGGGGATGAGGAAGAAGCGGTGTATGAAATTGAGGTGTCTTATCCTGAAGGAAACAGAGGGGACAGGGCGTCCGGCAGAGATACTCTGCTTTGGCTTACATATGCGGGATTTAGCATGGAGATTTTCTGCGGGGAGGAGAAAATCAACGATCATTTTTACACCGGGCAGCAGGTGCCTTTGAGCCTTGGCTATTTTGGATTTCCGGAGAAGCTTGTGGTGAAAATCCATGCGCTGAGAAAGGATACGGCGGTATTTCTCGAGAAATGGCCGGAAATGACGGAGGGCAGGGCATGCAGGCTGGAGGCGGTGACTGTGACGGAGGAGTATCGATAGAAGGCGGGCGTAAATTGGGGGCAGGGGTAAACGGAAGTATCACAGAGTTTTGGGCGGTTCACGTAAAGAGGGGCGAGAGTTGGGAAAGGGAGGCGCGGGGATGGATTTTTTGATAGGAAAAGGACGTCCGTGTTTTGTGGAGCTGGGAGATGCGGAGCCGGAAGCGGTAAGGCTTGCGGCGGAAAATTTAAAGGCGGATTTGGAAAAGGTATTCGGGAAAGGGATACTGTGCGGCGAGAAGACGGGGGCCGCGGGAATCCGAATCCGGACGTTGAAAAAAGGGCAGGAGAGGCCGGGGGAGCATGGGCGGAAAGGCGCGTCGGACGGGCGGGGAGAGGAACGTGACTGTGCGTCGGACGGGCGGGGAGCGGAACGTGGCTGTGCGTCGGATGGCCGGAGAGCGGAATGTGACTGCGCGCCGGACGGGTGCAGGGAGGAACGTGACTGCGCGTCGGATGGCCGGAGAGCGGAATGTGAAAGCCTGCCGGCTGGCAATGTGAGGGGAGAAAACGGCGTTTTGTCCGCCTATAGCGGGGAGCTTTGGGAGGATAACGGAGGGCTTCGCAGGGAGGCGTATAGTCTGTGCGTGAGGGAGGGAATTCTATATATCACGGGCACGGACAGGCGGGGTACGATTTACGGCGTCTATGAAGTATGCGAACGCATGGGAGTGTCTCCTTGGTATTTCTGGGCGGATGTGCCGGTAAAGAAAAAGGAGGAGTACCTGATTCCGGAGGGCTATGAGTATTGCGATCATCCCTCGGTGGAATACAGGGGGATTTTTATCAACGATGAGGAAGAGCTGGAGGCGTGGGCCAAAAGCCATATGGGGGAGGAATCCATCGGGGTCGGAACCTATGAGAAGGTTTTTGAACTGTTGCTGCGCCTGAAGGCAAATTATATCTGGCCTGCCATGCATGTGAATTCTTTTAATATGAAAAGGGAGAACGGCGCGCTGGCGGAGCGGATGGGGATTGTGGTGGGAACTTCTCACTGCGACATGCTGATGCGCTCCAATAATCGGGAGTGGAGACCGTGGCTTGCGAAGAAGGGCTATGAGGGCGCAAGGTATGATTATTCCCTGCCGGGAAGGAATCGTGAGATTCTGCAGGAATACTGGCGGGAGAGCGTGGAGCAGAACAAAGACTTCGAGGTATGCTATACCTTGGGAATGCGGGGCATTCATGATTCCGGCTTTGAGACGGGAAGCCTTAAGGGGCTGGCCGGGGAGGAACTGAAGGCGGCGAAAATCGGACTGCTGCAGCAGGTGATGGAGGATCAGCAGAAAATTCTTAAGGAGACGCTGGGGCGGGATACCATGATGACCTTTATTCCTTATAAGGAGGTGCTGCCCCTGTACGACGGGGGGCTGGAGGTTCCCGAGGATATCACTCTGGTCTGGGCAAATGATAATTACGGTTATATCCGCCGTTATCCTTCCGAAAAAGAGAAGAAGCGCAGAGGAGGGAACGGAATTTATTACCATAATTCCTATTGGGCGCCGCCGGGCATGTCCTATGTGTTTCTCTGCTCCATCCCGCTGGCGCACACCGCCAATGAACTGCGGAAGGCGTATGCGGAGGGCGTGCGCAAATTATGGGTGATTAACACGGGAGCTATGAAGCCTCTGGAGCAGGAAATAGAATTCTTCCTGAGATTGGGCTGGGATATCGGCAAGAATATCCGCAAAGGTAATGGCATAGAAAAAAATAATACTTCAGAAGCAGGCGGGGAGTCGGCTTTTGGGGAATCAGAAAAGTTCTTGACGGAGGACGTGGACGTCTATGTGGAGAATTGGATTAACCGCAATTTTTCCGGGGGTATCGGAAAAGAAACGGCGGCGATATTAAATGATTTTTCACAGCTTACCAATGTGCGCAAGCTGGAAATGATGGACTACGGGGCCTTTTCCCAGACGGCGTATGGGGATGAGGCCGTGGTGAGGATTCATGTCTATGAGGATTTATTTGCGCGGGGCAATCGGTTATATGCCGGTCTGCCCGAGGAGGAGAAAGCGGCTTTTTTCCAGCTGGTGCTGATGCGGATTCATGCGGCGTATTTTACCAATCTGGCCTATTATTACGGGGACAGGAGCACCTTGATGTATCATCAGGGCAAAATGCAGGCTGCGGGCGCTTATGTGCGGAAAGTCCGTGCGCTGGAGGACGCCCGCAGGCGGATGCTGGTGTATTATAACCAAAAGATGCTTGACGGAAAATGGAATCATATTCTTGACCCGGAGGGATTCCCGCCTCCGCGGGCGGCGATGATGCCGGTATGCACGCCGCCTCTGAACTTGGGAGATACGGGGCTGGTGGTGACGCTTTGGAACCGGGAGGAGCCGCTGTATGCAGGCGGGGCGGCGAGGGAAGGAGCGCTGACCTTTACCGGATGGAAGGTAAAATGGCTGGAGGTCGGCAATGCCGGAAGGGGCGGTATCGAATTTGCGCTGGAAGCGCCGGAATGGATAGGACTGTCGCAGACGGAAGGGATTGTGGAGACGGAGCGCCGTATTTTGATTTGGCCCAAGAATGTGGGAGAGAATCGGCAGGGCGTCATTACGATAACGGAGAAACGGACTGGAAGCCGTGTGGAGGTTCCGGTGTATATTTTGGCGGTATGCGGCGGGGCAGCGCAGAATATTGCCGGGGCAGAGGCGGACGCAGCACGGCAGGATGCTGCGGAAATAGAGGGAAGTCTTAGGAAGCCCTGTGCCGCAGGGCCGGGGAGCGCTGCGGGGCCGAGGCGTGCTGCGGAGAGCGCCGGGAGCCGCATTCCCGTGGAGGACGACGGCATGACGGCGGTGGAAGCCGATACGGCCCAGTCGCCTTGTTTTAAGAAAATCAAGAGGCTTGGCAGGGGCTGCGGCAGTCTTATGGAATGCTGTGCGGCGGAAGGTCTCGAAGAGGGGAAGGACAGCCGCGGGAATTATATGGAAGACCGTGCTGCAGCTTGCGCCGAAGAGCGTTTTCGGAGCGCGGGCGCGCCTCTGCGATATCGGGCTGTTTTTATCACGGAGGGAGAATTTCTGCTGGAAATTCATCGTTTCCCGTCCCTGAATTCCACCGGACGGATTAGAATCGGCGTGTCTGTGGACGACGGGCCCGTGAAAATCGTGGAGACGGAGGCAAACGATGAACACAGAGGGCGATGGCGGGAGAACGTGCGCGATAATGTGGACAGACTGTACTTAAAACTGCCCTATTTGACGGCGGGAGAGCATACCATTTCTTTCCATGCAGTGGATAAATATTTTGCGTTTACCAGATTTGTCGTTTATACCAAGGAGCGCAGGGAAAATAATTATGCCGGCGTTTTGGGATGTCAGGCGCTTCCGGCTGAATTTGACGCTGAAAAGTTTGCGGAGGATTTTTACGGAAGGATTCCTCTGCTGCCGAGAGCCGTGGAATATGCCTGTCCGGAAAAGGAAAAAGACACGCTGGCGGTAACGGATTTGATCAGGCAGGACGGCGCTTATGGGGCGCCGGTGGAGCCGGAGTGGATTTTACAGTCGGGAAGGGACGGTTTTCGGGAGCGGGAGGGCTGTGTCTGTATTGACTGCGGGGCGGCGCTTGCCCAAAGTCCCCATGCCTACACGGCGGGGGAGGGCTGGGAGCACTGTGCCAGCGAATCCTACGGCCGCAGCGGCATCGCCATGTATATCAGAACTTGGGACAAAACGGAAGGGAGCGGAGAAGCTTGTTGTGTTCCGCCTTCATTGAACTATCGCTTTACATGTGAAGGCGGCGGGTACACTATCTGGATGCTTGCCAGATTTGGCAGAAAAGAAGAGTCTTATTTCAGTGCGGGCTTGGATCAAAAGGAACTCTCGAAAGAGGAACTCTATCATGGAGGATGTCTGTGGCGTTATGAGGCGGAACAGATATATCGCTATGTGCCTGTGGGGAGCGTGGAATTGTCGAAGGGAGAACATCTGCTGACGATTTACGCAAAAGCTCCCGGCCTTCGCTTTGACAGGATATGCCTGCTGAGGGAAGGGGTTCCCGTGGAAGGAGGGGCTGCCGAAGAGGGAGGGCTTTCTAAAGAGGAGAATCTAAAAGAAGGAGGAGGCGAGTTTCCTTTGGGGAGAAAGCTGCCGCCGATGGATTCCGTGTGGAGAGAGTATCGGGCATGATATCTTTATTTCCGCGGGCGGCGAGCCAAGCAGGCTGTGCTGCCCATAATTAAGCGCTTGATATTGACTTTGTGGACGCCGGGGGTAATGATTAATCGGAAGGGAGCGGGCGATAATTATTGACTGTGAAGAACCTGTTTGGAGAATAACATCATAAAAAACAAAATGATCTGTCTGTCAAAAGGAGCAGAATTATGGCATTAGCACAACAAAAATTGTATACGGAAGAAGATTATTACAACCTTCCTGATAATGTTCGGGCAGAATTAATTGACGGACAATTTTATGATATGGCGGCGCCTGCGAGGTCTATCCCGCTCCGGTTGCCGTCAAGCTGTTTCATGAGAGGGATACCTTGGTGGAACCGGATATTTCTGTCATCTGCGATAAGAGCAAGCTCACCGATCGCGGCTGCTTGGGCGCGCCGGACTGGGTCGTTGAAATTGTGTCCCCCGGCAATTCAGGACATGATTATATCCGCAAACTGAACCTGTACGCGGACGCAGGAGTTCGGGAATACTGGATTGTGAACCCCATGACGGAGCTGGTCTATGTGTATTACTTTGAGGACGAGCTGTTTAAAACCTTGATTCCTTTCAGGACGAAATCAGCGGCAGTGTTTTTGATAATTTCCGGATTTGCTTAAACGGATTGACTGCCGATTAAGCTCCGTGCAGTATGAGGATTTAATAATTGGGAATTACATGGACGGCATCCCGAAGCCAAAGCCCGGTAAGGGATGCCATACGGTAAAAATAAAAAGCAGTCAACTCAACATTGCCTGCTTTTACTCTGCATAACCTCAAACCTGCATAACACGAAATTTTATTAGAGCGATAGACGGGACTCGAACCATTGAGCTTATGTCCATAAAGCGCAGTAAATTCAATGGTTCCGTGATTCCATGACAAATTATGGTTGAAAAATTCGTGCATATGGCATATAATATATTTAACAGGACAGCCGGAAGATAGATTGAGCCTATCCGTCCCGGCGAATTATAACGCTAAGTGAGCCGCCTATTCTTTACCGGAGAGCAGGGCGGCTTACTTATTTTTCAAATTCAGAATTGCAGCAATCAAAAGTCCGATTGTCAGTATAACCATCAATTCCTCATATGTAGTCATAAGCACCACTCCTTTCCGCAGAACTCGGAACGGAATGGCTGCACGCCCTCCCGGCTGCCCGGTTAAGCATATTATATTGTCATGGTGCAGTAATTCCCCGATTTAAAATCGGAAAAACAAGCCGCATTTGAAATGCGGAAAGATTGTGTTGAGTGTATTTTCAAAAGCTTCTAAAGCCAACTTTCCACGTTTGGAATGAGCAATCGTATTTCAAATCGGAGTGCTCAAAATTCCATTTGCTAGGGGGTCGGCGTTCTGCCGTGCCCGCTTGTGGGGATGCTGTTCCCGGAGCCATTGTTGGATTGGGCGCAAAATTGCGTTACCCCCCTGTTCCTCCCAGATGAGGAATGGTGCTTCACTCGCTCCAGATGGTGAATGGTTCGTCCACTCATCCTTCGGGAAGAGCGAAATCTTGTGGTGAATAAGCTGCAGTATGCTGACTGGGAGCTGGATTACCCCGATATCCCCATACAGGACTTATGGCATATCCCGAAGCCGCGCTATATGAGATGAGCGAAGTATGACGCGCTTATGGAGGAATACAGGCGGCTCCAGAAGGAATATGAGACTGTGTATTACGATTCGTTATTGAGAGCGTTTGAGAGGATAAACAGGTATCTTGGACGGCGGCACTAAAAAGCGCCAAAGAATCATGCAGAGGGATTTGATGCGGTCATGGTCAGGGTTTGGCGGGGTTTTTCATGACAAGATTTTTCATAAATACGCTTAATATGGTATTAATTCTGCTTATCAAAATGAAGTAGAAAAAGTCGCAGACCCTTGATTTTACTGAAAAATCATTGAATCTGCGGCTTTCTTTCAGCAGAGCGATAGACGGGACTCGAACCCGCGATTTCCACCTTGGCAAGGTGGCGCTCTACCAACTGAGCCACTATCGCGTATCTTTATTTATGTTGTAAGAACAAAATTCATTTTACTATAGGATGACTTATCTGTCAATATATTTTTGCAAAAATAAAATATATAAAAAATGTAAAAAGTACTTGCATTTTTTTATAACCTGTAGTATTATATACAAGTACCGCAAGTGAGGTACTGAATTGTGGCTGATTGGTCAAGCGGTTAAGACGCCGCCCTCTCACGGCGGAAACAGGGGTTCGATTCCCCTATCAGCTGCTAAAAAGAATCCTGAAATCAGTGTAATACCGGATTTCAGGATTCTTTTTTTGTGCGAAAACCGTGCTTGGAGACAATGGCGTTGAGCAGGCGGCTTATAACCATTTCCGTTTTCCTGCATAGTATTTGTAATAAATTATAATTGGCAGGGAAAAAATAGAAGGAATGAAATCAGCATGAATGAATCAGCATAAATCAAATCAGCATGTGCCGGAGCAGGAAAGTCCTGTAAGGCTTCGCCCTGCGACGTATTTCCGGCCTGCGACGGTTCCGGCTATATGACGGGGCGGGCGCTTTGTCCCGGCGGGGGAACCATAGCGGGGGTCCGGGCGGCGGCTGGAAAGAAGGGAGCGGCAATAGAAACGATGCGCCGGATTTTGAAATTTTTATAAAGTACTTGCGCCCCGCTGCTTTTTGGTGTATATTGTTTCACGATTGGCTTTTTAGATTTGAAATCGGAATCGAAGGGGGGATTATTGTGGCAAAATACCTAGTGATTGTGGAATCGCCTGCAAAAGTGAAGACAATTAAGAAGTTTCTGGGATCGAATTATCAAGTGGCGGCCAGCAACGGGCATGTCCGGGATCTTCCCAAAAGTTCATTGGGGATTGACGTGGACAACGACTACGAGCCCAAATATATCACAATCCGCGGAAAGGGAGATATTCTGGCGGGGCTTCGCAAGGAAGTGAAAAAAGCCGAGAAAATTTATCTGGCGACCGACCCTGACCGGGAGGGGGAAGCGATTTCATGGCATCTTTTGTATGCGTTAAAGCTGCAGGATAAAAAGGTCTACCGGATTACTTTTAATGAAATCACCAAAAACGCGGTGAAGGAATCTCTGAAAAATGCCCGTGAGATTAATATGAATCTGGTGGACGCCCAGCAGGCGCGGCGAATGCTGGACCGCATGGTGGGGTATAGGATATCGCCGCTCTTATGGGCGAAGATTAAGCGGGGATTGAGTGCGGGACGTGTCCAGTCCGTGGCTCTGCGCATTATCTGCGACAGGGAGGATGAAATTAACGCTTTTATTCCGGAGGAGTATTGGACGCTGGATGTGAATTTGAACATAAAGGGCGAAAAGAAGCCCGTCTGCGCAAAATATTACGGAACAGTGGAGAAAAAGCAGGAAATTGCCAGCAGGGAGCAGGCGGAGGCAGTCATGGCTTCCCTGAAAGACGCGAAGTACACCGTGGAGGAGGTGAAGCGGGGAGAGCGCCTGAAGAAGCCGCCCCTGCCGTTTACGACTTCCACGCTTCAGCAGGAAGCCAGCAAGGCGTTGAATTTTTCCACCCAGAAGACCATGCGTCTTGCCCAGCAGCTATATGAGGGCGTGGATATCAAGGGCGAGGGCACGGTGGGCCTTATCACATATCTGCGTACCGATTCCACCCGGGTATCCGAGGAAGCGGAGGATATGGCGGCAAAATTTATCGACCAAAATTATGGGAAGGAATATCTTCTGACTCAGGCGGCAGGGAAAAAGAGCGGGCAGAAGATACAGGACGCCCATGAAGCCATCCGGCCCACGGACTTAAACCGGCTTCCCGCCGCGCTGAAGGAGGAGCTGCCCAGAGATTTGTTCCGCCTCTATCAACTGATTTGGAAGAGGTTTACGGCAAGCCGCATGAGTGCGGCCAAATATGAGACTACCACGGTAAAAATCCGGGGCGGGAATCATATTTTTACCGTGGCGGCGTCGGTTCTTAAGTTCGACGGATTCCTAAAGGTGTACAGCGCGGAGGATGACAAAGAGGAAGAAAATGCTTTGAAGGTGGGTCTGGATAAGGACAGCGAGCTTACGTTTGTATCGTTTGACCCGAAACAGCATTTTACGCAGCCCCCCGCCCATTACACGGAGGCTTCTCTGGTGCGGGCGCTGGAGGAGCTGGGCATCGGGAGGCCCAGTACCTATGCGCCCACCATTACCACGATTCTTGCCAGACGATATGTGACGAAGGAAAACAAGAATCTGTATGTGACGGAGCTGGGCGAGGTTGTGAACGGCATGATGAAAGAGGCGTTTCCTACCATTGTGGACGTGAATTTTACAGCCAATATGGAGGCGCTTTTGGACGGCGTGGAGGAGGGAAGCGTCAAGTGGAAGACCATTGTGGCCAATTTCTATCCTGATTTGGACGAGGCCGTGAAGCTGGCGGAGGAAGAACTGGCGAAAGTAACCATTGCGGACGAGGTAAGCGACGAGGTCTGCGAGGTCTGCGGCAGGCAGATGGTGATCAAATACGGGCCCCACGGCCGTTTCCTCGCCTGTCCGGGATTCCCGGAATGCCGCAATACCAAGCCTTATTATGAAAAAATAGGCGTCCCCTGTCCGAAATGCGGCAAGGATATCGTGCTGAAAAAGACCAAAAAGGGGAGGAAGTATTACGGGTGCATTGACAATCCGGACTGCGATTTTATGGTATGGCAGAAGCCTTCCGGGCAGAATTGTCCCAAGTGCGGCGCGCCCATGCTGATGAAGGGGAACAAGCTGGTATGTATGGGGGAGCAGTGCGGATGCAGCGTTTTGTCCGAATTGTCCAATAAATAACAATAAAATTAACTTTTAAAACATTGTAATATAAATATAGTTGTGATATGATTAAGAAAATTTAATCCTGCAGTGTTTACGCTGCAATAATTAAATAAGGGCACAGTGGGTGCGCGGCAGTCGGCTTCTGAGGCTGCCTCCGCGGTTTGTATGAGTAACAAAGGACGGAGGAATAGGTATGAGCAGTGTACAGCTTCTTGATAAGACCAGAAAGATCGGCAAGCTATTGCATAATAACAATTCCAGCAAAGTCGTGTTCAATGACATTTGCGAAGTGATGCGGGAAATTGTTAATTCCAATGTGCAGGTAATCAGCCGTAAGGGTAAGGTGCTGGGAGTGGCAAAGTCGGAGGAGGTCGATTCTCTGAACGAGCTGGTGGATGAAAACGTGGGCGGATTTATCGACGCCATGCTCAATGAGAGGCTTCTTGGGGTGCTTTCCACGAAGGAGAATGTGAATCTGGAAACCTTGGGCTTTGAAAGTCAGGATATCAGGAAATTTCAGGCGATAATCACCCCGATTGAGATTGCAGGCGAGCGGCTGGGAACTTTATTTATTTATAAGTGCGATACACAGTATGATATTGACGATATTATTTTATGCGAGTACGGCACTACCGTGGTGGGATTGGAGATGCTTCGGGCGGTGAATGAGGAGAGCGCCGAGGAAAAACGCAAGGTTGAAGTGGTGAGGTCCGCCATAAGCACGCTTTCCTTTTCAGAGATGGAAGCCATCACACATATTTTCGAGGAATTGAACGGCATGGAAGGGATTCTGGTGGCCAGCAAGATTGCGGACAGGGTGGGGATTACCCGTTCCGTGATTGTCAATGCCTTGAGAAAATTTGAGAGCGCGGGTGTGATAGAGTCCCGCTCTTCCGGAATGAAGGGTACTTATATTAAAGTGTTGAACGATGTGGTCTTTGACGAGATAGCGGAGCTGAAACGTCAGAGCCAGCGATGAATAAAATAATATAGTGTGGACAAAAGGATTTGGAACAGTGACGAGCCGTTGCGTAAAGGGATTTATTGGAGGCAATAAATCCCTTTATACGTTTATGAACATAGGAAATTTTTACTATATGATGTATTTTTTTAGATAAATTCAACAATATGTATTGTTTTTTTTGAGGAAAATCACTATAATAGAAAAGTGTGGAGGTGGGCTTTGCTGAAGTTTGGCTTTTACATAGAATAGGCGAGTAGAAAAACAGTCCCGATGCGAAGGCGGCGGAAGGAATTTTTGACGCGGCAGAGGGAGGGGGAATATGGTCTCGGACGGGTGAGAAGGAATCTCAAAGGGATGAGACAAAGCCTCAAAGAAATGAGATATGGTCTCAAAGGGATGGGACAGAACGTCAGGGTAACGGGATCGGGATGAGAAAGGAGAGGGAGATGTTACAGTCAAGCGTATTTAATTATGTTGACCTGCTGGACAAAGCGGCGGATGCAGGCTGGCTTCGCCATCAGGCAATTTCCAACAATATTACCAATGCGACCACGCCGGGCTATAAGAGACAGGAAGTGGCGTTTGAGTCCGTGCTGAAGAGGGCTTTGGGAAACAGCCGCTACAAACCGACGGATTTTAAGGTGGCGGGCGCGCTCAAAAGCAGTCTGTCGCCGAGGGTGTTCAAGGATTTCGAGGCGTATTCCTATCGTCTGGATAAGAATAATGTGGACATAGAGACGGAAGAGGTTATGCTGGCGGAGAACCAGACGAAATATCAGGGATTGATAGACAGCATCAATCACGAATTCAACAGTCTTCAGACGGCAATGAAGTAATGAATGGGCGCTGTAGTGAAGAGAGCGGAACAAGCTTATGTTAATACGGCAAATGCGGAATAAACTGCCGCGGGCGGCGGCTGGAATGGAGAGTAGAGTTATGGGAATGTTTTCGGCTTTTAATATTAATGCAACGGGAATGACGGCGCAGAGATATCGCATGGATATTATCTCGGAAAATGTGGCCAACGCAAATACGACCCGCACTGCGGACGGCACGCCTTATCGCAGGAAAATCGTTACTTTTGAGGAAAAAGGGGGCCAGACTTCGTTCAGCCATGTGCTGGGGAAGGCGGCTTACAGCCACGGTTATTCCGGACAGGGCGTCAAGGTGTCCGGCGTGTATGAAGATTATAAGACGCCCATGAATATGGTGTATGACCCCTCTCACCCCGATGCGGACGAGAACGGCTATGTGACGGGGCCGAATGTGAATATTATCACCGAAATGACCAATATGATAGACGCCAGCCGGGCATGGGAGGCGAATTCTACGGCCTTCAACGCCAGCAAGGCGATTGCGCTGAAGGGATTGGAATTGATGAAGGGCTGAGGCTGTTTAAGCGCGTGTCATAGTCGGTCGTCTGTTTTAAGTTTTATTAATATATTTGACAGCGATATAATAAAATCAAGGAAGGCAGGATTATCATGGATTTATCACCAATTACAGGAATCCCGGGAGTTTTTCAGCTTACTTCCATGGGGAATGTATCTCAGATTGATAGGGCGGGAGCGTTTGACGAAGAGGGAAATAAAGCGCGGGGAACTCTGTTTGATTCCTTTTTGAATGCCGCGATTGATAATATAAAGACTACCAATGCGTATTTTTCCGATGCGGAAGACGAGAAAATAAAGTTTGCGCTGGGCGAGACGGAGACAACTCATGATTTGTCCATTGCTCTGCAGAAGGCGTCCGCGGCGCTGCAGTATACGGTGTCCATACGCGACAAGATGATGGAAGCCTATAAGCAGATTATGCAGATGCAGATTTAGCGCTGGCGGGTCTTTGGGAAGATATATAAAGCTGCCGGCTGTAAAATAAGCGGCGGCGAAATATGAAATGACTAGGGGAGAAATACCATGGCTGACAAGCTGAAAGAGATACCGGGAAAAATACTGGAATGGTGGAATAAGTTTACCAATAAGCAGAAAACCATTATCGTTGCGATTACGGCGGTTGTGATTTTTACTTTTGTTATCATCGTATATACTTTCACCAGACCTCAATACACGCACCTCAAGACTTTTGACAGCAGCGCGGAGGCGGCGGAGGTAATCAGCATTTTGGACGATGCGGAGATTACCCACAGGGAGTCGGATAACCTGTTGACAATCGAGGTGTTGACCAGCCAGATTTCTCAGGCAAACTATGCGCTGGCGTCCGCAGGATATGTTCCGGATGCCGTTAAACCGTCGGATTATCTGAGCGGCGGCATGTCCACCACCTCGTGGCAGCTGCAGAAAAATTATGCGATTTACATGGGAGACTATATGGCGTCCATGTTTAAGTCGCTGTCTTTTGTGAAAGATGCGAAGGTTGTGGTGACTCTGGCGGATCAGAGCGGCACTTTATGGGCGCAGCAGCAGAAGGAAGAGTCATCGGCGTATATTCAGCTGAATCTGTCCGAAACCTGTACGCCCGCCCAAGCGGCGGCGGTTGCAAGATCGGCCGCCACTGTCTTGGGGAATTCCACCACATCGAATATAACGATAATGGATTACGACGGAAATCTTCTGTTCGCCGGAGGGGATGATTACGCATACGGCGGCATTGCCAATTCTCTTCAGGAGCTGCGGGAGCAGGAGTCAAACAGAGTGGAGAATCAGACCAAGAGGGTGCTGTACGGTACGGGGCAGTTCCAGTCGATTGAGGTGCGGACCCATCTTGAAATGGATTTTGCCGAGTACCAGAATAAAATCAGGGAATATTCCGCTCCCGACGGAATGACCGACGGCATGAAATCTCATGAGAGTATTTTGGAATCTTCTTCCACCAACGGGGTGGCGGGCATACCGGGAACGGATTCCAACGGGGGAGATTTGACCGATACCATGAATCCGGACTATAGCAGCAGCGAGACTTCTCAGACGGAGGTGTCAAGGGATTTTCTGCCCAATATCGCAGACAGCAGTGTGAACATTCCGCCGGGAGTGGTTGACTATTCCACTTCTTCCATGGCCATTACCATGGTTACATATCGCGAGTACAACGAGGAGACCGTGAGAAGTCAGGGACTTTTGGACGGCGGCATGACATGGGAGCAGTTTAAGGAAGAAAACCGCGCGGACGTCAGGATGACGGTGGAGGATGAGTATTATGAGCTGGCTGCAATGGCCACCGGCATCGCCCGGAATAATATTGTCATTCTTGCATATGAATCTCCTATTTTTATCGACAGGGAGAGAATGAACATCGGCTTGACGGATATTTTCAGCATTGTGATGATCGTGCTGATTCTGGGCCTGCTTGGATTTGTGCTGCTTCGCAGCATGGGTTCCAGAAAGCAGACGGAGGAGGAAGAAGATTTGTCGGTGGAAGGTATGCTTCAGTCTACAACGGAGCCGATGGAAGATATTGATGTGGAGGCGAAATCCGAGACACGCAAGCTGATAGAGAAATTTGTGGATGAGAATCCCGAAGCGGCGGCAAATCTGCTGCGCAACTGGTTAAATGAGGATTGGGGTTAAAAGAGAGGTACATACATGGCGAGGAGTTCGGCAAAGGAGGAAGGCATCCGGGGGATTCAAAAGGCGGCAATCCTTTTGATATCCTTGGGCCCGGAGCGTTCCGCAGGTATTTTTAAACATTTAAAAGAAGAAGAAATCGAGGAGCTGACGCTTGAAATTGCCAATACCAGAAGCGTGACCCCGCAGGTGAAAGAGGACGTTATCAACGAGTTTTATGAGATATGTCTGGCTCAGCAGTATATTGCGGAGGGCGGCATCGGATATGCCAAGGATCTGCTGGAAAAGGCGCTGGGATCGGAGAAGGCTATGGACGTCATTGGCAAGCTGACGGCCTCTTTGCAGGTGAAGCCTTTTGAGTTTGTGCGCAAGACGGACGCTACGCAGATTATCAACTTTATTCAAGACGAACATCCTCAGACCATTGCGCTGATTCTTTCCTATCTGGCGCCGGCCCAGTCCGCGCTGGTGATTTCGGCGCTGCCGCCTGAGAGACAGGCGGATGTGGCAAGGCGTATCGCCGTGATGGACCGCACCAGCCCTGATGTGATCAAGGAGGTGGAAAAGGTGCTTGAGGCTAAGCTGGCAAACCTTGTAAATCAGGACTACACCATTATCGGCGGCGTGGACGCGGTGGTGGAGATATTGAATACGGTGGATCGAGGCACGGAGCGTCATATTATGGAGACCTTGGAAATCGACGAGCCGGAATTGGCGGACGAGATCAGAAAGAAGATGTTCGTGTTCGAGGATATCCTGCTTCTGGACGACAGGGCG
The DNA here is from genome assembly GCA_948467735.1 of uncultured bacterium. Classification (GTDB taxonomy): domain Bacteria; phylum Bacillota; class Clostridia; order Lachnospirales; family Lachnospiraceae; genus Acetatifactor. Next base: position 55,121 of record CAOKFN010000017.1, read on the forward strand.
ATTCAGCGTGTGCTGCGTGAGGTGGATAACAATGATCTGGCGATAGCGCTTAAGGTTGCCAATGACGATGTGAAGGGCGCAATCTTCAACAACATGTCCAAGCGTCTGGTGGTTATGATTCAGGAAGATATGGAGTTTATGGGACCTGTGCGTATGAAAGACGTGGAGGAAGCCCAGCAGAAGATTGTCAATGTGATAAGAAAGCTTGAGGATACCGGTGAAATTGTAATTTCCAGAGGCGGAGGTGACGAGATTGTTGTCTAGAAATCTGGTAAAACAAAGCTTTATGGTGTATCCGAAGGAAGAGGAAAAGAGGGTTATCGACAACAATGCGCTGATACGCAAGCGCATTGGCCAGCTGTCGCCCGAAGGGTTCGTATCCGGCCTTGGGGCGGAGACGCTGGATATCTCTGTGGAAGAAGGCGCGGGCAATGTCATCAAGGCGAAGGAGGACATGGACGCGCTGATGGAACAGGCAAAGAGCGAGGCGCAGGCGGTCTTGAACGACGCGCAGATTCAGGCCATGCGTATCCGCGAGGACGCGGCCGCACGGGCCGAAATTGAGAAGAACGAGATTCTGGCGCAGGCGAGACAGCAGGGATATGAAGAAGGCGCCGCCAGAGCGAGAGCGGAGCTGGAAGCGAAGGAGCGGGAGTTTCAGGAGACGGCACGTCGGCTGGAAGCCGAGTATCAACAGCAGATCGATGTGCTGGAGCCTCAGTTTATCGATACGATCACGGGGATTTATGAGCATATTTTTCATGTGGAGCTGGGGTCTTACCGGGAGATATTGGTTCATTTGATTGCTTCCGCCATACGCAGGCTCGAAGGCAGCCATGATTTTATGATTCATGTTTCCAAAGAAGATTATCCCTATGTGAATATGCAGAAGAAGCAGATGCTGTCAGGGGTTGTGTCGGGAAACTGCAATGTGGATGTGGTGGAGGACGCCGCTTTGGAGAAAAATCAATGTACCATTGAAACAGAAGGCGGCATTTATGACTGCGGGCTGGATACCCAGATGTCGGAGCTGAAACGCAGGCTGCAGCTGCTGTCTTGGTCGAAAACGGAACGATAATGTTGGCAGGTGCGGGCTTTCCGGGAGGTTGAATGGTTTGCGGACGCTGCAGGTGGATTTTTCAAAATATAATAGAATAGCGGAACAGACTTTTTATAAGAAGAAGGGCAAGGTAGTCAATGTGGTAGGGCTTACCATTGAGTCCTCCGGTCCGGACGCAAAGCTGGGAGATATCTGCGAGATCACGCCGGAAGGGGAGGAGGAGAGGCCTGCCATCAAGGCGGAGGTGGTCGGATTTAAGAATAAGAAGACCTTATTGATGCCCTATGATTCCGTTGACGGCATCGGCTTGGGATGTATTGTGGAGAACACAAGCCTTCCCCTTCAGGTATCGGTCAGCAGCGCGCTGCTGGGAAAGACCTTGAACGGTCTGGGACATCCGGTTGACGGCACAAGCTTTGACGGCGTGCCGTATCTGGTGGAGGCCCCGCCGCCGGATCCCATGAGCAGGAGGATTATTGACGAGGTTCTGCCGCTGGGCGTAAAGGCGGTGGACGGACTGATTACCGTGGGCAAGGGACAGCGTATCGGCATCTTTGCCGGATCGGGGGTGGGGAAATCCACTCTTATGGGTATGTTCGCCAGAAATACCAAAGCGGATATCAATGTGATTGCCCTGATTGGGGAGCGCGGCAGGGAAGTGCGGGAATTTATCGAACGCGACTTAGGAACGGAAGGCATGAAGCGTTCCGTGGTGGTGGTGGCGACTTCCGACAGGCCGGCGCTGGAGAGAAATAAGGCGGCGAAAACGGCTACGGCCATTGCGGAATATTTCAGGGATCAGGGGAAGGATGTGCTTCTCATGATGGATTCCCTGACACGTTTTTCCATGGCCCAGCGGGAAATCGGGCTTGCCAGCGGCGAACCTCCCGTGACAAGGGGATATCCGCCCAGCGTATATTCGGAAATGCCGAAGCTTCTTGAGCGGGCGGGATGCGCCGCAAAGGGTTCCATTACAGGTTTATATACGGTGCTGGTGGACGGAGATGATTTTAACGAACCTATCACGGATACCGCACGAAGTATTCTTGACGGTCATATTATGTTGGATAGGAAGCTGGGGCATAAGAATCATTATCCCGCTATCGATATTCTGCAGAGTATTTCCAGATGTATGAGCCAGATAGCGGATAAGGAGCATAAGCAGGCGGCGGGTAAGCTGAAAACGGTTCTTGCCACCTATAATGAGGCGGAGGATTTAATCAATATCGGCGCATACAAAAGCGGAAGCAATCCCTCCATTGATTATGCGATTTCCAAGATTGATGCGGTGAATAAGTACCTATGTCAGAACGTGGATGAGAAATTCAGCTTCAACGACAGTGTGGCCATGCTGGAAAAGCTGTTTGCGTAGGGGCTTGTCATGACGGCTTCTTGAGGGAGGTGGCCATAGATGGCGAGATTTCGATATTCCATGCAGAGTATCCTGAATATCAAAATGAAGATGGAAACTCTTGCAAAGCAGGAATTCTCGGCGGCAAGGGCGGCTTTGGACGCGGAGGAAGAGAGACTGCAGCAGCTTTTCGACAGGAAAAGCGGATATGAGAAAGAAGCGAAGGCGCTTCGGGCAGGAACGCTGAATCTCAGGAAAATTGAAGAAAACAGGGCGGCAATTCTCTGTATGGATGATTATATACTGCTGCAGAAGAAGCGTGTGGAGATTGCGGAAAAGAATCTGGAAGAGGCCAGAGAACGTCTTACAACGGTTATGATGGAGCGCAAGACTCACGAGACGCTGAAGGAGAAGGCATTTCAGGCGTTTCTCATGGAAGAAAAGCGGCAGGAGAGCAAGGAAATAGATCAGTTGACCAGTTATACCTATGGACAGCGCAGAAGCGAGGAAAAGATGCCCGTTTAGGAGAAGACTATGGCAAAAGAAATGACATTGGATGCCAATGCGGCAGAACAGGAAAAAGCAAAATTAAAAGAGGAAAAGAAACAGTTAAAAAAGGAGCAGAAGGAGCAGCGCAGGGAGGCGAAACGCAGGGCGGCCGAGATTGCGAAACAGGAGGAGGCCTTGGGAGAAGACGGCGGAAACGGCGTTGTCACCTTTTTGGCCACGCTGCTGATTGTGATTTTGTGGCTGGCAGTGATCTGCGTTGTGGTGAAGCTGGATATCGGAGGCTTCGGAAGCGGCGTGCTGACGCCGATTTTGAAGGACGTTCCGGTGCTGAACAAGATTCTGCCCGGAGTATCCATCACAAGTCCCGCCGAACCGGACAATGACAGCGTCACATCCAATTCGGATGAGACGGCGGCCTATATCAAACAGCTGGAGCTGGAATTGGAACGGGCTCAGAACGCTTCCAATGCCAAGGATTCCGACATAGAAATTCTGAAGGCGGAGGTGCTGCGCCTGAGAGAATTTGAGCAGAAGCAGCAGGAATTCCAGCGAATCAAGACAGAGTTTTACGAAGACATTGTGACTGAGCTGGGGGCTGATGAGTTTAAGAAATATTTTGAATCCATAGACCGCACGACGGCGGAATACCTTTACAGGCAGGTTCTGATTCAGGAGCAGGCGAGCGCGGAAGTGCAGGCTTACGCGCAGGCTTATGCGGAAATGAAGCCCAAGGAGGCGGCGAAAATTTTTGACTCCATGACAAACGAGCTCAGTCTGGTGGCAAAAATTTTGAAAAGCATGGACACCGAGTCAAGAGGGAAGATTCTTGCGGCCATGAATGTGGAGACGGCGGCAAAGCTTACAAAGATGATGGACCCCGAGTCTTAAGGGGGAAATGATTTTATCCGATATATAAGGGGGCATTTTTCAGGCGCCCGGTTTGTGACGATAGAATCCGCATACAGCGAGAATTCTATAAATATCATTCATGACGATAGGAAGCTTGCCAAGCGAGTTTATCTGTTGCATGAGAAAGGAGGTTTGGAAATGACGAGTACACCTGTAAGAGATTCAGGGGCGGTGCTGGCGAATCTGGCGGCGGCTCAGGCGGGCAGGAACGCCGGAAGCGGCGTTATAGGAACGGGCGGATTTCAGAAAGTCTGGGATAATCAGATGAATAAAGGCGCTCAGGGCAGTCCGGCTTCCGACAGTTTTGCAAAAGCGCCGGAAAAGGCGGATCTAAACACGAGTGCCCGAGAGGGAGAATCCGTGAAGGCGCAGGGCGGACAGTCGGTGCAGAACGAGGAAAATTCCGTTCAGAATGAGGAGACTGCCGAAAATTCCGGTGAAACAAAGGAAATATCCAATGTTTCGGAGAATGCGGAGAGCCGGCCGGAGGAACTGACCGAAGAAGAACTGGAGCAGGCGATGGAGGTGCTTGGTTCTGCGGCTTTGAAATTAATGCAGCAGATTGCGGACGCTTTCGGCGTTACCATGGAAGAGCTGCAGGCCGCCATGGACGCATTGGGAATGAAGCAGACGGATGTGCTGAATGCGGACGCTCTTGGAGGGCTTCTGCTTAAGCTGGGCGGCGCGGAGGATATGTACGCACTGATTACGGACGAAGCGCTTTACGGCAATTACCGAATGCTGATGGATCAGTTAAACGGCGTATTAGAGGAAAGTGCGGCGGAACTGGCCGTAGAACCTGACGGGCTGGAGAGCCTTTTGGAGAAAATTTCCGTCAGCGGAACGGGCGCGGAGGAAATAACGGTTTCCACAGATATGGGTGAAACCGCGGGGACGGAATCTGCGGCGGCAGATACAAAGCAGACAGGAATATCCGCAGGCATGGCCGAGGATGTGACGCAGGCAGGTCAGGGAGTCTCGGATGAGCAGGCCCGGACGGACGGCCGGACAGAGGAGCACTCAGATCAGGCGGAGGGCGAAGGAAAGCAGTCTTCCGAGAAATTTGACGGGGAAGCACACAATCACTTGTTCGTGCAGGATATGCGGGAAGGACAGTTCCAGCCGGAAATCGGGCAGGCCCAGAGCGTACTGCAGAGCAGCGGATGGACGGCGGATACCAAGGGGATCATGGGCCAGATTATGGATTACATGAAGCTTCAGTTAAGCGCCGATACCACAAGTCTTGAAATGCAGCTTCATCCGGCCAGCCTTGGAACCCTTCAAGTGCGGATTGATTCCGGCGCAGGGGTGCTGACGGCACATTTTATCACTCAGAACGAGGCGGTGAAAACGGCGCTGGAAAGTCAGATGGTACAGCTGCAGGAACAGTTTGAGGAACAGGGCATTAAGGTGGAAGCCATTGAAGTGACCGTTCAGACTCATGAATTCGAGCAGAATCTGGAGCAGGGCCGGGGCAGGAACCAGCAGGAACCGGAGAAGCGGAACCGTACCAGAAGGATTAACTTAAACGATTCTCTTGTGATGGAAGCTATGGAAGAGGAAGACGCTCTGGCGGCGGAGATGATGGCGGCCAGCGGAAGTACGGTGGATTATACGGCATAAATGCTGTCAAGGCGTTTTATGAGGCCGTATCCCGCAGGATAATCAGCGTAGTATTGATGAAAAGAAAGGAGTATGTGTATGAGTTTAGTGGCGCCCGTAGAAGACGGGAAAGTCGTGGAAACAGAATCTCAAAATTCGTTAAAGAAAGCCCATAGTACCAAGAACGGCATGGATAAGGACGCGTTTTTACAGCTTCTGGTGGCTCAGATGCAGTATCAGGATCCCTTGGAGCCGACGTCCAACACAGAATTTGTGGCGCAGTATGCGCAGTTCTCGCAGGTGGAGCAGATGCAGAATCTGGCATCGACCAGCGAATTGTCGAGGGCGTCTTCCTTAGTGGGAGAGAACGTCTATGTGAAGACAGTCTCATCTTCGGGAGATCCCAAGTATATTTACGGCAAGGTGGATTATGTTGTCTTTGAGGCCGGCAAAGCCTATCTGGCCATCAATGAGGAATTGTATTCTCTGGATGATTTGGATACGGTGGTGGATGCAGAGTACAAGGCGGCTTATGACAAGGCGACGGAGTTCGTTGAGACGCTGAATAAGCTTCCTAAGGTAACTGCAATCGATCTGTCCAATGCCGAGACCATTGATAAGCTGCAGAAGACTTATGAAGAAATGACGGATTATGAGAAGAGTTTCCTTGCATCGGATGTGGTTAAGAGGTATAATGAATATGTTGAGAGGCTGAAAGAAGTTCGCAACAACGCGGAAGGAGCGGATAAGAACGATAAGCCTTCCGAGGGCGGAGAGGAATCCGGCGGTGAAGATACCGACACGGAGGGAGCAGGAAGCACGCCAAATCCGGCCCCGTAAGCCGAAGGACGACGCAAATGCCGTAAAACAAAATAAGGAAGAAAGAAGGAGCTTGCAGGGATGAACATTCAAAACAATGGATACATTTCCATTGCACAGTTGTCGGATCAGTATCTGGGCAAGACTCAGAAAACGCAGGTTCGGGATCCCTTGGGGACTACGGATGGTCTTTCCTTTCAGGAACTGCTGAGGCAGAAGGAGCTGCAGGGCACGGGCGGCCTTAAATTCTCGAAGCATGCCATGGGCAGACTGGCGGATCGCAATATTGAGCTGAGCGACAGTCAGCTGGAACGGCTGGAGACGGGAACGAAGAAGGCGGGCCAGAAAGGTATCCGTGATTCGCTGGTGATAGTGGATGAGCTGGCGTTTATCGTGAATATACCTAACCGAACGGTCGTCACCGCAATGGACAGCACAGAGACGGACGGAAACATATTTACCAATATCAATGGAGCAGTTATCATATAACCGGACCTTTAGGAGGTTATTGCTCCGCGAATGACAGAGCGGGGCAGCTGTTTCCGGTTTTAATAGGAGGAACAAATACTATGATGAGATCACTTTTTTCTGGCGTGTCAGGTCTTAGGACACATCAGACCAAGATGGACGTCATCGGCAACAATATTGCCAACGTCAACACAACGGCATATAAATCAAGCTCCATCACCTTCACCGCATTGATGAGCCAGACCACCCAGAGAGCCAGCGGCGCAAACGCGGCCACGGGTACGGGCGGCGTCAACGCGAGACAGATTGGTCTGGGCGTAAGAGCCGGCGCCATTAATCTTAACATTACGGGTCAGGGCTCCAGTCAGTCTACGGGAAATCCTTTCGACGTTATGATTAACGGAGAGAATTTCTTCGTTGTCAGCGACGGCAGCTCGAATTATTTTACAAGGGACGGTTCGTTCTATGTGGACGGAGCGGGCAACTTGGCAATGACCAGCCTTGGATATAATGTCATGGGATGGCAGGTGGATCCGGAAACGGGAAGCATCAAGAAGGATACCGTGTCGGCTCTGCGCATCATGAGCGCAGCCAATATGACCTATCCCCCCGAGGCTACTTCGGAAGGATATATGTCCGGCATCATCGACAGGCATGACACGGAAGTGACGAGCGCAAACGGCAGGGTGGTCAACTTTGAATTTTATGATTCGCTCGGCTACAGCTACACGGCAAAATTTGTATTCAGGCAGTCCTCGGACGATCATATCTACAGCTTGGAGCTTGACAAGGTGATCGACTCGGAAGGCGTGGAAGTACCCGGAATGGAGGGCGTGTTCGGCGGGACGAATAAGAAGATTGTAGATCAGGAACCCAAGTCGATGGGCTTTAATCTGGGAAATTATGGATGGAACAACGGAGGTAACGGGTCGATTCTTCAGGATACCCAGACTCCTCCCAATAATCTTGTTGATTTGACTCAGCTCATAGATAATAATGTATTCAGGGCAAGGGACGAGGTAATCACCATAGACGCTACGGCAACGCCGCCCGTTACCGCCACTGTGGAGGAACAGCTGGAAAAAGTTGCCGCGGCGTATGGCTATCCGGGAGATGTGGACGGCTTCCTGAATCAGGTTTACACGGACGGCAACGGCGTTGAATGGACAGTGGAGCAGATGCTGTTGAGACAGGGAGGGGCGACCGTAAACAATGCGGCGGGCGCCGCGGCTCCCAATCTGAACTCCATTTTTGCCGCTCCGGATCCGACCGAACCCAACGTTCTGGCCGCAACCATGACGGGCCGAAGCTTTCAGGGCTATGAAGTACGCTTTGACGCAAAGAACGGTAATTTTGCAGGAATAGACGGGCTGGCAACCCAGACCACGGTAACTTTGAATCTGGCAGGCGTGGGAGACGGCAATTTCAATAATATCACGCTGGACTTGTCGGAGACCGGCATGTGGGACAATAAGGGAACCTCCACCATCGGCGCAAACAAGGGCAGCAATGAGGACGACAGGCTGGGACAGGGTTCGGGCCGTCGGCTGGGCGAGATGACCGGAGTATCCATCCAGCAGAACGGTATGATCTACGCAAGCTATGACAACGGCATGACAAAACTGCTGGGACAGATTGCCACGGCCAGATTTGCCAATGCTTCCGGTCTGGAGAAGCTGGCGGATAACCTGTATACATCGACGCTGAACTCCGGCGAGTTCGACGGCATCGGCGTGGATATCACCGCAAGCGGCGATTCCATGTCCACCGGACAGCTGGAGATGAGTAATGTGGATCTGTCTTCGGAATTTACCGAAATGATTACCACCCAGCGAGGTTTCCAAGCCAACAGCCGTATTATTACCGTCTCCGATACGCTTTTGGAAGAATTAACTAATTTAAAGAGATAATTTTACTCGCATTGCAGCTGGAAATGTGTTATACTATGGGGGCAGGGTGCTGTCCCCATATGTGCTTCAAGATAACGGAAGCCTGCGAAGCGCAATTTTGTCTGTGAAAACGGCGTAAATTTCGCGGAGCGCAAGTCCCGGGGAAGATTCGGGCGAGGGGATAGGGAACAGGTGATTGATTTTGGATGCGGATGTTTTGTTTTTTTTAAATATCGGCATATGACGGGGAGGGATAGTCATACGAGGGTGAGGGAATAGATATGATAGAAGTGACGAAAATTAACGGGGTAAAAATATTGGTGAACCCGCATCTGTTTGAGGTTGTGGAGGAAACGCCGGACACGGTCATCACATTGACCACAGGAAAAAAAATAATTGTAAAAGAAAGTAGACAAGAGATAAAAAATCTTGTAAAATTGTATAGAAAGGATATTTTTGCTGATTGATTCCAATAAATGCAGAATGTTAGGTGATTTACATGGATATAGCATCATTAGCCGGACTTGTACTTGGTGTTGTAATGATTTTGGTCGGTATTATCACGGGTCCGGGACTTTCAAAGCTGATAGAGGAATATGCGGATGGGCCGTCCGCAGTCATTACTTTCGGAGGTGCGTTCACTGCGACTCTAACCTCGGTCAGCCTGCAGGATTACATAGCGGGACTCAAAAGTTTTACATTGATTTTTAAGACGCCGGTGTTAAACACCACGGAGATGATCCGCAAGATTATCGATTTGTCGAATGTGGCCAGAAAAGAAGGTCTGTTGTCGTTGGAGGAAGCCGCCGCGGATATGGATGAGCCTTTTTTGAAAAAGGGTATCCTGCTGATTGTGGACGGCACGGATCCGGAGCTGGTTCGTGCGATTATGGAGACGGAGCTGGTGAGCATTGAGGGCAGGCATAAGAGCTGTATCGGTTTCTGGGATACGCTGGGAGCCATGGGTCCTGCGTGGGGGATGATCGGTACTCTGATTGGTCTGGTGGATATGCTTTACCATATGGATAATGTGGAGACTCTGGGCCCTTCCATGGCCGTGGCCCTGATTACCACCTTGTACGGCTCCATTCTGGCAAACTTGGTTTGTATTCCGGTTTCCAATAAGCTGAAGGCCGATAACGGAGCCGAGATGATGTTAAAGGAAGTTATGATCGAGGGACTTCTCTCCATACAGGCGGGGGAGAATCCGAGAGTCATTGAGGAGAAGCTGAAGTCCTTCCTTGCTCCCAAGGAAAGGGAAATGGCAGCTGAGGAAGGCCCGGGGGGTGAAGAATAATGGCGAAACGCAAGGAAGAAGAACCGCCCAAAGGTTCCCCGGCGTGGATGAATACCTTCAGTGATTTGATGAATCTGCTTCTGTGCTTTTTCGTCATGCTGTTTGCCATGTCAACCATACAGGAAGAAAAGCTGCAGGCTTTTGTGGCTTCCATGAATAATACCTTCAGTATATTTGACAAGGGGGCCACCGCCATCGGCGACGGCATGCTTGTCAGCAACGGCGTCAGCCAGCTGAACGAGCTGGATCAATATATCAACAGCACGGGCAAGGTTGCCGACAGCGACGATGACAGCGACGAGCTGGATAATTCTGCCAGCAGTACGGAGAAGCTCGAGGAGATGCTGGCGGATCAGAAGCTTAAGGAAAACGAAGAGACTTCCGAAGAGATCGAAGAGTCCCTTCAGGAGCTTCAAATCGAAGACGAAGTGGAAGTGAGCTTTAACGATCAATATGTAATGCTCTCCATGAGCGGACTTCTGCTTTTTGATTCGGGAAGCGCGGATTTAAAAGAGGACGCCATGAAGGTTATGGACAAGGTGGGCACGGTCTTGGAACATTATGGCTCCGGCATTATTGAGATAGAAGGACATACGGATAATATTCCGATCCGGAGCAATCGTTATCCGAGCAATGAAGAGCTGAGCAGTGCCAGAGCAATGTCCGTGTTTTATTATCTGACGGAGCATACGCTGCTGGATCCGGTGCATTTGAAGCATTCCGGAATGGGAGAGCGTGTGCCGATTGCTGATAACTCCACCGAAGAGGGCAGAAGCAGAAACCGACGGGTAGAGATCAGAATATATAATCCGTAACAGAGATGGGACGGAAGAAGGGGGCTTTTAAAGCATGAAGAAAAATTTACTAAGTGTGCTGGTATTGGTTTTGGTAGTTGTAAACATCGTCATGTCTGCGGTTATTATGATCAGCGTTATCGGCACAAACCAGAAGACGGCGGATTTGATTACCAGTGTTGCGTCGGCATTGAATCTGGAACTGCGCGGGCCCGGCGGTGAGACTGAGGTGAACGTGCCTCTGGCGGATACTGCGGTCTATGATATGACGGATCTTATGGTTCCGCTGGCAAAACCGGTGGTAGTGAACCCTGACGGAACCACCACGGAGGGCAAAGGGGCGTCATATACTATGTTTAATCTGACGCTTCAGATGAATACGAAGCATGAGGATTATGCCAAATTCGGAGAGGATATCGACTCGAGGAAGAGTATGATTGAGGATGTGGTAAACAGAGTGTTTGCTTCTTATACGGAAACCGAGTGCCGGAATAATATAGACGCTATCAGGGATGAGCTTCTTAAGGAAATTCAGGATTTGTTCGGGTCTGACTTTATTTTCCGGATTGCCATCCTTGCTCAAAAGTATAGTTAAGGACTATAGAGAAGGATGTGAGCAATGAGACAAAAAACGGTGCGATTGGAGGTGAACTTGTGTGGGCGAGGTCCTTTCCCAAAACGAAATAGATAATCTGCTGGCGGCGCTGTCGGCAGGTGAGTTTGATGTAGAGCAGATGCAGGAAAGCGATGAAAAGAAAGTAAAGAATTACGATTTCAGCCGCCCTACAAAGTTTTCCAAGGAACATTTGAGAACGTTGGAATTCATATTCGAGCATTACAGCAGATTGATTTCCACGAATCTTCCAGTATATTTACGAAAAAATGTGCAGGTGGCGGTGACCAGTTCGGAAACCAATACTTTTAATGAATTTACAAATGCCTTATCCAGTCCCGTAATTCTGGGAATTGTTGATTTTGCACCATTGAATGGTTCTATAATCATAGATTTGGCTACAAATCTCGGGTATGCCATGCTGGATCGTATGTTGGGAGGAAATGGTGTACCTTTGGAGAGAAGCAGAGACTTTTCTGAAATTGAGCAGACGATTATTCAGAAGATATTGGTGATGTTTACCCAGCTTCTAAGGGAGCCTTGGAGAAATGTTGTCGATATATCTCCTGTGTTGAGCCGATTGGAGACAAATCCACAGTTTGCACAGATTATTGCCCCGGGCGATATGGTTGCCATAGTGACGCTGAATATCAAAATCGGGGATGTTGAAGGTTTTATGAACATATGTCTTCCTTTCTTTACGCTGGAAGACGTCATGGATAAGCTGAATACGAAGTTTTGGTATTCTACCATGCAGGAGAATCGGGATGAGGATTATGAGGTTTATGTGGAATCCTTGATTCGCAAGGTGAATGTGCCCGTGAGGGCCGTGCTTGGCAAGAGTACCATTACAGTGAATGATTTTATGAATTTACAGGTGGGCGACTGTATCCGCCTGAATACCGGAGTGGATGAAGACATGAATGTTTATGTAGGCAATATCAAAAAATTTACCGCATTACCCGGCACGGAAAAGGATTCTTATGCTGTCAGGATTACATCGGTTATCAGAGAGGAGGAGTAAAGAATGGATGCAGGAATGTTATCTCAAGATGAGGTAAATGCCTTACTCACCGGCATGGATGTGTCTGATGATGATGGGCAGGCAGCGTCAGACACTGATAAGCCGGTGGACAGCTCTCAGATAGTGAATACGGATGATGTCCTTACAGATGTGGAAAAGGATGCCATCGGTGAAGTAGCTAATATCAGTATGGGGTCTTCGGCTACCACACTGTATTCTCTTGTGAGCAGAAAGGTAAATATTACAACACCGCGGGTAGAGCTTGCCACATGGGATAATCTGCTGACACAGTATGAAAGACCCTGTGTTTTCATTCAGATCAAATATACGGTGGGACTGGACGGCACCAATATTTTGATACTGAAGGAACATGACGTCAAAGTAATTACCGATTTGATGATGGGCGGCGATGGTACTAATACGGACGTGGAGCTGGGGGAACTGCATTTAAGTGCAATATCCGAAGCCATGAACCAGATGATGGGGGCGTCCGCAACCTCTCTTTCCACCATGCTGCAGACCAAAATTGATATCAGCCCGCCGGACGCCACGCTTCTGGATTTGAAAAAAGTAGAAGGGGGCGGTGAAATCTCGCCCTTTCTGGGAGGTTTGTTTGTAAAAATATCATTCAGAATGCAGATTGACGACTTGGTGGACAGTTCCATCATGCAGCTCTATCCGGTTGAATTTGCCCGCAATGTAGTGAATACATTTATGAATACTCAGTCCGGGGGCGGAGATGTTCCGGCTTCCGCAGGGAACAATGGTCCGGCCGCTGATGCGGGAATGCAGGCAGTGAATGATTCGGCGATGAATATGGGGATGCCCGGCAGTATGGACGCTATGGGCATGAATGCGCAGGGAATGAATCCACAGATGGGAATGCAGATGCCTGCCGGAATGGATCCAATGGGAATGAATTCTCAAATGATGAACCCTCAGATGATGAATTCACAGATGATGGGGATGAACCCTCAAATGATGAATCCACAGATGATGGGAATGAACCCTCAGATGATGAATCCGCAGATGATGGGGATGAATCCTATGGGAATGCCTATGAACATGGGAATGTCCAGTATGCCAATGCAGAATGTAAACGTTCAGCCCGCGCAGTTTCAAAGCTTTTCAGGCGATGGGAGAGGTATTACAGGACAGGAAAATATCGGTATTATCAGGGATGTCCCGCTGGAAGTTACCGTGGAGCTTGGCCGTACTTCCAAGTCGATTTCCGAGATTCTTAACTTTGCACCCGGCACGATTATCGAGCTTGACAGAATTGCCGGTGAACCAATAGACGTCTTGGTAAACGGCAAATTTGTTGCCAAGGGAGAAGTAGTAGTAATCGAAGAGAGCTTTAGTGTAAGAGTAACAGAAATTATCAAGTAGGAGGAAGTTACAATGGCAAAGAATATTTTGGTATGTGATGACGCAGCGTTCATGAGGATGATGATCAAAGATATCCTGACCAAAAATGGTTATAATGTTGCGGGGGAAGCAGAGAACGGCCTGAAGGCAGTGGAAAAGTACAAAGAGGTTACGCCGGATCTTGTACTGATGGATATTACCATGCCTGAGATGGACGGGATTCAGGCGTTGAAGGAAATCAAAAAGGTTGACGCCGCCGCTAAAATTATTATGTGTTCCGCAATGGGCCAGCAGGCGATGGTAATCGAGTCCATTCAGGCAGGCGCAAAGGACTTTATCGTAAAACCGTTCCAAGCCGATCGAGTTCTTGAAGCTGTGAAGAAGGTTGTGGGATAATGCTGCTGGCTGTGGGAGCGGGCGGCTATGCCCAGTTTATCACTGTGCTGCTGATATTTGCTGCCGTACTGGGGGTCACAGCTTTGACCACCAGATGGATTGCAAATTATCAGAAGCAGCAGAGCACGAATGAAAACGTTCAGGTGATAGAAACCACGCGCATTGCAAATAATAAATATATCCAAATTATAAGGGTAGGCGGGAAATATATGGCGATTGCTGTCTGTAAGGACACGATTACCATGCTGGGCGAGATTCCGGAGGAACAGCTGAAGGAGGAAAAACCTGTGCAGAATTTTAGCTTTAAAGAATTTCTTGATCGGGCTTCAGGTTTTAGAAGAAACGGAGCCGCCCAAGAAGAACCAAAGGAAAATCAATCACATGATGAAAAATAAGCTCAAGTTCAAGCGAATAATAACCGCAATATGCCTGCTGGTCACGGTGGGCATATTGTGTATTCAAAATTCAATGACAGTATTGGCGGCGGAGGATACGGCGGGTCTTGGCAATTATGTCACGATATCGCTGGACGACGGCGGCAATGGGGAACTGACCGGTTCATTGCAGGTTTTCCTGACATTAACCTTAATTGCCCTTGCCCCCACGATACTTATAATGATGACGTCCTTTACGCGTATAATCATAGTACTGCATTTTACGCGTGCGGCGCTGAATACACAATCGGCTCCGCCCAATCAGATTTTGATAGGATTGGCCTTGATATTGACTTTTTTTATCATGGAACCTACGGTGACACAGATTAATGAACAGGCGATTCAGCCGCTGCAGGCGGGAGAAATCGATCAGGCGGAAGCCATGGAGAGAGGCATCGCTCCCCTGCGGAATTTTATGTATCCTCAGACGCAGTTAAAGGATGTTCAGCTTTTTATGGATATAGCGGGGCAGACTTGGGACGGCGAGAATCTGGATGATATTCCCATATCCGTGCTGCTGCCAAGCTTTATGCTCAGTGAACTGAGGATAGCTTTCTGGATAGGATTTTTGATTTATATTCCCTTTATTGTTATTGATATGGTGGTGGCGTCTACTTTGATGGGCATGGGTATGATGATGCTTCCGCCCACAACGATTTCCATGCCCTTTAAAATTTTGTTGTTTGTATTGGCAGATGGCTGGGGACTTATCATTACGAATCTGGTGGCAACATTTTACACATAGCAGGTCATATGTATTGTGATATGATATGTATTGTGATTAAGAATTGCCCAAAGGCCTGCTGACAGGGTTCAAAATCAGTCTGAAATCTGTCGTAGTTTATACGGGTGAAATCAAATGGATCGGAGGGTGTGCCATGACGGTTGAGGCGGTAACAGATATTACAAGGCAGGCGCTGTACCTGATTATTAAGGTGTCGCTGCCCATATTGCTGGTGTCGTTGTGCGTGGGTCTGGCAATCAGTATTTTTCAGACTGTCACATCAATTCAGGAACAGACCTTAACGTTTGTGCCTAAAATTATCTGTGTATTTCTGGCGCTAGTGTTATTTGGAAACTGGATGATGAACGCGATGGTCGAATATATGACGATGTTGTGGGGAAGTTTCACCCAATATGTGCATAGGTAGCGGGGCAGAGGAGAATGATTGAATATGCCTTTTCTATTTATGATTTGGAATATTTTCTTCTGATTTTTATGCGGGTATCCTGTTTTGTTTTTATAGCGCCTTTTTTCAGCACAAAGGATACGCCCGCCATGGTGCGCGTGGGCATAAGTTTTTTTACGGCGATGCTTCTGTATCAGGCGCTGACGCCTGCGGAGGGGGCGTTCTATGATACTTTGCCGGAGTATATGCTTATGGTGATGAAAGAAGCCGTCACGGGACTGCTCATAGGACTGGCGGCAAATATCTGTATGTCCATTGTGAATTTTGCAGGTTCCATTGCCGATATGGAGGTGGGCTTGTCCATGGTGACGCTTTTGGATCCGAATACTCAGCAGGTTGCCAGTATTACAGGAGTGTTGTATCAGTATGTACTGATGCTGTTATTGATTGCCACAGGAATGTATCGATATCTGTTTGGAGCGTTGGCGGATACTTTTAAGCTGATTCCCGTGAATGGGGCAGTGTTTCGAGGGGATGCGCTGCTTGCTTCCATGCTGGAGTTCCTTGGCGATTTTGTTTTGATTGGGTTTCGGATTATTCTGCCGATTTTCTGTACGATACTGCTGTTAAACGCTGTTTTAGGAATATTGGCAAAGGTTTCGCCGCAGATGAATATGTTTGCCGTGGGTATTCAGCTGAAGGTTTTGGTGGGGCTTTCCATTATTTTTCTTACGGTTGGGATGATGCCGGGAGCTGCTGATATGATTTTTCGGGAGATGAAGAAAATGATTGTTTCCTTTGTGGGTACAATGCAATGATTCGCTATAATCTGCAGTTTTTTGCAAAAGAAGGCATGGGCGGCGAGAAGACGGAACCCGCCACTCAGAAAAGACTGGAGGATGCGCGCAAAGAAGGTCAGGTAGCCAAGAGCAAGGAGATTTCAAACGGCGTCGGGCTGCTGTCGTTGTTTCTTGTCCTGAAGTATTGGGTGGGAAACATGGGAGTCCAGCTTATGGATGTATTCGGAGGCGTTTACAATAGAATTCCTGCCGTGACTGTCTTTTGGAACGGCACCATGCCCCAGACGGATACAGCCATTGTGTACCGTTATCTTTTGTGGGAGGTTTTTCTGGTCATTGCGCCGATTCTGCTGATTGGCGTCCTGCTTGCGTTTATATGCAATATTGTTCAGGTAAAATGGAAGCCCACCACGAAGCCTCTGCATCCTAAGTTCAGCAAGCTGAACCCTATTTCGGGATTTAAGAAGTTTTTGTCGCCGCAGGCTTTGGTGGAATTGATAAAGTCCATTCTTAAGATTGCGCTGATTGTCTATATCTGTTATACTTATCTGAAGGATAAATGGCCGCTGCTTTTCAATATGTATGATTTTCCTTTGATGCAGGCGATTCAGATTGCGGCGCAGGTGGTCACGGATTTGGGAATTCGGATTTCGGCTTTTTATATGATCATTGCATTTGCCGATTATATCTACCAAAAGTTTAAATTCAAAAACGATATGAAGATGACCAAACAGGAAATCAAGGAAGAATTTAAACAGCAGGAAGGAGACCCGGCGGTTAAGAACAAGATCCGACAGAAGATGATGGAGGTCTCCAGACGGCGTATGATGCAGGCTCTGCCGCAGGCGGATGTGGTCATCACAAACCCTACCCATTATGCGGTGGCGATTAAATATGATCCGGAAGTGGCCGACGCGCCCATAGTGATTGCAAAGGGCGAAGATTATCTGGCGGCGCGCATCAAGGAAATTGCGAAAGAAAACAAAATTGAAATAGTGGAGAATAAACCTCTGGCCCGAATGCTTTATGCCAATGTGGATGTGGGGCAGGCGGTGCCGCCGGAATTGTATCAGGCGGTGGCGGAGGTGCTGGCGTTTGTGTACCATCTTCAGGGTAAAGTGTGAACGGAATGAAGATTTTCTAAGGCGGGGAAGAAGGGGTGTATAGAGATATGGTTAGTATGAAGGAGGAGCACGGCGTATGAATGCGAGATTGGCAAAAACAGATGCGATAGTGGCCATTTATGTGTTAGTGGCGTTTATCATGTTAATTGTGCCCCTTCCCGCAACGATTCTGGACGTGTTCATGGCATTTAATATTGCGGTGGCGTTTACCATATTATTTGCCTGTATGTTCACAAATGAAGTATTGGATTTGTCTTACTATCCGACGATTCTGCTGTTTACAACGATTTTCAGAATTGCTATGAATGTGTCTTCCACAAGGTTGATTTTGACCACGGGTACATCGGGCAACGTGGTGCAGGTATTCGGCCAGTTTGTGGGCGGCGGCGATATGATTGTGGGTACCATTGTATTCCTTATCCTTATCATGATTCAGTTTCTGGTAATTAACAAAGGTTCCGAACGTGTGGCAGAAGTAACTGCGAGATTTACATTGGATGCTATGCCTGGTAAACAGATGGCCATTGACGCCGATTTGAACACCGGCGCCATCGACGATAAGGAAGCGAAGCAGAGACGTGATAAGATTCAGCAGGAATCCAGCTTTTTCGGTTCCATGGACGGTGCTGTGAAATATGTCAAGGGAGACGCCGTGGCAGGCCTGCTTTTGACGGTAATCAACATGGTGGGCGGCGTTGCCATGGGTATGCTGCGCGGCAATATGGAGGTTATGGCCGCTCTGAATAATTACGGCATCCTGACCATTGGCGACGGTCTGGTGAGCCAGATTCCCTCCCTGTTGATTTCGCTGTCCACAGGTGTTCTTGTCACAAAGGGTACCAAGGAGGCGGAGTTTGGACCGGCCATACTCAAGCAGCTCTTTGGCGCGCCCAAAGTAATGTACATGGTGGGCGGCACCCTGTCTTTTCTGGGAATTGTCACCGAGCTGAATACCATTTTATTCCTCGGTCTGGGACTGGTATTCATTGTGGGAGGCAGAATGATGGCAAGCAGCCTGCAGACGGCGGCCATTGAGAGCGAGATTGACAGTGAGGAAGCGGCCGCGGATGAAATCAGGCAGCCGGAAAATGTCAACAGTCTCCTTCAGGTGGATCCCATAGAGCTGGAATTCGGCTATGGTATTATTCCTCTGGCCGATGTGAATCAGGGCGGCGACCTGCTGGATCGTGTGGTAATGATCCGAAGGCAGATTGCATTGGAATTAGGTACGGTGGTGCCCATTATCCGTCTGAGGGACAATATTCAGCTGAATCCCAATCAGTACATCATTAAGATTAAAGGCATTCAGGTCAGCGAGGGTGAAATCCTCTTTGACCATTATATGGCCATGAACCCCGGCTATGTGGAGGAGGAAATCGCAGGTATTCCAACCTTTGAGCCATCCTTCCATCTGCCCGCTATCTGGATTACGGAAGGACAGAGGGAACGGGCGGAGAGCTTCGGATATACGGTGGTAGACCCGCCTTCCATCATTGCGACACATTTGACGGAGGTTATCAGGATGTATATTGCCGAGCTCTTGACCAGACAGGACGTCCAGAGCCTGATCAACAATATGAAGGAGTCCAATCCTTCGCTGGTGGAGGAGCTGGTGCCGAAATTACTGGGGCTTGGCGAAATTCAGAAGGTACTGCAGAACCTTCTCAGGGAGGGTATTTCCATTCGGGATCTTTTGACCATTATGGAGACCTTGGCGGATTATGCGCCGTCCACAAGGGATACGGACATTTTGACGGAATATGTGCGGCAGAGCTTAAAGCGTGCGATTTCCACGAAGTATTTCCCTTCTCATGAGACTACGAACGTAGTGACTCTGGACCCGAAGGTGGAACAGGAAATTATGGGAAGTGTGAAACAGACAGAGAACGGGGCCTTTTTGAACTTGGATCCCAACAGATCCAGAGCCATTATTGATTCCGTGGGCAAGGAGGTTCAGAAGCTGGAGAATCTTGGCAAGAGTCCCATTATTATAACCTCTCCTATTGTGCGTATGTATTTCAAACGTCTGACGGAAGACTATTATAAGGATCTTGTGGTGGTGTCCTATAATGAAGTGGAAGCGAATGTAGAGTTACAATCAGTTGGGATGGTGACAGCGTAAATGATTATTAAGAAGTTTACTGGAAAAACGGAAGAAGATGCGGTGGAAGCTGCAAAGAAGGATCTGGGCAGCGGCGTTGTCATCATGAATGTAAAATCAGTGAAGCGCAAAGGGCTTGCGGGACTATTCGGAGCGAAGCAGATGGAAGTAACGGCGGCGCTGGAAGAAGAAAACGTGGTACAGCGCAATGTGCAGAATATGGCGCCGGCGGCAAAGGCGGAGGACGTTTTTGCGGCGCAGGCGGCAGTGAACGCCATGAACGAAAATTCTCAGAATCTCGAGAAGAAAATTGACAGTCTGCAGACCCTGTTAATGAGCCGTTTTCAACAGAGCGAAGCGGAGATAAGAGAGGCTTCCGCTGTGGACGGAGCGGAACCGCCCATGGAGGAAGCGCCGGAAGAAAAAGAGCAGACTTCCGAACAGGAACGTTTTATCAGGCTTTTATACAATACCATGCTGGAAAGCGAAGTGGATGAAAAGTATGCAAACCAGATTGTGGATGATTTCGACAGGGTAAATAAACCCGATCTGCCCATAGATTATATCCTCTCGGACGTGTATCAGAAGATGATTTTGAAGTTCGGCAGGGCCGAGGGAATCACTCCTGTGGAAAATTCGCCCAGAATCGTACTTTTCATGGGACCTACGGGGGTGGGCAAGACCACTACCATTGCAAAGATTGCAAGTCATTATGCGGTGGGGGAGAAAAAGAAAGTGGCGCTTTTGACGGCGGATACTTTTAGGATTGCGGCGGTGGAACAGCTGCGCATTTACGCCAATATTCTTGAGACTCCCTTCCGTGTGATTTATACGGCGGAGGAAGTACAGGAAGCGGTTCGGGATTTTAACGATTATGACTATATATTTATGGACACGGCGGGACATTCGCACCAGAATGAAGAACAGCTGGAGCATATGAAAAATCTCATTGAAACAGTGAGAAATGCAGGAGAATGCCAGACTTTTCTGGTTCTTTCCGCCACTACGAAATACCGGGATCTGATGAGAATCGTCTCCAGCTATAAGGAAGTATCGGATTATCAGCTGATTTTCACAAAACTGGATGAGACCACGGCATGGGGAAATCTGCTGAATTTAAAGCTATATACGGATACGCCCATCGCTTTTGTGACATATGGACAGAATGTACCCAATGACATTGAACAGTTTAATCCCCAGAAGATAGTGAAGCAGATTTTGAGTACAAGGGCATTGCAGCAGTAAAATGATTTTTTCAGGTAAGCAGGAAGAGCGAAGGAGGTATGGAGTGGATCAGGCAGAACAGTTACGAATCCTAAAAGCGGGACAGCAGCAGCCAAAGCCGCTGGCGCGGGTTATCACAGTCACCAGCGGCAAGGGAGGAGTGGGCAAGTCCAACACTTCCATCAATCTTGCAATTCAGTTTCGGAAAATGGGAAAAAGAGTGATTATTCTGGATGCGGATTTTGGTCTGGCAAATATAGAAATTATGTTTGGGGCGGTGCCGAAGCATAATTTGTATGATTTGATTTATCAAGGCAAAAGCATTAAGGAGATTATCACATGGGGTCCTATGAAGGTGGGATTTATTTCCGGCGGAAGCGGTATTGCCGGAATGTCCAACCTGAGCAGGGAATATTTGGACTGTATTATCCAAAATCTTACCCAGCTTGACGCCATTGCCGATATTATTATTGTGGATACAGGGGCGGGGATTGCCGATGCGGTGCTGGAATTTCTGGTGGCAAGCGGTGAAATCCTGATGGTAACAACGCCGGAGCCCACCTCTATCACGGATTCGTATTCTTTGCTGAAGGCGTTATATCGGCATGCAAGGTTTGATCAGAATGCAACAAAAGTGAAATTGATTGCGAACAGAGTGGAGAGGGGGACGGAAGGCCAGATCCTTTTCAATAAGCTGAACGCGGTGGTAGAGCGCTATCTGAAGATTCCCATGTCGTATCTGGGATATGTGCCGGAGGATTCTCAGCTGTCCAGATCCGTGATGCAGCAGGTGCCCGTTTCCCTGCAGTACCCTAATTCCAGAGCGGCGGCCGCCTATGAGCGGATTGCCGGACGGCTTCTGGATAAACAGGAAACAGAACGTCAGCCTCAAAGAGGAATGGCGGCGTTCTTTTCACATATTATTACAGGAAAAAAATAAATGAGAGAGGATAGAGTGATTAGTATGCTTTCAAAATTTATTACAGAAGGAAATAAGGTAGAACTGCGTACACTGGAACGTATGAAAGGAGATAATTCCGAAAGAAAGAGCAAAGTCTATAACAGCATGATACATAATATTCTTTCGGAGGATACATTGGAAATTACCATGCCCATGGAAAAGACAAAGCTGATTCTGCTTCCGGTGGATAGTGAATTTGATTTGGTATTTTATGGAAACGGAAGTCTGTATCAGTGCTTTGCAAGAATTATTGACCGCTATAAGAGTCAGAATATATATCTGCTGGTGGTGGAGCTGACCAGCAATCTGCGAAAATATCAGAGGAGAGAATATTATCGTTTCAGCTGTGCGCTGGAGATGTGCGCCCGCACTTTGGAAGAAGAGGAGGTTCAGGCGATTGAGAAGAGAGCGCCTTATGAATTGACGCCGGGACTTCCCTTAAAGCAGAGCGTCATTGTGGATATCAGCGGGGGCGGCCTGCGTTTTATGTCGTCCCAGCGCTATGAGTCCGGCAGTTTGATTTATTGCAGCTATCATTTATTATACAAAGAAGAAGAACGCAAAAAATTTGAAGTAATCGGCAAGGTGCTTGACAGCAGAGAACTGGAAAACAGGCCGGGCACTTTTGAACATCGAGTACAATATTACGATATCGACGCCAATACTCGTGAAGAAATTATCAAATATATTTTTGACGAAGAGAGAAAACATAGACGCAAAGAAGTATATTGTGATAAGCCGGAAAACGAGGAGAACCAAGAAAATCAGGAAAGTCAGGAGATACAGGAAGATGCACAGCTTTAAATGATATGTCCGCTCAGGCGGGCAGACAGGAGGCAGTGTCCTGATTGGAATGTCCGTTTGAGCGGGCAGATGGGAGGCAGTATGAAAAAAAATATTTTAGTAGTTGATGATTCTGCACTCATGAGAAGAGTCCTTTGTGATATAATCAATAGTGATGAGAGATTTGAAGTTGTCGCAAGGGCGGCAGACGGAGTGGAAGCGCTGGATCTGCTGAGCAGGAATCAATATGACGCGGTGGTTCTGGACATCAATATGCCGAAGATGAACGGCATTGAACTGCTAAAGGAACTGAAAAGCCGCAAGATACCTGCGAGGGTGATGATAGCCAGTACGGATTCCCATGAAGGTGCCAAGACCACGCTGGATGCGTTGGAATTAGGCGCGCTTGACTTTATACATAAACCCATGAGTGCGGTGGACTGCCGGGAAGGGATTTTCAGGACGAATATGCTGGAGATTCTGGGAGCGGTGGCAGGCAGCAGAATTCCTGCTTTTGAAGCGGAAGAGAAAGTTCAGGAGAGCAGGCAGATCATTTCCAGGGTGGTGGATATTGCCAGAAAATCGTCTGCCAAGGTAATACCGGGAACTAAGGTTGTGGCGATTGCCAGTTCCACAGGGGGGCCGAAGGCGCTGCAGTCCGTGGTTCCGAGACTCCCTGCGGAGCTGGATGCGCCCGTGCTGATTGTGCAGCACATGCCAAAAGGATTTACGGCGTCGCTGGCGGAAAGATTTGACGGAATCAGCGCGGTAAAGGTGAAAGAGGCAAAGGAAGGCGACGAACTGCAGGCGGGCACGGTATATATTGCCATGGGGGGCATGCATATGAATGTGGCGGTATCGGCCGCGGGAAGGCACACCATCCATTATTCCGACGAACCAAGCAGAGAGGGTGTGAAGCCCTGCGCTAACTATATGTACGAATCTCTCTGCGACAGCCGTTACGACAAGATTATCTGTGTGGTAATGACGGGAATGGGAGCCGACGGTACGGAGGGAATCAAAACGCTTGCGCAGAGGAAGAAGGTTCATGTCATATCCCAGGATCAGGCTACCTGTACTGTGTATGGCATGCCTAAGAGCATCTATACCGCAGGATTGTCCAATCAAGTTGTTCCGCTGGAGCAGATTGCACAGGAAATTATTTTGAGCACAGGCGTCAAAGCGTGAGAAGAATGATTTCCGCAAGGTTTTGAGCAAGTATACAGAAAGGTAAGGTATTATTGTATGGACGTAAGCCAATATCTCGAGATTTTCCTTGATGAGACGAGAGAACATTTACAGAATTTGAACACACAGATTCTGGAGCTGGAAGCTGACCCGGAGGGGGAAGATACCATTAAGGAGATTTTCCGCGCCGCACATTCCTTGAAGGGAATGGCGGGAACCATGGGTTACAAGAGAATGCAGAATCTGACGCACGATATGGAAAATGTGTTTACGGAGGTTCGCAACGGCAATATCAAAGTAAGGCCGGATATGATCGATGTGCTTTTCAAATGTCTGGATGCATTGGAGGAATATACGGATAATATTCAAACCACTGCCGATGAAGGAACCAATGACAATGAGGCTTTGATTAAGCAGTTAAACAATATTTTAAATGAAAAGGGCGGCGCGGGGGCCAAAGCCGCAGGTGCGGCTTCTGAGAGGAAATCGGCGCCGCAGGTGGAAGGCGACAGATGGGATGCCATTTCGCTGGACGATTCTCAGGTAAACGTCATCAGGGAAGCGCAGAATATGGGAAAGAAGGTATACGGCCTGAATGTGACGATTCAGGAGAGCTGTATCCTGAAAGCGGCCAGAGCGTTCCTTGTATTCAAAGCAGTGGAGGAAATGGGCGAAATTATTGTTTCGGATCCCAGCGCGCAGGATGTGGAGGATGAAAAGTTCGACAAGGAATTCACCTTGATCGTTTTGTCGGATGCGGAAATTGACGATATGGTCAAGGCAGCGGAAAGCGTATCCGAGATAGAGAAGGCCGTGGGCGGAATCCTTGACTTAGAAAAAAATAAGCATTATAAGACCATTAAAGAAGTACCCGCGCCTGTGTCCGCGGCGGAACCCGAGGAAGCGAAGGAGACCGCGGCGGAAGCGCCGGCGGTGCAGAATCCCGTGGCGGAGGCGGCCGCGAAACCGGCGGCTCAGGCGTCGCCCAAGGCGGATATCAAGAAGCAGTCCTCGGGCAAGCCCGTCGTCAACCGAACCGTGCGTGTGGACATTGAAAAACTGGACTCCCTGATGAATCTGGTCAGCGAGCTGATTATCGCCAAGAATTCGCTGGTTTCAGCCTCCAGTCAGGAACAGGTGGGAGCGCACAACGGCTTTGACGAGCAGATTGAATATCTGGAGAGCGTGACCACGAATCTTCATGAATCCGTGATGAAGGTGCGTATGGTACCCATTGAGAGCGTTGTAAATAAGTTCCCCCGTATGATCCGGGATTTGTCCAAGAAATTGGATAAGAAGATGGAACTGTATATGACGGGTGAGGATACGGAGCTGGACCGTACCGTGGTAGATGAAATCGGCGATCCGCTGATGCATCTGCTGCGCAATTCCGCGGATCATGGACTGGAATCTGCGGAGCTTCGTGCAAAAAGAGGTAAGCCTGCGGTAGGCTCCATCTATCTGGACGCTTATCAGGAAGGCAATAATGTCGTAATAGAAGTGCGCGACGACGGCAACGGCATAGATGTGGAGGCCGTCAAGAATAAGGCAATCGAGAGAGGCGCAGTCACGCCGGAACAGGCTGCGAACATGACGGATAAAGAGGTCATCGGCTTATTGTTTCTGCCCAGCTTCTCAACCGCGAAGCAGGTTACGGACGTATCGGGCCGCGGCGTGGGACTGGATGTGGTAAAGTCCAAGATTGAATCTCTCAGCGGCGAAGTGGAGGTAAAATCCACATTAGGAGAAGGAAGCACATGGATTATCCGGCTGCCTTTGACGCTGGCGATTGTTCAGGCGCTGATGGTTGTGGTGGGCAATGAAAAATATGCGATTCCTCTGGGGGCAATTCAGACATTGGAGGATATTCCGCCCAGTGACGTAAAGCTGGTTCAGAATAAACAGGTTATCAATCTCCGCGGTATGGTCATTCCTTTGATTTACCTCAATGAAGTTCTGGATGTAAAGAGCGGGAAAGCAAAGGAAGAAAATCTGATTGTGGTCATTGTCAAGAAGGGTGATCAGATGGCGGGGCTGGTCATTGACGAGCTGATCGGACAGCAGGAGATCGTTATCAAATCCCTTGGCAGGTACATAAAGCAGTGCAAATTTATCAGCGGCGCAACCATTCTGGGCGATGGAGAAATTGCCTTGATTCTGGATGCGAACGCCCTGATTTAGAAAGGAGGCAGACATATGGATTTGAGTTTAGCGAACGCGAAGGCTGCTGTCGTGTCAGAGGATGAAAGCAAAAGGAGTTTGGAAACGATTCAGTTTATTGTAATTCGTCTGGGCGACGAACAATACGGAATTGATATACGCAATATTGATAATATTGTGAGAATGCAGCATATTACCCGGGTGCCCAAGATGCCCGTTTATCTGAAGGGCGTTATCAACCTTCGGGGAGAAGTAATTCCGGTGATCAGCATGCGGCTGAAAATGGGCCTTGCGGATGATGAGTTTACGAAAAGTACAAGAATTATCGTGGTGAAGCTGGAGCAGGAGGGCAATGTGGGATGCCTCGTGGACGAGGTAAAAGAGGTTGTTACCCTGTCGGAGAGCGATATTGAGAAGATCAATTATAACGCCAATGAAGAAAAGGCTAATTTGATTAATGCGGTAGGCAAGCATAATGATGAATTAATTTCCCTTGTTGACCTGAATGCAATCAGTCTGGAGGACAATTAGCGAGGAAGACTACGGGGAAGGACTTTCCAAGGAGAGAGGCAGTATATGAGTGATTTGAGTTTAGAGCAGGTTACAGAGAATTATTATGATGTTCTCAAGGAAATAGGAAATATCGGCGCCGGAAATGCCATGACTGCGCTGGCGCAGATGCTTCAGTGTAAAGTGGATATGAAGGTTCCTCAGGTAAAATTGATGGAGTTCTCGGAAGTCGGCGATATGATGGGCGGCGAGGAACAGGTGATGGTGGGCGTATTTTTAGGTGTGGAAGGTGAGATTACCGGAAGCATGATGTTCATGGTGGAGGAAGAGAGCGCCAGACATCTGATTCAGAAAATTACCATGGGAATGCTGCCGGAGGGCGGTGAATTTTCGGAGATGGGACTTTCAGCCATGCAGGAGGTAGGCAATATTATTACCGGAGCTTACTTGAATTCTCTTTCTACCTTGACAAATCTGAAAGTGATTCCGACGCCTCCTGCATTGACGGTGGATATGGCGGGCGCGATACTCAGTGTTCCGGTAATTCAGTTTGGTATTTTTGGCGACAAGATTCTGTTGATACAGTCGCAGTTTTATGATGAGATTGAACTGGACGGGTATTTTATTTTGATTCCGGATATGGAATCCTATGAGAAAATATTGACTGCATTGGGACTTCCCATTGTGTCATAGATGAGGGAAGCGGCTGGCGTTATTTGGAATAAAGATATCTCATATATGTAGAACGGATAAAGGGGTATGGAAGTGGCTCATGAGTGAAATAATCAAAGTAGGAATAGCAGATTTGAAGACCTGCGTGAGCCCCAATGGCGTGATGACCCTGGGATTGGGTTCCTGTGTCGGCATTGCAATCAGGGACCCCATGACAAAAGTTGGCGGCTTGGTACATATTATGCTGCCCGACAGTAAGGCAATTACAAGCGGTCAGCATAATATAGCAAAGTTTGCGGATACGGGGATTGATGAGCTGGTCAGGCAGCTGGAGAGAATGGGGGCAAAGCGTGCCCGTATGGTGGCAAAGATTGCGGGCGGGGCTAATATGTTTAATTTTCAGGGAGGAAATGCCGTGGGGCAGGTCGGCGAACGAAATGCGGAAGCGGCCAGAGCAAAGCTGAGGGAGCTTAGAATTCCTCTTTTGGCGGATGATACAGGCGCGAATTATGGCAGAACCGTTATTTTTTACCCTGAGTCGGGCGATTATATTGTCCGTGCGGTGGGAAAACCTGAGAAAGTGATCTGAGCGCCTGCCGCTGGCGGGTGAAATGTCACAAAAATGTGACAGGGGAGTAATGATATGAACAGGAAAAATTTACCGCTTTTGCTGATGCTTCTGGCCGGTGCAGTGACAAGCATTATTACATTTATAGAGAAGTATACCTTGATTGCGAAGCTGGTGTCCCTCTTTGTCGTAATGTTGGCCTTTTGTGTTTTGGGGAATGTATTAAGATGGACATTGGACTATTTTGAACGGCAGAATGAAGAGAAGCTGAAGGAAGAGGGAGAAGTCATCGAAAAAGAACCGGAAAACTTTACGAGCGCTCAGCCGAGCGAGGAGCAGGGATAAAAGAGAAGGAGCAATGGTTTCATGGACGAGGCAGGCAGAAAAAAGCTGTTAGAAGAATATGCGAAAACGAAAGCGCCGGAAACCAGAGAAAAGATAATTCTGGAATATGCTCCTCTTGTGAAGGTGGTTGCAGGCAGGCTGAGTATGTATC
>CAOKFN010000018.1 GCA_948467735.1 uncultured bacterium
TAAAAAGCATGCCTCGAGTGGTAAAGGGATAAAGACATTCATGCGTTTGTCGTGGGCCTCGGGTTGCTTGTCTTGACCTTGGATTTCCGTTTGCCACGACCTCGGAGTTCTATCTGCCTTGGCCCCGGAGTTCCGTTTGCCACTGCCCCGGAGTTCTATCTGCCTTGGCCCCGGAGTTCCGTTTGCCACTGCCCCGGGAATTCTATCTGCCTTGGCCCCGGATTTCCGTTTGCCTCAGCCCCGAAGTTCTATCTGCCTTGGCTCCGGAGTTCCGTTTGCCTCAGCCCCGGAGTTTTATCTGCCTTGGCCCCTGATTTCCGTTTGCCTCAGCCCCGGAGTTTTATCTGCCTTGGCCCCGAATTTCCGTTTGCCTCAGCACCGGAGTTCTATCTGCCTTGGCCTCGGAAATCAATTTTTCTCATACTCCCGCGATCACCCCATCCATATCCCAGAGGTCTTCCCAGCCTTTCGCGCCCTCCCATAGAAACACCTGCCCTTTGATCAGGCGGCAGTTCTTATCTTCCAGACGGATTGCTTCCATTTCTTCCGCCGTGAGGGGGTCTTCCGAGACACATCTCAGATTCGCGGTATACTGCGGTTCCTTCACTGAGAAGGGAATGGGAACCTGCCCCCTCTGCACCGCCCATTTCAGACAGATTATCGCCGGATGCACCCCATGGGCCTCGGCCGCCGCCTTCACCGCCGGAAGGCAGGTGTCCGCTGCGTCTTCCGGGGTTCTGTCCCGTTCCGGCCGGGACGGGGAGCCTATGGGACAGTAGCCTATGGGCAGAATCTCATGTTTCAAAGCATACTCGAACAATTCCTGCTGCTGAAACGAAGGATGCAGTTCCATCTCCAATGCGGCCGGACGTATCCTGCACAACGGCAGCACCGCTTCCAGCTTCGGAATCGTCATATTGCTCATGCCGATATAACGCACCCATCCTCTGTCCACCAGCTCTTCGCACTGTCTCCACGCAGTCATAAACTCCTCCGCGCAAAAAGGTCTGGAATCCGGATTGCGGGAGTCCCCGCCGCATCCCGGCGCGTGATAATTTGGAAAAGGCCAATGAACGAAATATAAATCAATTTTGTCCAGCTGTAAATCTTTCCGGCTTTTTCCACAGGCTTCTATTACCTTCCCGGCTCCATGCATGTCATTCCACACCTTGGAAGTGACAAATAATTCTTCCCGCCTTACAATCCCTTCCTGAATCACACGCTGTAGTACTTTTCCTATGCTGTCTTCATTCTGATACACGGAAGCGCAGTCAATCAGGCGGTATCCATACCGAATGGCCCCATATACGGCCTCCGAAACCTGCTGCGCATTATACTTATCCGAACCAAAAGTTCCCATACCCATACAGGGGATTTCTTCCCCCGTATAAAGCCTTCTTTTCGGCAATACATTGTTATCTATTTTTTCCATACTCTTCCCATTCCTGTATTTTTCTTTTTTGTTCCCGCTCATGGGAACTTGCTGCGCCTCTTTTATTAAAGTTCCGCCTGCGGAAGTTATTCCCGTCTTTATTATTTTAATACCGCTCATCGGAACTTGGTGCGCCTCTTTTATTTTAGTCCCGCCTCCGGAACTTGATGTGACTCTCTCATCTTCATCCTGCCTCCGGAACTTGCTGCGCCTCTCTTCCCTCCAATTCCCTTGCAGGAAAGAGTTTTTCATCCATATCAACCTCCGCCGTAACTTCCCTCCACATGCCCGCAGGACACATTGCGTCTTCCCTTTGCGGCGGGATTAAAACACCACCGCTACCTTGCCGCAGGCCCCGTCCGCCATGAGCCGATAGGCCTCCGCCGCCTGATCTATGGAAAATTCATGAGTAATCAAATCCTCCGGATGAATCTTCCAGCGCACCAGACGTTCCACCAATTCCTCCATCTTCCACAGGGAAGTCACCCAAGAGCCGTAAATGGTCTTCTGTCCATGAATGATATCGGGGCTGGGATTGAAGGTACAGGTTCCTCCCTCTCCCACAAAAGCAATCTTTCCCCATTCCCTTGCTGCGCGAATGGCAAGCTGTCTTCCGGCGTCGTTTGCGGAAGCGTCAATGGCCCTCTCCACGCCCTTCCCCCCTGTCACCTCCAGAATTTTCTCCAAGGCGTCCTCACCGGGCTGGAACACATAATCCACCAGCCCCAGCTTCTTCGCGAGTTCTATTCGGTATTCATTCATCTCAATACCGATCAGCCGATTTGCTCCCATGGCCTTTGCCAGCATCAGCGCCGCCAGCCCCACCGGCCCAAGCCCTGTGACCAAGACCGCGTCATTGCCGCAGACGCCGATTTTTTCAAGGGCCTCGTATACCGTTCCGAAACCGCAGGCAACCTGCGCGCCGTCCTTATAGGTCAGTTCGTCCGGAAGGAGAATCAAATCCTTTTCGTCCGCCAGTATATAAGGAGCCATACCCCCGTTTCTCTGCCAGCCATACGCCTGACGGTATTTGCTCTTGCAGGAAATATAGTATCCCCTCCGGCAGTCATAGCACACGCCGCAGCCAGATATATGGTATACAATCACCCGGTCTCCCTTTTTAAAACGTTTCAGCCCTTCCCCCTCTTCCACAATAACGCCGCAGGGTTCATGCCCCGCCGCCATGCCGGGGATGTAACCCTCCGGCCCTTTCCCCGTGTGCTCCCGGTAAATACAGCGGATATCGCTGCCGCAGATAGTGCTCGCCTTGGTCTGGATCAAAACCTGCCCATGGCCCGGCTTTGGCACCTCAAAATCTTTCAGCTCCACCGTGCTGTTTCCGGGCAGCACCGCCCCCTTCATTAACATTTTAACCGTCATTGTTTTCCTTCCTTTCTTCCTCATTAAATAATATAAAACTACAGCAATGTACGCCATAACTCGATAAATGCTATAAAACTTATCAGAAGCGAGTCCTTTACTTCCGATAAAAGGCACGTCCTATGCGCCGCATCAAATAATATCCGCAGGCCGCGGAGAACTTAATATATTTCCTCGGAAGCAGTAACTCCTTCCCGGTAATCCACTTGAACTGACTCCGCTGCATCCGCCCCGTCACATAAGAAATCCACTTCCGCCAAAGAGACACATTCATCTGCATAATCTTCCTGTATCATGCAGAAGCCCCTCCCCGCCCTTCTGTCCCAATAAGACAGCCCCTTTGCCCCAAAGCCCTCCAAAAGCCGGATTCTGAGCCTCCGAAGCGTTACGGGTTCCGGGAAAAGAATTTCCTTGGCGTCCGGAGACGCCGCAAGTTCTCCTTGGCAGAGCCTTACCCATTGTCCTTTCCGCTCCGCATAGACCTCATACTTTTTGACCTGACCTTCCCAGTCCCGATGGTTCTGTCTGGGCATAATCAAGAGTCCTTTTACCAAGACATCTCTATCCGTCTCAAACTCCACCGTAAAAGGATAATGTCCCCCATACTTTCCTCCGGCAAGCCAATAAGTATTGGGGTCTCCGTCAACCATATTTTCTACAGGATTTGACGCGGCGGCTTTGGCGGACGCCGCCCCCGGCTTCGACATTTTACCTTCTGCGGAAGCCGTCATTTCGCTTTTGGCGATTCCCGTCTCTTCCGGTTCTGCCTCCGGCTCGTACCCCTCCACAACTTTCACCTTTGTCCGAAGTCTCCGCATAATGGTGGTATCTGCCAAAAAGGTTCGCATCTGTGCCTCCGTGACGGAAACCTCCGGCGCAAAATCGGCGCTGTCCATATATTTCAGGAAAGAAAACAGAAGCTGTCTGGCCGCAGGCCTTTGTTCTTGATTTTCAAGAAGATTGGCGGAGCACACCAGCAGCTTCCCGCCGCACATCTTTGCCTCAAAAGCCAGCGCAAGCCGATAGCTGCGGTTCCAGTCGTCTATGGGACACAGGATGGGGCGAAGCTGCTCTGGCAGCCCCTCCACATTCATTCCTCTGGCCCCTCCACTATCTGGCTCCACTGCCATTCCATCCCGCTCTCCGTGGGAAATTCCCTCAGAGCCTTATGCCGGGAATCGCACCACATTCCCAATCCCCGGCACCATTTGGGCCCCATGCGCCCATTCCAGAATACCGGCAGAGAGGAAAGCATGGGCGAATTATAATGCATATCCTCGGCACGGGGCAGAAATAATACCTTGTTTCCTTCCCTCAATGCCTTTACGGTTTCTTCCAGAGTGACTGTTACCCGGATTCCCTCGGGCGCCTTACAATCTGCTTCTTCCGGATACACCCAGAGCTTCCATCTGTTTTCCGCGATAATTTCCCCCATATTTTCGGAAATTCCTCCGGTTTCCGCCATATCTTCCTCTATTCCTTCGGCGCTTCCGCCAATTTCCTTCGAGGCCTCCCCGGTTTTCCCTGAAGCTCTCATGATTCCCACAGAAAGAAAGCAGCTGCAAGGAGCCGGAAGGCCCGCCAAAGAAAACGAAACGCTTCCCCCACGAGTATTCCCTCCCGTCCGTATCGCCGATTCTCCAAGCTTTCCCCGAAGGTAAATCTTCCCCGCCTTATCCGTTACCTTCCAATAGATACAAGCCCCCGCAATATCCTCCTTTTCATAACAGGCAATTTCTATATCCGCCCGAAACTGCTCATTCCTCTGATAAACGACCTTCGGAATCCGGGCCAGCACAACCGTCGGCGAACAAAACCTGCGAAACTCCCCTACATCCGCATAAGGCTTCGGCTCCCAAAAGGCGTCCAGCAGCCCCACCAAAGCCCCTCCCTGCCCCGGATAATCGTGGAGATCAAGAAGCGAGAAACCGGAGAATTCCGGCGTCCGGAGATTCGCTTCAATCTCTTCCTTGTAGGCCAGAAACTGTAATGCGCCGGAAGCCTCCACAAAATCGGCATTTCTATCCAACAGCCCATGCCGCTTGGCAAGTCCGCGATAACACTCATAATTGCTTGGCGTCAAATATCCGGTAAATTTCTCTATCTGTGAAAAATCCGGATAAGAACAGTACTGCCCCAGCTCATGGCAGAGAAACGGCGCTTCAATATCCTCCATATACTTGCTGTAGTCCCCGCCGAACCAGCCTTCCCTCCCGCGCATTTTGCTGGTGTTATAACGGCTGCAGGTGTAGAGATAGTCGGTAATATGCAGATCCTCCGGATTCATAGGCCAAAGCCACCCGGACTGGGCGCAGTAAAGACGCCTGCCGTCCTCTCTACGATATTTTTCCACCCAGCGCTCCACCACCGGCTTGTAACTGCCATGGGGTTCATTGCCGGAGGAGAGCATGACGAAAGAAGGATGATTTCCATAGGCCTCCAGAATTCGATCCGTCTCCAGAAAAAGCTGCTCCGCAATCTCTCCGTCCGGGGTGAAATAATTCCACATTCCCGTCTCAACCTGCAAGTAGATTCCCGCCTCGTCCGCCGCCTGAAACGCCGCCTCCGGCGGACACCATGAATGAAACCGAACATGGTTCATGCCCCATTCCCTACAGACAGCGAAAATTCTTCGCCATGCAACCACATCCGGCGCAGGATAACCCGTCAGCGGAAAACATCCTGCGTCATGGGTTCCCCGAAAGCAGATGGTTCGGCCGTTTAATAAGAACTTCCTGCCCGAAACGGCAATATTCCGCAGACCGAAACGCACGGTTTTCTGGGCCAGAAGTATTCCGTCCCCCTGCAGCAGCCGAATATCCAGCTCCTGCTGCTCCGGCGTAAACTCATCCCAGCAAAGCGCCTCTTCTCCAAATCCGACGCGGAATTCCACCTCCGTGCTGCCCTTTCCTACAGTTATGAAACCGGCATTCTCCGCATCACCCGGCAGAACCATATCCGACAGATTCTTTCCCACAGCTGCGAAACCAGCGTTCTCCTCTCCGCCGGAGATGGTTCTTCCTATGCCAAGGCAGTTTATAGTTTTATGGATGACAAGCCTGCCGCGAACTTCCTCTCCCATGTTGACAAGGCTGATTTTCACACGGGCCGACTTAGACCGATAATCCGGATATACCGCCGCCTTCTCTATAGTAATCATATTCTGCGCCGTAAGCTCTACTTTTCCTGCGATTCCGTTCCATGAATGCCCCACGGAATCCGAGACGCCATGAGCGTCCGGACGATAAGGATAAATCATCCTATTGTCCACCCTTACCGTCAGGCGATGACTCCCGGCAGGAAGACTCCCTATGCGGTATCGATGAGGAACGCATAAGCTGGTAAAGCTGCCCATACAGACATCATCCATCCAAACCGTACTCTTCCAGCGGACAAGCTCCATGAATAGAGTCAGCTGCATGCCCTCCCATTCCTCGGGAATTTCAATATCTCTTTGATACCATGCGGCGCCCAGATAATGCCTCTTCGGCTGTGCCAAAAAGGGAACTCTGACCGCGCCGTCCTCCGCAAAACAGCGCGTTTCCTCCCTCAAAAACCATAATCTGTCATGAAGCCCGTCAATCAGAGGAGTTTTTGTATTAATCTCACTGCCATACCCCTGCGCTTGAAGGGTACCGCTGATTTGAATGCTATCCGAAAGTTCTTGGCAATACCACTTTTGGCCGATTCCAACGTCTTTTTCATCCAAACCAAAACGCCATATTCCCTGTAAATCCATCTTTCCTCCTATTCCAGTTCCCGTCTGCGGGAACTTATTCCGCTCTCTTCCTTTCAGCGCCCTTACAAGGGAGCAATTTTCAGCCGCATAGAGCGCATCTGAAAATTCTCCTGCGCACTTGTGCGCAGTGAGCACTTGTGCGCAGTGGGTGCTTCCATTCCAAGACTGTTTTTTCCGCCCTTCCCGCTTTTGACTTCCCCAATATAATATGATACACTAAAAGCATCATTGGCAGGCCGCGAAAAAGCCTCTTGATACAAACCAAAAACCAAGACGTTTTCTTGCAGACTACGCGAACAAAAAATGCAGCACATAGAAGCTGCGCCCTGCCTGAATCTCCGGCGCTTACATTCTATGCAGACCAAGGAGCATGACATATGGAAACCCATTACCCTGACATGAATATACAATTTACCCTAGAACAGCACAAAATTGATGTGCAGAACATTGTATTAACGCAATTCAGCAAGGTGATCCCCGCCCACAGCCACGGAAACAACTGCTATGAAATTCACTATATCCCTTCGGGATACGGTAAACTGGATGTTGACGGCATTCGTTATGATATCCGTCCCAATACCATCTTTGTCACAGGCCCTCATATTATGCATGCGCAGGCGCCTCTTTCCAACAATCCTATGACGGAATACTGTGTCTATCTGAAACTGCATGATACCGTAACGGACTCTCAGGCCTTCCCTGTCCTGTCTGCCTTCTGCAGCGCGCCCTTTTGGTTCGGGCAGGCCGCGCATGGGCTGTCTGACATCATTCCACAGTTTTTCTGGGAATTAGAGCACAGGTACATCGGCTATCAAAGTCAGGCGGAAACTCTGCTCTCCCAAATGATAGTCGCCTTGGCCCGCTGCTATGAACAGCGCAGAGACCTGTCAAAAATAACCCTTGAGCAGACCGCCGATAACAAATCCATACTCATCGAAGAATATTTCCTATATGAATATCAATCCCTGTCTTTGGAGGCTTTGGCCGACCGCCTGAGCCTAAGCCCCCGTCAGACCCAGCGCCTGCTTCAAAAGTACTACGGCAAAACCTTCCAGCAGAAGAAAGCCGAAGCCAGAATGTCAGCCGCCGCCCTTTTATTGGAAGACAGCCGACAAAGCATTACTTCCATAGCGGATCTTCTGGGCTATTCCTCCGTGGAACACTTTTCCTCCGCGTTCCACAAATATTTTAAGACAAGCCCTCGGGAATACAGGAAGAAGATACTGAAGCCCTGATAGCCTCCGCGCCCATTACGGCTCATCTCCGCTCCTGCATACCTGCGCCTGCCATCCGCCTATTTCCACCCTCACATACCTGCGCCTTCCATCCGCTTGTTTCCATCCCCACATGCCTGCGCCTTCCATTCTCCTACTTCCATCTCCACACATCTGCGCCTTCCATTCGCTTATTTCCGCCCCCAGCTATCCCTTCTTCTCTATCACAAGCACCCCGTCTGTCTGCATTTCAAGCCTGAAAAGGCCATCCTCCCGGCTGCATTGACAATGCTTCTTCTCCAGCTCACAATCCGCCGCATACTTCGGGAGCTGCAGCCAGACCGTGTGCGCTCTGATCGCCCTGAGCGATGCCCGAAATGTACCTGCCTCCAAATCCCAGCTCATATCCACCAGCCCGTTTTCATAACGGAAATTACATAAACTTCCCTTAGACATCCGATCCGGAAGAGCCGGAAGCAGTTTCACCAAATCCTCGGAAGAATACAGAAGCATCTCCTGAACCGCATTCACGTACCCCATAACCGCATCCAGCTGAACCGGAGCCGACTCCATATTCAGTGAAATATTCATTCCCCGCCAATCGTTATGCAGAGTAAAGAAATTATTAATCAGGCTGGACTGAGCCATATGGTCCAGACATTCCAGCGCCCTTTCTCCCTTTTCCAGCCGGGCATAAATCGCCGCCATATGCGCCATGGACCACCCGGTCTGGGCGTCGATTTCCCGCAGCTCCACCGCCCTTTCAAACGCCGGAAGCAGCTCTTTTTCATGGAGGGAATTTACCTCTTTTCCCGGAAATACCGGATAAATATGGGATAAATGCCTGTGATCATATCTTTCTTCAAAACGCTCATCCTGCCATTCCCGAACGGCGCCCTGTGAATTGGTTTGATACTTGGGAATGGATGAGACGATATTCTTCCATATTGTTATCCGCTCCTCGGATATGGACGCCTCCTCCGCAATCCGGCACATATTGGTAAAAAATTCTTTCAAAATGGCCAAATCTATCGTGGAGTTGACGGTGGTTGGCATGGGGTGGGCCATATGCACATGCTTGGGCGGCATGAAATTCCCCGGCGTGTTCTCCGGGGACACGCTCGGATAAAAATGAATCGAACCATCCGGATAATATTCCGCAAAATCCTCATAAAAAGCCGCCGCTTCCAGCAGAAAAGGCAGAAGCTTTTCCCGCAGGTACTCCATATCGCCCGTATATCGATAATATTGATAATAATGCTGCGCAATCCAGCCTGCGGCGCCCACCCAGTTCATGATTACGGGCACCACTTGATTCGGCGCGGATACCCCCGGCGTGGTTCCGGCCGTCATATATATCCCCCTCATGCCGAACAATTTTCGCGCATTTTCCTGAAACGCAGGTATCTTTTCATCATAATATTGATAAAACGCTTTTTGAAAAGGAAGCAGATTGCCTGCGTATGTATGCCAGTAAATCATCTGGATATTCTCATTTGCCATATTGTGGGCCCACATCAGACGATAATCCCCCGCCCACAATCCATACATGGGAAAAGGCTTTCCCTTTTCATCCGTCCCGCTGATAAACAGGTATCTTCCGTATTTCCAGAGCTTCTCAATCAATTCCAAGGATTGTTTTCCTTGGTATGCCTCCATCAACAGTTCTTCATTGCTGTGATTTTCTCCCTCATATTCCAGAGACAGCCCGGCGCTGCGGTACCACCCTTCATGAATCTGTCGATGTGCGTCGAGCAAAACCCCATACTCACAAGGCAGCCGATCCAGCTCGCCTAAAATTCCCTGTAAAATTTCGGATTTCCGCGCCGTATCCGCCCCCGCAAATACTTTTATCAAGATTAATATTTCCCTAGAGTTTTTTACGCAGACATAATTCCCATCCTTATGCATCTCTCCGTCCGCAATATAAAGCTTCGCGCAGACGCCATACAATTTTCCGTCGTCATTGACCGCCGTATACATCATATAAGGCGGCTCTGTCTGCAATTCTTTGGAATCCAGAATATGTTTTCCCCATCTTTCCAATCCGCCGGAACCACAATTCTTATGGGGCTCCAGCCATAAGCGGACCGACAAATCCGACTCGCCGGAGACAATGCGTTTTACTGCCGCCCCATGGGCTCTGGACACAAATAACTGGGAAACCAATTCTCTTCCGCCATCCTTCCATTGGGCAAACACTTCCCCGCTGTCCATGTGAATTCCTCTGACATACTCCGAGAAACCGCAGACAGGCTCAATCTGCAGTTTTAAATCCGCCGCCGGAAAAGGCGACTGCAGCTCTGCTCCATATCCCTTTTCTTTCAGCGCGTTCACAACCTCCCAGCTGGCTTCCTGAAAACGCTCCTGATCCATCAACTCCCGCTGACGCCGAAAAGCATCGCTCACATCCGGCAGTTCTTCCGCCCTGCCGTTATGCCATAAATCGGAATGTGTCAGCATTACGGTTTCGTCCTTCACTCCTCCGTACACATCGGCTCCCGTCACTCCGTTGCCGCTGACCAGTCCCTCCCTCCACAAATCATGCCACCATGTAGAAGGATACTTCATCCATATGGTATCTCTTGTAATATTTTCTGCCATGACGCCCTCCTTATGATTCTTTTCTCTTGTTCATGCGATTATCTTCATACCCGCAGAGTAAGTTTTTTACTGTTGTACATGTGATTATCCTCGCATCCTCAGGATAAGTTTTTACTGTAATGTTGTTATCATTTATTATAACAGCTTCTTCTCGGATTTTAATAGATAGAGCCGTCCTGTATAAAAATAAAATGTCGCGTTTTTACAGGTTTACAAAAAGCATTGGAAAATCTCCGGCACTTTTATCTACCACGGAAATCACTTTTTGCATAACTATATAAAATGCCGGATAAAATATATTTTTTCAGGGTTAAAAATCAATCAAAACTTCTGAAGCTTCAATATAAATCACAAATATCTTAAGTGATTATGAATTTTTATGCTGTAAATTGATTTCCTGGTTTACCTACAGCCGTCTATTGACTCTATTCCTCTAACCATATATAATTATCAAATATTGGATAGCCAAATATGAAGCAGTTAAAAAGCGAAGCGACGCCTTTCACTGAACCGGTTCCGCTTTTGTAATAAAGTATTTTGAATGAGAGAATTTGACATGGCATATATAGAAAGGAAAACTAAATGGAGCAAAACGATTGGAGCCTTCATCTGGCACAGATTGAAAAACTGATGAAAGGACAGCCCTTCTGGAAAATCGCCCTATTCGGAGTAATGTGTGCCAGACGGCAGCAGCCGGTCTATGAACGGCTGTGTATCGGGCGGGAATGGGGCAATGCCAAGGATATGGCAAAAGTAATGGAACGCCTCTGGAAAGCCATCCCAACCGGTTATGCTATCGGTGACGCCTATCTTGGAATCATCGAGGACAGCGTCGTGGTGCCGGAAGAAGACTGGGATTCCCTTGCCGATGAATATGTACATAATATGGAGCTTCTTTTGGAATTATTTGAAAGCAAGGATAAAAAAGCCGCCGGAGAAATCGCGGAACGGAATCTTTCTTTTCTTGATATTTATCTAGATTTTGAAGGAGGCGAATATGAAGGCCTTCATCCCTTAACGGCGGCAGAACAGGCTTTTCAGCTTCAGCTGGCGGAAGAATTGAATATGGCGGAAACCAAAGAGAAATCAGACTGCATTCAACGCTGTCACGAAAGAGCAGTGGAGAGCATTCTCGGCAGCGCGTGGTTTCAGGACTATCCGGATTACAAGCCCATCCGCCGGAAGAAAAATAA
Organism: uncultured bacterium; assembly: GCA_948467735.1. Lineage (GTDB taxonomy): Bacteria > Bacillota > Clostridia > Lachnospirales > Lachnospiraceae > Acetatifactor. The sequence goes on from CAOKFN010000018.1 coordinate 11,563, forward strand.
GCCCGCCGGCGACGGTCTGCGCTTTCGGACTTCCTATCAAACAGCCTGCCTCACCAACAAAGACTTTCATCTCTGCTGGAAGGCGGATGCGGAAACTTTCGCCGCTCTGGAACAATACCGCAGCTCCGAATATTATGATTTGGCGCCTGCCGCCGAGATACCGCCCGCCCTATGGCAGTTTCCGATTCCGGTTCAGGAATTTGCCCAAGGACGGTACCGGGACTTTTACGGCGGCATGTTTTTCAACTACAACCGTCGGGCGGAAGAGCTCTACTTAAAAGACCGGCCCATGGAAGATACCTTGAAAGCCTTATACCAAGCGGCTCAATGCCTTCTCATCTGCGCAAGGCTTTATCTGCCGGACACGGCGGAGCGCTCAAAAGCGGAACATACAGGACAGTACAATCATAAGTCGGCAGTGAATCACGCCCTTTTGATTTATGAATATGATACTGCCGCCTCCCTGATGGACGAACACACTTCGCCCTATATCAAGCTTTTCTATTCAATGCTTCACAGGAAGTACGGGAAAGCGGACGTCCTGCTGCCAACAGGCGCCCATAAAGAAGGCTCACAGCCGACAGACCACCATAAAACAAGCGCTCTGCTGTCGGCTGACGGACATGACTCAGGCATCCCACTGTCGGCTGACGGACATGACTCAGGCGCTCTGCTGTCGGCTGACGGACATGACACAAGCGCTCTGCTGTCCGCCTGCGAACAGGCGGCAGACCCCATCTACCGAGGCGCGGACTTTCAACTGGCCTCCGCCCTCTGTGGAAAAGACCCGGAAAAAATCCGGACCTGCGCCGTCAAAATGCTGCGCGCCATTCGGGCAATGGAAAGCGTATACTGTGAGGTATTCCCCATATTTTTGATTTTAGCCCTGCGCTGTGCGGCGCAGATGGACATCCCCATCCGGAAAATCAATGTGTCCGAACTGCCGGATGCCCTGATTGGAAAAAATAATCCTTTTGACATAGAAAACAGCATGCCCTTTGGCGCCGAGAAGCTTCCACTTGAATAGCTTTCATTCGGGAAGCTTCCTTATTGAACCTCGACTTCAGCATGCAAAAAAGGTTCCCACATGGATGGAGGTCAGCTTCCTGCCCTCCATCATCCTTTGTATGCCTGCATCTTCGCCACAAAAGCATCCTCCGTAAGCTCCGCCTGAGATGCCGCATCTTTGATGGACAGAAGATTCTTCTTCACCAAATCAAACAAGGTTTTCAACACTCCTTCGTTTATGCCTTCTTTTCTTCCTTCATTTTTTATTGCCTTGGCCTCATATTCAAGAATTCTTCCTCCCATGACGGCTTTCACCCCTTCCCTGACTTCTTCATATTTCTTTGCAATATGTTTCACTACCTTATTTGTCATATCCACAATTGTCTTGGCCGTATACACACTGATATCGCCCGATTGTGTCAATGCCTCTAATCTGTTTAAAATATCCGTATACTCCGCTTTCAGGCATTCCAGTTTTTCTTCATCCTTATTATACTCTGCCAATCGGCTCTCATGCGAGAAAATATAAAACGGAATCAAAAACAACAGCTTTTTTTCAAACATCTCATCAATGCCATATCTCTGTGCCTTCATGACCGGAACATCAAATTTGACGGCCCCTCCCGGCGTCTCTATCTCTATCTTCATCCTATCCGGATCGGAAGCGCCGCTCCGCAGGAACAGCACCGCGGAATGGGGAATCTTTACCTTTAAAGTATTTTCCTTTAGCTTCCCCGAATCCAGCGCAATCTGCACCGCATATTCAAAAATCCTCACCAGCATGCTGCTGTCCGCAGTGCTCTGACATTCAAACAAATAGCTTTTCTCCACAATCCCCAGCACCACAAAGCTGCTGTCCGTAACCCGTTTCACTTCATCCCCATCCTGTTGATTCACAAAATGCTCGTTGGGGCCAAAAACAATCTGCTCGCCGCCCGTATAATGTTCCCCAAACACCTCATTGATATATCACATGGGTATCACAATTTCTCCTTAACTGCCATATCTGCATGACACCTGCACCATATTATCAAAATCAAACAACTAATGGATTGGTACAATATGACAATGATGTAATGTGGTAAAGATTCACATTTATGCAATCAAATTTCTTATAATTAAATATGGCATAATTCAAACCTCGAATATATAAAGTGCTTCTATAACATATTCCATCATATCCCAAAGATTTAATAAAATCAGAAATATATTGTGCTGGCAAATAATCCAATTCACTATCTTGCCGCCTTAACGGCTTTGCAATTTCATCACTTATTTTCTTCAATATGTTCATATTAATCGCAAACCACTCGCACCCAAATGTCCCTGCCGAAAAAGGGCTAATTTTATGAAGATTCGACAAATCAACTAATTTCAATTCTTTATTCGGAACAAATTCACCTACCGAAACATAGTCTAAGTCTCGTGCTCGAATTTCATGAAAGGTTGTCATTACATCACTTGCTAAATATAGACAACTAATCCCTTGAGAATTAGCTCTTCCAGCCGTTGCAAGTCTATATGGCGGAGGCCCCATTTCACTTCTAGTATAAACTTTTTCTCCACTAATCCTAGCACGATAATATGTTACACTCTTCTTAGAAATCAATAATTGCAGGCTTGGGCTGTCAAACAACTTTTGTAATAATTCTAAATTAATATGATTTGAATGAAATCGATTTATATTTTTTATCGAACTCATAAATCGTTCCCATGAAGACTCTTTCATTATACAATTTCGCCTCAAAAAATCTGAATCACATAGTCTTTCTAATCCAACTTTCTCTTTAAACACTAAAGAGTCTTCCGCATATATACTTTTACAAACTTCTATTACCACTCGCTTAATCTCTGGTATCGAAAGATTAAATATCGACCAATCTGCAAATAAAACCTCTTCAATATAAGCCAAACACATCGGCGGAAAGTCAGACGGCAGCTCAGACTCTGGTGTATATACATCTAAAACTTCTGATAATAAAACAGCCAAATCAGCATTACTGTTTTCAGACAATGTATCATAAATTAATACATCTTTTTGCCCTGTAACATCACAAGTTCCCACTCTTCCACCCGACGCAATAATAGAACGTATTTCAACATCTTCAAAGCAATCTATTCCAATTCGCACTATATTTCCCCTTCTAAAAATCTATTCATCAATTCAAGATGATGCATTATTGAATACTTTTTTACAGTTCCCAGTCCCGGATAACGCCCCGTCTTGTTAAACTCTAAAAACATATCTAATCCGACCGTATGTTGCGGATTATTAACTTCTACCCATTCTGCTAATTTTCCAACTGCCTCTCCAAATTTTCCAGCCGGATCATTTATATCGTCATTTGAATCTGAAACAAAATGGCGAACTCTTAAAGTCTTATCTCTATCAAAATATATAATGTGAATAGCTACTGCAAGCGGTGCAAATCCTGTTTCACTAAAACCAGAACCTACGATTGAATAATCCGAAAACCCTCGAAAACCTTCTGTATCATAATACAAATGATCTTCTGAATAAAATTCATCTTCATTTTTACCATAATCTGAATTTCTTGGTGCTTTAGGAAACCTATCCACAAATAGTACTTTTGATCTAGGGGCTTTTCGGCTAAAAGTTCTGTCATCGGGCAACAGTGTATATTCTGGTTCCGACCCTGTATATACTTTAAGATAATCTTCCATACAATCTCGCTTTGGATTAATAATCATTAGTTGAGATAGATCTTTTCTCTTTTCAAGCTGCTGTGGCGTATGTTTTTTCATTATATATGCTTTTATCAAATATTGCGACTCCAAATCATGATAAATATCTGTAACTGTTTTATCATCTTGTTTTTCTTTTTCTTTAATAGTTGATGCAAAATTCCCCACCTCTGGATTCATTATCAATGCATGATAATGTCCCTTCTCTGAATAAAATGACAAAATTTTAGCCAATGTTGAAGTAGGCTTAATTGGTTCAATTATCGGAACTATTTTGTTACCAATTAAATCAGCTTCCAAAAGTTCTCTTAATGCAATAAGTTCAAATTGTCGTCCCCGTAAATAAGGAAAATACATATCTACCCTCCATAGATTCTATTTAATGTTGTAAAAAAAGTATCCTTATAATCTGAAATAGTGTCGTCAAAATAAATTAAGAATCTTAGCTCCTCTGGTACATTGATGCTAAACTCAACCGTCTCAATACGCATTCGTTTCTTTAATTCTTTAAGCATCAATTTTTGCAATACACCAATATCGATTTTTTGTATCAAATTAAAACACTCGCTATAATATTGAAATTGGCTAACTTTAGGTAAGTCATATCCCTGCATTGTTAGTATATACTCAAATTCATATTTTCTCAAAATTTTGAATATTGTATAATAATCTAATTTACTATAAATCTCCTTTGATTCTCTAATAGATTTTAGTGCCCTTCGCTTAGTCAACTCCATTATTCCAACTGTTTCTGGAACAACCTCTAAAACCTTTTCAATATTATCTCTATAAGTTACAATCACAACTTCTGAAAACGCTTTATAATAGTCATCAATTTGCGTATTTATTCTATCCAAATTATCCAATTCTGTCTTTATCTCATAAACTGTTCCTTTCCCATTAATCATAATAAAGTCTGCCTTTGAATTTCCTATTGGTAATTCAGTTAAAACTATTGTTTTCCTATAATCATGTTTTTTAAATAAAAGTTTATTTAACATTGTATTTTTATAATAATATTCAGTTCTATACTCTTTATCCATATAAGAATATATTTCACTAATCAATTTTTCATAAGGTTTCCCTTTAGGTTCCACTACATATCTTCTTACAACACAGTCAAATATTCCCTCTTCATTATCAGAAAGCAGATCATGCAAAACTGCTTTTGAAAAGAATCTCTTTAAGATTAAATTGTTACCCACAATCTGCCTCCCTTCTCGAAATAATATATTTTTTGTTCCTATCCCGACATTCTGTACCTGTTTTCTTACTTCATGTTATACCCGTTTAGGATTGTAGTTTATTTCTTTTTCATCAGCCACAGACGGAACAAATCGCAAGCGATAGTAATTTTTCGGAACAAAATCATATATTTCATAGTCTTTGGGTTCTGTACCAAATAGAATCTTACACACAGATAATTTTCCCTCTGATATTCGTTCAAAAGCATCTTTCTAAAATGGTTCCTCAAATATACTGTCAACCAGCCCGATACTTTATTTATACCAATTCTGCGAAATTGCCTTGCACTGTGTTTTTATCTTTACTTCTATATATTACCACATAATCACCTACTTTTCCATAAAAATGTGACAATTCGCTTAATACAGCGAACTGCCACATTACTACCTTTCCCTTATCTGCATTAACTTACATAGTATCGGCACCATGTTCCAATCATTACTAAGGAAATTTATTCCGTCTTTCTTGCAGAGAGGAAGTTATAGAAAACTGTATTTCCGCACAAATGTCACTAATTATTCTGAATCCCCAATTCGGCCTGATTAAATCGACGCAATATTTTTCTTAATCCTGTCGTCAGACCAGTTCCACTATTGAAATTTCAATAATCCCAAAATCACACCATCTGAAAACCGTTTTCGTATCTATTTTGCAGGAGCACTTCCAACAGTCGTATAAAACAGCACATCTCAGTATTCTGTTTTATCGTATTCCTATTTGTACGCGGAGGGCTAATCAGCGGAAATATCCGCCCCATCCAGCTTCTTTAAATAATAAAAGCCATACGCAGGTATATTAACCCCCGCCGCCCTCATCCGATTTCCGGATATCAGCTCAACATATTCCCCGTCCGTCTCATTGATCCATGCCGTCTTGTCAAACTCGCTGAAATTAAACAGCCCGATGATCTTCTCACCTTCATAATATCTGCCCATGCACAACACGGAACAATCCCATGTCTCAATGGTCCATGTATCCGCATCTGCTGAAAATACCTTCTCCCCGGCTCGGATTTCCTCCAATCGTTTCAGCTTATGAAACAGCTGTTCCTCCACCGTTCCCCGTTTCCTGATATTTTCCACCTTTCCCCAGTTCAACGCTCCCCGATGGATATATCTGGAATCCGCCGCCTTCAAGGGATCATTTTTATAAGCGGAATCATTGAGCTGCCCAATTTCATCCCCGCTGTACAATACGGGAATCCCTGACTGCATGAACATATACGCGTGAAGCATCACATCCAGCCTGATCGCTTTTTCCAGCGCCGCCGGATCCTGTTCCAATTCCGCCTTTTCAATGCCGCACATGGCGGCCGTTGTGCCGCAGAACCTTGCGTCTCCGGTGACAGGATCCGCGTTATACAGCTCCCCTCGGCTGCCGCTTCCGCCCGCATATCCCTGAAAATAATCGTTTAAATACTGCTTATGGGAACGCTCCTCCATTCCCTGCGTCTTCAAAAAGCCATAATCCAGCCCCCAGCCGATATCGTCATGGCAGCGAAGGTAATTTAAAAATACATACTCCTTCGGCAGCGCGTTTACAACGTCCAGCTGTCTTTTCAACAGCCTCACATCCCGGGTGGCCACCGTATGCCATGTTGCCGCCATTGTGGTGACATTATAAAGCATATGGCATTCGGGCTTTTCCACCGTTCCGAAATAAGGCGCCACCTTCTCCGGCTCCATGACCACCTCCCCCAGCAGAAGGACGGAGGGGCAGACCACCTCGCCGATCATGCGCATCATGCGTACAATGGCATGCACTTGGGGAAGATTGCGGCAGGAAGTGTTGAGCTCCTTCCAAATGTACGGCACCGCGTCAATGCGGATAATATCAATCCCCCTGTTGACCAGATACAGGAAATTGTACATCATCTCGTTAAACACCCTTGGATTCTTATAATTCAAATCCCACTGGTAGGGATAAAAGGTGGTCAGGACATAATATCCGGCGTCCTCAAGCCATGTAAAATTCCCCGGAGCCGTGGTGGGAAATACTTGGGGCACCGTCTTTTCATATTGGGAGGGCGTTTCCCAATTATCATAGAAAAAATAACGGCTCATATATTCCCCGTCTCCCTGTCTGGCTTTCTTGGCCCATTCATGCTCTTCGGAGGTATGGTTCATGACGAAATCCATGCAGACATTGACGCCCCTTTGATGGCACGCCGCCGTCAAATCCTCCAAATCCTCCATGGAGCCCAGCTTCTCCTGAACCTTGCGGAAATCAGCCACCGCATACCCGCCGTCGGAACGTCCTTCCACCGTGTCCAGAAAGGGCATTAGGTGAATATAGTTCACATTGCAGCTCTGAATATAATCCAGCTTGGACTCCACGCCCTTCATATTCCCAGCAAAATTATCAATATAAAACATCATCCCAAGCATGTCGTTTCGCTTGTACCAATCCGGATCCGCCTCCCTCTCCGCGTCCCTTTTTTTCAGCGCTTCCGCTCTTTCCAGATAAAACTGCCCCATTTTATCGCATAATTCCGCAAACATAGAGCTATTATCATACAGCTCCATATACAGCCAGCGCAGTTCGTCATGATGTTTTTCCAGTCTTCGGATAAAATTCTCCGATTCCTTCTCCATAGCCGTCACCATCCTTTCCGATTCTCGCTTAGGACTTTCCGGATCTCCTGCTCTCCGGGCATTACGCCCAGCGCGCCCTTCCTAGTGGTTACAATGGACGCCGCGGCATTGGCGTATTCCAGTATTTTCCCTAACTCCTCCGCGTTCAGGTTCTCCAGCCCCGTCCCCAGCACTCCGTGCAGGACGCAGCCCATAAAGGTGTCGCCGGCGCCCGTTGTCTCTATGGTACGGGCCTGAAGAAACGCCGGCCTTTCCACTGCAATGTCCTGATAATAGGCCCGGCTGCCCGCCTTCCCCATGGAAACCAGTATCAGCGGAATGGGATATTTTTCTTTTATTTTCCTTACGCCCGCGTCATAATCCTCTTCTCCCGTAAACCACGTAATTTCATTGTCGGAAATTTTCAGAATATCACAGATGCTCAATCCATATTCCACCTGTTCTCTGGCAGTTTCCATGGAATCCCACAGGGGTTCCCTGATATTGGGATCAAAGGATAGCAGCGCCCCCTGAGCCTTTGCATATTCCGCCGCATACCGGGTCGCCTCCCGCACCTCCTCATGGGTCATGGAAAGGGTTCCGAAATGGAAGATTTTCGTCTCTTCCAGCAATTCCTTGTGGACATCGGATTTCTTTAACTGCATATCCGCCCCCGGATTTCTGTAAAAAGAAAAATCCCTGTCCCCGTCCTCCTTTGTCTCCACAAACGCAAGGGTCGTCCTGCATTCAGGATCCACGCACAGATTCGACGGGTCGATGCCCAGCTCCTTCAGGGTTTCCCTCAGCCTTCTGCCGAATAAATCATCCCCCACCTTCCCGATAAACGCCGTCTTATGCCCCAGCTTGGCCAGCAGGGCGAGGACATTGCAGGGCGCGCCCCCCGGATTCGCCTCAAACAAGGTATTTCCCTGCGGCGACGTCCCGTTGTCCGTCATGTCAATCAACAATTCTCCCAACGCAGTCACATCATATTTCTTCACGCTTACCTCCCCGCCGACGCCGTCGGCACAAACGATACTCCCATCAATCCGCCTCAGACGGCGAAACCTTGGAAAGCAGAATCCGGTATGCCTGATATTCCCCATACTTTAGCGGTATGGGCATTCCATACGCCATAAGCGCCGCCCCGGAATACCGCTTCCCCGTTCCCTCGTCCCGATAATCCGCCGAAGCATCCAGCCCCTGCAGTTTCACATAATTTACCGGCATATTCCCATGGATTTCCAGCAGAACCACATGGAGCAGCGCACATTCTTTCCGGGAATCCACCACCATCCACGCCCCAAATTCTTCCGTAAAGGGGTTGCTCAGCCTGTAATACCGTCCGCTCAAAAGCAGCGGCGCAGTTCTGTGATACATGGCAATCTGTTCTTTTACCTGCGCCTTTTCGTCCTCATTTAGCTTTCCTAAGTCCAGCTCGTACCCGAAGGCGCCCGTCATGGCAGTCACTCCCCGGGTATGCATACCGGTCATCCTTCCCGTCTGGTGGTTGGGTACGGCGGACACATGAGCGCTTATGGCTGACAACGGATACCCAAAAGACGTCCCATACTGGATGTATACACGGTCTATGGCATCCGTATTGTCGCTGCACCATATCTGAGGCGTATAGAAAAGCATTCCCATATCAAATCTACCGCCCCCGCCGGAACAGCCCTCCCACAAAATATCAGGAAATTCCGCAGTCAGCCGCTCCAACAGCGAATACACTCCCAGCATATAGTCGTATAAGACCCTGCCCTGTTCCTCTGCTTTCTCCGAATAAATGTCGCTAAGGCTGCGGTTCATGTCCCATTTCACATAATCAATCCGTCCCTGACGCAGTACGGCGCATATCTTATCGAAAATATACTGCACCACCTCCGGATTCGCAAAATCCAATACCAGCTGGCTGCGCGCCCTTACCGGCGTCTTCCCCGGTATCCGCATGGCCCACTCGGGATGCGCCCGATACAGCAGACTGTCTTCGGACACCATTTCCGGCTCAATCCATATGCCAAAGCCCACCCCTTTTTCATGCACCTTTTCCGACAGCTCGGAAAGGGTACAGCCCAGCTTCCGCTCGTTTACCTCCCAGTCCCCCAGCGAAGAAGTATCGTCATTCCTGCTTCCAAACCAGCCGTCGTCCATCACCACCATTTCGATTCCCAGCCCAGCCGCCTGTTCCGCCAGCCTCACAATCGCTTCCCCGTCAAAATCAAAATAACATGCCTCCCAGCTGTTAATCAGTACGGGCCTGACCTGATTCTTATATTTTCCCCGGCAGATATGCTCTCTGACACATTGATGGAAGTGGTCGGATAGGTCGTTTAAGCCCTCCGCGGAATAGGACAATACCACTTCCGGCGCATAGAAGCTCTCCCCCCGATTCAAAGGATACGAGAACTGTTCCTCCGAAAGCCCCATGACAAAGCGTATCTGCTGAAACTGATCCCGCTCTGCTTCCGCACAGAAGCTTCCGCTGTATACAAAGGCCGCCCCATAGCATTCCCCCTTATCCTCCGCCGTGTCGGAGCCCGCCAGAATGACAAAAGGATTATACTGATGGCTGGAACACCCCCTCGTGCTCCCCACAGACTGTCTTCCATGAGCAATCCTCACCCTCTGCAGATTCCGCTCCATGGCGTGACGACCGTAGAATGTGATGAAATCATACTGGCCGTATAGGAAATCCAGACATGCGCTGGACACCTTTTCCAAATATACCTTTTCTCCGGAAACATTTGTAATCCGCACGCTTCTGGTAATGATATCGCAGTCCTCAAGAACGCCGTACAACAGCACGGCCTCCAGCCCCAGCCTCTCCTCTTTCAGAATGATTTCCAAGGTCTGGGCCTCCTCGGCATATACTGCAGGAAGCCCCGGAAGGGAATATTTTCCGTCCGTAATGCGGCAGCCGCCGTAACGCAGATCGCACCCCAAGCAGGAATTTCCCTCCCTGACCTTCAAAGCCGTACTGCGATAGTCCCCGGTTCCAAGCACCGGAAATTCCTGCGGCAGCACATCCAGAGAATAAGCCCGATCCTGCCCGGCGTCATAAGGATTGCCGGAAAATCCTCTGTCGTAATAAGTAAGCATATACTCCATGGAAGCTTCCATCTTCTTCCCGTAATATAAATGCAGCAAATACCCATACCGATCTACTTTCATCTGGTAGGTGGTATTTTGAGTATGCAGGAAAAACACCTGATTTTTCTCGTCATATACAATTGCCATTTCTACGTCTCCTATTCGATTTTCCTCTTAGGGAAGTCCCCTCCCCATAGTGTCTGCCGTTCCTATTCCGGGCGGCATGGCGGACTTTAAGAACCGTCGGCATCATTTCCCATAAAAATATGCGCGATTTTTCCTGTAACGCGGCTCCCCAGCTCATATACCACATTGCTTATCACATACTGCCCGCCGTTGATGAATACTTCAATCAAGTTCGGTTCCACAAAGATATCCAGACTGCATTGTTCCAGCCCCTCCGGAGTGCCGCAGACAGCCGCGGGCCCTTCTATCCCCCGAAACACCCTGCTTCGATCCGTTTTGACAGCCCCGCGCTCCTTCCTGATGCGATAGCCGCCGATATCAAGCTCCTCTCCTTCCTCCAAGACAGCCTGAATCCGGCAGGGAGCCTCTTGGGGAATGAAATTTTTTCCCCAAGGCTCAGCTGCCGCTTCTTTGGAAAAATACCTGTCAACTTCAGGATGCACCCGAAAGAAAATATGCCCGTTCTCCGCTTCTATCACCCTCGGAATGCACATCATCCCATTCCACGGCTTCTTCCCATCCTCTTCCACCGCCTTGGGCATCCTCATCCACCCAATCATCACCCGCCTGCCGTCTTTGTCCACATTGGTCTGGGGCGCATACAAATCCATGCCGTAATCCACATACTGATATGCGCCGGAGAGCTTCAATCCACAGGTCCGCCTGTCAAATTCCGCCAATGTGCATATGGACAGATTTTCGTATCCTTTTCCCGCCTCCCCGATATACATGGGGGATCCCATAAACACATATGTCTCCCCCAGACGGAACAAATCCGGACATTCCATGATTCTTCCCAGCATTCCGGCCTGTTCTTCCGGGCATTGGTCTACCGGGCGTTTCTCGGACAGAGCATGGGCCGCAGAACATTTTGACGGACCCTCCTGTTCTTCGACGCTTTGAACAAGATGCTGAGCGGCATGTTCCCATGTTTTTCGTCCGGGATACTGGGAGGCATATTCCCATGTTTCCCCGTCCGTACTTGTGTAGAATAACACTCGTCCTGATTTTTCCTCATAGGTACCTCCCAGAAGCATATAATACGTTCCGTCCTCAAACCATACTTTCGGATCCCTTGTATGCACCGCGTGGCCAATCGCTCCATCCCGAATCACCGGAATGATCTGTCTCTTGCGGTTCCAGTTGTCAAAATGGTACCCGTCCTCGGAAACCAGCATGGCCTGACTGGTCTCAAATTTTCCTCCGGCCGCCCTGTGAATATCTTCCTCATCCGTTTCCAGATACCGCACCGCCGAATAATAGAGATACATTTTTCCGTCTTTCTCCAATGCGCTTCCCGAAAAAACTCCGTTTCTATCATATCCCTTCGTAGGAAACAGCGCAATGTCCAGATGCTCCCAATGCACTAAGTCTTCGCTCACCGCATGTCCCCAGTGCATGGTCCCCCAGACGGGCGCATAGGGGAAATGCTGATAAAATAAATGATATTTTCCATGGTAATATATAAATCCGTTTGGGTCGTTTATCCAGTTTCCCGGAGCCTTCAAATGCAATATATCCCTTATCATATACAACGCCATCTCTTTCTTTTCCTCGGATACTCTTCTATTCGGCGGACACGATGATATCATCCATCCGGAAACACCCCGGAGGAGGCAGCGCGTCCAAAAGGACACATGGACCACCCCCCGCGGCATTCGCCGGATATCCGCTTAGAAGCCAGCCCGGCTCACTGCCGCAGGAGCAAATGCGGCGTCACTTCACCGCGCCTGCCACCACACCGTTGACAATCTGCTTCTGCAATACCACATACAGCGCAAGAATCGGAACCACGCAGAGCAGCAGACCAGCCATAATTGTACCATAATCTGCGGAATATGTCCCATAGAAACTATAAGTGGACAGGGGCAGAGTCAACAGCTTTTTATCCGTCAATACCAAGGACGGCAGAAGGAAGTCATTCCAGAACGCCAGCGCATTTAAGATAACCATGGTGGAAATAATCGGCTTCAGCAAAGGAAACACAATGCCGAAAAACGTCTGGGAATGCGTACAGCCGTCAATATATGCCGCCTCCTCCAAGGCAATGGGGATGCTTCCGTTAATGAACCCGTGGAACATAAATACGGACATGGCCATGGAAAAGCCCGTGTGCATAAAAATCAGCGTCAGTCTGTGGTTCAAAATATTCAAAGTACCTCCGTATATACTGACCAGCGGTATCATAATGGCCTGAAAAGGAATAATCATCGAGGCCACCATCAATCCAAACGTAATCTTGGATACCAGATTTTTATGACGGACAATATAGTACGCCAGCATGGACGCAAGCAGCGTCACCAGCACCGTTGCCGACACGGTAACAATCAAAGAATTTTTGAACGCATTCAGGAAATCCATCTGGGTAAAAGCCTTTACAAAATTGTCAAAGGACAGCCCCTTGATGGTAAACAGCCAAGAAAACGGGCTCTTGATAATGTCGCGCTTCTGTTTCAGCGAGTTAATCACAACCATAAGGAACGGAAACATATATGCGGCAAATATGAGAATCAGCCCCGCCATGGACAGCACATTGATTATTTTTTTCTTATTTCCTCCCACTGCTGTTTGTGCCATTATGCCTCAACCTCCTTTTTCTTAGTCAGATATACCTGAACACCGCTGATACACGCCGTAATGACAAAGAGAATCAACGCCTCCGCCTGCCCTGTTCCAAACTTTCTGGAGGTAAACGCCTTTTCATACACATGCATTGCCGCCATCTCGGTAGTCCCATAGGGCGCGCCCCCTGTCAGAGACAGGTTTACATCATATACCATAAACGCCCGGGACAATGTCAAAAACAGACAGATGGTAATAGAGGACATCATCAGCGGCATAATGATATTTTTCAGCTTGATAAAGCCCACTGCCCCGTCTATGCTGGCCGCTTCCATCACATCCTCGCTCAATCCCATAAATCCCGCCACATATATCAAAATCATGTATCCTGACAGCTGCCACACGGATACCAGAACCAATGCGGCAAACGCTTTTCCCGGGTCGGACAGCCATGACACCTCAAACAAGCTCCATCCCGTGCTTTCTCCTATGCTGACGAACACTCTGGAAAACACGAACTGCCAGATATATCCCAGAACGATTCCGCCAATCAGGTTCGGGGTAAAGAAACCCGCCCGAAAGAAATTCTGTCCTTTGATTCCTCTCGTCAACAGCCACGCAATCCCAAATGCCAGCACATTGACGATCACCACCACCAAAATCACATATTGGAATGTCAGAAGCAGTGAATGCCAAAACTGAGAATCCTTCATCACCGCCCCGAAATTCGTCAGCCCCACAAAATTTTTCTCCTGCGACACACCGTTCCAGTCTGTCAGTGTCAGATACACGCCATAGAGAAAGGGAACAATCAAAACTGCCAGAAAACAAAACAATCCGGGCAGTGCAAATACGCAGAAATCTTTTCCGCCGCTTTTCGATTTCATATTTCTCCTCCTATCCGCTTTAGCGGGCTTAATCATTCATCTTGATAATTAATCCTGTTACTTCTGCTCATCCCAGTATGCTTGAATGGCATCAATTAACTCCTGACGGGTGCTCCGGCCAGCAAGATACTTCTGCATGGCGGCACCCAGCAGAGCCCAGTGATCGTTTGGCACAATGGCAGACGCGTTAAACGCCCTGCCCTCATGAACCTTTTCATAAATATCTCTGCTCAACGGGTCGCTGGGTTCATAAGGGTTATTCTGAAAAGGCGGAATAATGCTGCAGGTCTTTACCAGCATCTGCTGTCCTATTTCACTGTACACAATCCAGTTCAGAAATTCTTTTGCCGCCGCCTGCTCCTTCTCCGACGCCATCCGCCCATCCAGCATCACCTGTTTGGAAGGGGACCCCTGTATCATCCGATTGGCAAAATCCTCCGGATTATTATTCAGAAAATACGGCAGAAAACCATAGTCATCCTCATTTTCCGCACCGGCATCGGACAGATTGGGCCACGCCCAGTTGCCGTTAAACCAGAAAGCCGTCTTACCGTCGGCTAAATCGATTGCCATCTCGTCATAGTCCGCTCCCAAGGGGTCTTTTGCGGACACATTATATGTTTTCAGCACATCAAAAGCGTCCAGAAACTCATTCATTCTCTGATACGATTTTAAGTCCAGCACGCCGGCTTTGAGCTGCCCGATCACTTCCACGGCGCCTTCGCTTGTTCCGTCATAGGTTTCATAAATATACTGCAGATGATGGGCTCCCAGAGACCAGTCTTCCTTCGCCAAAGACAACGGCCGTTCCATTCCTGCCGCTGACAGCTTCTCCAGTACCTTGGTAAATTCCCCCAGCGTGGTAATGGATGCGGGGTCAAAAGCTTCTCCCAGCGTTTCCTCAATCACAGCCTTGTTATAAATAATGCCCCGGCCTTCAATACAAAGCGGAAAACTGTACACCCTTCCGTTGATTTTGGTCAGATACCCTTCCGCTTCCGACGTCCATGCCTCCTCGGTCAAGTCGGCCGCCTTTCCCTCGGCCAATGCGATGACGTCCGTGGTATCCAGAATGGATAATGTGGGAGGATTTCCGGAATTATACAGACTGACCACTCTTGTATATGGGGAATCTCCCTCCGTAACCGGCATAACCTCCACATGAACCCCGGACTTTTTCTCATACTCAGCTCCCATTTTTTCCAAGGCTGTTTGGATTTCCGCTTTGGAATTCAGAAGCGTAATCTTTGTTCCCCGAAGAGAACCGTCATACGTAAAAGAATCCACCGAAGTATCAATCGGCTCTTCTCTTACCACCTCGTTGGGATCGTCCGGGTCGCTTGCGAATCCAAATGTGCATCCGGTCAACGCGGATGACAACAATACGAGCGAAAGCCCCAGCGAGATACGCGATACAGCTTTCCTTTTCATTGCTTATTCCTCCTTCACTTTTTACTACAGTTCTGCCGCCCGCCTAAACTGAGTTATTTCGACTTTATAACCGGTTAAGTAACCGGTTACTTTATATGTATATGATAACATTGCAAAATAATTCCGTCAATATCAAACATAATTTCTGTTAAATGTGTAGATATTATAAAAATAAAATTATACAAATATTACAAAACCGGTTACTTAACCGATTCCATCTTGTATGTTGTTTTTATTTTTGCTATAATTAAATCAATTTAAGCCCTTCCTCTGCTTTTACTTACATTGTTCCTTTCAGAAATTGAAATTTCGAGGTTTGATTATGACAGAGAAAAAAAATGTAACCTTTGACGACATTGCAAGATATACGAATTTTTCCAAAACCACCATCTCCCGATATTTTAACAATCCTGATTCCCTGACCTTAGAGAACCAGCAGATTATATCGGATGCTCTTGTGAAATTAAATTATAAGGAAAATAAGGTCGCCCGAATTTTGGCCAACGGAAAAACAGAATTTGTCGGTATTATCGTACCGGATTTGTACCACCACTTCTATTCGGAAATATTGAATCAGATCTTATCCACTTATGAAACCTTTGGCTATAAATTCCTTGTATTTATCGGCAATAAAAATGAGGAAACAGAGCGGCGCTATCTCAAAGAACTGCTGTCCTATAAAATAGAAGGCCTGATCATCCTAAGCCATACCATACCCTCTGAAGAACTGGCCAAGCTTCCCGTCCCCATTGTTACCATTGAACGAGAAGACGAATTTGTGTGCAGCGTCAACACGGATAATTATCTGGGCGGCTATCAGGCGGCGAACCTTCTGGCCAGACACCATTGCGACATCCTTGTGCATGTCAATACTCCTACCTCGGAAAAGGTGCCCGCTTACGGACGGCTTAAGGCTTTTTCGGATTACTGTACGGAGCATGGCCTGAACCATGAAATTATATTGAGAGACTTGGGAATCGCTTACGAAACCTCTCAAGCGCAGCTCATTCCGGTATTGGAGCATTTGGACTCCTCCTATGCCGGAATGAAAAAAGGCATTTTCCTATCCAGCGATACCCATGCCAATGTACTTTTGAATCTGCTGATGCGCAGATACGGCTGTCTGCCGGAGGACTATCTTCTCATCGGCTATGACAACTCTCCCATCTCCCGGGAGGCCGTCCTTCCCATCAGCACCATGGGACAGCAGATTGATCAGCTGGCTTATGAGGCGGTCAGCCTTCTTGTGGCGCAGATGAATGAGAGAAAGAAACGCAGGCCCGCCGTCTTGGAGAAGCCCGTCCACAAAATTATACCGCCCGTGTTTTATCGGAGGGAGACAACGGAGAAGCCATGATTCCCGAAACGCTTCCCCGTCTGCGGATGCTTTGACGCAGGCGCAGATGAGCGAAAATCTACACAATATCCGTCATAAGGTTCAGCGCCGCTTCAAAACCCTTTTCCACCGCAATCTGCGCGGGAGTACGGCCTTGGTTATTGGGCCGTCCATAGTCGGCCCCTTTCCTGATCAGGTAACGGGCCGTTCCCTCAGCGCCGCTTTCCAGCGCATAATGCAGTGCCGTATTTCCCTCGTTATCCGCCCTGTTGATATCGGCTCCGGCCCGGAGAAGCGCCTTGGCCATATCCTTATCCCTATAGAACATCAAAGCCGTCCTTCCATGCATATCCGCATGGTTCACGTCCACGCCCCTGTCTAAAAATACGGAAAGAAGCTCCCTGTCCATATCGGTAAGAAGCATCAGGGGCGTCCGGCCGTCCTCCCCGGGGACGTCCAGATGCTTCAGTTCCTTCAAAAGCTCCGCCTTCTGCTTTAGCTCCAATTCCTTCTCACATTTCTTAAGGAAGACAAAATGCGCCGGAGTTTCTCCGTATAAATTTTTCCTTGTGTCGTCCGCCCCGGCCGCAATGAGCATTTTTGCCATATCCCCGCGTCCATAGGCGCAGGCCAGATGAAGGGGCGTGATTCCGGCTTCCGAAGGCGCGTCCTCCGTCAGATTGACGTCCACGCCCTTTTCTATCATGACCCTCAGCATCCCTGTGCGTCCGTTCTTCACGGCATAATGAATGGCCGCCTTCCCTTGGTTGTCCGTCTGTTCCATGGATTCCTTGGAGAAAAACTCTGCCGCCTTCTCATAATAATTCTCCCGCTCCCCGTCACCCTCCCTGTCCGCCTGCCTGTCATCGGACGCAAGAATGCAGACCGGGGTCCGTCCCATTGACACCGCCTGTTCCATGTCCACACCCAGTTCCGCTAATTTCTTAAGGACACCCGTTCCATAACCAGCGTCAAGGCACTTATCCCTCAGGCACGTCGTCCCCCCATAGCACCGGACGGGCATGGTAAAGGAAAAACCCGCATCCTTGTAGATATCCAGAATATGGGATTTTTCATCGCCCCTCAGGGCATGGGGCAGAATATCCGCCGCAGTTTCCGCCTCATCATCGTCGTCCGGATCCGCCTGCCGTATCAATTTTTCCGCTAAATATAACGCAAGATCCAGCCCGTCTCTTTTTTCTATAGAAATCCTGCCGAAGGCTCTTTCCGCAATTTCGGCCAGCTCGTTGATATCCATGGGCCTGCGGTTCATAGCCCCATATTCTTCCAGAACAAAACGAAGGACGTCCTCGCGATAATCCTCCGCATACCGAATGGGGGTCACGCCATCCTTATTTCCCACATGGATCAGTTCGGGACAGCGTCTCATCAACTGAAACGCCGCCGTCCTATGGCCGTTTTCCAAGGCCATCATCAAAAGCGTGCTGCCCTCCCGGTTCACATAATCGGTTTTAGCGCCCTTTTCCAAGAAGACCTCCGGCAGCGTCCATGTATAGGCGGCATTGTTCTCCGTGGACAAAAGCTGCTCCAGCGGCGTCAGCCCATCCCCATTCTTCTGATTGATATCGCATGTCAGCAGACGGGCAGTCTCCGCCCTCTGTTCCACGCTTCGCTCCAGACTGGCAAAGTCACAGGCCAGCCGCCCCTCAAATTTGGGATTGGCCAGAAAATGATAGGCGTTCATGCCTCTCTTATCGCAGGCGGCGTCATCGGCCCCGTGCTCCAAGAGAAGCCTCACCATGGCCAGATTTCCCCGGGAACAGGCCAGCAGGAAAGGGGTGAGGCCATAGCCCTTATGGTCGGGCCGGTTGATTTCCTCTCCCTCAATCCTTCCGTCACACAGCATTTTCTCCACCGCGTCATAAAAATTGTGCAGGACGAGAAGGTGAAACAACGTAAGCCCCAAGCTGCCCGCAGGCGAGAGCAGGTCTTCTTTCCTGCACTCCGCCGCGCAGCCTTCCGCTGCCCTCACGGTTTCTTCGTTCAAAATCCGATACCTGTATGTAAATTTATGATAGTCTTCCACCCACCAGGGAATGAATTTCGTCTGATTAAAATTTTCGCTGGACAGCACCAGCAGATCCGTCAGCTCCTTTTTGTCCATCCTGTCTTAACACCTCTATTTTATGTCCGTCATCAATTCCAGAACCGTCTCATAGCCCTCTTCCGCCGCTATCTGTGCCGGAGTGTCTCCATAGTTGTTGGCGCGGTTATAATCGGCGCCCTTCTTAATCAAAAACCGCGCGGCGCTCTGGTCGCCCTCCTTCAGCGCATAATGCAGGGCCGTATTGCCCTCCCTGTCCGCCATATGGATATCGGCTCCGGCCCGCAGCAGTTCCTTTGCCGCATCCTTGTCCGTATAGAGCATCAAAGCAGTCCTGCCCTCATTGTCCGCGTGATTCACATCCACGCCCCTGTCTAAAAAGATGGGAAGAAGCTCCCTCGCCTCATACCCCAGCAGCAAAAGGGGCGTTTGACCCTCTTCATTTGGAATGTCCAAATGCTGCAGAATCTTTAGGACTTCGGCCTTCTGTTCCGTTTTCAGCTTCTCGCCGTATTCCCTTCCCTTCACCGCAAGGTGCGCGGGCGTCTCGCCTTTTACGGTTTTCATGGTATCATCCGCGCCGGAATTCATCAAAAGCGCCGCGGCGTCCCCATACCCGTTCCGGCAGGCTAAATGAAGAGGCGTAATGCCCGCTTCCCCGGGCGCATCCTCCGTAAGATTGACGTCCACGCCCTTTTCTATCATAATTTCCAGCATACCCAGATGGCCGTTCTTCGCTGCATGATGGACGGCGGCCTCCCCGCCGTTGTCCAGCAGCTCCATGGATTCCTTGGAGAAAATCTTTGCCGGCTCCTCATATAACTCTTTCTCCCTGCTGTCCCTCCTCCTGTCCATGGACGCCAGAATATTCGCGGGAGTCCGCCCTCTTACCACCGCCTTGTCCATATCCACGCCTAATTCCATCATCTTCCTGACAGCGCCCATCCCATAGCTCAGGCATTGATCCCGCAGGCAGAGCAGCTCCCCTTGGTAATGAATGGGCGCGGTGAAGTCGATTCCGGCCTCCCCGCAGGCGTCCAGCACATGGGCCTCCTCGTCGGATACCAGCGCGTTGTGCAGAATATTTGTGATTTCTCCCAGCTCGTCATCATCGTCCGGATCGATCTCCCGGATCAGCTTCTTTGTCATATACAGCGCAATGCTTAACCCGTCCATATCATCGTCATTCACATCGCAGAAAAGATTGCTCGTAATCTGGCTGACGGGAAACAGCTCCATCTCCGGCACAGGCTCCGCCCCATGATCCTTCAAGGCAAGGTACATGGCCTGACTGCCGAAGCTTACCGCATGGGCCATGGGCGTTACGCCCTGTTTGTTGGGCGTATTTACCATCTCCGGGCAGCGCTCCATCAACGCCAGCGCCGCCGTCCTATGGCCGTTGCGCCTTGCCAGCATCAGAAGGGTATTGCCGTTCTCGTCCACATAGCCGGTATCGGCGCCCTTGTCCAAGAAAATCTCCGCCAGCGGCCATGTATAGCTTCCGCAGGACTCGGTGGACAAAAGCTGTTCCAAAGGCGTAAGCCCGGCCGCATTCTTCTGATTGATATCGCAGGTCAGAAGACGGGCAATCTCCCCTCTCTGCTTCACGCTGTGCTCCAGACAGGTAAAATTAATTCCGAGCATCCCGTCCTGAAATCTGGCATATGCCAGAAAATGATACGCATTCATCCCCCTGTCGTCGCTAAGAGAATCCTTTGCCCCATGAGCCAGCAGGAGCTTTGCCATGGCCAGATTTCCCCGCGCGCAGGCCAGCAGAAACGGGGTCAGGCCATGGCCCTTGTGGTCGGTGATATCCACATCCTCCCCCGACACCCTTCCGTCCAAAAGCGCTTTCTCCACCGAATCATAGAAATTATGCCATACCAGAAGATGAAACAGCGTAAGCCCCGCCCGGCCCACAGGGGAAAGCAGTTCTTCCCTTCCGCACTCCGCCGCGCAGGCCTTGGCGTCCTCCGCCGCATCCGGACTTATCATGTCGTAATAATACGTCGCGTTTTCAAAATCATCCTCCCACCATGGGATAAATTCCTGCTGATTGGAACTTTCGCTGGATTTTACCAGCCAATTTGTCAATTCCTTGATGTCCATAACGTCCTCCTTAGATTTCACAACAATATTTTTATCATATTCCCGATTTCCAAAAATATTTTTAATGATTCATCGGTCCAAGCTGCCGCCCTTCAGCTGCCTTTTATTCTCATACATCAGCTCGTCCGCCCTGCTTCTGGTCTTGTCAAGGTCGGCGTCCTTCTCGGCGTCATACCTTGCATAGCCGGAAGCAATCTGCATATGAATCCTTTGGGACTGTCCATTATAAGCCTCCTCTTCCTGCATCAGTTTCCTGATCAATGCGCGGATTTCATCCTCCGATGTATCTTCCATAATAATACAAAATTCATCCCCGCCGATTCGATAAACCTTGCCATAGTCTTGAAATATTTTTTTGATTACATCGGCAGAGTCGGTCAGATAACGGTCCCCTTCCATATGCCCCAGCGTATCATTGCATGTTTTCAGATTGTTCAAGTCAAACATGACCACAAAGATATTATCGCCATGAAATTTCTTCTGAATATCCTCGGAATAAGCATTTCGGTTATAACACTTGGTCAGCATATCTTTTTCCGCAAGCTCCTTATAAATTTCCGCCTTCCGCATCTCCGCTATCTTCTCGGAAGCTTCGGAGGCAGCCTCCATGCCGAGTATGATGATATAGGCAAGGAGTCCGAACATACCGAATATCTGCATGTTAGACAGCCGTGCATAATAAGCGTACAGTTCCAAGCCCACTGCCGCCGCCAGAACAATCAATCCCGCCATATTAAGCCCAACTTGTTTCTTATGCCGCCTATCCTTCAGCTTATTTAATATGCCCAGAAGGAAATAGAGCAGGTCGCACACCAGTACAATATGCACAATCCATACGGTTTCCTTAAAATCCGCAATGTCCAGACATTGCAGAATCATCATAAGAGACATGCCCCCAATGGCGAACGCCGCAAGAAATTTATGGAGATAGCGCCCTTCCTTGACAATATAATGCTTCAAAAAAAGCATAAAGGTGACTCCAATCAGCATAAGCAGGACATAGGTAATATAAGAAGCGTACACTCTGTTGTCAAACAGGAGCATGACCGGCTTTTCTTCCGTAAAAGACCATGTGCCGATAAGTATGGCAGAAAATCCTATGTATAGCAATTCCATCGCGACCCTTGTCTTACGACAGAGAAACAGCCAGTATATCGCCATACAGATGCCTATGATAACAAGAAGCAGGCTTACGCCCATTGCAAAAACAGAGTCCTGAACCAGCTGACGCAATATCCCGACGCCGCTGCCCTTATAGAACGTATGCAGATTATCTTCTCCAGAATAATAAATCGCTTTGATTGTTATAACAATTTCTTTTGTATTTCCCGGGAAATTCATCATATTCCAGACAGCGCCGGAAGTATGTCCAAAAATAGTATCCGCCCTGCCGCGCTTATAAATCAATTCATTGTCCGCATAGACATGAACTTCCTGATGATTTGTATAAAACAGCAGATAATAATCCATGCTGTTTGAACCGCAGGCAAAAGTATACTGCTGTGTTCCATCGTCCCATATTTCATGACCGTCCGGCACAATTTCAATATACTGCCGCGACTCTCCCGAGTTAAATTTATCCTCTTTAATAGTCAATCCCCCAATAATGAGAAGGACTGTGTGGATGCACAGAAATGCGATATATATGTTCTGCAGGGTTATCTTCTTTTTCATTTGCTTCCCTATCCCTTTACCTTGTTCAGTGCAAAGTCCTAACGTCATATATTCATTGTAAACATTATACCACTTCCCCATATTTTTTGATACTTTTATTTATAAAAATAGCGGATGTCATCCACCCGCAAACCACAATCCGCACCTGATAAAATTTATTTGAAACTCCATTGAGCAGACTGTATTCCCCGCCCCGCAGAACGCACGAAACGGCAGAATATCGGCGCTTAATTTCCGTTTTTAACAGCCTTTCCTATGTAAAGTTCATCCGGATGTACCTGCGAACCTGTCTCATAGGCGTAACATATATTATCATAGTCTTGTAACCATTGTTGATGATAATAACATACTCCCAAGTCATATAAGTCGCTGCGATAATGCCATTTACATTTATCACAGGAGGGAATCAGCCGAGAACAGCTGCGACAATATATTTTATACCTTATTATCCTTTTTCCGCTGAAAAGCTCCAGCTTCTTTCCACACCTGCTGCATTTGTATTCTGCCATAAAAACGCCCCCTTAAATTATTCTGCTCATAAAAGATTCAAATTTTTATGCTTTATCGCGAGAGCACAAGAAATAAGTATAAATAAATTTTCCTGCCCATTGCAGAAAAACATCCCGCCATATGAAATACAAAAACCGGCACAGCCGTTTTCTCCGGTCCTGCCTTTCTCCGCATGAAACCTATATTCAAAGAAATTATGTATCCCAAGCATTACAATTGACTGGCCGGCTTTCGTATCGCATCAGTGATCGTCCGTTTACTAATCCTCCGATGGCTTCCACGCCTATGTCCCCGGCTCCATTGAGCGCCATCCCGCAGGGAAGCAAGGTGAAGAGCGTGCAGATAATCAGGCGTACCATTCGGGAACCTCTGCGAATCTTTTCCCATTGTACACGACGCACAACGCCTTCTTCTCCTTCACCCTATCAGCCCTTTTTATATAATCCGCACATTCCGGTACCATACTCTGTTCTTTTCACTATGAGAAAGCAAATCAGGGGAATAATCATTAGAAAGCTCCGGCGCCGCAATAATGAAAAAGCCTTGCCCGAGACCTTAATAATCCAATGAAGCAGCCCTGAAAAATCGATTGCATCCACAATATCAACCTTCCTCTTTACAGATGAAAATCGCTTAAACGTTTAAGTATTTTTAAGATTGTAGCACTTGATTGTATAAATGTCAACACAAAAATAAAAAACATTGAATTACATTAAGAATTTAAGATAAAATAGAAACAGTAGCTCATCCTGCGGAGCCAAAACAGCTCCGCCATACCTTTGAAATCTAAGAATGTTGTGAACATAGAAGAATACAGCCCCATGGCGGAAACTACTGAGGCCTGCGGCGCGCTGGTCCGGTGGTGCCGCGTTTCACCAAGAATGGCAGGAAACTCTGCCGGGGTACGGGGACGCTTCTCTGCTCAACGAGATCCATGGCCATGCCCGCCGCCGCTTTCCCCAGCTCCATCATAGGAATATGGAAGGTGGTCAGGCGGCTGTCGGTGACATCCGCATATAAATCGCCGCAGCCCATCACCGAGATGTCGCCGGGTACGGACAGGCCATGATGCTCCAAGGCTTTTATCACCCCCATGGCCATGTGGTCGCTGACACACCAGAGGGCGGTGGGCAGCTTATCCTGATGTATCAGCTGCTCCACCGCCTTCTCAGCCGCCTCAATCACATTGAAAACGGAGCCCGCAGAAACAATCCGGGACGCAAGCCCCCGAAGCTCCATGGCCTTGGAGTATCCCTCCCTTTTCTGCCGGACGGCAGGATTGTCCGGCTCATTGACAAGCATCGCAATATCCTTGTGCCCCAGCTCATCAGCCAAGTATTTCACCGCCTCGCTTCCGCTGTAACCATAATCACACAAAAGGAAGTAAGGTTCTTCCGGATCAATTCTTCCCCCAATGAAAATAACGGGAGTGGATCCGCAGATAGTCTTTATATGAGAAATATCACTGGTACAGGGGGCGGCTATGATCGCTCCCACCTGATTGCCTACCATAATACGACAGTGTTTTTCTTCCAAAGCGACGCTGCTAAGACAGCTGCCCAGTATGACACTGAATTCCCTCTCCGCCGCAGCAGCGCTGACCTCATTGAAAATAATATCATACACCATATTGGCTCCCATTTCGGGAACTATCATGCCGATGGTGCTGGTGCGCTGAAAATAAAGGTTCCGGGCAGTGATATTGGCGGTGTAGCCCAAATCGCTGGCGATTTGTTTCACCCGTTCCTTCGTTTCGGCGGAAATATCAGGGGCATCCCGCAATGCTTTGGATACTGCCACATGGGACAGCCCCGCCCGCTGAGCAATGGTTTTCAATGTTGGACGGTTTGGCATTCCGTTACCTCCAAATAAATTCGTTGTAGCTCTATTATAGTGCAGCTTTTCGTGAAATGCAAGGAGAGCTCCCCGCCGGGTCCCCGAGCCTTCGTCGGACTGTTCCGGCCCATCCTTTTATACAACTGAAAACGCATCTTCTCATATCCCTGATAGAAGATGCGCCTAATCGTCCTATATTGCGGGGCGTTTCATACCGATAAATATAATTTCTTACCTGTGAGATTTGAATATGACAACCGCCCCTTTGTCCCGATGTTCTCTTCTGTAGTGCAGCGCCTTCAACACGGATGCCACGGTATCTATGGCCAGCACCAGCGCGGCGGCGGCTATCACCGCCATGCCAATCTGCACGGGAATCCAATGTATCGTCCCCTCCACCATGGGCTGAACAACTCCAAGGGATAACACTGCCCCAAATCCAAAAAGTATCGCGTTTCTCAGACAAATCCTCCCTTGAAAATTAAACCGCACATGGGAGTAATCCCACCATCTGGCATTAAACAGCTTTTCAAGCAGCCAGCCGATGATGTATTCCACTACCGTACAGAAAACAATTCCACCGATAAAAATGGCAAGGTAGGATTTTTTAGCGTCCCCAAGCAGTATACACAAGCTCGGCATTCCAATTCCATAGAGCGGGCAGAGGGGTACATGCAGAAATCCTCTATTCTGAAATTCTCCCGCCTCTATCTTCATATCAATCACTTCGACCAGCCAGCCGGCCGCACCCCAAAAAAGGAATTGTAAAAACAGTTCATATAAACTATATCCGCCTATCAGCATTTTCTTTTTTCCTCATTTGACATCCTTTGTTCCTTGAACAATTCTAACCGATATTCTTCACTATGTCAATCATCTTTGACTTCCAAATATTGCTCGGCAGATTTTCTTAAGATTTTGCTGTTTTATAATAACAGGAGGATATGTATGCCGACGCAGACTACTCACAACAAAATTAAGAACCTACCCCATCCACCTAGCCATTACCACGCTGGCCGCCGTCCCCGCCAAAGTGGAGAGCAGTGCCCCGGCCAGAGTGTAACGGGTCTTTGTCACCTTTGCCGCCAGGAAGTAAACGCTCATCGTATAAAACACCGTCTCCGTACAACTCATCAAAATAGACGTCAGCATCCCCGCATAAGAATCCGGCCCGGAAGTCCGAAAGATATCCAGTACCAGCCCCGTTGCCGCAGAGGAAGAGAAAAGCTTCACCACAAGCAGCGGCATCAGCTGGGCAGGCAGACCTACGGCCGTGGTCACTGGCCCCAGCAGCATTCCCAGCATGTCAAAAAAACCGGAAGCCCGCAGCATTCCCACCGCCACAAGCAGCCCAATCAGCGTAGGCACTATGTCAACCACGATTTTCAGCCCGTCTTTTGCACCCTTTAAAAAAGTCTCATAAACTTTTACCTTGGAGACAAATCCATATCCCACAATAAAAAAAATCAGTATCGGAATTACGATGTCCGAAAGATGCGCCAGCACATTCATACCGCTTTCCCCCCTCTTCCCCTGCCGCCTGCGGACAATGATAAACTATCCTTTTGAGAATTCCCACAGCCAGTATTTCCTCTGCTGCCACGAAGGATTTCGGCTGCATTAAAATCTCTTTTGTCCTTAGTCATATCATATGCCGCGCTGCCCTTTCCATGATCCTTCAGCTTACAATATACGACTGCGATAAAAGAGCTAAACAAAGTAGCCGCAATGGCCGGGACGATAATGGCCGTCGGGTTCGTGCTGCCATATTGCGCCCTATAGGCTGGTGTCAAGGTAGGACTAAAAATATTTCAACTTTTTTCAGTCAAAGCCCCCGCCGCAAGCAGCGGGGCATTTGACCCTCGCGGCATTTTGCTCGCGGGAATAAATGACAATTCACGCCTCCGCCTGGAACTTCCACCTGATTTCTATCCTGTCTTCCCCATAAACCTCAACCCTTTCTATCAGTTCATCCACCAAATCCTTCGTCAGCCCGTCTGCCGCCAATATTGCAACCTTTCCCGCTTTTTCTTCCAACGCCTCTTGCATGACGGCAATCTCTGTCATCTGCCGTTCCAATTGATCCAGTTCTCTTTTACTGTCAGCCTCCTTCTTTGTCAGTTCCTCTTTCCTCACCACATACCCTTCCTGTGTGAGTTTTCCCTTTTTCCACTGATAATACAACTCTAAACGGCTGGCCTTGCAATGTTCTGTCTGCATTTCCAAGGCCCTTTTTCTCTCTTTCATTTTAGAAACTGCTGATACTATCTGCATCTTTTTGCTCTGATGTGCCTCACTCTCCTCACGGTATGTCTCCGCCAGCTTCTGCAATACGCTCCAGACCGCTTTTTCCAGCGGCTCTAATTCTATTTTCAGATAAGAACCACAGCCGCTTCCCATGCGGCAATAATAATACTTCTTTCTGACTGTGTGCTTCAGGCTCATACTATAGCCACAACAGCCGCACTTCACTTTCCCCTTTAAAGGTGAGGGATTCTCTTCTTTTTTATAAGGCTTCCTTTTTCCCCTTACCCTGACTGCTTTCTGGGCTTCCCGGAACAGTTCCTCCGTAACAAGACTTTCATGATGTCCTTCGATTTTGACATACTCTGATTCCTCATTTTTTTTGCTCTCCCTGGGCCTTACTGTTGATAGTTTGCGCCCAATGAAAGTTCCAATGTAAACCTCATTCCGGATAATAATGCCAACCTGGGATGCATTCCACAAATTACTCTTTTCGTTTTTAAACTCATAGTTGGCATTTACCTTTTGATTCTTATATACCCCCGGCGTGGGGATTTTGTCTCTGTTCAGCTTTCCGGCTATCTGCAGGGATGTATTCCCCTCTGCGGCATAATGAAATATTTTTTTAACAACCTGCGCTGCCTCCGGGTCAGGAAGATAAACCTCACTTTTCTTGTTCCCCCGCATATATCCGTATGGCACATCCCCGCCGGAATAAGCCCCTCTCTCCTGCATCAGCTTCTTGACGGACTTAATTTTTTTGGATAAATCCCGGCTGTATAAATCGTGCATCAAATTCCGGAATCCAATATCCAGACCGGCCGGATTCTTAAAGCTGTCGAAGTTGTCAGCCACAGCAATAAAACGCACCCCAAGAAAAGGGAAAATCTGTTCAATATAATCCCCTGCTTCAATGTAATTCCTTCCAAACCGGGAAAGATCTTTCACGATAATGCAGATTATTTTTTTCTCTTTTACTTCTTTTAGCAGGCTCTGCATTCCGGGGCGGTCAAAACTCACCCCGGAAACCCCATCATCCACAAATTCCTTTACCGGATACTGTGACAGTTCATCATGGCTTCTAATATAATGCTCTAACACGCTTCTCTGGTTCAGGATGCTGTTACTTTCCCTCTTTGCCTCTCCAAGGTCTTCATCATCGTCAGATATTCTAAGATACTTCGCCAGATATCCCTTGTCCATCTGCACCAGCCCCCTATTCAAAATTGCCGCTCACGGCAATCTATTCCGCATGTGCCCGTACAATGCCCATGCTGTTTTCTTGTCCTAATGCTGCGCTTCCTCAAACCATTTCGCCACAATGTCCGAAAACGCATATGTAATCTCTATCTGCTCCTGAGACACCACCATGATTTTCTCAATCAGAGAAACAAGCAGCGCGAGCGGTATATCCCCGCTTTTTAATTCAAAAAAGCCTTCCGGGTACTCCTGCATGGTCTCTATGGCCTCTTTTTCTGCCGGGGCAGCGAACCCCGTCTCTTTTATTTTCTTTTCACATTGAGCCTGGCACTCTGTCAGCCTTTCCCATTCCCCCTCAAAGTCCTCCTGTTCCAGCATCCCTCTCTTCAAGTCTGCATAAAGTCCCTGTTTCTGTTTCCTGATCAGTCGGATCTCCTCTTCCATGTCTTTCTTCCCTGCTATATTCTGCCGTTCTCTGCAACCTCCCTCAGCATCAGCCGGCCGCGTCCACTGTTCCCGCAGCGATCCGAGAAGCTGTATCTGTTTTTCTGCGGCTTCCCTTACGGCATCCATCAATGGGGCCTCCCGGATATAAGTCTGTCTGCAGTCCCCATCCAGCATCCGCCTCCGTGCATCACAATAAAAATGGTAAGTCCTTACCCCTTTTGTGACCCTGCTTCTCCGGAACATCCTCCTGCCGCATCCCGCACAGTAAATTTTCTCACGTAGCGGATTCTCAGCTTGAGGGATATCCGCATGGGCCTCCATCCGTTCCTTATATTTTCTCCGGCTCTCCTCCGCCATTTTCACTGTAACATGGAACAGTTCCTCTGTTACCAATGGCTCATGGGTATTTTCAGCTATTTTCCATTCTTCCCTGGGCAGACGCTTCCCTTTTCCATTATCCTTAAAATAGCTGGAACTCGACTTGCCCTGCACCGTATGCCCAAGATATACCGGATTAGTCGCAATCTCGGAAATATGCTCGGATTTCCACTTTGCGTTTTGACATTTACTATAAGATTTCTCCCCATTCATAAACCGGTATAGCCCCGGGGAAGGTATTGCCAGTGCGTTTAAGCTGTCAGCGATCCATGTACAGCTTTTCCCTGCGGCGCGCCATGCAAATATTTTTCTGACCACACATGCTGCTTCCGGGTCAACGGCCATCTTCCTTTTGTTCTCCTGTGACCGCTTATATCCATAAGGGAAAGTACCGCCGGTATATTCTCCATTCTCCTGCATTGCTTTCCTTGCCTGTATCACTTTCCTCGAAATATCCCGCGCATAATATTCATTCACAATATTAGTCAGCGAATTCATCAGCATATCATTCTGGAAAGTATTCTTCATACTGTCAAAATCGTCATTGACAGCAACCACCCTCACGCCAAGAAACGGGAATATTTTTTCCATATAGTTCCCCACTTCTATGTAGTTCCTTCCCATGCGGGAAAAATCTTTTACGACAATACAGTTTATTCTGCCGGACTTGATATCCGCAAGCAGCCTCTGCCATCCCTCCCGTTCAAAATTAGTTCCTGTCATCCCATTATCCACATAGGTATCAATTATCTGGAAATCCTCTTTCCTGCTCTCCACAAATCCCTTTAAAAATGCAATCTGGTTCTGTATGGAATCTCCCTGGACACAATGATTGTCCTCCACAGACAGCCTTACATAAAGTCCGGCCTGGCTTATGGACAGGGCGGCCAGCATCGGTTCCAGTTTCCTTGTACTCTTTCTGCTTTTCCGTGCCATCGCTCCCCCTCCCTCACCCTTTTGCAGTTTGGCCTGCCAAAATATCGGCCGCATCATCCTTCTTTTCCCGGCCGCACTGTGCCCGGTACTTGCACAGCTCCTCATATTCAGAACGAAACTTAAACAAGACCTCTATCCTGTCCTTATCAAAAACCCTGATCTCTTCCACCAGCTTCAGCAGCAGTTCCCTTGATAATTCCTCAAATCCACGATACCGGATAAATTGTTCTGCCCACTGCATCTTATCTTTACTGCTTTCCGCTGTCTTTTGTATCTCCTCCTGTAGGACTTCTATTTCATGCTCCAGCATGTTTATTTCTTCCTTGAAAGCCGCTTTTAGTTCCATATATTCTTCTTTCGTCAAGACACCGGCTTTATAATCCTGATAAGCCTCTATGGAAAGCTGCTGTCTGCCCTGTATCTCCATCTCCTTATCCGTGACAGCCGTCTGCATCTTTCCGGATAAATAACCGTTATAGGGTATTCCCTCCACAAGCTGCGTCATCCGGCTTAATTCAAATATCTTCTCTATATGGAGGTTTACCACCTTCAATACCACTTTTTCAAATGCCTGCTGGGAAATACCCTTGTTATTGCTGCATCCATTTTTATTTTTATTTTCCACGCAGACCAGATACACATACTTTTTCCCACCGGCCGGAACCGTTTTCCTGGTCATGTTTCCGCCGCAGAAACCGCATTTTACAATCCCGGAGAAAAGATAAAGCGACTGCTCCTTGGGCGCTACCCTTGTGTCCACCCCAAAGGCTTCTTTGACCGCCAGGAAATCTTCTTTGGATATGATAGCTTCATGGCTGTCCTCGCACCGTATCCAGTCCTTTTCCTCTTTCCTCGTCCGCTTTTTTACCTTGTAATTGGGTGAAGATGTCTTCCCCTGCAATAGCGCTCCCGTATATATTTCATTCTGCAAAATATAATTGACGGTGTATGCCTGCCACTTAAGAACTGCTTTCCTGCGGAAGCCGCTGTGGAAATGCTCCCCATTTTCATGCTTGTACTCCATAGGTGTGGGAATCCCCAATTCATTCAGCTTTTCAGCTATCCGCTCACCGCTCATGCCCCCCATTTTCCATTTAAATATCTGGCGTACTACAGAGGCCGCCTTTTCATCCACAACCAGTTTATTCTTATCATCAGGGGATTTCTTATAGCCATAAGGCGCAAAGGAACCAATATACTGCCCGTTTTTTCTCTTGATATCCAGATGGCTCCGTATCTTGATGGAGATATCACGACAGTAAGCATCATTGATCAGATTCTTGAACGGAATCAGCATCTCCTCCGCACCGCTTATCCCGGAAGCCGTATCAATATTGTCATTGATTGCAATAAACCTCACTCCCAGATATGGAAATATCTTCTCGATATAACGCCCCGCCTCTATATAATCCCTGCCAAACCTGGACAGATCCTTTACAATGACACAGTTCACCCTGCCGGTTTTAATATCCTCCAGCATTTCCTTAAATGCCGGACGCTCAAAACTAACCCCGGAGAAACCGTCATCCACTTTTTCCTTATAGAGTTGAATATCGGGATGCGCTTTCAGAAATTCTTGTACCAAAGCCCGCTGATTCACAATGCTGTCACTTTCCGCCTTGTCCTTGCCTCCAACGGAGGCAATGCCTCCTCCAGAGGGAATACCCCCTGCGGAGGCATTATCTTCCCGTGACAAACGAAAATAAGCGTCAGCTATATAGACACTATTTAGAATTGCATTCATATGATCACCTCAAATAGTTTATTTGACCTTATAAACTATTTGGGCTTTATTTAGTCCGATATCAGTATAGCATACCGGCATGGGTAAGTCCATCATTTTACAAGGTTATTTTCTCATGTTAGCTACGGTTCACTCCGTTCACAGTAATAAGCCTTCTGCAAAGGCTTTAGGCACACAAAACGCCAACTGCAGGCATCTTGACACCCAGCAGTCTCGGGTTTGTCACGCAAAAAGCACGTAAAAACACCTCGCGGTGTTACGAGTGAACAGTAACCCGTAATTCTACCATCCATTTATAAACTAGCGGAATATAAGTTTTCACCAATAAGCCAAGACCCTTACCAACAACTTATGGTTCTGCCTGCCCCGCATAAAATCGGTTATCTGCCCAAACTACGCTGCCTAATTCTATCGTCTTTATATCCATTCCTACCTCACCACCGCTATACTGATTGAAAATAACCGGCCAGTTTATCATCCAGAGTCTCACCCGACTGTGAGAAACTCATTTTTACCACAATACCATTACACTGGACACAGTAGGGATTTTTTACCTGGTTCACATAATCGGAAATCCTTTCCTCCCTGCTTCTCGACCTGTCTATTTTTACATCCCTTATATCCACCAGCGATTCCTTCGGAACTGTACGGACATCCACCTCTGCCAGTTCCCTTAAAGTCTGTATATCCATCCACATACCTTCCCCCTGCACATTATGCAGGAAACGCTAACGTCATTTCCTACAAAAATATATTTCTGATCGCCTGTCCAATATTCCTTTTCCAACATATGCAGAGCCTCCCGGCTGTGATATGACTTTATCCTATGCGTTTCTTCAACCAACACCCTCCACAAACGGTGCAAAATTAATCTATACTTACCGTATTTTCCAACTGCCAAAGCCTCCATACAGAGATTTGATTTGCTGGCCGTTTACTCCCGCTGCCTCTAATAAATATAACCCCACACAACATACCAGGTTCACGTTTCACCGCTTTCCCATGACATACACAGTATGCCATTGTATGCATTTTAATTTTCTCACCACCGGTGTGGGACGGAGTATGTAGGACTGGCCCTGCGGCCTCCTGGCACCCTGCAGTACCCTTTCCCGCTGCAGCATGTCCCGGGCCAGTGCCCGGCCGCCGTACTCTCTTCCGGCTGAGGTATCATTATCATCTGACTTTTCTGGCTTTCTTTACAACAACATTTCCATATCCATCACCGATAATCAATTCACTGTTATTAATGGATGACCGCCATTAACTGCCCATGCCGGGGTGCCGCTCATATTTTTTCTTCTTCTATTACGATTCCTTGTTCGATCTGCTGACTGACCTTTCCACTTTCCGTCCGTCAAATTGCAGACAAATATTTCATGGCGAAGCTGAATCCCCTCATCATCCGGCAACAATATCCCCGGATGCGTCAGATTCTTTTTGTCCTTAAAGATATTTTTTATTGCCCAAACAGCAAATGTTCCAAAATATCACCATACTGATATTTAGTTTTCAAGGTACAATCAAACTGGCAATTGCCAATCTGCCAAAGAACACCTGACCCACAAGCAGATGTACTTTGGCAGACTCCAATAACCTGCTTTCTTTCTACGTCACCAATTGTATATTCTGTGCCATCGCCTCCAGAATATTTGTCATAAATACTGCCTGCGCCTCTGTGCTGCTTAACAGAATTGCCTGTACTTTCTCGGCACACTTCTCCTGGACGGTTTCTATTTCTTTATGTATGACCATATCCGCATCTAAAATATCCAACAGTTTTTGATAGGTACCGATTCCTGGTCTTCTGGAACCCGCTTCAATCTTTTCCAAGTGGGAAACGCTTATTCCTATCTTCTCTGCCAGTTGCTCCTTTGTAATATTGCGCGATTTCCGTAACTCTTTGACAGCTTTCCCAATATCGATACCATCCGTATGCATTCCATCCCTCCATTTGTACGTTGATTATAACCGCATATTTATAATCTGTGAACTGACTGGGAGTGCAAATTTTCCCTTATTTACTCCCCATATTTGCCAATTCAGATTATTCCCTTATGTTCTCAATTATCCGACTTCTTTTGCATTCCCCATTCGACATTTTCCGTCTTCATGTTTCACCTTTCATCAGGCAGCCATTTTCTGAAATCTTTACATTTTATATCTCATCGGTTCTCATCTTAGAAGATGCATCATTTTTTGTAAGGCAAAAAAATTACACCCAAATATACATGGGTGCAATAACAACTCGAATTTTGGACATTTTATGCCAACATGGCACAGATAAACATTTTCACCATTCTAACTATGATTTTACTACAAACACAGATCTTGTTTCCCTAATCTCCTGTTTAAAAATATGCAAACACTGTTTATTCAATTCTCATGCATAGACATAATCTTTATCAATGCTTCAGCAATTTTTTTCGCCTCTTCTCTGGTATTATCCTTTCCAAGCGAAATTCTGATCGTCCCCAATGCATAAGCTTCATCTACGCCTATTGCCCGCAAAACATGTGAAATCCTAGTATTTTTACTGTCACATGCCGAACCGGTAGAAACCATAATTCCCATCAAATCAAGTCTATGTAACAGCATTTCGCCTTCAAACCCTTTAAAGGATAAGCTTAGATTTCCAGGAATATGCGGCCTCTCGCCATTTCTCCGATAAACAATAGAAGATGCATCTAACGCACCAAGAATTATGTTTTCCAGTTCAAGCAAATAGGTACCTATTTCCTCCATTTGAGAACAGTTTTTCTTAAGAGCAACCGCCATTCCAACAATGGACGCAATGTTCTCTGTCCCCGCTCTCATCCCAAATTCCTGTGTTCCTCCATCAAAAAATGACTCTATCTCTGCTCCCTTGCAAATATATAAAAAGCCAATTCCTTTAGGTCCATTAAACTTGTGAGCCGAAGAAGACAAAAAATCAACTCCTAACTCATGTACATTAATGGGGATATGACCAACGGCTTGAACAGCATCCGTGTGGAATAATGCACCATGCTCATGAGCCAGACTGCATAGTTCCTTAATTGGCTGTATGGTTCCTATTTCATTATTCACCATCATTACGGAAACAAGCTTTGTCTGATCTGTAATAACACTTCTCAAATTTTCAGGATTTACAAATCCTGCCTTTATAGGATAAACATATTTTATGGGATAACCAAATTGCTTAATATGTTCACATGCATGAAGAACAGCATGATGTTCAAATGCCGAGGTAACAACTACCCTATGATCGCCATACGACATAGTTCCCTTAATGACCCAATTATCGCTTTCTGTACCTCCAGAAGTGAAATAAATCTCTTCCGACAAAGCTCCTATACAATCGGCAATTGTCGCCCGGGCATCCTTCAAAGCCTTTTTTGTCACTCTGGAAAACGAATAGGGTTGTGACGCATTACCATACTCTTCCATAAAAAATGGCTTCATCGCTTCAAATACATCACTATCCAGTTTTGTTGTAGCTGCATTATCGGCATATATCATTGCCGCTTCCTCCATCACTTAAACAAAATACATCCCTCATCTTTAAATTCTTCCAGTTTGGCAAGTAATTCTTCGGAGGTTACTTCCAAATAATCCGCCAAACAGGAAATACAATAAAATACCGGACTCTTTTTATCAATCAGCTTTTTGGTCAGTCCAATCTCGTCCTTACTTAATGGATTCTTACCACATACATAACAAATTTTATTTTCCATTTTATTCCAACCCTTGTACGCTAAATACCGGTAAGTCTTTTCCCGCATATTCTTCATCAAGAAGTCCCAGTTGATATCTAATCGTATCCCTCATTCTTCTCGCACGATCCAAACAATACCTTTTGAACTCTCGTTCAGAAATATCCGATGCAACCTGGACATGGGGGAATAAAAGCTTAAGATATGCAGTCGTGATTCTCTTTACTGCTTCTGTGTCCCGCGTATCTGCACCTTCTGGAACAACAACGTGTTCATCAACAAAACTTCTATATGTCATATCACTGCGTAGTTCATGTAAAATTGAACAGAAGTATTCAGAGTTTAACGCCCATCCATCAATTTTTAAATCATCGTTCATTCTCGGTATGTTCCATCCCTTAATGAATCCATGAAAGCGCTCAATCAATGCAGATTCGTGAAATACCATAGGCAGTTCAGTAAACATGTTGCTATATCCATCAGCATCCATAATTTCCTTCCTGATATTCCCGCAAAGTATTACACCGGCATCTGCAACTCCCTTATAATCTCCTACCGTAAAATTACCCTGTTCCAAATATCCTTTAAGCGCTGCTCGCATCTCATCAGTGTCCGTAAAAGAAATAGTCTGCACTTCATCAAGTGTAACAAAATCGCTGCCAGATATCAATCCTTCACGTCTCTTAGTTTGGTCATAGAACATTTTTGCCCTGCTCATAACCCCACCGCTGGAAAGCCAACCGAATCTACTCACATTACCAAATAAATAAGATTTTCCAGTTCCCTTTGGAGCAAGTTCAATAAGATTTAACCTTTTCTCAGCAAAAGGCAATAATCGGGTAATCATAGTCAGTTTCTCTTCTTCCAACGAGTAACCACTTGCATTATAATCCACTGCGCCAAGAATAAGATCTATCCACTCATTAGTATCAAAATCCCGCCTGGCATCTTTGTATTGATCCAAATCTATCTGATATGGGCAAAAGTTTTTAAATGACACAAGTTTAATTTTTCCATCCCGTGAAGCTTTTCCCCTCGACCGTTTTTGCTCATATTCAAATTCAATATCAAAATCCTCTGGAGATCGATAGCCAAGTTCTACCATTCCCCATGTATCATTACCTCTTACCAAATCATCTTTACAGGACTCCCATACATTATTTTCAATAATAGTTTCTTTAAAACCAAGCCCAAAATCCGGCAGGGAAAATGATACTTCTCCGGTGCGAATGTCAATATTGACTGCTACTTTCGCCAAAAATTTAACTATCTCACCCTCAATGATAATACGGTTCTTTATGGATATCCAATCATCCTTTCTGGGGATATATTTTCTCACAAATCGAACCATATCATCTTTATCAAAATTACCCTCATCATCCTCAAATTTCTTCAGTAACCAGTCACGCATAAAAGCAGGCAAGCTAAGCGCTGAAAAAAAATTGGTTTTTTTCAAATCCTTATATACAACCATTTCATCAAAACAGTCTCTCAATTTCTCCGTATATTCCATCGAAACTCTCCTTAAATCAGATCATCGAAATCGTTCTTTACTGTTGCAGTCTTACCTCTAATACTGAAATTAATAACTCCAAGCAAATCATCGCCATCAAAAACCGCCGCCGAAACATCTTTCTTAGATCTGCGAATATCTTTCATTTGTACCATATAATGCTTGGCATCTTTCTTAACAGCCTTATAACGATTCGTTTCTATCACAATACTTACATTCTGCGTATTTTCAACTTCTGAAATATACAACATGATTTCTGTACCATCATGTCTATCGGCATAGATTTCATTCTTCCGTAAAACTTTAAGTACCAAAGATGTTTGTTTACGAAGTGTCAATGTGATAATAGGAACAACAACCTCTTCCAAGGAAGCTCCTCCATGTACTTCAACATTAGCAGCACGGCTCTTTTTAAACCGTCCATAATCAGTAAGTACAAAATAACCATTTTCCTTTACTGCATACGAAAGATCCGCATTGGGAAATTCTTTACAACATCGGCCAGAATGTTCGCCTTTAGTATCTGTTTCATATTTTTCCTCTTGCCGGCGAAGCACAGCAAGACGCGATGCCCCATGATCACTTGCAATAACAAATGACCGACATGTATGCATCGCAAGTTCCGTTGCTGCACGGTCAATCGCCCGTTCAATAACCTTTAACTCTGCTGCAAGATGTACAGGAGCTTCATGATTATCATCAAAGATAAAACCCCCTTTTTCCTTGTGTTTTATATCATCAAGTTCTGACTCCTTTTCTTTTTTATCACCCGGCCAGCTTTCGTAAAACCCTCTATTAATCGATGTAATTGTTGGAAGTTCCGCATAAGCTATATCTACATGCATAGACAAGCCTTTTTTCTTGGCAAGTTCCGTAATGTAGGCCAAATACTCCACACCAAGCGCATCAATCCAATAAAGAAAGGCCGATTTTTTATTTTCAATCTTCAAAATTGCACTATCGCGAGTCTCAAGATGCGTATATGGCAAACTATGCGCATATGAATTTACACGCTCAAGGAATTTCGGATAAATGCGATTTGTAAGTTTCTGAATTCTATATTCTTTAAAATATGATGTTAATTCCTCAGAAAGTTTCCCACAGTCAAAAATATAGTCATTCAGGTACTGGCTAAGGGCAGGATATATATATTCGACTTCTGCAATATAGCCGTTAGTCGCAATCCATCGAATAATCTCTTCCCTCTCCATCTGTGTATTATCTGTAAATCGATAAATGCTCTCTCTCGGATCAATGCAGTTTTCGTGAATAAATATAGCGATATCTGCTTCTGGGAAGCTACGAAGCAGTTTTTTGCGCTCCTCATAATATGCCATAAAATGTCTATCCGTTCTTGGAATCCGAATGATTTCCGTCAGAATATTGTCTTTTAAACACTCATAATTATCCGTTTCATTCAAAACATATTGCAGATAGCCATTACGAATATTATCAGAATTCTGCTTCAGATACAGAAAATAAAGCCAATTTCTAAATTCTAATCCGGCACAGTTTTGATACAATTCAACTTCAAACTCATCAGTAAAACCATATTTTTCATAAACTTTTTCCATCTTGTTTTTATTTCTTGTCAATTCTTGAAACAAATACCCCCACTGTGTTTCTGTTCCTATAAATTCCTCAAGCCCCAAATACGGTATCACAAGACATATTGCGGCATATGCAGATTCTATGCTGCTCACCGGCAAGAACGAATTTGGAAAAGTCAGCATAGTACTAACAGTGCAAGAACCAACTGCCCCATCTTCAAATGCTCTTAACAATCCCTGAACACCTTGGACTACATCGGATCCCAGAGAGTACCTGACTTTTACCACCGATAAACTTGACAATACATTCTCATCAAAAAGCACTCGTTGCTGTTGGGTAAGACGATTATCCTCATTTATCAAAGCATAAATCTGCGCAGTTACGCACCTTAACAAGAGGATCACGTGAGCTCCTCCCAAAGTAGTATTCTTCAAACGTCGCAGTTCTTTTTCTGCCTGATCCGCCCCTCTCAATGCAAGGAGTTCTCCCAAACCAACAAGCACATGCTTATTCTGCCTACAGTCCACGTCCAGTGTCCTAAAATAATCAATAATATCATCTATGTTTGGAAATTTATCGTCCTTAGGACAAAAATCGCTTACTCTATCAATCATAAGCCCACGCTGCCTCAACTCACGCAAGGTTTCGACATATTTATCATCACCGACAACATAAAAGAATGGCAAGCCCTTAGTGCTGGTTATATAATTTTCAACCGAACTATGTAACGTCAATTTTACCGCCCTCCATTGCTGATGATCTTAACCCCTAAATCCATATCGTTGACGGCCAACTTTTTCAGCCAGTCTTTCAATTCTTCAATATTGTTCATCCCATCAATCGTTTGGATAGCCACATCGCTGCCACCCGCATTATATTCCGCGCTGGCCATACTCTTGACCTTTGCCTCAACACT
The DNA here is from genome assembly GCA_948467735.1 of uncultured bacterium. Taxonomy (GTDB): domain Bacteria; phylum Bacillota; class Clostridia; order Lachnospirales; family Lachnospiraceae; genus Acetatifactor. Next base: position 51,405 of record CAOKFN010000018.1, read on the forward strand.
GGGGTCATCTCCCCAATCATATGGATCAACAGGAAGTGTATCCAAGGCTGTTCGCACCTTGCCGACATCTGGAAGAAGCCGTTCATAGTATCCAATAATACGTCTGATAAAACATTGATTTCGATATTCAGAGTCTTCAAGCTTCTCAAAAAAATCTGCTTCTTGTATAAAAGCAAGCGTAGACTTAATTTCCGCTTCTGTCTGAATGCTGCTATTCAAAACAGTAAACGCTTTTTTAGCTTCACTATAAATGTTCTCATCTACACAGCATAAAATTGGTGTTTTGTACTTTTCAGACCATTGTCTCGGGTTCTTCGTTCCACCAGTCCTGTCACTCCACAAATTGAACATCTGAGCCTTCACCTGATTCTTACGATAGTCTTCAGCCGCTTTTTTAACCTCTGCGTTACTTTTCGTAGCAGACAGCGTAAACATATCAACCTTAATAGAATCCCTTATTTCCTCACACTCCACACGGCTGAATCCTTCCAGATAAGGCGCGTAAATATCCATAAATGTACCAAGTGTGTCTCCAAGCAAATGCCGCATCTCCGTATTATGGAGTGTCAATTCATCCAACAGCTGCTGCATATTTTCCGGCAACATATCATCATAGTTATCTATCTTAAGAAGCAGACCAAACACCATATTCAAGGCTGTAAACTTGGCACGGATTGATTCACAAGAGAATCCTATAAACTTTAGTGTCTCTCTCCAAGATTTAAATGTCATCTCCCTTGTATTATTTGAAACATTCAGCAATATATTTGAAATCTTAATGACTTCATACTCCACAATCAGTTTACGAATTTCATCTTCACCCGTCCCTTTAATCCACTGTGCAGAATGTTTCACGCTGAACAACTTTTTAATATCACCAAGCATATGGTCAAAGGCGCCTATTTCCTTTGCAAGGCTGACGAGTTTACCATTCTCAAAATGTTCAAGGAACAGAGACATACCCTTCTGGCAATTATCTGCTGTAAGCAAATGCATTAGATTTTCGGCACTGGACGGACGCTGACGCGCAATTTTTCCTATATCGTTTGCGATATCGTGTGCTTCCTGCCCATTGCTCTGGACAAGGGTAACATACCATTTAACGATATCAAAAACGCCAAAATCATCCACTTCCTCCAAACACCAAACCGGATACACAAGTTCACGCATTTTTGCCTGAATCAGAGTACCAGCCTGTGTAGGTGAGGAACAAGTATTAGGAGTAATATTCCATGCTTCTTCCGTCATCTCATAAAATGCTTTTTCATCTTCCGTCAGACTGACAATATATGTTGTCTTAGATTTCTTATTCATATAATTGGCAATCATCTCAGATAATTTATCTGGAGTCATGGACTCTCTATGCCCTTCTGAATCTTGGCAGCGATATGGATCATTGCTGTATTCCTTCAGTAAAAATCCTACAATAAACGCAGATAAATCACATAGAGAAAAGCCATATTCGGATTCAAGGAAATCATATATTTCATCTATAGAAATCCTGCCACTAGCCCTAAACGCATCTTCAATCATCTTAACAACAGCATTTTTAATGATTGAAATGGGTTCTTTTTCCAGATTTGAATCCATCCAGTAGCTGTCACAGTTCCAAACCTTTCCGAGTACCAATTTTTCGCAACCACCAACTACACCCTTTTTGGTGACATTAGGATCCTTCATACCATATTGGGATGAGGGCTTTGGCTTCGTTAATTTTAATTGAGATTCTGTCAATCCTTTTGTAAAATCGAAAACGTACTTAAATCGATTCAATACAATCATTTGAAGTATCGTATGAACTGCAGCAGCGTCAATAGCTTTCTCCCCGTCCTGATTCGCATAGGTCCATACCACGAAATTACCATCATGGATACGACCTTTCCAAGTTCTGTCAAGTATATCCTTTGCTCTACGATCATGCTCCTTTGATTGCTGATTTTGGTTGCCTTGATAATACAAAGACATCGCAGAATACTCTACATATCTTTCAAACTCTTCCAATCCCAAAGGTGTAGAAAGCGCATCTATCACTGCAATATTCTTATATTCTTCATTTGCAATAATCTGTTTAATACGGTTACGAAATTGCTGTGCTTCTTCATCGCTTTTTGCCAAGGCAAGCACAGCATAGAAGTGCCAATTTACATCCTTTGTCTTAAGCACATCCATTACCTTAACAAAATTTGCGTAAGTAACTATAGGCAATGCACCAGACTCAATATCTGTTGCGTAACGAAGTTTCAACGGCGGAGACAGACTTAAAGCAGTGGCCAATTGTTTTCCTTCTTCCACTAACTTAGTTATATCATGTTTTCGCACTTCTGCCCTGTGACCATCAATTTTTGCCCCATCACCTGCAAGAACAGCAACGGCATATGCCTTCTTGCCATCGGCAATCGGAATCGTAATCAAAATCCCCTTATCTACAAGTGCCTTTGCAATATTTTTACAACCAGTTTCGTAATCTTGATAATCCCCCTCAAACGCATAACTCAAATTTTGATCGGTAGGCTTTAACACCGGGATAGCTCCTCCCAGTCGTTGATCAACAGCCTGCATTGTTAGAATAGTTTTAAGCACAACCTTTTCCTTTTCCACAAGATTTGTCTGCTGGGGAAAGGTATCAAGGATTAGCTTAATATCAGAAGACAAGTAATCTTTCCCCTTCTCATAAAAGAAATCCCATAACATATCAATAGTCAGTAGTGGACGATCAGAGAGGGGACCTCTGTTTTGAATAAACCACTGAAACGCTTGAACATCTAAATCTTTTGGAGTCTTTATAAAGTCAAACATACTACGCTGATTAGATTGAAATGCGGATGCAATATTCTTTAATACCAATGCTGCCATAGGATGAATTGGCAACATATGCTGCATGACGTTGCTGTCGCTTATATCCGCTGCCTTCATTACCGCAGTCCTCGACGAGATAACTCTTGCATTCAAATCTCCAGTCATCACATCCCAGTTCTTTTTCGCCGCAGGAATGACCGAAAATGCATGTCCTATCAAATCAAAAGCAATATTTGGAGGCAATGTGATTTCAACTTTATTATAGCGCTGTTGAACAACACTCATCGGATCATCCTTGGAAACCGATGCGCCTGCAATTGAAGAAATAGGATGCGTAACAATAACAAAATAGAAATGTGCCTCTTCACATAAAGACACGATTTTTTGAAACTCATCCAAAGAATTTCTATTTTGACGGAAAAAGCCACTAAATTCATCCCAAATCAGAACGATCTTCGTATTATTCTTGGTAACAACATCAATAATCCATTTGCAGAGGGAATCGGAGGTCAAAGAAAGTGCTGTAATGCCCTCCTTTGCTGCCAATTTAAAAATGCTATCCATCAAACCAGAAATTTCTGTACTTTTTCTGAGAGTATTAACAATCTCATCTGCAGTGGACTGCGAGAACTCTGACATCCATTCCGGTTTCTGCAACAAGGTATTAACAAAACCATTATGTGTTGGTTCCTCCAGCCATGTGATAACGCTTTCTTTTAGCGTATTCTCACCCTTATATGCATTAGGTATGTTATCCAGCGCAGCTCTAACGCTTTCCTGCACAGCAAGGAACAGTTGCTGTGGAGAGGTAATACTGCCGGAGGCATAACGATATGCCGTTACAATACCATGCTCCTTGTGACCAAGCAGCTTTTCCAGCAAAGCAGTGTGCTTTTTCAAAGGCTCATATCTATCCCAATAAGCCCTAACATCCTCTTCTGGAACTTCTAAAATTCTTTTCAAAGCATAAACACACTGAGATTTTCCAGTACCATATGCACCATGTATCCAGATGGAACGTTTTGTTGTTCCCCCCAACATTTTGTCCACACAGCTTAACAATTCAATAAATGTCTCATGAGGATAAGTACTATTCCAATCCACTTCACCTGTATTAATCGCAGATTCATCAATACACGGAAAATAAGTTTCATTGATATCAAAATATTCGCAATACATATTACTCGTCGCCATATCAATAATCCTCCTCGAAAAGTTTCAGAACATCATTAGGAGTTTTATCTCTCAAAGTTATAGTCTTCAGGTCGTTTGTATAAGTCACATTTATAAATTCAGGATAGCGCGAAGACAGCCCCAACAAGATAGATTTTAATTCCTCTTCATCATATAAACCAAACAAACGAACTGGGCTTACACCATCCCGTTCTACTTCTTCATCAAACAGATAGGAAACATGGAATTCCTTTTCCATATTACACTTCTCCACAAAAATATATAACGCATAGAGAAATACACGCCCATCACTTAATGAACATTTTGTACGAACCATATCCAAACCATCAGCAAAACCGAAATTCAAAATTGTTCCAAACGGAGTTCCTACAATTCTCGCATAAGATTTCACAATTGATTTCGCAGCTTTCTCTTTCATATCAGTAGCAATCAATTGTTCTTTAATTTCATTTGTATCATAATACACTCCAATATCAAGGTTGTTAATATACCATTCAAATTGAGCATTTTCATATGCCAAATTCGTTAAAATCAATCCAAGCGCTACATCTGTTTCCCACCCAATCTGACATACCAACTCTGAAAAATGAGTACATTTATTATTATCAATTAACCCTGCATCACGTAAAAAACGCTTAAAATGCGTAAACATATTAGGTCCCAGCGTATGCTCCATAAAAAAGTTGTCCTGCAAATCAAAAAAAGAAACAAGCCAGTCCCTCTTCGGCGCATGGTCATCAAAACAATTGATTGTCTTCATCTTCTTTTCTCCTTGTGGTATTTTCAAAGAATTGTATACATGACATCCACCCGGTATATCATGGCACTCATGGCATCGTATACAATCAGTTATACTGACCTTTCCATTTTCAAATTTTAAGTGTCCGCCTTTACAATTTACTTCACAAACTCTACATCCAACACAATATGCCGCTTTTTTCAATGATTGCCTGAAAAATTTACCATCAGTAGGATATTTTTTTAAAAACTCTTCCTCAACAGAAATAATTACACCATCTATGGTTTCTTGAACATTATATTCTATTTGTCCATTTTCGGCTGTTTTTATCCACTCATGCCAGTCAGACGTTGGATGTATCAACTCAAATTTTATTTTTCCGTCTTCCACATGTTCTTTATATCTCAGTATATTATCTGTTATACCTCTCCCACTTTTTCGATTTATCCATCCCCCTGCCGTAATATATGTTAAAGAATCCGCCTTACTATGGCTGTCCCAACAGTTTGATTCCTGAATTATTGAGATGAACCGTTCAACGCTTTCATAATAACTCATATGGCGTATATAGTCGCTACTCCCGCTTGACATAGGACACAGTAAACAGCCCGCCCTGGAGTTTCCCCTTTTATATGAATTATTTACCAAAATATGATTAGAATAAATGTATAGCCATATTTCAGCAGAAGTCCATTCAAGAATAGGGTTAAAACTATACTGCCCTTTCTGTTTTTTCCCGTAATTCTCATAATCATATGTACTTCTAGCTAAGCTTTCATGCTTTCTGACTCCGACAAAATCAAGTCCCGTATACTTGTCCTTTCCGGTTAATTCTCTTAGTTTAAGTGTCTGAGGTGTGCTTTTGTGGACACTGCAACACCATCTAAGAGTTTTAGAGGGTGGTCCAAATAATTTCCATGATTCTTCCGGATTAAAATGCGACTGTGCAATATAAAATGGTGTGCCATCTTCTTCACATTGTTTCTTTGTCAATTCCACTACTTTATATGTGTCTGGGAACTCCATTCCTGTATCTCCGAAAATCACCACAAAGCTGCCAACAGGCAAAGCCTTCTTCACCAAATCCAGCAAAACCGCACTATCCTTCCCACCTGAAAATGCCACATGAAAAATATCCAATTTGTATTTAAACTTTTCATATTCCTTCACAATCTTTTTGACAGTAGTATTCTCAATAATCTCCATCAGTTCCTTATTCTGGTCGCACATGGACTGAATATCAATCATCTGAAGTTCCATTCCTCCATCCTTGGAAAATGGGATGTTTCCATCATCAGCATAGATTGGTTGAAGTTCCGGGGCATTACATAAATCACCCCCCTTTGTCTTAGCAATCTGTACACCTCGATACCAGTATACATTGGATTCCGCCCACATATATGGTACATCAGATTGCCTGTCATAATCCCAAAATCTATAAAAACCAAGCAGATCCAGTTCCGGCGCATAAACCGGGCGGGGTTCCTTGGAAAAATTCGTTGGAGTAGAATTCAAAATAATTCCACCAGTAACAGAATCATATGAATATGAATACAATGAAATTATTCCTCCTCTCTCATTTCTCTTGCTCTTTTTACGATATCAGGAAGACTAACAAATTTCTTCCTGGCAGTCAATCCGCCTTCAACAAAATATTTTCCTACACTTTCAAATGTAAGTTCTATATCTGCCCTTGCCGCCGCCTCACAAAGCATATCATTATAATTCAAAGACAATGTTTTAGAAACAATAATACCAACATTTTTATCATTGTAATTTAAGACGCAAAGACGGTACTTTCTACTAAAGCGATAGCAGAAACTTTCTAATAAATAATGGTTCCAGCTCTGGCCACAAGTTGGAAACAAAGCAAATGTCGTCACCGCTTTAATTGGAGCAAAACGATTACCAATAATATTTTGTAATATACAGTCTATTTGATCAATGTCAAATCGCACTTGTGACTCCGATACAAACAGATTCTTTTCCACTCTTACCATCACATCATAAAGAGCCACAAAGGAGTTCTGACGGTTAGGTGCACCTGTCAATTCAACTACCTTTTCCATTACTTCCGTAACAGTACATTCTGTACGTTCTCCACAATACTTTTTAAGCAGAATGCAGAGATCCATACCATTTTCTTCGTGAGTCAATATTTTCCCCCTCAAATTGTAATGTCCCTTCAGCACATCAACATAGACTGCAGAATACAATGCGGTAACAGACAATTCATAATTTTTTTCAGGTATCTCACCAAAGGGCAACTCCGAAATAGAAGCATACCCTTTATTAGCACATTCATTGGCCACATAATTACAAATCTCCGCGATTTCATTATCATCAATAAGGAAAAATTTCATTACAAAATACTTCCCCTCACTGATCCATACAAAATCATCACTTGCAGATAAGCTCCACGCAATTTTATCAGAAGGAACATATTCCAATTGATCACATAAATCATGAAACCACACAACATTACTGCCACCACTGACGCGATGAATCTCTGACACAACAGCCTCTTGCTCTGTTTTCCTCTCCCCCTGTGTGATCATGTTTTGTCCATAATAAAATTTTTGACAGTTTCTCAAAAGAACTTCTTTTAACAATTCGGTATTTGTAATGTGATTGTCTTCCAACCATTCTGAATTCTTTTCCCTAAAAGGTTCTAAGAATATTGTTCCTACTCCATTACCAAAAATTATGTTTATCCGACCAATTAATTCTGTCAAAAAAGATTTACTAAATATGAAAATTTTCCCATCAATTAAAGTCCCCGCGGCGTTGATTTCCTTTTCCAGTTCCTCATCCGAGTCTGGAATAATTACATTGTCATTTTCTGCATAATTGCGAAACCTCATTATCTCGATTGGAGACCCCATCCTAAAGCCATAAGCATAATGTTCTTCCAAAAGCCTGCTGATAACTTCCGCATAATGAGCTGTCCATGTACTTTCCAAACAAGCATCTGTATTTGAAGATTTCTCCGCCTCCCTCTCCCCAGCATTTTTTTTATGATACGAAATCTTCAATAATTCATACTTTATGCCATATAAATCCAAAAGCACTCTAATTTTCTTTACAATATCAGATGCTTTCAAATTAGTTTCAATTACAAGACCATTTTCGAGAGCATATGGTGCTGTCATTAAATAAGCATCATCCTCATCCAAAAAATCAATTCTTGTAGCACCGCTAATGTTTTTTCCTATCAGCGAATTCAATAAGTCCGAATCCCTATTACACAGTTTTTTTACAATACCCACATAAAGCTTTGTCCAATTTTTTACGGGAACTGCAGCTTCATCTTCAAACCTGAAATAGTCCGGTCTTGTATAAGTTAATTCTGATGGATTAGTAAAATCAACATACCCATCAACTGCCAAAGAATTCTCTTCTTGCAGCGTTGCATTATCAATTTTCGTCTCAACCTCTCCGATCCTGCTCAAATAATCCAAATAAGCATCCACTGCATGGATATACTCCTGAAGCCGTTTCCTTGAATGTATATAGAGTACTTTATTCAGACGCAAAACATCCAACAACTGAGTAACGCTTTCTGGTGAAGTCATTTTAGTAATGGGTTCCGAGATAACTCCCTCTTTAATACACAATATCCCGATAGCATTAATCATTCCCATTATCTTATCTGCTTTTGGAAAATATTTCGGTTGTTCTTTTAACCAAAAAATAAAAGTTTTCTCTCTTCCATTTTCAGGATTCAATTCAGTCGCCTCCTGTACCAGTTTTTGAAAAGATTCCTGATCTGATTCATACAATTCAACAGTCTCTCGAAAAAGACTTGATACCGCAAGACCACCTGATTTATGATGTAAACAATTTGACATAGAAGATAGTTGCATTTTAATTCCATTTTCATTTCTAAATACTGAATCAATCTCAATTCCTCTAAGTTCTGCCCTTTTTCTTAAAGTGTTGGATACATATGTAACAGCGAATGCACGCTCTATCTCCCCATGATCTACTCTTAAACATGCATCAAGCAAGATGGCCGCTTCATATTTATCCCATGGAACTCTAACGGCCATATGTTTGCTCCCTTCTTGTAACACGCAATAATCAAAACAGCTCTCAACGCTTCTCTTGTCTTCATTCGTTTTCTACAAATTCCATAATGTCCTCAATGTTACAATTCAATGCTTTACATATTTTCCCCAAAACATCTGTTGTCACATTTTCATCTTTGTTAAGTTTACCAACTGTATAATGACTTATACCAGCAAGAGACTCTAAGTCCTTTTTCTTCAAGTCTTTATCTATCAAAAGTTTCCAAAGCCTCTTATAACTCGCTGCCATTTCAAGCCCTCACTAAAAATATTAAAACTTAATGTTAAACGTCTCAACAAATAATATTCAAAGGACACACCTACTTATTTTTTAGCATAACATGCAATTGCTAAAAATTCAATCAAAATGTTTGCATTCGCTACCTTTTGTTGCCCTTTTGCTGTATTGTTAAATAAACGGTACATCATACATGTGCATATACACATTCCCACAATTCCAATCTTATGAACAATTCTTTCCAAGTTTAAACATATATTACTGAAGTTCCTTCACATCAGCCCATAATACAGCCGGAAACAATTCGTATTATTCACCACCACCCCGCTGCTCCCGGAGCAATGCACCCATAGTGCTTTCCCATTCCCATCCATCCCCAGGAAGATCCCGATATGATTTGATGCCGCCCCCGGCACAGCCTGCAGGCCGATATCCCCCGGCTGCAGCTCCCCAAATCCGATCTGCTCCAATCCCAGACTGCCGGTAAAAGTTCCCGTACTCATCCCAGGCTTCACCCCAAAAGCCGTCCAATAAGCCCACCCCACAAAGCCGGAGCAGTCCAGACCAGCCACCACCCTGCCCTTCCCATCCGCCGTGCAGGCCGCCCCCAATGCCGCCTCCTCCGCGCCGTTCAGGGAAACCGTAAGGGGCATCCCGGCATTCACCGGTTTCCCGCCCCAATAATACCGCACCGCCCCCACCTGCCCCAGGGCCGTGTCAATCAGAGCCTGCCTTGCGGAGGAAACATCACCATACCGTAGACTGATTGCCTCCTGGATTTCCGCCCGCTCAACAGCGCTCAATGTACCGCCCACAGTGATCCCGCTGTCCATATCAAAACTGTCTACAGACACAGCATAAAGTTCATACCAGTCCGTATCATAAATCCGGTTCACCCACTCAATGGCGCCGACACATTTATCCGCAGGATCAACCTCCCTGTTCTCCAACGTATAGGCATCCCCCAGATGGTTCAGCGCACACTCCACACAACCGTTTTCCGGATTGTACACCGCATGGAACAGATGCTCCCCATAATCCCAGAACCCGTTATTGACGAACTCCTTCATCCGCTTTTTGTATCCGTCAAGCTGCGTTCTGAACTGTACCACCGCAGTGCATTCCTCAAACCCGGCTACGGAGGAAATGAGGGATGCATCCTGTTCCATTTCAAAGGAACTATTGTTCCCGCCAGCACTGACGGCAGTTCCAAAATGCACCGGTTTTTTATACGCCATCACCGCCCTGCTGCTGTCAATGTCAGCCTGAAAGAAATCCTCCTTATCCAGCAGTGTCACAAACACATTGATATCCCGATAGCCGTAACTGCAGTGCAGCGCCGTATGCCCGGGACAATAATAATCCCTATGAAAATCATGCCGGTAACATCCACCTTCTATGGAATGAGCATGTTCCTCCCTGCCGCAGTCCTGTTCCCCATAATGGCTTTCCTCCGCACAGTGGGCAGGATCCCCGCAGACCGCATCCCCGGCATCCATATGTCCGGAAGTCCTGCAGGCATCACTGTGGCTGTGCTCCTCCACCACGCAGGCCAGCACCCACTCATCCCACTCCGTATATTCGCAGCCTTTCCCACTGCATAGATATCCCTCATTATCTGTGCCTCCTGCATCACCCGCATCCTCCAGATGCGCCTCCGCCGCTTCATCATACATCACCACGCCCTCTGCCGCCGCAGAAACATAACGGGCATAAAACTCCCCATCCGTACAGTAATAGTCCCCGCCGTCAAAAGGGAAGGTGTCCGTGGAATACTCCGTGTGATAGATATCCGATTCATAAAAGGACAGCACCGGCTTCATCCCCTCCCACATATCCTCCAGGAGATCCTTCACCTCGGAGGGTTCCTCCAGGCTGTTGCCCATCATCACCGCCGCCAGGCTGATGATATCCTTTGTGTTGGAAGTATTGTTCCCAATCACATTCCCTTCCGAATCCAGGTAAATGATGTGCCAGCCGTTCAGCTTCGCCGGGTCAATGGCCTCCCCCCGGTGGTAGTACCCGGCAGTTTCATCATCGACAGACTTCGGGCTTCCATAGGCATAGAGCCTCACACCGTCATAGACCGTGCCGGACACAGGCGCACCCTTTGCCGCCTCCACTGCCTCCCGGTATACCGCTTCTTCTTTCCCATTCAAAAACTCAACCCATTCCTTTACATCCTCCGCTTTCCGGATGCCAAGCAAATTCTGCCCCGCCTCCCCGGCGGTTTTCCCCAGACCGTACAAGAAGCTGAACATGGCAATGAGCAGCATGTACAGCACTACAATTACACCCGCCCCGGCCGCCAGCGGCAGGAGCAGTTTTTTCAGAAAGAACTCTTTCAGCGCATTGTAAGCCTGCGCCAGCAGATGGAAGGGCTTCAGCACAAGGTCAATGGGTTTCCGGACTGCCCTTCCCACTTTCCCTGCCCCATGCTTCACTTTCCGCCCCGCCCTACGGAACTTCCGGTAAACATTGCCGCCTGTCCGCCTAACTGCCCTTCCCGTGTTCAGCACTTTCTCTTTAGTGGCCCGGGCCATCCCCTTCAACGATGCTGCCGCCGGGCTGCCCGAAACCATCTGGACCGGCCTGCTCCCACGCACTGCCCGGACTGCCGCTCGCCGGACATTCATGGCGGCTCCCCTTACACTCCCCGCCACAGCCTTCCCACGCTGCCCGGCACGGATCACCCCCTGCACCATCCGTGTCCCCTTCGCTGCGGATGCCGCGACCCGGCCGGCCACTTTGATCCGATACCCCACAAACCGGACCGGCCTTGTATGGGCAAGCCTCACCGCCCCGCGTCCCACAAACCGGACCGCCTTTCTGCCCGCCTGAAAGGAACCGGCAGCCACCCGGGCTGTGCCCCTCCCTCCCCGGTACATATCCACAAACTGCTTCGCCCCGGCTGCCGCAGGGTCATCCATCCTTTGCAGATACCGCCACCCCAGGCCGGCCAGGTTCCCGGCTTTACGGATTCCATGACAGGGCTTTCCCCTGGCGGCAGTCCTCTGCCCCTCCTTCATCCGCCTTAACTCCTGGAGCAGGGCCTTCTCCCCCGCCGACAGCGGCCTCTCCCGCAGCAGCTTCTTCTCCGCTTTGGACAGCCTGCTGTTTTTTCCAGCTTTTCCGTTTCCCTCAATCTCCCCAGTCCAGCCGGCCTTTCCGTTCTCTCCGGCTGTATTGTTCCCGCCCTTCCCGGCTTCCCCGAAGTTTTTTGTCCCTCCTGTCTCCTTATCCCTGTCCCCTCCGGCAGCTTTCCTCCGCACCCGCTCCGCCGCCCTGTCCAGCCGTAAGCGCTTATCAATATCCTCCAGGGAAAACCGCGCCGGATCCACTTTCTCAAAAAGAGGACTGCCGCTCCCTTTCAGACAGGCCCCGGCAATCCTCCCATAGTGTTTATCAAATAAAACCGGATCAAAGAACGCCCTGCCCTTTACAAAATCAATGTCATCTGCGGACAGCTTCCCGGTCTTGGCCCCAAACTCCAGGACAGCCGCCCTGGCCGTAAGCTTGTCCCGGATTTCCCCAAGGTTCCGGGCAACCTTTTTCGCCATGGGCACGGACATCCCCGACTGGTGCAGGCTGCGGATGACAGCATTTCGGTTTCCTTCCAGCATTCCCATGGTGACACGCCCCTCTGCAAATGCCCGGTCCAAAGCATCGGCGGCATCCGCCACCGTAAGCGCCCGGTCCCGCATCCGGTTATAGGAGGCATTGGCGCCGGAACGGGCCAGCACACCGGAAACAGAAACCGCCGTATCCCCAATCTTTTTCGCCCCCGCAAATACCGCATTATCTTCATCTCCCGCGGAAGCAGCGGCAGAACGCCTGGCCTGCACCACCGCAGACCCGGCACGCTCCATCATTTTTGTGGTGCTGCGGAAGTCTGAAACGGACTGCCTCCGGATTTCCCTGTGCCCTTCCGTTTCTCCGTTCATGCCCCCGCTTCCAATAAAATCCTGCATAATCCGTTCCCCAATATCTGCAGTACGGTCCGCCTGTTTTTCATATTCTTCTCTGGTGCGCCCCTGCAGCCTTATGGCCTCATTTCTGGCATTAACGTGCCGACCTGCATCCTTGTCCCCGGCATCCTGATTTTCCCGTCCGGTTTCCGCCTGATGAAGCCCCAGCCCCGGCACTCCTTTCCCGGAATATGCCCCCGTCCGTCCGGCACTTTTATTGTCCTGTCCGGCATTTCTCCCATCCGGCCCGATACCTGCCCATTCCGGCCCGCCGCTTTCCTTTCCCGAACCGGTATTCCTCCCTTCCGGCCTGCTGTTTTCCTCTCCCTGTCCGGCATTTTTCTTATTCCGTCCAGCACATCCCCTTTCCCATCCGTCACTCCCATTCGCTGCCCCGCCGCTTTCCTTCCGTGCAATGCTCCCATTTTGCAGATTCCTATGTATGTTCTTATTCGTATTTTTTTCTTCCTTTCCCACTTTAACGCGCCCCTTCCTTTCACCATCCGCTTAGAATCTGCCGCTCATAAAAATAGTTCCACAAAGGGATCCTCCCTCCCCAGGAAGTTGTCATCAAACGGCACATTGCTGGCGCTGGTGAGGATCAGCCCCTTGGACGGCTCCACATTGGTAACATAAGGGAGCAGCGCATTGGGGATGTTCAGAACCCCCGCCAGCTTCTTCCGCTCCACCGGCCCCAGGTTCAGAAGCTTCACATACCCGCAGCCCCCGGCCAGTTCCTCCAAAGCCACGGACTCCTCCACATTCCCGGCCAGCCCCGCCGCATCCTGCACCACTGCCGTCACAACCGTCCGGAACGCACAGCACTGTTGCAGATATTTCACCAGATACCTGGCACAGGCCCTGTTTTTCAGCAATCCGTCCACTGGCTCAATGAAGATCCAGCTGCCCCAACCCTCTTTCCTGTCATAAACCATCTCATTCCAGAGATAGTCCATCAGCATCAGAATATCCTCCGTGGAGTCCGCATGGTATAGAAACAGCCGCCCCTCCTTTTCAGAATCCGCACCCTGTTCCAGGTTCCCATCCCGCTCCAAAATGCTATCCTGTCCCAGAATGTCGCCGTCCTGCCGCGAAGCCCAGTCTTCTTCCAATGCCTGTTCCCGGGAAAATATCCCTGCCCCTGTCCGCAGCTGTACCTCTGCCCCGGCCATGGGAACCCCGGATGCCCCATTCTTCCTGCCTCCGGCACTGACCTTTGCAGACAGCCCTGCCAGCCCCGGATATTTCCCTTCCCGCTCCGCCAAAAATCCCGACACTGCATCCCAGTCATTAAAATCCAGCAGCTCCTGCAGAAATTCCCCTATCTCCTGCAGCATATCCTTTTCCCATTCATCCCCCGTCTTTTTCCCTCTCCCTGTTTCTATCTTCTTCCTATCCCCTGCCCCTCTTCCGGCATCCCCGCTTACCTCCAGGAGCGCCCGTAAAAGCCTCGTCTTAACCTTCTCTGGCTCCTCGATCAGCCCATACCCCTCCGTTATGTAAAAGGGGTTCCACCTTTCCGGCTGGGCAGTCCTCCCGCCCTGCCTGCGGATAAAACCGTCATACTCCCCTGCCGCAGCCACCACATAAACCCTGTCCTGCGGTGAAAGCATCCCGCCGAAAATCTCCCTCTTCATCTGGAAGGTCTTCCCGCTGTGCTCCGCCCCCACAACCAGACCGCTGAAATTCCCCCCGCTCTTGCGGTCCATAAAAATAAGGTTGTCATTGACGGAATTCAGCCCCATGAATACGCCTCCGCTTCTGCCGGATGCCGCCACAGACACCGGCGAAAGCCCCGCCAGCCTCCTGCTGTCCAGGAAACGGCTTACATCCACCTTGGGGTTACAGAGCGGCAGCGTCGTACAGAATCCCTCATACTGGCACAGGTCCAGCGGCTTCACCGAGCAGGCGAACTTGGCGGCGGACAGCTTCAGAAGCTCCGTATCCCTGTCCAGTTCCTCTTTTGTCTCCGCATACAGCGTAATGGTAATGCATGTTTCCATCACCGCCCCTTCGGATGCCACCGCCACCTTGAGCATCCCCTGGGCCGCCTCATAAAAATATGCCGCTTCGTCCGCTTTTTTCCTGGAACAGACCTGCACCACCGCATGGTTTTTCCTGTCCTGTATGGTCTCCCGCTTCATCCGCCTGGTGACAATGGTGTTTTCCTGCACCTTCCTGGAAGCCTCCTGGAAACCTGCCTCCCGGTCCACCGGCAGGCAGACCATGGAAAACAGCATATTGCCGGACACCCCGGTCAGGTCGCCGATCACATTGGAAGATATCTCCTTTGGAATCCCGTTCAGGAACAGCGTCCGGGAATAACAGGACTCCCCCTTCCCCATATCGATTTTTGTGGCATCCAGAAGCCTGTCCGAAGTGTTCCATCCGTCCGGGGCCACCAGGTCCTTCATTGTCATCCCCAGGTATTTTAAGTTAGACAGCCGCAGGTTCCCATCCCCGTCCAGATCCAGGACCTCCCCAAAATCCATCCTGCCCGGGTGGAAAGCCTGGTACAGGATCCCCAGCCGCTCCAGGAGTGAAAGCCTGGCCAGCTTTACCCCGCCAAACAGGGCGGCAATCCTCCCTTCATTCTCCCGGAAAAATCCTGCCGCCTGCGCTGCCGTCCCCTTCCCGGCCCCCACTACAAAATAGACCTTCCTGCGGACATTGTTATGCCCCACATCCATATTTTCCAAAATGACCGAATTATACCTGTCCGCATGGGGAATACCCTCCGGATCTGCCAGGACCGTCCGCAGATAGCTTTCCTTCGGGATTACGCCGTTATGTACCACAAACTGATAACAGCACTCCAGCGGCAGTGAAGAAAAGAAATACTCCATCTTCTGCCGCAGTGCCACAGCGTCCTCCACTCGGATGCCCCCCAGTGCATACATCACTGTGAAAAACCCTGGGCGGGATTCTATCATCCCCCCATCCTCATAACAGTTACCAAACGGCATCCGCCTGGATACACTGTTGGAAAACGCCTTTATCTTCTTTTTCTCCCTTTTTCCCATACTGGCCTCCACTTCCTTATTCATCTGCAAATATAAATTTCCATTTTTCCTGCACTGCTTTCCTCACTGCCAAAGCAGCCCCTCTGACATAGAAGCAGCTGCCGCTTTCCACAGAAAAATTAGATTCAAAGCAGTCCGTGGACAGGAATCTGAAAATATGTTTCACCACAGTTCCTTACCCTCCATACAAAACCGGCGGAAAAGTAAACAGTTCCCTCGCCAGCCTTTTTTCATAGATCCCCAGGATTTCCCCGTCCGAAAATTTCCCTTCACTGCCCACATCCCGCCGGAATTCCAAAAGCCCGCAGCCAGCCATCCCATCTGCCAGCTTCCCGGAAACAGTGAACGGCTCCATGTTTTTCAGTATCCTTTCCCTGACCGGCTCCGTAAAGAACAGGTTGCAGAACATTGTCTCATTGAAGCCAAGCATTTTCTTCCCTGTCAGTTCCTTTACCGACCCAAAGACCAATGCTGACAGCCCACGCAGAAAACACCCCTTCCTTTCGGCCGTCTCTCCGAACAATTCACTGGGAACCACCCGCAGAGGGTACTCTGGCAGATGGAAATATTTACAGAGAATATAAGCCAGGTGATCCCCTGTTAAATCCCGGTATTCTCCTATAATTTCCTGCGCTGCATCCATCCGGCTCCCTATACCCTCCGCATTCCCCGCATTTTCCCCAGCCGCATACCTTGCGCAGCATTTCATCAGCTCCACATCCCGCACCCCTCCGGACAGGCCCGGACGGATATAGATTGTCCTTTCCTCCCGGCTGACAAAAGACCTGACCGCCCTGCTCCGCAGGAAGCTGCCGTCCCTGTCCTCCATGACGGCCAGCCCGCACCTCCCCCGCAGGGCATCCTCAAGGCCGGCATCCAGCTGCGGCATCTTCAGCGCCGGGGCATCCGCCTGCAGCTTTACCTGGCCGATATCATAAACGCCCACCGCCTCCATGCTTAGTTCTTTCCCGGCCCCGCTCCCGCCAGCCCCTCCATTTCCAAATATCCTGCCGCCGGAAGTCCCACTGCCAAGGCCGCCGGGAACACCACTGCCTGCATCCCCGCCTCCGGCAGCCACAGGGCTTAACAGCATCACAGGCCTCTCCCCCTGGCGCAGGAGGGCCCCGTACCTCTTCCACGCGCGGATGCCGCACAGGATCTCCGCCTCCGGCATCTGCTTAAGGATCAGCAGGATATTGTACCAGGGCATCTGCGGGAAACGCGCCGCCACATCCAGATACTTACGGATCCCGTCCTTCGTCACCGCCTCATCGGCATATCCCCCTATCTGTCCTGCGCCAATCTCCGCTGCTCCCATCTGCACCACCCACTGCGCCTCTGCCATTTTCTCATCCCACCGTCCTTGTCCGCATCATTTGCTGTGCATTTATGCCCACAACCGTAAAATACCCGCCTGTACGGCTGGACACTCCCAAGCTTCTCTGCCAGCCGTCTTCTGCCTGCATCCGCTGATTCCATATCACTTTCTCCTGCCAAACAGCCCTTTCTTTTTCCCCTTTTCCCGTTCAAGCCGCCCTGCCTGGCGGATGGCTTCCCTGGCCGCCTCTTTCCGCCGCTCCATCTCTTCATCCGCCGCGGTTTTCCTTTCCACATCCTTCCCTTCCGTGGCACTCTCCCCCAAGGGGAAAACAGACTTGTCCAGCACGGAAAGGTTATTCCTTATAATTTCTACCTTCTCCCTCTGGAACCGCTCCAGGTAATCGTGCTGCCTGGCATCCTCCTGCATCTGCGCAAGCACCCTGGCAAAATCACTCTGCTGTCCGGGGGATAATTCCCCTGCCGCACCAAAATCCCCATCCTGCCTGATCTGCTCCGTGACCGCCACCATGCAGGCACTCCGCAGGGCTTCCAGTGAAACTCCCGATCCAGACGGCTCCTCCGCTGCCTTATCCGCCATGCGCCTCACGGGAAGCCCAAGTTCCCCGATAAAGCGGACTGATTCTTCCTCTCCCGGCATTAGGCAAAATCCCATCAGGCCTTTTCCCACGGGCATTTCCTGCACTGCTGCTTCCGCATCTCCATTCCCCTGAGACGGAATCCCCGTTTCCAAAGCATTCTGCTTTTCCGGGAAGGAAATTTCTTCCGTATTTCTTTTCGGCTGACTGCTGCCACCAGCCTGCGCCTCCTGCACTTCCAGATCTGGATTTTCATTTTCCGGCGCTGATTCCACCGCGGCCGTCTCCGCTTTATCAGCCGGTTTTGACCTGTTCCCGGCATCTGCACCTGTCTCTTTCTCCGCCTTTTCCCCTGTTTTCCCAGCCGCCTGCTCCGCAAGCATCTGCGATTTCCACTGCCCAAAGGTAATGCCCTGGAGGGAAGTGATGTTCTGCATCTGCGCCGTCATCAGGAAACGCAGGTAAAGGTCCATCTGCTCCCTGTCCGCCCGGCTGCGTCTGTCCCGCTCCCTCTGTTCCTCCGCCTCCTGCCTGCGCCGTTCCTCCACGCGCCTCCCGGCCTTACGCTGCCTGGCGTTCCACCGGACCAGCAGGATGCGGTTCACAATGGCTGTCAGCAGGAAGAAAACCGCCGCCAGAAAGGCCGCACTGGCAAAAGCCGCATTGTTGAACGGCTCCGGCAGGTTTTTCATCCACTCCTGGTAAATATCAAGGTTTTCAAACCAGCTTGTGTATTCTCTGATCACAGCCTCCCCCTTCCTATTCCGGGTACCCCCTTACGGGGACTTATCCCGCATCCGCCCTGCAACTCCAGGCATAAGAAAATTTCCCTGCCGCCTATTCCTGCGGGAACACATACTCCACCACAAAATCCATGCCCGTCCTTTGGGAGGCAAACCTCACCCGGACTTCCCCTGCCATGCCTGACAGCAGCCTGAACAGATCCTTCTCCGAGGCCCTTTTACGGACCGCATCACCCTCTGCCGGGAAAACCGTCATATAAGTATCGCCGGGAAACTTCGTGCCGGTGCCGCAGTGGAGCAGGGTATCCGTATAATCTTCCCATGTGACCTCCCCGATGTTCAGCCTTGCGGCAAGCTCCGGGATGAACCACCTTTCCCGGCATCCGGGATCACGCACTCCCCATTCCCTTGTTCCGGGTATACGCTCCTCCGCAAAAATCCCATGGAACTTCCTTTTCTTCCAAAAGATAAGGAAATACCATGCCCCGCCCCCGGCTCCTGTCGCGGCAGCACCGGCAGCGGCAAATGGAAGCCACTTCCTGATGCCTGGCCCCGGCACTCCGGGGTCTGTCCCATCACCCGGCCCTTCCGGTCCATTCCCGTCATCCGGTTTCCCTGACTCCTCCGGCTCTCCAGGGCCATCCCCAGGATTCCCGTTCCCCGGTTCCGGCTCACCCTCCGGCCCCGGTTCCGGCACAGGCTCCCCGGTTCCATCCTCCCCCGGAGGTTCCGGGCTTTCACCCTCCGGCCCCGGTGTCTCCTGCGGGGCTGCTTTTCCGAAGACCACAGTAATTACCACATCCGATTCCGGCATAAGGAATGTGCCGTCTTCCCCGCAGCCTTCATACCGTACAAGCTGCCATCCGTCCGCCGCCCTTGCCGTCACAGTGACCCATTCCCCGGCCTGCGCCCTGTCCCGGTCCGCTTCTGCGCTTCCCTCCCCGGATACTGCCACCAATACCCGGTAATACACCTCTTCCGGTTCTCCTTCATCATCCTCCCCGGACGGTTCCGGTTCTTCCTCCCCAGGCGGTCCTGTAGGGTCCCCTCCCCCATCCGGAGGCTCCTGGGTATCTTCCACCTCCATGGTCACAGGAAGCTGCGCCGTCTTTGCAGCTGCCGAAAACGGACGGGCCAGCACCAGCCCCGCCAGTACCAAATAAAAAAATACCTTCTTCATGATTCCCGCACCCTTTCTTAATATTAAGTTTCATCACTCCCTTTGGAACCCATAAAACCAGGCTGCCAGGGCTGCATCCCCCCGGCAGCCTGGTATCCGGCTCCGTCTCCCCAGCCTTAAGGCGCTGTTTCCTCTATCCCAAAATTCACAGTGAGCGTGCCGGTATAGGAATCAAAACAGGCAATATCATCCAGGGCAATCCCCACCGCATGGCCGTCCCCACAGCAGTAGGAATAAATCATGTTGGTCAGCCCGCCTGCCCCCCAGTCACAGCTGCCGATGGTGTCCTTTCCCCATACAGCCGTGGTGCAGGCTGACGCATCCAGCAGCCCCATGCTGACCTGGGCGCCGCTCCCCGCACCGGTCAACACACAGGGGAACTGGGGGCGGATATAGACCTGGTGCATGGAATCCAGCTTCCCGGCCGCCCCCACCCTGAGGTCATACCAGTACCCGGCCACGGCCTCACCTGCCCCATTCTGGCGGTTCCCCTGCCGCAGCGTGATGGATGCCGGGAGGGAAACCACATAAGCGGCTGCAACCTCTACCGTTACCTCAATTTCCTTGCTGCCGGCCGCCGTACCGGGGATGTCCACACTGGATGCTGCCAATACGGGAACCGCAGGACCAGATGCCACCGCCGCTGCCGCCATAATGCCCAGCACACTCTTCCCTAAAACCTTCTTCCACTCATTACTTCTCTTCATAACTCTACTTCTCTCCTTTTCTGTGATATTTATGTCTGATAGATTAATCCCACTCACATACCTAACCCGGACAAGCCGGAACCAAAATTTTGCCAAGTTGCGCAAGATTTTGTTGTTAAGTGCCTGAAATACGGCAGGCCTGCTGTCCTTCCGTCCCCCATTGCTGCTTATTGGATCTGATAGCACACTTCATTGCTCCCTGAAGTCAGCGCCGAACAGTTCCCATCCCCGTCCACATAATAAGGGACCATCAAAAATTCCAGATGGTAAGTCCCCGGCTCCAGCGTCTCCCCCGGAGTCCATACCACGCACTGCCCGGACGGGATCAGATCCGTCTCAAAGACACCTTCCCCGGAATCCTTATCCGAGATAAGGTACTGCAGCAGGAAATCCCCGTTCTGGGGCAGGTTCTCCAGCCGCACCGTGCTGTCCTTAGACAGCACCGCATCCATGAACCCCGCAAAATACACATTCCTGTCCTTCAGCGCATCCTCTTTCCCGCCGGCAGATTCCTCCCGGTCCACCGCCCTGTCATCCAGAAGCAGCACGCCACCATCCTGAACCTTATAAATATCCGGCACTATTTCCATGCCCTCATCCAGGATAACGCCGTCTCCCCCGGCAGGACGGCCGCGCCCCGCCAGGAAACACCCGGCTGCGGCCACAGCCACCGCCGCAGCCGCCAGGGATGCTGCCAGCGCCACGGCCTTCTGCTTTCCCATCCCTTTCTTCCCCTGCACTTCCTGCCCCAATTCCTGATGCTTTTCTTTCCGCAAACCCTTACCCTCCATTTTTTACTTTCGACCTGTCTCTTTCCGGCCATGCTGATATCATTTTTTCGGCCCTATACCACTCCTGCCGCTTTTGTACCATATCCACCGGCTATATCCCGCTTTAACCGCTTCCATATCATTTCTTCCGTTCCTGTCTCATTCCACTCACTTCTGCACCATTTTTTCTGTTCCTGTCCCGTTCTGTCCGCTTTTGTACCATTCCTTCCGTCTCTGTCCCGTTCCGGCAGCTTTCATTCCATCTTTCCACCCCGATACCGTTCCGGCTTCTTCCGTATCTCTTTTCCTGCCTGCCGCATCCGTTCCAGACACTATCCTCACTCCGAATGCGACCACTCCACCACAAGCGTGCCTCTCCACTTCCCCGGCTCTGCCACAGCGGTAAGGGTAAAGACATCCTCCCCCGACCGCCAGCCGTCTGCATTTACTTCCGTACCTTCCGTTTCATTTGTCCAGACCATCACTCCCGGACTGCACTCTATCCCCAGAAATACTCCATTGTAAAGCTCCGAATCCAGCACAAGGGAATCCCCACAGGCTCCCACCATGATGCTACCCTCATCAGGGATCAGGTAGCGGATCCCCATGGTCACTTTCCCGGCCATCACCCCCTTTCCTGCCTGCACTTTAAGCTCCACCGAAGCCGGGAGGCTGACCACATAGGCATAGACCGCCGAGACGGTATAACGGATTACCACACTTGCCGCAGGCATTCGGAAAGTATCTTCATCCACCCACGTAATCTCTGAACCGTCAGATGCCGCAACCTCCCAGGTAACTTCATATCCCGCACCGACACCCACAGCGCCCACCGTGATCTCCGTCCCCGCCTCAAAGCTGCCGTCCACAGCTATAAAATCCTCCATATCACCTGTCTTATATCCTGCGTGTCCATGACTGCCGTCACCATTTCCGGCATCCCTGACACTCAGGGCATACTTTTCCTTCGGCAGGGAACCGCCCACCACCGTGTCCGCTTCCGGCATATAAAAATAGAAATACCCGTTCCCTTCCCGTATGTACCCATAGCCATAACCGTCAGGAATTTCCGCCCCGGAGCTGTCCCGCAGGCCCACATAGCGTTCCGTTTCCCCGGTTTCCGCATTGTACCCGGAGACGGCCGCCCGGTAGCCGCCCTCCGGTGTGACCTTCATATAGACCAGCCCCTTCGCCTGAGATTCCCGTATCCTCTCCGTACATCCTGCATCGGAGAAAAACTCTGCTCTCCCATGCGCCACATCCGCCGTGAGGGAATAGGCCGGCAGCTTCTCCGCCTCCACATACACCGTCACCACCGGATCTGCCACGTTAAGGACGGCTGCCGGGGATACCACTGTGCGGAAATAGGAATAGTTCGTGCCGAAGTAAGTGTAATTAATGGAAAGCCCATACGCATTCTGCCCGGCATCCCCCAGGGAGAACCCCTTCACCTTGTACCCGGACCCCAGTTTACAATAGATATACGCGCTGGCAGAGGACGGTGTTTTTGTGATGCTGGTCTGGGCAAGGCTGGAGGAACTGGCCCCGAGATAACCATACACTTCCCCGGTATAATCATACACATCCTCCCCCAGCAGGGCGGACTGTTCCGCATTATACCCGTCCTTCCAGACCAGCGGGTTCCCGGAGACTGCTGCCTCATAAACGGAATCTTCCAATGAAACAACCGCCTCCACCTTATAATCCTGGTACCACTGCACCACCAGGCTGGCCACATCCTCATCCGGCATGGTGAAGCTTGTACCTGTGTAAAGCACGCCGTTGGCCTCCACGCCATAAATATAATAACCGTCATCCATGGAGCCGGTCAGTTCCACGCTCTCCCCGTACATGGCGCTCCCCGGAGTGGTTAAATTCCCCAGCGGCACATCACTCCCCGCATAGCTGGCATCACAGATGCTGTAAGTGTTATGTTCCGTAAAAGTATAATCCACCGTGATTTCCACATCCTCGTCCGGCATGGTAAAGCAGTACACCGTCCCCTTATACGGCTTCACTTCCACCTCCCCGCCGTTGGCCACAAAGCCATTCAGGGCATACTGGGCATCAATGGGCCTGGGTAAATACAGATAGACCGTCTGGGAATGCTTCGCCCCGCTTGCCGCCAGGCTTCCCGTAATCCCTGATATATCCGTTTTATAAGTCAGGGAAGCCTTCGGCTCACCTTGGCAGCAGTCCCCATATCCGGTAAAGATAATACTGTGGGCCTCCGTCTCCCTGCTGGTATATTTCGCGACCCTGTCCACACCGGAAGAACCCTCCGGCCCGTCCCCGTCCAGCACCGGGAAAACCGCTTCATCACTGTTATTGAAAATCCCGTTCCGGGAAACCGTCCTGCCGTTTGTGCCCGTCCACCCGGCAAACTCATAGGCCAGCCCGTCCGCCGCATCCCTTACAGGCTCCGGCACAGGGTAATCTTCGTAAAGGACGCTCCTGTTCAGGGAATCATCCGGCGAGACGCTGTACACATACCGGCTGTAATAATCCTGCCTGCCGTAGGCCGTAACCTCCGTGCCCTCCGGAAACTTCCCGCCATTGGCATAATAATTCGCCTTCTTACATGTGGCAGCACAGCCATGTATGACAAACTCATCCGTGGATAAAAATGTATAAGGGTTCACATAAAGCACCGGCGGCGCATCGGCCAGGTCAGCCATATCCAAACCGGTGGCTCCCCTGACCTTCCAGCCCGCTTCACTGTCATTCACCTTCAGCCGTTTTAAGTTCGTGCATCCGATGACGATCCCATAAATATTGCAGTCCGCCTTTACTGTGGGGATATAAATCACTTCCACGGAAGTGTCGCTCCCAAACAAATTTCTGGCCTCCGCCATGGTCCCCATGTCCACCATGCTTAAGTCCAGTAGCTTATCCAGGCCCATGCAGTACGAAAAGGCATAGGACCAGTCCGTGCATCCCGCCGTGTCCAGCTCCCCGAGGAAACCAAAGTTTTTCATAGCGGCACATCCATAAAAAGCATAGGACAGTCTCTTAAAGGCATCCGTCACCGTGATACCGCTTACATCCACCCCCGTCTCCGGCAATGCCCCACACCCATAAAACAGCTGGCTGATGGAAACCAGGGAGGAAAAATCAATCCCGCTTAAGTCGCATCCCACTAATTTGTCACATCCCCGGAATACGCTCTCAAACGTCACTACCTTGTCCAGCTTCATCCCACGGAAAAAATCCGCCGTGGCAATCCCCGAATCCCGGAACATGCTGTTCATGGTGGTGACGCTGCCATAATCCCTTGTATCCACACCCGCAAGCTGCCCGCTCTGCAGCCCCTTACACCCCTGGAACATGCTTTCCGTTGTGGTGACGCTCCCAAAGGGGATGGGGGAAATATCCACCCCCGGCAGGGAGGCGCAGTCCTCAAACATGCTCTCCGTTGTAGTCACCGCCCCCAGCCTTATCCCCTCAAAGTTCACACCCACAAGGGCTGACGCATCCTCAAAACAGGAATCCAGCGTGGTTACATTTGAAAAATCCGAATAGGACAGGTCCACGGACACAAGGCTGTCCATCCCATTCCCCACATAGCCGCCGAAATCATTATGGCTGTAATGCCACAGGTTCGTGTAGCCCGTCATAAAGTGGTACGCCTGGGGCGCCGTCACATGGGAAAGGTCCACCGTCTCCACATGGCTGGCGGTGTCAGCCCCCGCGGCCCGCCCGTCAATGGAGGGGAGCGTGTACTGCCCCGTCCAGTCCGTATAGGACCAGTCCAGGCTCTTCACAGCCGCCCCCAGGAACATCATGCTGGAATTCACATTCCCCATACTCCTGTCCATCATATAGGTATAATTCTTCAGATGGCTGAAATCCCAGCCGCCCATATCAAGGGTGTCAATCTCCGCGCCATAGAACATCCCGTAAATGGAATACAGCCCCGCCGGCTCCCATGCGGAAAGGTCCAGCACAGGAACCGCCACGCTGCGGAACATGCTGTCCGCATAACGGATGTTCCCAGCGTCAAAACCTGCCCCTGTGGTGAACTCCGAAACATTGATCCCGCTGAAAAACCGGGTACAGTTTTCCGGCATCACACAGTCCACGGCCACGGAAGAATACTCCGTGGCACATGCCAGCCAGGGCCAGACCTCCGTGTAATTGTCGTCTGTCACTTCATCCGCTGCGGGAGAGCTTTCCGCCGCCCCGGTCAATGTCAGCACCCCGTCCGCCACCGTCCAGTCAATGCCATAGGCCGTGCCGCTATAATCTGCATTTACTGCCATTGCAGAAAATACATCCGGGACTCCGCCGCTGCCGGAGGCATCCCCGCCAGAAACGGAAAACATATCCCCAGCCTGCCCGCTGGATGCTTCGGTGCCGCCGGAGGCATCCCCGCCAGAAACAGAAGATGTACTTACATCCTGCCCGTCAGATGCTTCACTGCCTCCTGACACATCTCCGCCGGAAGCAAAAGATGCCCCCGCATCCTTTCCATTGGGTGCTTCGCCGCTGCCTGGCACATCCCCCTTGGAAACAGTCATAAGACTGCCATCCCATGACGTGCCTGCCTCCCCACTGCCGCCACCGCCGGAAACACTCCCACCGGCATCCGTTGCGGCCTCCTGCCCCTCCGCCATCACAGGCATAGGTAAATCCGCCATTGCCGCCAAAAATACCACAGCCGCAAACAGCAAGGCATCCATCCGCCCCGCTGCCCTTGTTTTTCTCTTTCCTTCCATACCGCTTACCTCACTCTCCTTGCTGCCGCATTGTTTCTATGCTTAAAAGGCAAACACCCGGCTGTAAATGTGGAAAACAAAGTTCCCGCCACAGGCTGATGGATACGATCCTCCGGCTGATAAAACAATATGTTGCTATTTCCGCGCTTCTGCAATACAATAGAAAACATAGAAACACGGACGCAGAGAAATACACACACTAAACTGCACTTTCTTTCGGAGGTACAAATCGTGGAAGAAAAAACTTTCCAGGAAACACGGGTACAAATCGGGCTTCTCAAAAGCCGCGGCCTCACCATTAAAAATAAGCGTTATGCAAAATGGCTGATCCGTGATGTAAACTATTACAACCTGATCAACGGGTACAAAGAGCCTTTCCTAAAAAGCGGGACTGCCTATGAACAATACCTTCCCGGAACCACCCTCGAAGAAATTTACGCCCTGTACGAATTTGACAGGAAACTCCGCATTATAACGCTTGAGTATATCCTTGAAATAGAGAAATCCGCAAAATCCCTGATAGTCTGCTGTTTTTCCAAGGCACACGGCCACAAAAATTACCTGAGGCTTGAAAACTTTGATACCCAGGGGCGCAACAAATACCACCAGGTTTGCGACCTGCTCAGTTCCTTATACAAAAAGATTTCCCTCAACATAGATAAGGACCCCTCCATCTCCCACTACGTTGACGGCAAAAATTACATCCCCTTATGGGTATT
Source organism: uncultured bacterium (assembly GCA_948467735.1). Taxonomy (GTDB): domain Bacteria; phylum Bacillota; class Clostridia; order Lachnospirales; family Lachnospiraceae; genus Acetatifactor. The sequence goes on from CAOKFN010000018.1 coordinate 78,186, forward strand.
GGTCAATTCCATTTCCATGGGGGATATCAGCAAGTTCTATTCCAACATGAAACAAAAGGAACGTGAGGATGTCGCCAGACGGCTGAAATGGGGAATCCGTGAAAACCAGCTTGCCAGCTGCCTGTTTTTTCTGGCCACCATCAGGAACAGGTGCGCACATGATGAGCGCCTGTACTCCTACGCATCCCACACAAATTTATGCTCCAACAGGTATTTCAGCTATTTCCGCATAAGCAGCGCCACCAACAACTATTTTGCCGTCATGACCGCATTCAGGATGCTGCTTGGCAATAAGCGCTATACGGCTTACCAGTCACAGATTGAAGGGTTATTTGATGAACTTTCCCGCCGTTTAACCACAATCCCGGCGGGCAAGATACGGAATATGATGGGGATGCCCAACAACTGGCGCCGCCTGGGCAGCCTTACTTAAAATCCCGCCAAAAACACCCTTGACAAATTCCTTTTTTTTCTTTACAATAAAATCACTGTTAAGGGAATCCGAAACAGCATATAATATAGTGAACGTACCTTGATGACCTACGTGGCTCAAGGGCATATTTTTAGGGGAACCGGCAAAGCTGGCTCCCCTATTATTCATGACAATAGAATCCTCGCGGAGTGTGGATTCTATTGTTTTTCTGCCGGTGTGATTACAATTCAATGGCCTGTGCATATGCATTTTACTGTAATGAGATGGGCGTTGGATTGGCAGCCCTTTCCTAATTCCCGGCTTCCTCCCTCGCCCTCATCCTCCGCTCCTGCTCCTCATACTCCCTGATCTCCCTCATGTTGGAAGTCAGGCAGCGGTAAATACGGTTGTCCTTCGGGAACACCGAATGGAAGGCCACGCAGCTGCTCCCGGTATAAATCAGCCCCTGCCCCTTGGGCGCGGACGTCAGCACATCCACCTGGGCATCCGACAGGTTCAGCAGAACCCGCAGCTGCTCCCGGTCCGCCGCGGCCTGGTTCAGCATCTGGATAAAGTTGCAGTTGGACAGCATTGTCCGGCAGGTCTCCGACTTCAAAAGGCTGTCCACGTTCTGGGTGATCCCCGTGGGGACACCGCCATATTTCCTTGCCCTCTTCCAGATGGTGGACAGCGCCGATGCCGTCATCTCATCCTGGAACAGCAGGTGGCACTCATCCACCCAGAACCAGGTCATCTTCCCCCGCCTGCGGTTCTCGAAAAGATTGTTCTGTATCGCGTCCAGGATAATCAGCATGGCCATGGGCTTCAGCTTATACCCCACGTCCTTGATGTCATACACCACAAAGCGGTTGTTCACATCCACGTTGGACTGCCCGCCGAACACATTCAGCGACCCCTCCCCGGTGTAAAGCTTCAGCGCCATTGCCAGCTCCCTGGCCTCCGGCTCCGCCCGCCCCGCGAATGCCGCCTGCAGATCCGTGAGCGTGGGCATCCTGCCCTCCGGGATTTCCCCCAGCCGCCCGTCTTCCTCCATGAACGGCCTGTACAGCCCATGGACACACTCGTCAATGATGGTTTCCTGGATGGAATTCAGGCCGAAGGGGGTTTTGATGATGACCTCCAGCAGCTTTAAGATAAAATCCGCCTTTGCCAGCACCGGGTTTGCTTCCTCCCCGTCATACTCATACCCCGGCGTAACCTCCATGGGGTTGATGTGCCACTTCCCGCCGGGCATCAGCCGGATGACCTCCCCGCCGATGAGCCTTGCCAGCGCATGGTATTCCGATTCCGGGTCAATGACGATGCACTTTGCGCTGCTCCCCAGCATGACGTTCAGCATCTCCACCTTCCCGGCAAAGGACTTCCCCGCCCCCGGCGTCCCAAGGATGAACCCGTTGTAATTCTGGCAGAGCAGGCGGTTATACAGGATCAGGTTCCGGGAATTCAGGTTCATGGAGTAGTTGATCCCGCCCGGGTCTGACAGCTCCATGGCCGAGAAGGGCATGGCGGCGCAGGCGGCGGAAGAGGATTTCAGCGTCCGCTTCATCTTATAGGGGATCCCGTTCCACAAAAGTGGCAGCGTCGCGTAAAACCCCTCCTCCTGCATCTCCTCCATGATATGTATCCCCACCACGCTGGACTGGCAGATGGACACGATGGTGTCCGTATACTCCTGCAGGCGGTCCAGGGAATCCGCCCAGAACACCACCGTATGCACGGTCTTGAACAGCTTTTCGTCATTCACCGCCATGTCCTCCCGCAGTTCCTCGGCCTTCTCCACCTTCTCCCGGACGGCCGGGGGTATCATATCCTCCGGCAGGAACTCCTGGGCAAGCTTCCTGGCCGCCTCCGCCTTCTCATTCTGAGCCAGGGAATAATTCCTGTGGACAATCCTGTTTGCCTCCGCCGAAGGGACGGGCTGGATGTTGATGGTGGACAGCAGGTTAAACGGCACATCCGTCAGCCGTACAAAGAACTCGTCCGACAGCTGGGCCGGGTACTGGTCCACCCGCATCACCCGCACAAACCTGCTCCCCAGCCTCATGTACTTTGGGAAAACCTGCATGGAACTGGGCGCCAGCACGTCCTTCACCGTCAGCCCCTGACCCCGGATGTCCCCCAGGTCAAAGGAAGCCACCTCCCTGGCCTCCCCATTGGCATCCGGTATCCTGGCCTGCGTCAGGAACTCCCCCTGGCTGCCAATGTTGTAAATGTCATGCAGGATCTCCAGCCTCTCCGCCGCTGGGACCGGCGCCGCCGCAGAGGATAATTTTTTCATCTGCCTGGACAGCTCCCCGTCCAGGCGGCGGCTGAACACCTCATCCGCCTTTTTCAGATCCGCCGCATGGAGCCCCAGCGTGACATACTTGCACTTCCGCAGGCCGTTCCTCCCCTCCCGGATCCGGTCAAGGATAATGCCGTTCATCTCCCGCCGCAGGCCGTCCAGGCTGTCCCCGGCCTCCTTCATCAGCGCCGCCTCCCTGAACTCCCCGAAATCCACATCCTGGTTGAACACTGTAAATGCAACCTCACAGTCCACCCCCAGGGAATTCAGGACCGACCGGAAACCCACGAACATCTGCTCCTGCACATCCAGCGTCTCCGTCTGGTAATTGTTCTCCCCCAGGGTGTAAAGCCGTGTGAACAGCCCCGGGTACGTCTCCACTAAATTTTCCTTTTCATGCACCGCCGCAATGGGGATGGAGTCCTGCACCGTCAGCCGCCCCAGCGTCCTGGGCGCGGAATGCACGGCGCTGTCCGTGAACGCCCTCCCCAGCAGCCGGTACAGCCCTTTTTCTTCCTGCCGCTTTCCTGTTTTCTTTTTATTTCCCATAATGCCCATTCCCATCAGCTTCTGCCTTTCCCAAATATAATCCCTTATCTCCCATTTGTTCTCTCCAAGCCTGCCTGTCTATCCTTGGGCATTGCATCCTCCTTTTCTCCCTGCCTTTTCCTATGCCCCATGTTTCCCAGCGTCCTTTTTCCTATGGTCCATAGTCCTCCTTTGCCCCGCCGGATCATGCTTTTCCCCTGCATTTCCGCTTTTTCCCTTTGGCCGGGGCACTGCCCTGCCGCTCCAAAGCTCCATTGTACAGCGCAAAATAACTGTTCCTTGTCCGGTATCTGCGGACATCATTCTTAAAATACTTTGTCTGAAGCCTTTTCAGCAGGATATCCTCCGGCTGCATCCCATTCCGGGTATACCATCCGAAATACGCCAGCCCCACAGCCACAGGGGCCGCACAGAAAAAGGAAAGCACCAGGCTGTGGGAGGCCAGATAAAAAATCCCGCACACCGCCACAATCCCCACCAGACAGATTAGCTGCTTGAGGCTGCACCCCAGCGCAACCTTGTGGTCATCCTCCACTTCCTTCTCAATCCTGACAACCAGCATAATTTTTTATCCTCCTTCCGCTTCCTCTTCCACCCTTACAAATGCAGGCTTCTTTTCATCCCCGGACAGCATCCAGTCCGCCGCATACCCACTGCCGTCCCTGGATGTATTCACTTTCCGGACGCTCTCCCCGGCAATCAGCCGCTCCACGTCCCCCTCACCAAACACAGCCCCATGGGAATCCTTCCAGACTGTAAACCTGCAGGCTCCCTTCATACCGGGCCAGTTTTCACAGGCAAAACCCTTTGCCGTCTCAGTCAAGACCACCGGCTTAGCCGGTGGCTTGCACTGCCCCTATAAGGGGCTTTTACCGACTTGCGCCCGGGAGGCGCCTGAGGGATCTGCCAACCGCACTTCTTTCTCAGGCTTGCCCTAAAGGGCTTTTTTACTGCCTCCTACTTCCTGCCAGCTTTAAAAGCCTTTTGCGATGGCTTCCTTCACTGGCTTCCCCTTTCAGGGGCTTTACTTCTTACTGCCTTTTTGTACCGGCTCACCCGTGAACGGGTCGATATACTCGTTCAGGGTCATCTGGTCCGCTTCGTGATCCTCTTTCAGCTGATTTGCAATGTACTCCTGAATCCGCTTGGTGTTCTTTCCCACCGTATCCACATAATAACCCCTGCACCAGAAATGCCGGTTCCCATATTTGTACTTCAGGTTTGCGTGTCGCTCGAATATCATCAGTGAGCTTTTCCCTTTCAGATACCCCATAATTTCCGACACGCTGTACTTGGGTGGAATCCTTACCAGCATATGCACATGATCCTTACAGCACTCTGCTTCTATTATTTCTATTCCTTTCCTCTTGCACAGCGTACTCAGTATCTGTGCCACGTCTGCCTTAATCTTTCCATATATAATCTGCCTTCTGTACTTTGGGGCAAACACTAAATGATACTTGCATTCCCACTTGGTATGCGCTAAACTGTTATTATCCATTTTGGATACCTCCTATGTATGTTTTTATGGTTGGCAAACCCATATCTATCATACCATGGGAGGTTTATTTCTTAAAGCTTAAGCTGCTGGGGACTCACCGGCATAGCCGGTGGTTTATTTTTACTGTGACACAA
>CAOKFN010000019.1 GCA_948467735.1 uncultured bacterium
CGTTCAGAAATTTCCTTGGGCGCTCTACGGGCGGTTACTGTTTTTACGGCAATTTGTTCCGTAACCGCCCTTCCAGCGCCGTATTCCTGCAAGGGAATTTCTGCACGCTTAAATCCGCGTTCAGAAATTTCCTTGGGCGCTCTACGGGCGGTTACTGTTTTTACGGCAATTTATTCCGTAACCGCCCTCCCAGCGCCGTAATTCTGCAAGAAAATTTCTGCACGCTTACACCTGCGTTCAGAAATTTCCTTGGGGCGCCGTATCCCGCATAAACGCAAACGAGCAGTCGCAAAGCGGACTGCTCTCTATGAAATCTTAAATATATGTTGAGCCTTAGCTTAACGCACCCTTGATCAATTCTACAGCTTCTTCCACGGTAGAAATCTTTTCTGCCTTTTCAGCGGGAATCTCAATATCGAATTCTTCCTCAATGCCCATGACAATCTGGAACACGTCCAGAGAATCTGCTCCCAAGTCATCTATAAAGGTCGTCTCCATGGTAATTTCGTCCGGATCCACATTTAACACTTCCGCAATTACCTTTTTTAATTTTTCAAATTCCATGCTGTTTCCTCCTTTCCTTCGTTTTACGGAACGATCTGTTCCTTCATTTTTTCATTTATATTCTGTTCTTTAAATGCAATGCATTGCAGAATAGAATTCCTTATCTCCACCGCCTTGCTGCTTCCATGGGTCTTGACCACCAGTCCGTTCAGTCCCAGCAGCGGCGCTCCCCCGTACTCCTCCGTACTAAAGCTCTTCAAAGTCTGCTTTAATGCCGGCTTCACCAGCAGGGCGCCTATTTTGCTCTTCAGACTGCTCATCATGCCCGCCTTAATCTTTCCAATCAATGCGTCGCTGACGCCCTCCAGCATCTTCAGAACAATATTTCCGGCAAACGCCTCGCACACAAGCACATCCGCCGCGCCCATAGGAATATCTCGGGCCTCAACATTACCAATAAAATGAATTCCATCACAATTCTTCAGAAGAGGATATGTCTCTTTGGTCAGGGCGTTGCCCTTTTCCTCTTCCACACCGATGTTCACCAACCCCACTCTGGGATGTTTGACGCCGATGACGCTCTCCATATAAATGCTTCCCATTTTGGCAAACTGCACCAGCTGGGACGGTTTTGCGTCCACGTTCGCCCCGCAGTCCAAAAGAAGGCTCACTCCGTTCATATTGGGGATAATGGGTGCTAAAGGCGGCCGCTCCACGCCCTTAATGCGGCCCACAATCACCTGCCCTCCCACCAATATGGCGCCTGTGCTTCCGGCAGATACCAGCGCGTCGCATTCCCCATCCTTTACCATGTACATGCATTTTACAATGGAAGAATCCCTCTTTGTTCGGATTGCCATCACCGGAGGTTCTCCTGTTTCAATGATTTCCTCCGCATGAATAATTTCCAAACGCGCCGCATCATAATGATACTTCTTTAATTCTTCCTTTATTGCGGGTTCCCTGCCCGCCAGAAAAACTTTCACACGTTTATCTGCCGCTATGGCCTCCACCACGCCTTTTACGGTCTCCGCCGGCGCGTTGTCTCCGCCCATAGCATCCACAGCCACTCTAATCTCAGACATCGATTTCTCCCGGTTTCAGCTGCTCTTGAAATTTATTAACTGCTTTCTTTTACTATAATGTAACCTTGAGCAAAAATCAAGAATTTTTTTACATGAAAAAGGCGCTCTTAAGAACGGGTTCCAAAATCCTTCCACATCCTTGAACGCCCTATGCGCACATCTTATTCACCCACACTGATAATCTGCTTCTTGTTGTATGAGCCACAAGCCTTGCAAACCCTATGGGGTGTCATAAGAGCGCCGCATTTGCTGCACTTTACCAGAGTAGGAGCACTCATTTTCCAGTTTGCTCTCCTCTTATCCCTTCTACTCTTGGAAGATTTATTCTTAGGACAAATAGACATTGTTACACCTCCTTATTCGCATTGAAAATATCTTGTATGGCTGCCATACGCGGATCCGGGACGAAGGTATCGCATCCACAGTCCCCCATATTCAGATTCCGCCCGCATTTCGGACATATTCCTTTACAGTCCTCCCGGCATAGAATCTTCGCAGGCCAGTTTACCAGAATCTCATTGTGTACAAAAGCCTCCACATCCAGCTGATAACCATCCATAAATCCTAAATCATCCGCTTCCGCATCTTCCGAGTCGGGAGAAGTCACCAGCCTGTCAAACTTTAACTCCATCCTTACAGGCACTTCTGTCAGACAGCGGTCACAGTTCGTCAGAAATGTAAGCTTTACCCCTCCTTCAATCCTCGCCCGGCCCCTGCCTGCATTGGCAAAGGTAAAACGCACGGGAGACTTGTCGGAAATCTCATAATTTCCCTGTCCGTTCCCATAGCTTGTCATCTCAAGGAGAATTTCCTCTTCCGTCCGCATGCCTTCGGATGTCAGCACATCGGATAAGTTTACTAACATATCGGCTCCTTTGGAATATCCTTATTTTATGAAATCCCCTTCTTCCACAGAAGACTCTTCTATGAAAGGCTTTTCTTCCATGGAAAGCTCTTATTCCATAAAATCCTCTTATTCTATGGAACGCCCTTTTCCATTCACATACTTTTTGATTATACCCAGAAATATCCTTTTTGTCAACTATAATTTTGCGTTCCAAAGAAATTCTTGTAACAGTTCAGCCAGCCGATGTGAACAGCCGAAAATCGTGCTTGCACGAATTTTCGGCTGATTATATCAGCTGAGGGAACGCCGTCTTATGAACAAAGACAGCTGCGAAGCAGCGGAAAGCACCGTAGGTGCGGCTTTGTGAATGGCGTGGGCTGAACTGTAACAAATTCTTGTAACAGTTCAGCGGTTCTCTTCGAGGTACAGCTTCACCCTGTTCTGGATAACTCCGCATACTTCTTCCGCGCTCTTGTTACCGTTAAAGTACCAGTCGGCCTCGTCAAGAATGATATCAAGAATGGGCCCAATGTTGATCGGCGCAAACCGGGCGTCTTCCAGCACGGCCCGGATTTCGTCATGGCGCTTCGGATCCACGATGTCCTGTTTCTCCTGAACACTGTAGCCGCTGACTTTGTTTACTTCGCTTTCCATGAAGCTTCCCAGTTCATCAAAAGCCTCCCTGCTGACAGGAAAACCGTTCCCGCCAGCCAGAGAAACGAATGACAAGTTTTTCTTTTGTATATCCCTGTCCAGCAGATAACAGATGAAGGCCCACGCGCCATCCTTGTTTTGGGAGCTGCTGTTGACCGCCAAGGTACCGGTTCCAATCAGGAGCGCATGGGAGCCGTCGTCAAATAAAAAGCCCAGATTCACCCTGCCCTCCGCCGCCATTTTTTCATCACTGTCAAATCTGGCATAGCCCGAATGCGCCCATCCCGTAGAGACATTTTCCTCCGCAGGCGATCCGCCGTGCATCTCTGCGGCTTTCAGCATGTCTAAAAACAGCTTCCCCGTAAAGTCGCAGCTTCCCCTCTCCCAATCGACCATTCCCCACAGATTCTCCGACCCCCTGAGCAGATAGTTCAAAATCCAGTCCGAGGGCCAGAGCCATTTTTTCTCTCCCTGATAGTCCAGCATGGCCGCCACCAGCGTCTCCACATCCGGAACCTCCCTGCCTCCCAGCACCTCCTCGTCGATCCATATGGCAGAGGGGCTGAATTTCGTCTCCACGCCGTATATTTTCCCGTCATATGCCCAGTGTTCAAACGCCGCCGGAAAGAAATCCTCCTTCCGCGTCCCGGTGTTCTCGAGATACGGCGTCAGATCCTCCAGCGTCCCGTTCCGGATATATCCCATGACATCAGGCATAGCGTCCGAAGCGATGATGTCCGCTCCCCTGCCTGCGGACAGCTCGATTCCTGTCCGCAGGCGGAAATCGGAAATATTCTCACCGTCGCCGCCCTCCTCCAGCACCACATAATACTCCTCACTCGAGCGATTGAAGTCATAGACATGATTCTTGAGCATGTAATCAACGTCCCAGTCTCTGAGAACCACGACCTTCCGCATCTCGCTGACGTCCGCCGCCCGCAGAATTTCCCGCGCATCCACCTTTAGAATCTCCGCTCCGCCCTCCTCCGACAGCCGAAAGCTGTCAGCGCTTTCCAGCCTGTAGGAGAGCGCGGTGAAGTTCATGATCATGGTCGTGCTTCCGTTATTCAAGTTCAAGCGCCAGATGCCCTCGCTGTTCAGCAGCAGCAGGCCGTCTTCGTCGGCACTGATGCTGCCGTATATATTCTTCAGTCCGACGTCCTTTTCCGTTACGACGCCCGTCTTTGCATCCATCTCCGCGATCCTTGAGTACCTGCCGCTGTCCGGCGGCAGAAGCAGCCATATCCTGCCGTCCGGACTCTGGCAGATGCCCGATATTTTAATTTTCGTTCGAAAGAGGATGTTCCCTTCTCCGTCAAGCCCTGCCAGCTCTTCCGAATTCCAGAAGTACAGGTTTCCGCTCCGATCCAGCCAGCCTGTTCCCCTGCGGAATTCCTGCGGCATATCCTGATACAGCAGCTCGCTGCTTCCGTCTTCATGGCTCAAGTAGACGTCCACCGTCATTCCGCCGTCATTCGGCTTCGATTCCGACCAGAGCCGCACTGCCTCGTCTCCATGGAACTGTCTGCCAAGAGACAGCCACCCCGTCTTCCAGCCCTCCGCCTGCAGGTACTCCTGCACCTCAACTTCCATCATATAGTAATGCTTCTGCTGTGAATCGTCCCTGCCGCAGCCCACAGACGCAGCAATGCACAGCACAAATGCCGCCAGCAGTGCGGCGGCCGACTTTCCCCGGCATGCTTTATTCTTCATGGAATCCTCCCTGCTATAAGCGCCCGGCGTGCTTTGACTCATTCCGCCGGGAATGTTTCGGAATCTACATCATAAAAAGGGGAGACCTATATCCCCCCTTCCGCCGCTTCCATAAAATGGACTGATTAACTTCTGCCGCTTATCAATGATAGTAATATGTATAGCCGCACCTTCCGCACTCTTCTGCCCAGCAGTTTTCCACCGAATCCCAATATTCGACGATATCATGGTTTTCCCGTCCTGTTTTTTCCCACATTCCAGATAATTCCGAGCAGTAAACACACTCATACTCATATATCACATACACATCATGCACACTGTCATCATAAATCTCATATCTCTCATATTTGTTTACTAATTGTTTGTGTGTGTGCGCACATTCCGCTCTCTCTCCGCTGTTTCCTGCCACCGAGGTCAGAACGCAGGAAAAAAGCAGCCCCGCGCACATCAAACCTGACAGTCCCAACCCAATCTTCTTACATTTTCCGCTCATTTGTTTCTCCTTTCTTTCAACACACCAGCATCCGTCAAAATACCCCTTTTATAAAAGCTGCTGAATTCCCCTGATGTATTGATAGAAAGTCTGTTTGCATGACAATCAATTAACCGCATCTATTTCTACATCAGCGTCTTATATATTATATATTATTCCATATCCACTGTCAATGTACGTTTCCCTTTCGTCACGGGAATCAATTTTGAGTCAATTTTGTGAATAAACATACAGGATTCTGTATAAATGCAATTTCTCAGAGGAAAAAATTATACAAAGCTTATGAAACTGCTATATAAATCACAAGTATATCAGGCAATTATGAATTTTTATGCTGAAATTGATTTCCGTACCCTTTCGTCAGAATAAACTTATAAATTGTTATTACAACCAAGCACCAAAAAGTGCTGTTTATAAATTATGAAGAGATGACCTATTTTTCGATGGATTCACCTTTCGATTCTAGGATGGTTGACTTGCTATAAACGTTTTTAAAACGATTATAGCAAAGATGGTCAAAAAAAGAGAATGGGGAAAGCCCACATTCTCTTAACATTTTTGTAACTTTATAAATTCCTGCCCTTTATCTGCTTTCCGCAGTAATCCAGCAGAAACCGCTATTTCCGCAGAATTTTATCCATGGCCTTTCCTTTGGCAAGTTCGTCAATCAGCTTATCCAAATAACGGATTTCCCGCATCAAGGGTTCTTCCACCTCCTCAACCCTTACGCCGCAGACCACGCCTTTTATCAGCCCTCTGTTCTCGTTAGGCTTCGGAGCATTCCGAAAGAAAACTTCATAGCTGACCTCCTTTTCCAGCGCCTCTTCCAGTCCTGCATGGTCGTAACCCGTAAGCCACCGAATCACCTCATCCACTTCCTCCTTTGTCCGTCCCTTTTTTACGGCCTTGTTCACAAGAAGAGGATACACTTTCGAAAAGCTCATTTGATATATCTTATTAGGTTCCATATCATCCTTTCAAATATGCATTGATATTCTATACGCCCGCCACCGCATCCTTCATCGCTTTCACATAATCATACAGCTCCGGCCCTGCCTCCGCCCCATGCTTGGCAATGATTTTCACAATGGCGCTGCCCACGATAACCCCATCCGACACCTTCGCCATGGCCGCCGCCTGCTCCGGCGTGCTGATGCCAAAGCCGATGGCGCAGGGCACATCCGACGCCTTGCGGATGCTCTCCACAATCGCCCCCAAATCCGTCTTAATCTCGCTTCGGACGCCGGTGACGCCCATGGAGGATACCACATAGATAAATCCCTTGGCCTCACGGGCAATTTCCTGAATCCTGCTCTCCGAGGTAGGCGCGATCATGGAAATCAGCGCCACATGATGAGCGTCGGCAGGCCCCTCCATCTCCTCCTTTTCCTCGAAGGGAAGATCGGGGACAATGATCGCATCCACTCCCATCTCCTCGCATTTGGCAAAAAATCTGTCATAGCCATAATGGAACACTGGGTTTGCATAGGTCATAAAGGCAAGAGGAACCTGCGACCGTTCCCTGACCTTTCTCACAATCTCAAAAACGCCGTCGGTGGTCATGCCGCCTTTTAACGCCCGAAGATTTGCGTCCTGAATCACCACTCCCTCCGCAGTTGGGTCGGAAAAAGGAATGCCGATCTCTATCAAGTCCGCCCCTGCCCGCTCCATGGCAAGAATATACTCCACCGAAAGCTCCGCCGACGGATCTCCCGCGGTCAAAAACGGGATAAACGCTTTCCCGTTTGGCGTGTCAAATACTTTTTTCAGCTTATTTTCTCTTAAATGATTATTCATGAATATCCACCCCCCTGTATCTTGCGATTGCCGCCACATCCTTATCCCCCCGCCCGGAGAGACAGACGATAATGCTCTGATCCGGCGAGTAGTTTTTCGCTATTTTCATCACATGGGCCACCGCATGGGCGCTCTCGATGGCGCAGATGATGCCCTCCATTCTGGCAATATACTCGAAGGCCTCCACCGCCTCGTCATCCGTCACCGGTACATACTTCGCCCTGCCGATATCATGCAGATAAGCATGCTCCGGCCCGATGCCCGGATAATCCAGCCCGGCGGAAATGGAATATACCGGCGCGATCTGCCCGTTGGCGTCCTGACAGAAATAGGACTTCATTCCATGGAAAATGCCGAGGCGGCCCGTAGCAATGGTGGCGGCCGTCTGCGCCGTGTCCACGCCCCTGCCCGCCGCCTCGCAGCCAATCAGCTCCACCTCTTTGTCCTGAATAAAGTTATAAAACGCCCCCATGGAATTGCTGCCGCCTCCTACACAGGCAGCCACCGCCGCAGGCAGCTTCCCCTCCTTCTCCAGAATCTGCGCCTTTGCCTCACGGCTGATGACGCTCTGAAAATCCCTGACAATCATGGGAAACGGATGCGGCCCCATGACGGAGCCCAATACGTAGAGAGTGTCGTTTACCCTGTTGGTCCACTCCCTCATACATTCACTGACCGCATCCTTCAAGGTCTGTGTGCCAGACAGGACCGGATGCACCTTTGCGCCCAAAAGCTCCATCCGGTACACATTCAAGGCCTGCCGCTTCGTATCCTCCTTTCCCATGAAAATCTCACACTCCATCCCCATCAAAGCCGCCGCCGTAGCCGTGGCAACGCCGTGCTGTCCCGCGCCCGTCTCCGCGATAATGCGGGTCTTGCCCATTTTCTTGGCCAAAAGCGCCTGCCCCAGCACATTATTGATTTTGTGGGAACCGGTATGGTTTAAATCTTCTCTCTTTAAATAAATCTTTGCGCCGCCCAAGTCCTTCGTCATCTTCTCCGCATAGTACAGCAGGGAAGGCCTGCCGGAATATTCCCTGTTTAACGTATCCAGCTCCTTCTGAAACTCAGGATCCTTCTTATAATGTTCATAACATTCCTCCAAATGAATCAATTCGTTCATCAATGTCTCGGAAATATATTGACCGCCGTGTATGCCATAACGCCCTTTTCTCATTTTATTCTTCTCCTATTCCAGTTCCGCATCCTTCCTCCCAATGCCCCTCCTCCGCATAAGAACTGCCGCCCCATGCGGTCAGCAGTTCTTACGGGCATTGTCCGGACGGATGCTGTTTCACAATAAACAGCCTAATTTTTATTCCTTTTATTCTTCCACTATTCCAGTTCCGCATCCTTCCTCCCAATGCCCCTCCTCCGCGTAAGAACTGCCGCCCCACGCGGTCAGCAGTTCTTACGGGCATTGTCCGGACGGATGCTGTTTCACAATAAACAGCCTAATTATTATTCCTTTTATTCTTCCACTATTCCAGTTCCGCATCCTCCCTCCCAATGCCCCTCCTCTGCGTAAGAACTGCCGCCCTCGCATTTTAGCGCTTTCCTCACCCAAATCCGCGCACTAATTCCACTGCCCTGCGCATCTTCTCTTCGTCCTTTCGCCCTTCTGTCTCCACTCCCGAGCTTAAGTCAACCCCATAGGGATGCAGCGTTTTAAGGGCCTCCGCCAGATTTCCAATATGCAGCCCGCCCGCCAGAAAATAGGGTCTGTGGATTCCGGCAAGCAGCTTCCAGTCAAAAACCCTCCCCGTACCCGTGCCGCTGTCAAACAGCAGGTAATCCGCCGAGGAATCCAGCCGCTCTTCCACATCCCGCCGACATTGTACCTTTACCGCTTTTATCACGGGTTTTCCCGCGGCCTGCAGCATCCTGATCTCTTCCTCCGTCTCGTTTCCGTGAAGCTGTACCGTCTGAATAATATTTTCTTCCAGAAAAGCCAGTATTTCCTCACAGGGAGCGTTTACAAACACCCCCGCCGCCGGTATTTGAGCCGACAGCTTCCGCCGAAACTCCGCGGCCTGCTCTCTTGTAATACTTCTGCGAAATCCCGGCGAAAGGATAAATCCCACATAGTCCGGCCCAATCCGATTGGCATACTCTATATCCTCCGGCCGGAACAGCCCGCAGATTTTTATTTTCGTCCCGCTCATGAATCCCCAGCCCCTTTCCCCGACCTTTCTCATGCTTCCCCGCGAAGTTCCCGAAGCATCGCCGCCTTATTCTCGGCCCTCATAAATGTCTCTCCGATCAGCACCGCGTCCGTGCCGTTTTCTTCCAGCCTTATCATATCCTCCCTTGTCTTCATCCCGCTCTCCGACACAAAGAGAACCTCCCTTGGCACCATTTTTCTAAGCCGCAGAGAATTGGCAATATCCACGGTAAAATCCTTCAAGTTCCGATTGTTGACGCCGATTATTTTCGCTCCCGCTTTCAGTGCCGTTTCTATTTCCCCTTCGTCATGGGCCTCTACCAAGGCGGACAGGCCCAGCTCCTCCGAAATCCCCGCATATTCCGCAAGCTGCAGGGGGGAGAGTATCGCACAGATCAGCAGCACCGCGTCCGCCCCTGTTTTTTTCGCCTCGTAAATCATATACTCATCCACCGTAAAATCCTTCCGAAGCAGAGGCAGAGACACCGCCGCGCGAATTTCCTCCAAATACGCATTGCTTCCCTGAAAGTAAAACGGCTCCGTCAAAACGGATATGGCGTCCGCCCCGGCTTTCTCATACTCCTTCCCGATTTCCACATAGGGAAATCTCTCTGCGATAACGCCCTTGGAGGGCGACGCCTTCTTCACTTCACAGATAAACCTAAGACCCTCCCCCGCCAGCGCCTTTTCAAAAGGAAATCCCGTATCGGTATTCATCGCCGACGCCTGCGCTTTCAATTCCCCAAGGGATATTTTTCTTTTTTCTTCCGCGATTCTTTCTTTGGTCCTTGCCGCGATTTCATCCAATATCATAACCAATACTCCTATCCGCTCCCTGACATTACTCCTGCCGCTCCCTGACCTTCAAATCAACACGCATTTCTTTTAAGCTTCCCCGTCATGCCGCCGAAAATATTCCCTTACGCGCTCTGGGAAAGCCGTATAAACTTTTCAAGCTGTGCCGCCGCCCTGCCGCTGTCGATGGTTTCCTCCGCCAGCCTTACGGCGTCCTTCATGCCATGGGCTTTTCCCGCCGCAAACAGCGCCGCTGCCGCATTGATTACCGCCGCATCCCGCTTTGCCCCCCGCTCCCCGCCTGCCAGAATGGCTCTGGTGATAGCGGCGTTTTCCTGAGGGGTTCCACCGATAAGTTCTTCCTTAGCCCACCGCTTTAACCCCACGTTCTCAGGCGTTATCACTTCCCGTTTCAGCTGTCCGTTGTGGAACATGCATACGCTGGTAGGACCGCAGACGGATATTTCATCCAGCTTCTCCTGCCCATATACCACCATCCCTTTTTTCACTCCCAGCTTGGAAAGCACCCGCGCCATGCTCTCCAGCAGCTTTTCATCATATACTCCCATAATCTGCATGGAAGGATTGGCCGGATTGGTGAGCGGCCCCAAGATATTAAACACTGTCCGAATGCCAAGCTCCCTGCGGATGTGTCCCACATATTTCATGGCTGTGTGATACTTCTGGGCAAAAAGGAAACAGATGCCCGCCTCCTTTAAAAGCGTTTCCGCGTGCTTAGGCTCCACGGAAATATTCACCCCCAGCGCCTCCAGACAATCCGCAGCGCCGGATTTGGAGCTGGCGGCGCGGTTGCCGTGCTTTGCCACGGGAACCCCCGCCGCCGATGTGATAAGCGCGGCTGTGGTTGAAATATTAAAGGAATTGGAACAGTCTCCTCCCGTGCCCACAATCTCCATCACATCCATTCCGTGATCCACATGCAGCGCATGATTGCGCATCTCCTCCGCCGACCCGGTGATCTCGTCGATTGTCTCCCCCTTCATGCTGAGAGCCGTCAGATAAGCGCTTTTCTGCACATCCTCGGCCTCTCCGCTCATAATTTCGTCCATAACGCCCTTTGCCATTTCATAGCCGATATCTTCCTTGTTCGATAACCTGATAATTGCTTCCCGAATCATAGTCTTTTTCTCCTTTCCCATTGTTCCGTCCATATAGGCATCTTTCTTCCTGCTTATTGTCCCGCCTGCATTGATGCGGACTGCCTTCTCCTTGTTTTCTGTCCCTTCGGCGTCCTTCTCCGCTTCCCGCCGTCCCGCATATCTGAAAAAATTCTCCATCATCCCATATCCGTTCGTTGTCAGCACCGATTCCGGATGAAACTGCACCCCGTAAACGGGATACTCTTTGTGTTCCACCGCCATAATTTCCCCGTCAGCCGCCAAAGCTGTGATTTTCAGCGCCTCCGGCAGAGAGTCCGCGGCGGCGGCCAGAGAATGATATCTTGCCACGGTGCCGGCCCGCTCCATCCCTCGAAACAGGGTGCTGTCCGTGTCAAGAGTCACAGCGGACTGTTTCCCATGCATCAGCCGGCCCGCATAGACAATACGGGCGCCAAATACTTCGCAGATGGCCTGATGCCCCAGACAAATGCCCAGAATAGGCGCCTTTCCCGCAAAATGCCGAACCACATCTTCACAGACGCCCGCATCCTTGGGCCTGCCCGGTCCCGGCGACAGAATAATATGGGAAGGCCCGAGGGCTTCGATTTCCTCCACCGTCATTTCATCGTTTCGTATCACCCTGATATCAGGCCTCACGGAAGCCGCCAGCTGATACACATTATAAGAAAAGCTATCATAATTGTCGATTAAAAGTATCATTCCTCCATCCCCCCTTCTGCCGTCCGCAGAGCATTTTTCACCGCCGCCGCTTTCTGGATGCATTCCTTATACTCCTTATGAGGGTCGCTGTCCGCCACAATACCCGCCCCTGAACGGATAAACACCCTGCCGTTTTTAGAAAAGGCAAGCCGTATGGCGATACAGGTATCCAGATTTCCCGTAAAAGAGAGATAGCCGATGGCTCCTCCATAGATGCCCCGCTTATTATTTTCCAGCTCATTGATAATCTCGCAGGCCCGCAGCTTCGGCGCCCCGGACAGGGTGCCCGCGGGCAGGATGGCGTCCACCGCGTCCAGAGCGTCCCTGTCAGAGCGAATCCTGCCGCTGACCGTAGAACCGATATGCATTACATGGGAATAGCGTTCGACGGACATATATTTTTCCACTTTGACCGTCCCGATCCTGCTGATTTTTCCGATGTCATTGCGTCCCAGATCCACCAGCATATTATGTTCCGCCCGCTCCTTCTCGTCTGCCAGCAGTTCCTGTTCCAAGCGCTTATCCTCTTCCTCCGTGCCGCCCCGGGGACGGGTTCCTGCCAGCGGAAAGGTATACAGCAGCTCTCCCTCCAGCTTCACCAGCGTCTCCGGGCTTGCTCCGGCAATTTCCCCGTCCGTCCCCGAAAAATAAAACATATAGGGCGACGGATTCGTAGTGCGCAGAACCCTGTAAACATCCAGCAGACTTCCCTCCATCTCCGCCTCCAGCCTGTTGGAAAGCACTACTTGGAAAATATCCCCTTCCCTGATATAATGCCTGCCTCGCTCCACCATCCGGCAGTACTCCTCTTCGTCAAACAGCGGACGGAAATCCGATTTCAGCCTCAAAGGCATATCCGCCGCCTTCTCCCCTTTTTGAATCAGCCGCTTCATGCTTTCCAATTCCAAAAGCGCTTTGTTATAGTTCTTTTCCACATCATCGGTCTTGATATTGACAATCAGAATGATTTTCTGCCTATTGTTGTCAAAGGCAATCACCTTGTGGAAGAGCATCAAATTCACGTCCTGAAATCCTTCTTTGTCCTCCGCGTCCAGCTTTAAAGAAGGCTCGCTATACTTGATATAATCGTAGGAAAAATATCCCACCAGTCCCCCGGTAAAAGAAGGCAGATACTCCAGCTTTGGGCTGCGGTTTTCTTCGATAATGCTCCGAATGCGGCTGCGGATATCCTCTGCTGCGGTTCGGGTGGTCATAGAGGTCTTAACCGAAACAAGGCCGCTGCAGCAGGTAATCTCCATCAAGGGATCATAGCCCAGAAAAGAATACCGTCCCCATCGCTTATCCGCCTCGGCGCTTTCCAGCAGATATACATGGCCGCTGACTTTCTTCAAAATTCTCAACACCTCGATTGGGGTGGAAATATCCGCGAATATTTCCGTACTTACGGGAATCGCCCCGTATGCTCCCTCCGCCGCCAGTTTCCGGCACTCTTCCAATGTGGGCCTTGTTCTCATATCCTCTCGCTCCCTTCTTATTTTTAGTTCCGGCTCGCTGCCGTTTTTAGTTCCGTTCCGGTTCGTCGGCGTGCCTTTGAGACACAAAAAAAACCGTCCATGACAAAATATTTCATTCTGTCAAGGACGGGATCTATTTCCCGCGGTGCCACCTTGCTTCATTTACCCATGTCTCATAAATTGGCCATGGTAAATGCACTTGTACAGGATACCATCATATCCCCGGCATCTGACGTGTGCCTTACGTCACAATATACTAAAAGCTGCCGCTTCGTTCCCTGTGCCCTCCGTGGTCCATTTAACAGCCTGCGTTCTGACCTTTCTCAGCCTCCGGTCTCTCTGTAAGTGCTCGTTCTGTTTTTATCTCCACATCTACGGTTTCATTCCGCTATTCAATTCTTCACTTTTTCTGCCTGAAATCCATGCAGCATGATTTCTGTTATTTATAATACTCCACTGCGGTTTTAATGTCAAGTTTTTTTTCGCCGAGAACCCAAATATGTTTTATTTGTTCTCCTAAATCATTAAAAGACCACCTCTGCCTGCTTCGCGCCACACAATTAGGATCATTCACCCGAAACCCTTCTGCATCATACCCATAAATGACGATGAAATGTCCCACCGCGGTAAAATCTCCCGGTTTCATGGAACAAATTATAATGCCGCCCTCATCCAGAACACTTTTCATCGTCCTCTCCGAAGCCGCCGGCTGACTCACTCCCAAACCGTACTTCACAGGCACGTCCGTCATAAGCGACCACGCCGTACCCGTTCCTGACACATAATATCCGTTCTTCATACTGTATTCCGCTATCTTGTCCGGGGTGAGACTTTCATCTCCAAGCAGATAATAAAGCGCCATGGACAGGCAGACCGGTCCGCAGCCCGCCAGACCGATATTGCTGTCGTCCCCATATTCCGCATAGCCCCATCTGGGATCCCATTGCAGAAAAAGAGGATACTCCTGCTCCTTTTCCGCCTTCGTCAATCCTCCCGCCGCTTTTGCGTCGCAGTCCAAATATCCCGCCGCAAAGCCCGCCATTTCCGGATTGTTTGCCAGCGCTTCCAGTAATTTTTCCGGATACAGACTATGGTTCTTATAAATTCCTTCAATAATCTCGCTGTCCTTTGACAGCTCCTTCAGCCGCACCAAAACCTCCGCCGAATTCCTCTTTACAGGTTTTGCCACCATGGACAGCCCCCACTGGTCTGCATAATTCGCTTCCTCGGAACATACGGGCGGAACTTTACATTCCGATAAATCATCATCCTTTGAATCACTCGGCGCCGTGCTATATCCCGCGCCCGAAATTCCGGTTTCGTCCACGCCCTGATACTGTTCCAGCTTGGTCAATACCTGTGCCAAGGCGGCGTGGATTCCGTCCATCTGCGCCTGTATTTTTATGAGGAGCAGAACATTCACAAGCAGAAGCAGGCTCAGGGATATCAGATAAAACATAAGCTGTTTTCTTCCCGAATTCTGCCCTTTCCGTATCCTGCCGTCGGCGGCGCTGATTTTTCTCTCTTCTCTCATATGTACTCCCATTTCTTATCCAAAACTGCCGCCCGGGGCAGTTTGTTCCTCCCTGCCCCCATCGTCCGGCACAGTTTGTTTCTCCCTGCCCCCATCGTCCGGCACAGTTTGTCCTCCCTGCTCCTATTGTCCGGCACAGGCAAAAGCATCCCCTGAGCCCGCTTCATATACGGTCAAATCAGCATCCTCAGCTTTACCGTCTAATCAGTTTTCTATATTTTAACGTCAAACCTGTCTGCTCAACTTTACCGTCAAATCAGCCTCCTCAATTTTAATCGAAAGACCGGCTTTGTGACATATTCCATATAAATCGGCCTGCCGACATATTCCAAGTATGCTTTATATCTCTCGATAATTGCCGGAGTCTTAATCAATTCCAGTACTTTTTCTTTTGGCACATATGCGGATTCCGAGTTTTCATCGGAGGGCCTTGGAATTCCCCCTTTCGCCTTACAGATGAAATCCAGCATAATCTTAGTCGGTACTTCCTTTACCCCGTTATAGCCGGGATGCTTTCCGGTATTGGACGATATGCAGAACACCTCCCCCACATCGACTTCAACGCCCGCCTCCTCCATGATTTCTCTCTTAACGGCGTCAATCACATTTTCCCCCACCTCAACCTGCCCTCCGGGAAATACCCAGCCCGCGTTATAAGTTTTTACCAGAAGGATCTCGTCCTTTTCGTTTCTTACAATTCCCGCGCCCGCAATAATATGCGTGGGCATAACCCTTTCCGCATGCTCCATAACAGCATTCTCCTTCTCTTGGTCTCTTATGTCCGAAAAGCTTGACGGCCCATTGCCAAAAGTTTATTCCCGCGAGCAGATATTGCTCGCTGAGCAGACATTGCTCTCTGAGCAATGAGCCAAGTCAGCATAGCTGACTTTGTGCCGCGCTTGGAAAACCAGCCGCGGGCTGGCTTGAGCATATTGGCGAATGCCGCGAGGGACACGCCGTATGGCTGTAATTTCCGTTCTTGTATCATAATACGAAAATCTTGTTATGATACGAGAACATTGTATTATGATACGAAAACATTGTATTATGATACGAAAACATTGTATCAAAGAAGTTTCCGAAATGTATCAAAGATGCAATTTTACCCTCATTTTTTGTGCCATTGGTAAAATTCCTTCAAGTCCGCCTTGACTTCCTCCGGCAGCGCGGCCTTTTTTACGCCCCGAATGGCGCCCTCCAAAGCCAAAAGCCTGTGAATACAGGCAGATTCGTCCCTCTTTTGAATTTCCAGCCAAGCCTGCTTTGAACCGGCGGCTTTCAAATCCCCTTCCGTATAAATCCCCGCTTGGTTCAGCTGTTCTTCTACCACTCTGCCTATATTGGGCAGTTTAGACAATTCTCCCATACTCCCTCCCATTCCAGCCTGCCGCCTGTGCCGCTGTCGGATTCGCCGCGCTCTGCCGGATCCGCCGCCAAAATCCGTTCATCCGTTATCACTCTCAATGAGCGCCCTCAATTCGTCTCTTGCCGCCTGATATATTTCAATGCCGTCCAATATCTGCAATACTATTTTTTTAGTTTCCGTCGTCTGCTCCCGTACCGCTTCTTTTAAAAGCTCAAAAGATTTTTCCTCCAAGAGCAATTGTATCGGAAAATGCCAGCCGTGAAGTCTTCCGTTTGGGGGAACCTCCTGTAAATGCCGTAAATAAAATGCCGTTCTGTTTTTCCCATCATGCTGACAGCTTCGGCACAGCATCTTGGCAAGGTTTAACTGCCATGACAGCTCAAAGCAGTCGTCATCAAAAATTCTCATGATATGCAGCACATCTTCACAGTCAAGCATTTCCGGATGGCAGAGCAATTCGTCCTGCACCGTATCATAATCCTTCCAAATTTCATTTTCATTACCGTCGTCGTCCCATAATGAAATTTCTTCTGTATGAACTTTATGAAGAAAATCAATTTTTTCGGCCGTACTCATCGTCTGATAATCGCCGACACTATAATTTTGATCCATTTACATACCTCCAAATTCATTTATGTACCTTCAAATTCATGCACGTGCTACCAGCCATTTTGCCACTCCGTCCATATTGCTGCTTTCGATGATTCCCGCGGCAATTTCCTTACATTCGTCGATTGCGTTTTTGACCGCATATGCTTCGTCCGCCATGCGGAACATGCCCGCATTTATCCTGTTGAAAAAATCGCCCTGACTCCGCTCGTTACGAAGCAAAGTTCTCATAGGGATAGCCCAGCTTCCGCATAAAATCCGCCATCTGCCAGTCCTCTCCGATGGAAAACTCATCGTCCTCGTAAGCCTTCTGCCCATCTTCCGACTCCAACAATTCATCCGTCCAAAATATCAGATACTTCTCAATGTCGGCCTTCTCCACATGGAAGTATTTGGCAATAATTTCCGCGTTCCCTTTTTCCTTCTCCATCTGCGCCTCGGACGCCTCTTCAAAATAATCAGGCATGGGATTAAATCGATCTATCTCCACCCCATTGTCGTACAAAGAATATCCCCAAAAGTCCCCGTCGTAAATATAGAGCAGCAAAATCGGTTTTTGCGTCTCCTTGGATATGGCCTCCGCCAGATCTTCAAATCCGCCGCATTCCTCATTAAACAGAATGCTTGTCCCGCCGCCCTGTTCCTTATACTGGCATTCTTCAGGAATCAGATTCATAAACTCGTATTTGTTCTTTTCCCCCTTGTCCAATCCGCCTAATTTTTTCGCCACGGCTTCCACCGCGTTTCTCGCCTGCGCCTCCCCGCACTCCGGCAGGATGGCCGTCTGTAAAAATAATCCCATTTCTGTCCTCCTATCTAAAGTTCCGTCTTGTGCTTTAGCACATGATTCACTATGACGCCTTGCGCCTTCGTTTCATGACTGTTTTACGTTTCCTCTTGACATTTCTTCTATGGAAGGCATTTCCCGTTTATTCAGCATTCTCTCGTATATAAACATCCCTCTGCCACGAATATCGGTCTATTTCTAATATTCTCCCATATCCCTCGTCTTTTTCAAAGTCCCGATCCAGTCATGCGACCTGCCGTCAAAATTTTCAGGATTCACCGGATAATGAATATTATAAAGATACCCTTCCTCGCCGTAACGTCCGTGCGCTGCTTCATCCATGCATTGTTCTTCCATACAGATATTAACGACTTCCAGACACATCAACACATGCGTACTGCCTTCTACAATCTCACGTTCCCATAAATAACGGCATTCCAGATTGAGAAAACATTCCGCAATCATTGGCGCGTTCACAATGGAAGCTTTGACGGCTGTCAATCCTGATAATGCGATTTCATCGTTGTCGAAACCATTATTGGCTATTGTGGCGCTGCATTTATCATAAAAATCCACAGACGGAAAATTGATGACCGCCTCCTTCGTCTCGCGTATGCTCTGATACAGATGCCCGCTTTTATTCACACTTGACAATATTGCGTAAAACCCTCTGGATGTGCCATTAAAACATGCCCATGACTGTAGGCAGGCGTTCGGCTTTCCGTTTGACTTATAGGTTGTCACCACAAATAGCGGCGATGGAATTGCCGTCACAAATTCCATCCATGAAAAGCCGTATGTTTCCATTTCCGCCATTGATGCCGGTATTGCTGAATACTCCTTTTTCATATTGCGTCTCCTCCTATTTATTCTCCTAAAACCCTTGCATCCATCCCTTACGCTTCCCCAAGCCCCTCCATGACTTCCATCAGCTTTGCATAGGACTCCTCGCTGGCGGCTCCATAGATTGTTTCCAAATCTCCACAATCCATAATCACCGCCATATTATCCGGGGCATTGCTGTAAAAGCTCATATTCATATCCACCCAGCCCCGCAGCGCAAAAGGCTTTTTTTCCAGTCCCGACTGAATAACGCCGCATTCCTCCTCCGTAAGCCAGAGTACAAAGTCCTCCGGTGAAAATGGAAAGTTAAATACCGATTCATACGCCAGCGCCGCCTGTAAAAACTCGCTTGTGGTCTCGGTACACAATGCCCAGCTTTTGTCGTCCGTGGTCACAAACACAGGCGGATCCGCCTGTCCCAAGTCCTCCCTGCGGATTCCGGCCCGGCAGCAGCCCTGATTTTCATTCAACAGTATCAGGCAGCCGCTTTTTCTCAGCCAGTCCCATTTCTGATAGTCCTCCGGCTTCATCCATTGGTCCTGCACATGATGAAGTTCCTCCGTGCGCCCCGCTCTGCGCCAGAATTCTTCCACCGCTTGGGGCAGCGCGCCAAAATATGCTTTTACGGAAGCAATCTCCTCTTCATCATACCCCTGCAGCTCATCCGTCCCATACAGCCGCTTTATCATTTCCTCTAAATTCATTTTCCCTCCATTTCCCTCCGTCCATATGCCGCGGTTCGCATCCGAAATCCGCCGCCCCATAAAACATGATTACCGCTCGCAGACGCTTCGCTTTTTGCTCGTATCGCCGCTTGAAATGCAGCGGCTCCATTCCGGTTTGCTGACGCAAACCGCCTGCGCCCATATCCGCACCTCTAAAACGCATACCTTGTCCCATGAGAAAATAGAAGACCATCTGTCAATTCCACACATAAAATAATTGTATTTTCATCATTAAAATCGTTATGTCCATTGCCAATCCACCCGGCGAAAACCCTTTTTAATTTTTCTGCAGTTTCCGCATTTTCCCTTTTCCCGAAATATCCTAAATTGACGCCTCTTCCATGTGCCGTGAACCAATCTCCCGCTATCGCGACGGCAGGATTGCTTTCTATCTGTCTCATTTTACCGGAAAGCGCGTATGTAATAATATAAAACGCCCCATTTTCATAATAGGCATTTACATATCGCACATACGGCAATCCATTTTCTGTTGTCGCCAGCGCAATCACCGTATCCTTTCCAAAACGTTCCACCATTATTTTTTCAATTTCCCGATTCATTTTTTCTCCCAAAGTCTCTTCCTCCAAATAAACATCCAACTTTAATGTTCCGCTTCCCTCTCCATATCATATTCCGTCCGCTCTCATCTTTTATCTAAGATTACTAACCAATGCTCCAAATAAATTCATTTTCATTGTTTCACAAAATCCTGCTTTTCAAGCATTGCCATTTTCATTGCACCTGCTCACACCCAATCTCCACGCCTCCGCGAATCTGCTTCCAACTAATGACATTATACACATCAGGCTCATAAATATCAATACGTTTTGAACTTCTCTTTTTTAATAAACACCCCGAAAACTGCCTATTTCCACACCTCCAAATTTATGATACAATAAAGGCTGAAAACGACAGATGGCCATGATTGAACTTGTAATCATGGCGTAACCCAAAAGGAGGTCAAAATGAATACTTATTGGTCGCAGTATGTGCAGAAAACCGAAGAACTCTATCTGTCCCGCGCATTGAGATTTCATCGCGGAAATATGGATAGATGGATAGACGCCATGCAGCTGCATGACGGAATGAAAATTCTTGAAGCAGGCTGCGCCGGCGGTCTCCTCTGCCATCGATTGAAAGAAGCTCTTCCAAATGCCGATATTACAGGTTTGGATTTTGATACCGGACATATCGATTACGCCAAGAAAAAAATGAATGAATTAAACCTTCCATGCAGATTTATTGCAGGGGACGCAGAGAATCTGCCCTTTGAGGATAACACATTCGACGTCTGTTATTCCCATACCGTGATGAACTTCTGCGATCCCGTAAAATTCGTGAAGGAACAGTACCGAGTGCTGAAACCCGGCGGCAGAATGATTGTGATGGATGTGTACAACAAGGGAGCCAAGCCGGAAGAATGGATACCGACCGACGACTGCGAAGAAAAGGAATTATTTGACAAAGTCTGGGCGGCGGCGTCCGACAATCCCAACAGCCATGTCAAGCGGTACGAGAACCGGACGGAAAAATATTTTGCCTACCTTGCGGCGCAGGGATTTCATCCTATTTCCATCGACGCGATGGCTGTGGTAAATTATGCCCCCGACTGCGATAACGTCGATGATGAGATGGCCCGGGCACAGATTAACGATGACCGGATATCGGAACTTTGCAGCGCGGAAAAAGCATATAGGATGGCTCCGAATGCGCTCAGCGAAGCCGAGTACCAAACTTTAACGGACATGATCAACCGCAGATATGACAAAAAAATTCAGCAGTATCAAAACGGGGACAAGTGCTGGGAGTTTCGCGTCGCAGTTACAGTACTTATCAGCGGAACAAAATAAATGATTCAGGCGCCGCCCGCTTGGCTCACTACGCGGCGAAAATAAAAGGCATATGCTCCGCCGCACATGCCTTTTATTTTCGCCTATATGATTATCTGCCTCCAATGAAACACTCACATGAAGCTTCTTATCTTTTACTGCGCTGCCAGACGCACCGTCTCTCTTGCAATGGCAAGCTCCTCATTTGTGGGAATCACCATCACCGTCGTCTTACTGTCAGGGGTGGTAATCGCTATATCCTCGCCCCGTTTCTTATTTGCTTCCTGATCAATGGTCACGCCCAGATAACCGAGATACTCGCACACAAAAGTTCTCACCAGCGCTGCGTTCTCGCCCACCCCTGCGGTAAAACAGATGACGTCCACGCCGTTCATGGCGGCGGTATAAGAACCGATATATTTTGCCACCCGATAGCAGTAAGTCTTTAAAGTGCGGATCGCATTGGCGTCTCCCTTATGATACCCTTCCTCCAAATCACGGAAATCCGAAGAAAGATTGTCGGAAAGTCCAAGCACTCCGGACTTCTTATTCAGCACCGCCATAATCTCATCAATGCTTTTGCCCTCCTTGTGTGCCAAGAACTCAATGATGGCGGGGTCGATATCACCGGAACGGGTTCCCATAATCAATCCCTCCAGAGGCGTCAGGCCCATGGAAGTATCCACACATCTGCCGTTCTTCACGGCGGAAATGCTGGCGCCGTTGCCCAGATGGCACACAATAATCTTCAAATCCTCATAGTTCTTTCCCAGAACCTCCGCCGCCCTCTTGGACACATAGGAATGGCTGGTTCCGTGGAAACCGTATCTTCTTATTTTGTATTTCTGATAATATTCATAGGGCAGGCCGTACATATAAGCCTCCTCCGGCATGGTCTGGTGGAACGCGGTATCGAACACACCCACCATGGGAGTGTTTGGCATCAGCTTTTTGCAGGCATTAATGCCGATTAAGTTGGCCGGATTGTGCAGGGGCGCAAGGTCATTGCATTCCTCAACCACCGCCATCACCTCGTCATTGAGCACCACGGACTGGGCAAATTTCTCTCCTCCATGAACCACCCGATGCCCTACGGCGCCGATCTCGTCCAGACTCTTAACCACCCCCGTCTTGGGATTGGTCAGCGCTTCCAGCACCAGACGAATCGCCTCCGTATGGTCCGGCATGGGGGTGACGGTCTTTTCTTTTTCACCGCCCTCCGGAGAATAAGTAATCATGCTTCCCTCAATACCGATTCTCTCACAAAGCCCTTTTGCAAGGCATTGTTCCGACTCGGAATCAATCAACTGAAATTTCAGGGACGAACTCCCGCAGTTAATCACTAAAACTTTCATTTTTTACACCCTCCTGCCCGCTTTGCGGGCATCTAATCTAAAAGTTTGAAATTCACTGCTTTCAAACTTACACCTTCCTGTCCGCTTTTCGCGGGCACCGAAACTTTCCATTCACTTTCCGCATTACTCTAAACGTGCGTTCTTAAAAACACAGCATTCTACCTATATCGCTCCAACACCCGCCGTCAAACCAGCTGTGCCTGCACGGCAGTCAGCGCCACTACGCCCACAATATCCTGCCATGAACAGCCGCGGGATAAATCGTTTACAGGCTTTGCGATTCCCTGAAGCATGGGACCATACGCCTCCGCGCCTCCCAGTCTCTGCACCAGCTTATACCCGATATTGCCCGCGTCCAGATTGGGGAATATCAATACGTTCGCCTTGCCTGCCACGGGACTTCCGGGGGATTTGGACTTGGCAACGCTGGGCACCAAGGCCGCATCCAGCTGCAGTTCGCCGTCCAAGGTCAGATGAGGATACTGTTCCTTTGCAATCCGGGTAGCCTCCACCATCTTGTCCACCAGCGGATGCTTTGCGCTTCCCTTGGTGGAATGGCTCAGCATGGCGATCACGGGCTTGGGGCCGATCAATGCCTTAAAGCTTCTGTAGGACGTCTCCGCTATCGCCGCCAGCTCTTCCGCCGTAGGATCCTGATTCAAACCGCAGTCCGCAAACAGAAACGCCCCGTTCTCCCCCTGATCCTTAAATTGTGTATCCATGACGAAAAACGCGGAAACCAGCTTGATTCCGGGCGCCGTCTTCAATATCTGCAAAGCCGGCCTCAAAGTGTCCGCCGTAGAATGGCATGCTCCGGCAACCATGCCGTCCGCGTCATTTGCCTTTACCATGACAATACCAAAGGTCAGATAATCTTTCAGAAGAATTTCTCTGGCGGCCTCCGGCGTCATGCCCTTTGCCTTTCTGGTCTCGTATAAAAGATTCACATAATCATCCAGCTTGGGCGTATTGGCCGGATCAATGACCGTAATGCCCGAGAGGTCAACTTCCAGCCATCCGGCACCGTCCATGATCTTCTCTTCATTGCCGACCATAATAATATCGGCAATCCCTTCCTCCACAATCTTCGCTGCTGCCAGCAGAGTCCTCTTATCATTGGATTCCGGCAATATGATTGTCTTTTTATCCAGTCGGGCCCTCTCCTTAATTGTGTCAATATATGACATATCCATTCTCCTTTCCGGCGGTTTTTCACTATCTCAGTAATGTGCCCTCACATTCCGTCCTCGGAAATCCGGCGGCGTCCCCGCCTCATTGCGAAACATTCCGCTTTTTCCGCAGAATCCTATGCACTGCAGACGTGCTATCGCTTCATTACAGCATCCGCATATCCATCGGCTCCCTCTACATACCGCCGTCTTTCATCGTATGCTCATGAACGAACACTCATTTTTTACTTAACAAACCGCGATAACTATATTATACTAAAAATGGTAAAAATAAACAAGGACAAATTTAAAATGGGAGAATTATTGTGCGTTTTGCGAAGGTGTAACGGCTGCCGCATTCCGCGAATGGCAGGACAAAATGATAACTGCCTGCCGATTCCATTTGGGGAGGTGTTTTTTACATGCGTGTAAACGGAATTATAGCGGAATACAATCCTTTCCACAACGGCCACGAATATCATCTGGAAGAATCTCTGCGCCGCACGGGGGCAGATTTTACCATAGTCGTTATGAGCGGAAATTTCGTACAGCGAGGCGCGCCCGCACTTCTGGACAAACATATCCGCGCGGAAATGGCCCTTCGCTGCGGCGCCGACCTTGTACTGGAACTTCCCGTGCTGTATGCCTCCTCCAGTGCGGAATATTTTGCCGCAGGGGCGGCGGCGCTTCTGGACAAGCTGGGCGTCGTCACTCACCTGTGCTTTGGCAGCGAATCCGGGGACGCCTTACTGCTCCTGAAAATCGCCGCCCTCCTTTTGGATGAATCCGGCGCTTATCGATCTGCCCTGAGAAATTTCCTGCGCTGCGGATATTCCTACCCCAATGCCCGTGCGGAGGCATTGATGCAGTGTTATCCTTTTTTAGAAGCACATAGAGAAATTTTTGCCTCCCCAAACAATATCCTCGGCATTGAATACTGCAAAGCACTCCTCAGACGCCGGAGCGCAATCACCCCCGAAACCGTCACCCGCATAGGCTCCGGCTACCATGACAGCCGGACCTCTTCCCGGTTCTGCTCCGCGCTCGCCATCCGGCAGGCGCTTTATGCCGGAAATGCTTTGGAACAGCTGGGCCCTCACATCCCCGCCCAAATCCTGCCGCTGCTTTCTTCCAGCCTGTCTGGGCGTCCTCCCCTGCGCCCCGACGTCTTTTCGCACATCCTCTATTACAAACTGTTCATAGAAAAAGAACAGGGTTATGAGAAATATTTGGATGTATCGGCAGACCTGTCGAACCGCATACGAAATTTATTGGGAAAATATACCGGCTTTGAAGCCTTCTGCGACTTGCTGAAGACAAAAGACATGACTTATACCCGAATCAGCAGATGCCTGCTGCATATTCTTCTGGATATCTGGAACAGCCATATGGAGCAGGGGCAGGAAATGGACTATGCGCCCTATGCCAGAGCGCTTGGATTCCGAAAGTCCGCTGCGCCGCTGTTACGCGCCATAAAAAAACATGCCTCCATTCCCTTGATCACCAAACTGGCAGACGCGGAAAACAGCCTGAGCGACGAAGCTCTCAGGCTGTTGAAGCAGGATATCCGCTGCAGCGAACTTTACCGAGGCGCGGCAGCCATACCCTCCGGAAAAACTACCCAAAGCGAATATTCCATACCGCTTGTCATTTTATAGTTTCACGAATACAAACGCATCGTCGGGAGACCGCAAGTTCCAGCTTCCGGAGGACAGCCCTCTGGAAGCTGAAAAATCCAAACCCACCGCGGGGCTTAGGCCCATATGCATGATAAACATGGAGGGTTTATTTTTAATACTCCGGAGTTCGCTGCCGCACGCTCCGTTCTTCCCGGAACTTAATATGGACATTCAGTTGTCAATTACCATATAGATTCCAAGCATCCTCTGTCTATCGTTTCCCTCATACGACAGCCACCCCCTGCGATGGGCTTCCTCCAGTACCGCTCCCCTTATGCCGCTCAGCAGAATTGTTTCCCATGCAAAGGCAATCTGGTGCATGTCTTCTTTCAGGAATTCCGGTATCTCTCGTAGGATTATGTCATAACCAAAAAGATAATGATTCATGCAGATTTCTTTCGCTTTCTCCCTGAGACGTCCATACTCCGCCGCCTGCTCCTCTGTCAAAGCTTTCTTTTCTTTGGAAAAACTCACCCAAAACGCCGGATAGTATTTCTCTTCTCTTTTCGCCACGAATCCCCTCGCCGCCAGCTTTTGCAGGGTTTCCTCCCGTATGCCTGTGCTTCCATGTTTTGCCAGCTCCGCCAAGGACACGGCCTCCTCAAAACTCAGCCAGTCGGGAGTCTTCTCTGCGATGCCAAGATACCCAAATTGATAAAAACCTAAATCAATCCCCATCCTATGCAGTTCTTCCCACCGATTGCATACTCCGGCGTTTAATCCCACAACGGCGGGCTGTTCCCCATGATATTCTTCAAAACCCGCAATATCCCACTCGCCCCCGTTCGGACGCTTTGTAAATCCATGTTTTCCTATTTCCGGTCCGTTTGACTTTCGCTTATCATAATCTATGCCGCCCTCCTTCTCCTTTATGATCTGTTTTCTGGCATCCTCGTCCACCGCGTCCGCCTCCCGCATCAGCATGGCCCACTTCATATCCTCATAGGGCTGATACCCCTCATGCCAGCGGCAGCCGTTTTCCTCCAGACATTTTACCTTGTATTCCAGCGCTTCCGTCACGGCGGCGGTCAATTCTCCGGCTAGCTCTCTCAAATGCGCAAATATCTTTTCCTGCTGACGCGCGCTGAAAATAAAGAAATTGGTCTCATATTTTCTGCCTCTCAAACTCAGCAGAGTGGCGTTCGTCAGCTGACGCAGTTCATCCTCCATATACGGAAGCGCCACGCCCAGCTCCACAGCCAGTTCCTCTGCGGTGGACGGCGTCCGATAAACCGCCAGAAGAATATTCTTGCACAGCATTCTGTTTAAATAACTCCAAGGTTCCCCGTTTGCCCCGAAATGGAAACAGCTGTTTATAAAGCTTACCTCCTCCGGCCTGTAACTCATTGCTCCAAATTCTCTTGCCATCTTCATGCCCTCCTTTAATTTCTTCCTCGCTCGGAATAACTTTGATTTCACGGTTCCCTCAGGGACGCCAAGGGCCTTGGCTATGCTGCCCACGCTTCTATCGTCAATATAATATGCCACCACAATATCGCGATAGTCCGACGCGATAAAAGACAATTCCCTGCGAAGCAGTTTTAAATCTTCCCCGGAAAATCCTTCTTCCATCGGCAAGCCATCTTCCGCAGCCAGAAATTCGCTGATATCGGCTTCAGAAACCGATTCCCGTGCCATGCGCCTGCGTTTTGCCCAGAGGCTATAGCGGTTATGCGCAATCTTCCATACCCATGCCGAAAAATTTATCGGAACAGTTCCCTTTTTCAGCGTCGCAACAATGTTCAGCGCAATATCGGAGGTCAGATCTTCCGCTTCATAGCTGTTTCCTGTCTTCTTTAGACAGAAATAGAAAAGCTTTTCAAAATAATTCTCCGTAAACTCCCCCATTAATTTTTCAGACATGGTTTTCACCCTCTTTTCCTCCCTTCCGCGATATTCTTTGTTATCCCATGGAATGCACTTCTTCCATGGAATGCTCTCCTTCCATGGAATGCTCTCCTTCCATGGAATGCATCCCTTCTGTCATATAGTGTGGCCAAAGAAGATTTGGTTGCAGGAAAAACAAAAAAAAGCGGCCGTTTTAACAATCTCAACAGCCGCCGGTTCATTCAATCTATAATGCCATACTCCTTATAAAATCTCTTCCTTGCTTTCTCATCCTCCGCGGCAAGCTTGGCGTCTTCGGTTCTGCCGTCCGCCAGCAGCCTGCTCATAAGAGACGCCAGCAGCTGCTCGCCCTGTAATATCCCTTGCGATATTCCCTGCGATATTCCCTGTGATATCCCTTGTGATATCCCTTCGTTTCTTATTTTCCTCGCCTCTGTCTCCAATAACGCGCCGCCCATAATATCACCCACTCCTTTCTTTACATTCTCATACTTTTTGGCAATTTCCCTCAACACATCCCTCGATATTTCTAGGATTGTCCGTTTGTCAAAGGCTCCGATAACCCCCTTCTTCATCAAATCGTCCAGCCGCTCAACCATCCTTTCATATTCTGCTTCCAATTCTTTCATTTTTCCGCCGTCTTTCTCATATCCGGGGAAATTTTTCTCGAAGGAAAAAATATGAAACGGAATCAGTATAAGCAGATTCTTGTCAAAAATATCATCGAGCGTATATGCCTGCGTTTTCATGACAGGTATGTCATAGGAAATCGTTCCGCCCGGAGTCTTAATAACATACCCCATTTTATCCGGTGTATTCTGGGTACACCTCAGATATAGAACCGCCGTGTTGGGGAAAGTCACCGTCAAGGTTTCTCTCAGCACTTCCCCCTGATCCAGCGCAATCTGCGCGTCGTACTCGAACAAGCGAATCAATATCCTGCTGTCCGGAGTACTCTCGCATTCCCAATGGTATTTCTTCACCTCGCTTCCATATACGGTAAAATTCGTATCCGTTATCCGCTTCTGATCCGCCCCGTCCTGCCGGTCAAGAAAATGTTCGTTTGGTGAAAACTCAATTTTCTCTTCTCCGGTATATTGTTCCTGAAAAACCTCGTTAATCATCGGAAGAATCAATTTTCTACAGTCATTCAAAATTGTCCGGAACGCCCCGTCATAAACGTCAGCCATATTTTATTCCTTTCTTCCCTTATCAACCTGCACATTTCTCTAAACATGTGATTTGCCCGAGTCCGCAGACGCCATGCTGCTGTCAATCATCCATGTCCAATTCACACAACGCCTCCTTCCGCCCTTCCTTTGCAGACTCGTCCTCATCAAACGTAAAATTATTTATTGACAGTCAAAGAAATTTAATTCTTAAAACTGTGAATGGGCGCGGGAATCCTTCCGCCCCGGCCGATAAAGGCGTCGCAGGAAAAGGGATTCACGGGCATAATAGGCGCGTATCCCAGCAGCCCCCCGAATTCCACCGTTTCCCCCACGCCCTTGCCGATCACCGGAATGATGCGTACCGCCGTGGTCTTCTGGTTCACCATGCCGATGGCCATTTCATCCGCAATGATGCCGGAGATGGTGGAAGCCTTCGTATCCCCCGGTATGGCGATCATATCCAGCCCCACGGAACAGACGCAGGTCATTGCCTCCAGCTTTTCCAATGTCAGCGCTCCCGCCTGTACCGCATGAATCATTCCCTGATCCTCGCTGACCGGAATAAACGCGCCGCTCAGTCCCCCCACATAAGAGGACGCCATCACGCCGCCTTTTTTCACCTGATCATTCAAAAGCGCCAATGCCGCCGTGGTGCCGGGCGCTCCCGCATATTCCAGCCCCATCTCGCAGAGAATGTCCGCCACGCTGTCGCCGATGGCCGGAGTGGGGGCCAAAGACAAATCCACAATGCCAAAAGGCACCTTCAGCCGCATGGACGCCTCCTGCGCCGCCAGCTGCCCCACCCTTGTCACCTTAAAGGCAGTCTTTTTGATGGTTTCACATAAGACCTCAAAGCTCTCGCCCCGCACCTTTTCCAAGGCGGTTTTTACCACGCCCGGGCCGCTGACGCCCACATTGATAATCCTGTCCGCCTCCGTCACCCCATGGAACGCTCCCGCCATAAACGGATTGTCGTCCGGCGCATTGCAGAATACCACTAATTTAGCGCATCCCAGAGAATCCTGCTCCTTTGTCGCTTCCGCAGTCTCCTTAATAATCTCCCCCATAAGCCTCACCGCATCCATATTGATGCCCGACTTGGTGGAACCTAAATTCACGGAGCTGCACACCCGCTCTGTAGAGGAAAGAGCCTGCGGAATCGAACGAATCAAAAGCTCCTCGGCCTCCGTCATGCCCTTGCTCACCAGCGCCGAATATCCGCCGATGAAATTCACGCCCACATCCTTGGCCACCCGGTCCAAGGTTCCCGCCAGCGCCGCAAACTCCTCTTCACCTTTACAAGCCGCGCTTCCGACCAAGGCAATGGGGGTCACGGAAATCCTCTTATTCACAATGGGAATGCCGAATTCCCTCGAAATATCTTCCCCCGTCTTCACCAGATCCTTTGCGGCTTCATATATTCTGCGGTAAATGTTATCCCGAAGCGTTTCCAGATTTGAGTCGATGCAGTCCAGCAGACTGATACCCATCGTGATGGTACGCACATCCAGATTTTCTTCCGTGATCATTTTATTTGTCTCTGTCACTTCATACAAATTAATCATAAAAACCTCTTCCTGTCATATATAGCGGCATTTTCTTCTTGATAAATGTCCCCCCTTGGGACTTTAAACGCCCTCTTGGAACTTATTTCTGCAACGCCTGCATCGCCTGCTGTCAAGACGTGACGCGCTTTCAATATTATAGATACCAAAATGTCAAAACATGGTCTGCTGTCCAAACTACAGATACGAAACTGTCCTCTTCATGTCCGTCACCAAATCCGGATTATCCTGTTTCATCTTCTCAATCAGCACAGGGCCCTTTTCCGAATCTTCCATAACAGCCCGCAGTTCGGATTCCGTAATCCCCACAAGCTGCATAAATTCCGTTTTCCCATATACAGAATCCTGTGTCTGCGCCTCCGTATCCGCCACAATCAAAAGCGCCGTAATTGCCGATTCCACGCCCCAATGAAGAGATTTCCCATTACCTTTCACATATTGGTACGGCTGAAAGAAATTCTCCGATGTATAAGTATACCTTGCAAGATTTGCCATCATATCCAAAGCCCAGAGACAGTCCTCCGCCTTCTCTTCCCGCAGCTTTATGGTCATCTCATATCCCCATTTGTTCCACTCGCCTCCCAATGCCTTTTCATCCGCATAGAGAGACGTCATGCCGTAAGTGACGATATGCTGATAGCCTTTGGGGGAATCAAACACCGAATATCCGTCCAAATATTGATCTCCGCCAAACATGACCCTGCTGACCATATTTGTGGCGTAATGCCGCGCCTCCTGCCCCGGATATAATCTGCCAAACTCCTTATCTATCGCTTCCCATCCGGGCGCCCACTCCGGGTCTTCTTCCATCTGTTTCCGAAATTCCTCTATTGTCATTTTCATGCCCTCACACAGCACCTCTCGGTCATGTCAGCCCTGCAAATTGTAACACTGAAACCGCTCATTATAGGAACCTCGTCGAGAACTCTGCAGACTTACCACGGACTTCGCATGACAGGAACCTCTTTGCGTTCTCCGTCGTCTTGCCTCGGACTTTGCATCACAGGAACCTCTTTGCGTTCTCCGTCGTCTTATCCCGGACTTCGCATCACACAGGAACCGCCGCCAGCTCTGTCATCTTAAATTCTGTGCATTTTGTCAAATATCTCTTCCTTCTGGCACTTAATCACCACGCCGATTTCCTCCCCCAGCGCCGTCATTTCATCGGCCATATCGCCAAAAGGCCTGCTCATGCCGCTGGTATCCACAATCATCATCATATTAAAATAGCCCTGCACAATCGTCTGGGAAATATCCAGAATGTTAATTCTGTTCTCCGCCAGATAGGTGCATACCCTTGCGATAATGCCCACCGTATCCTTCCCCACCACTGTAATAATTGTACGTTTCATCTTATCTCTCTCCTTACCTCACTGCCGCATGGCGTTATTTCAACAGCACACAATCAGCACAAATCTCTATTGCCAGTTCCCATCCTGCATCCTCAGCCAATCATCCCGCTGCAGGCAGCGGGGCATCCATCTTAAATCGCCCCAAGAGACAATACGTCCAAAAGAATGCCTGCTTCCCATCCAGCTCATAACCTCACAGCCGCATCGTATGATTTCAACAGCTGCTGAACCCATTGCTAAGACGACAGGCTCCCTACAGAAAAAACAGGATACTCTGCCTGCGAGATTAAATCGTTACCACCGGCGACACCTCGCTTCGCTTTGCCACGCGGATGTCGAAATCTCCGGCCTTATAGGGGTTATCCCCCATATTAATCTCCATCCTCACCGACTCAAAGGCAAGCTCCGGCAGATTATTTTCCTTGCTCAAATGTCCCAGCAGTATGGTATGTAAATTGTCATGAAGAATTCTGCACAGAAGCCTTCCCGTATTTTCGTTGGACAAATGCCCCCTCTCCCCCAGAATTCTCTGCTTTAATTGATAGGGATAGGGCCCCGCCTCCAGCATATTCACATCATGGTTTGCCTCCAGTAAAAGTGCGTCCATTCCTTTCAGACATTCCACCGTATAATCATTGTAAACTCCCAAATCCGTACAGACCGCCACCTTCTTACGGCCGTACCCAATCCGATACGCCGCGGGCTGGGCGGCGTCATGTGAAATCCTCATGGGATTTACCACCAAATCCTTCACTGTGAATTTCACGTCCTCCTTCACCACATGGAACAGGCCCTCATCCAGCTTTCCCAGCCCGTCGCAGGCTTTTATCGCTCGTATGGTGCCCGCCGTGGCATAAACGGGGATTTCATATTTTCTGGAAATCACGCCCAAGCCCTGAATATGGTCCGCATGTTCATGTGTAATTAAAATTCCGTCAATATCCTTTCCCGTAAGGCCAAGCTCTTTTAAACCGTTCTCTATCCTTCTGCCGCTGATTCCCACATCCACAAGCAGATGAGCCGCTTCCGACCCCACATAAGTACAGTTTCCGCTGCTTCCGCTTGCTATACTGCATAATCTCATCTTATGATCTCTCTTCCGGACACAACATTTCTGCCCTCTTCCCAATATATCTCAATCACATCGCCGTTTTTCAGAGGCTCCATATATTCCGCCCGCCTGCCGTTTAAGTTCGTGACAATGGATCGGCCCGCCGATGCTTTTAAATCAAAATCGATAAAGAAAAATACGTCCACAAACACATAACTGCTCTTGCCCGACAATGTGACAGGGCGTCTGTTCACAAAGACCGAGATACTCACCGGGCCGTTTTCATTCGCCCCCTGATTTGCCCCATACATGCCCGCCAAGCCGCCGGAAGGCATACCGCCTCCCCGCCCCGTTTCTTCCTTCTCTTCCCACAGGCGGCCGTTCACAGACATCGCTCCGTTTCCTGTCGTACCGCCCCCAGCTATATTCCCCGATACGCCGCTTCCTGCCGCACTGCCCCCGGCTAAATTCCCCGGCACGCCGCTTCCTGCCGCACTGCCCCCGGTTAAATTCCCCGGCAGGCCGCCGCCCGTTCCGATTCCGCCCAAAGCGCCGATATCGCCGCCCGCCGCGCCGAACATTCCTTCAAAGGGAGTGCCGTCCAAGCTGCCCGCTTCAACCCTTCTCACAAGCTCCCTTGCGGCCCGCTCCGCTTCCGCCGCCTCTCTGGCCGCCGCTTCCTTCGCCGCCTGCCTTCTGGCGGCTTCCTCCTCCGTCTCTTCCTCCAAATCGGCGTAGGTGATTTCCGAAGTCACGTCCCAATTCAGCGTAAATTTCTCATAAACTCTTGTATCCGGTTTCGCAGGTGTGTCATTGACCAGAATCCCGCCCCCTAACGGCACATCCATAAACGCCGCGATCTCCCTGACGCTGTAAGAATTCTGAACCTGAATCTCATCTCCTTCCCGGATTCGGTAATACTCATTTTCAAGCCGTCCGTTCACCGAGGCAGTCCTTGGCAGATCAATCTTCCTTCCGTTCACATAGACATGCAGGCTCTCCGAAAGCTCCGGCAGCCTGCCAAGCTCCAGTTCCGCCCCATCCCCCGACGTGGACGGCGTCACTTCAATCACGGAGCCATTATGCACCTGCGTATAAATATCCGCCAATTCTCCGTTTACTTTAATTACGGCAGCTTCCCCCTGCTCCCCCCGAACCATGCGGCTCTTTCCGTTGACCGCAAAAGTCAGCGCAGGTCCCCTCCTCGGGAACAGATTTTCATTGGAGAAATCACACTGCACCGCCGCGTCGGCCACGGTAAGCTTTCCGTTGTCATAGAGCTTTACATGCTTTCCGTTGAAATCCACATAAATAAAATTGTTGCTCTGTTCATAGTAGCTCAGGCAGATGCCGATGGGAGTCACCATCATGGAGTCCCTGCGGGGATTCTCCACCTCAAAGGCAATCCCCTGTAGAACTTCCTGCCCTCTGACCGCCACCCGCTCCTTGGCAATATCAAGGGCTTGGGCAAGCTTCTCCGTATAACCGGGCACAACGCCTCCTCCGCCCACCACAAACACGGCGCTGACGGACTTTTCCCCGTTCAGCTCCTTGATACAGGCCGCCGCCATCTGAGCCATCTCCTGCACATGATCCGCCAGAATGCTTTCCACCTCCTTGGCGGTAATCACCTGCGTCAGCCCCATGATATCCTGATACTCCACGGATTCCTGCATCCCTGACTGTCGTTTGATGCGCTCCGCCGTATCGAAATCCACCAGACAATGCTGCACCAGAACATCGGTCAGGCTGTCCCCCGCCACCGGAATCATGCCGTATGCGGTAATCGTGCCGTCCTTTGTGATGGAAATATCGCTGGTACCCGCCCCCACATCCACCAGCGCCAGATTCAGCATACGGAATTTCTCCGGAATCGCCACTTGAATCGCCGCGATGGGCTCCAAGGTCAGATTCGCCACATGCAGGTCCGCCAGCCCCACCGCCTTGTACAAACCGTCCACCACATCATCCGGCAGGAACGTGGCAATCATGTCCAGCGCCATGCTTTTTACCTTATGCCCCTCCAGATTCCCTATCTGATAGCCGTTCATATAATAACGCATGGGCGTATATCCCACACAGTAAAATTTCATTTCCGTATCGTTGGTGCGCAGAAATTCCTCATAGGCCTGTTCCACGCCCAAAGTGGAAAGGGAATAGATATCCTCCTGAACCACTTCATGGTCTTCCTCAAACTCCTGCTCCACATGGGTGGTGACAGTGCGGAGCACCCGGCCCGCGGCCGCAATGCATACCTCCGTCAGATGCCGGTTCAAGTCCTCCTCCAGCTGTTCCTTCACCTGCCGGATGGTCTGCCCCACCTTTCCGATATCGTGAATCTGCCCGTCCAGCATGGAACGCGTCTCATGCTCTTTGAAACGCTGCGCCAGCACATGAAACTTGCTGCCGTTTAAGTATCCCACCGTCCCCACAATGCTTCTGGTGCCGATATCCAATCCAAATACCAGCTGTCCCTGTCCTTCTCTTACTCCCGCCATGTAAAAGCCTCCAGTCTCTTATCTATCTGCCTGCAGCTTTCCTGAAAAGAACCGCTGTTGTCAATTACAAAGTCACAGTTTTCCCGGAACCGTTCCTCCGTGAGCTGATGCGCCATAATCTGTGTGATCTTCTCCTCGCTGTAGCCTCTCAATTTCCTCAGACGCTCTCTTCTGACCGTTTCCTCGGCATAAATATACCACATCTCGTCAACCAGCGCCCGGTAGCCCGTCTCAATCAGCAGGGCCGCCTCCACAAAGAACAGCTCCGCCTCCCCGGCCAGCCTCGCCGCCTCCAGCCGTTCCAGCAGAAAAACCCTCACGGCGGGATGGATAATGCCGTTGACCTGCTCCAAAAGTTCGGGATTGGCAAAAATCCGATCCGCCATCACTTTTCTGTCAATCTGGCCGTCCGCCCCCGCGACATCCTGCCCCAGCAGCGCAAGAAGCGCCCCATAGCATTCCGTTCCGGGCTGCTTTACCAGATGCGCCGCCTCATCCGCCAGAATAATCTCACATTTATAATGCCTTTTTATATAGCCCAGCAGCTTGGACTTTCCCGCCCCCACGCCGCCTGTAATTCCGATGAATTTCATATCCCCCCGCTCCCAATCCCATCCCGCCAATACTCACTGCACTTTACTGAATCAGAAAATCATTGCGCACTATTTCGCTTCATACCAGTTATCCCCCGTATGAAGGTCCACCTCCAAAGTCACCGCAAGAAGCGCCGCCGCTTTCATATTTTCCTCCAAAAGCCGCCTCACCTGTTCCTCCTCTTCCCGCAGGGTCTCGATGACAAGCTCGTCATGAACCTGTAAGATCAGCTTGGACTTCAGCCCCTGATCCCTAAGCGCCCTCCACACCCGAATCATGGCAATCTTGATGATATCCGCCGCCGTCCCCTGAATCGGCGAATTCATTGCCACACGCTCCCCAAAGGAACGCTGCATGAAATTGGAGGAGGAAAGCTCCGGCACTGGCCTGCGCCTGCCGAACATGGTAGTAATATATCCGTTCTTTTTCGCGTCGCTCACCAGTCCGTCCAAAAATTCCTTCACCTTCGGATAGGTCTCAAAATACTGCTCAATATACTCGGAGGCCTCCTTGCGGCTGATGCTTAAGTCCTGACTCAGCCCAAAGGAACTGATTCCATAGACAATGCCGAAATTCACCGCCTTCGCATTTCTGCGCTGTAAATCCGTCACTTCCTCAAAGGGTGTGTGAAACACCTTCGCGGCGGTAATCCGATGGATATCCTGATCCATATGGTAGGCTTCAATCAGCTGTTCGTCCCCGGACATATGGGCAAGCACCCTCAGTTCAATCTGGGAATAATCCGCGTCCATGAACTCATACCCTTCCCTTGGCACAAACACCTTGCGGATGCGCCTGCCCAGCTCCATGCGCATGGGGATATTCTGTAAATTCGGCTCCGTGGAGCTGATTCGCCCGGTGGCCGTGATGGTCTGGTTGAAATTGGTATGAATCCGCCTGTCCTTCCCGATATAGACCGCAAGGCCGTCCGCGTAGGTGGATTTCAGCTTGGTCAGCTGCCTGTATTCCAGAATCTCATTTACGATCGGATGATCCTCCGCTAATTTTTCCAGAACATCCGCCGCCGTGGAATACCCTGTCTTGGTCTTCTTGCCTCCGGGCAGCTTCATATTTTCAAACAATACCTCCCCCAGCTGCTTGGGAGAATTGATATTGAATTCCATGCCTGCCTTTTCATGAATGGATGCTTCCAGCGCCTCGATTCTTTCCACCAGAGCGTCCCCGTAAGCCTTAAGCTCGTCGCTCCGCACCTCCACGCCTTCCTGTTCCATATCGTAAAGCACCAGAGACAGGGGCATTTCCATTTCCCTCATCAGCCGTTCCATACCTGCGTCCCGCAGTTTTTTGGTCAGGACCCCTTCGGCCTTTCTGGATACATATGCGCCGTAACCGCAGTACTCCATGAACTTATCCGGCATGGACTGGGCCGCCGCCTCAAAACTCATCTTGCCGAAGCTCTCCGCCTTCCCCGGAATCATCAATTCCAGATGCTCCATGGCGATATCCTCCGGACTGTAATCGCTTTTCAGAGGGTTCAGCAGATATGCCCCGATCAGAATATCAAAATACCGTTCGGTGGATTCCTTGTCCAGATAAGGATAATATCTCTTAATATCAAAGGCCGAAAGATTCGTTCTTGCGGAAAGGGCGCTCAATGCCGCCCCAAGCTCGGCCGCGGCGGAAACTTCCTGATACTCCCCAAGGCCTTCCGAGTCCTGACCGGCTTCTCCCGCGGCGTCCGAAAACATCGACCCGAAAGAAAGCTGTGTATTTTCCTGTGCCGGAAGCACATACACAAACACCTCTTTTTCCAGCGCCACAGCCGCAGCAGCAGGCTTTTTCCCGTCCATGGGAATAAAAAGGCCGATATGCTGTCCTGATTTTATCTTTTCCAGCTTTTTGATAAATTCTTTCCTGCTTTGAATTCTGTGGAAGGTTTTGGCGATATCCTCCGCGCTCTCCCCTTTTTCCACGTCAAAGCGGCCCAGCATATTTTTGAATTCCAGCTGCTTGAACAGGGCGTAAGCCTCCTGTGTAAAAAATCCCTCCGCCTTCGCCGCCTCATAATCAAGGGCCACGTCGCTGTCTATTTTAATGGTCGCAAGGGCTTTGCTCAAATCCGCAAGATCACGATGTTCTTTCAGGGATTCCCGAATACTTTTCTTGGAAATCTCCTCCACATGGGCGTAGATATTATCCAGAGAACCATATTGAACCATCAATTCCGCCGCCGTCTTCTCCCCCACCTTGGGAACGCCCGGAATATTGTCCGAAGAATCCCCCATCAGCGCCTTCAGGTCGATAAACTGCAGCGGCGTCACCTGATAAGCCGCCTCCACATCCTCCGGATAATAGTCCTCTATCTCCGTCCTGCCCATTTTTGTCTTGGGAATCCGGATTTTAATATGGGCGTCGGCAATCTGCAGCAAGTCCCTGTCCCCTGACACCAGCGACACCTCCAGACCCTCGGCCGCCGCTTTTTTGGCAAGGGTGCCCAGAATATCGTCCGCTTCCAGCCCCGCCTGCTCCACAATAACCACCTTCATGGCTTTCAGTACATCCTTCATCACGGGAACCTGTTCCCTAAGCTCCTCCGGCATGGGCTTTCTGGTTCCCTTGTATGCCTCATACATTTGATGCCGGAAGGTGGGCGCATGGACGTCAAAGGCCACCGCAAGAAAATCCGGTTTTTCCTCTTCCAGAATTTTAAACATAATATTCAAAAAACCGTAAATCGCATTTGTGTGAAGCCCTTGGGCATTGCTTAAATTGGGAACGCCGTAAAAGGCTCTGTTCAAAATACTGTGCCCGTCTATCAATACAAGCTTTTTATTTTCGTACATGGCCGCACCACCTTTATTCCTGCGGGCATTTGGCAAATGCCGCGAGATATTTCATTCCTGCGGGCATTTGGCAAATGCCGCGAGGTATTTCATTCCATCAATCAATCGTCCAAGCAAGCCGACATAGCTGACTCTGCGCCCCGCGCGAAACCATCCATCGCTGGCCTGAGCACAAAGTCGGCTCGGTTGACTTGGCAAATGCCGCAAGGGTCATAATCATCTA
The DNA here is from genome assembly GCA_948467735.1 of uncultured bacterium. Classification (GTDB taxonomy): domain Bacteria; phylum Bacillota; class Clostridia; order Lachnospirales; family Lachnospiraceae; genus Acetatifactor. The sequence goes on from CAOKFN010000019.1 coordinate 38,372, forward strand.
AAAGAACTATTTCATGTCCCATGGACACATATTCCGCTTGGCTGCGAATCAATCCTGATTCCCCAACTTACTGCGGAATATTTGACTCTCTATGGAATGTCTTTCTATATTTTCTACAACAAAATCCAAATGACAATCCCCAAAAGCATACCTATGGCAGTCACTTCCAAGGCAAATCCCACATAGAGAAACCAATTGTGAAATTTGATTCTGTGCCTTGTCTCTTCCAGACGCGCATCCAGCTCGGACTGCAGATCAAACGCATTGCCGTCTTCCAGCCGCTGTATCCCTTCCGATACCAGAAACTGAATCACCAGCTCCTCCTTGCAGTCCTCGCATTTCCCGATATGCTCGCTAAAGCTTTTCAGGGTGGGATAATCCATTTTCCGCCCGATAAAATCCGGAATCAGCCTCTCAAACTCTTTGCAGTCCATACCTTCCTTTCCGGTCAGCATTGTTCCAAGGCCTGCGAAATATCTTGAATTAAATCTTCCTTATCCTCAATTCCGCAGCTCATGCGAATCAATTCCGGAGGAATCCCCGCCTCTAAGAGCTGCTCATCCGTCATCTGACGATGGGTGCTGGACGCCGGATTCAGACAGCAGGTGCGGGCGTCCGCCACATGGGTCTCAATGGCCGCCAGCTTCAAATGTTTCATAAAAGTCCCCGCCGCTTCCCTGCCGCCTTTTAAACCGAAGGAAACCACCCCGCAGCTGCCCTCCGGCAGATATTTCTGCGCCAGCGCGTAATATTTATCCCCCGGCAGGCCGCAGTAATTCACATAGGACACCTTGGGATGCTTAGAAAGGAATTCCGCCACGGCCTGACCGTTTTCGCAATGCCGCTTCATGCGCACATGAAGGCTTTCCAGACCAAGATTTAAAATAAAGGCATTCTGGGGACTCTGAATAGAGCCCAGATCCCGCATCAGCTGAGCCGTGCATTTTGTGATAAAAGCTCCCTCTTTTCCGAACCTCTCCGCATAGATAATTCCGTGATAGCTCTCATCCGGCGTACAGAGCCCGGGATATTTCTCTGCATGGGCCATCCAGTCAAACCTGCCGCTGTCCACAATGGCGCCCCCCACCGCCGCGCCGTGTCCGTCCATGTATTTTGTGGTAGAATGAGTGACGATATCCGCCCCCCATTCAAAAGGACGGCAGTTCACCGGAGTCGCAAAGGTATTGTCAATCACAAGGGGCACCCCATGGGCATGGGCGCATTTGGCGAACTTCTCAATGTCGAGGACGGTCAGGGCCGGATTGGCGATGGTCTCCCCGAACACCACCCTTGTGTTCTCCTGAAAAGCGGCGTTAAGCTCTTCCTCGGAAGCGTCGGGATTTACAAAGGTGACGGAAATCCCCATCTTTTTCATGGTAACGGAAATCAGATTAAAGGTTCCCCCGTAAATACTGCTGGACGCCACGATATGATCCCCGCAGCTGCAGATATTGAACAGGGCGTAGAAATTGGCCGCCTGACCGCTGCTGGTCAGCATGCCCGCCGTGCCGCCCTCTAACTGGGTAATTTTGGCCGCCACATAGTCGTTGGTGGGATTTTGAAGTCTGGTGTAAAAATAGCCGTTTGCCTCCAAATCAAAAAGCCTGCCCATGTCCTCGCTGGTATCATATTTGAATGTGGTGCTCTGCACAATGGGAATCTGGCGGGCTTCCCCGTTCCCCGGCGTATATCCGCCCTGTACGCATACGCTGTTAATCTTCATTGCGATTTCCTCCTATTCCAGTTCCGTCTCTTCATTTCAGCGCCCTGATAGGGGAGCAATTTTCAGCTGCATAGGGCGCATCTGAAAATTCTCCCGGGCGCTTCCATTCCGAGACTGTTTTTTCCAGTTCCGTCTCTTCATTTCAGCGCCCTGATAGGGGAGCAATTTTCAGCTGCATAGGACGCATCTGAAAATTCTCCTGCGCACCTGTGCGCAATGAGCACTTGTGCGCAGTGGGTGCTTCCATTCCGAGACTGTTTTTTTCTAGCTCCGTCTCTTTTTATTCCAGTTCCATTTCGAGGCTGTTTTTTATTTTAACTGCCGGCTGGAGCAGTTTGTTCCGACTTTGGCATTTCGGCTCCTTGGCACTCTTTATGAGCTAAACATATGAACTCAATTTCCAGTATACACATTTAGAGAAAAAATTTCAACTGTTTCTCGTTTTTAGCAAAAAAATTCGTTACGGTCTGGTCTTTTGGCCAAACCGCAGCGAATTTTATACAGCCATGGGAATTCTAGCAAAGCCAAGCACATCTGCGGCAAGCGTCCGATATGCCTTTTATGTTTTATCGAGGGAAATCCCGGACGCCTCGTCTGTCGGCGGCCTTAATCCTGCGCGACGATTTCCTTATAAAACTCCGCGTAATCCGTTCTCTTCTCTTTTGTAAATTGAATTGCCGCTCTGGGATGCTGGTTCAAAAGTCCCGTCATCAGATACTGTAAATCATATCCCCAGACCACCCCGTCCGCCTTCAGCTGGTTCATATACTTTTCCACAAAGCAGATGGCGGGATATACATTGTATTTGGGATTCCGCAGGAAACCCAGCAGAAGCTCCATGGCGCAGTTGCCCGCGCCCCTTCCCATGGAAGCATAGGTTGCGTCCAGCCAATCCACGCCGTCTCCCACTGCCTCTATGGTATTGGCGAACGCCAGCTGCTGATTATTGTGGGCATGGATTCCCACCTTTTTATTATACTTCGCCGCAAATTCCAGATACGTATCCGCCAGACGGGCAACCTGCTCAGGATACATGGAACCGTAGCTGTCCACAATGTAGAGCACGTCCACCGGAGTCTTTCCCAGAATGTCAAGGGCGGCTTTCAGCTCTCCCTCTTGGGTATGGGAAATGGCCATGATATTGCAGCTCACTTCATATCCCTTCTTCGCCGCGTCCTCAATCATATCCACGGCCCCCGGAATGGTGTTCACATAGGTAGCCACGCGGATTAAATCAATGGGGCTGTCCGCCCGGTCGATAATATCCGCCTTATCACATCTGCCCACATCCGCCATGATGGCAATCTTCAAATCCGTGGCGTTCTCCCCCACGATTTCCCTGATATGCTCATCCCTGCAGAATTTCCATTTTCCGAATTTATCCTCGTCAAACATCTCCTTAGACGCCTTATAACCAAATTCCATATAATCCACGCCCGCGCGAAGATTCGCCAGATACAGCGCTTTGACAAACTCATCGGTAAAATAAAAATCATTGACCAGCCCTCCGTCCCGCAGCGTGGCGTCCACCACTTTCACATCGGGCCGATAGGCGATTAAATTGGATATTTCTTTCATGGTTCCACTCTCCTCTAACATTTCTTAATGATATAACTTTTTCCGACAATTCCTGCTGCCTGCTCTGATAGATTTTAGCAGTTTAAAGCATCAAAGTCAAGAGATTTCCATCATCTTATTCATGGCGTGCTGCCGCCCTTTTCTAAGTCACTCCCTCATCCAGCTCCGGATAGGATTGACCTTCTTGGCTTCCCCAAGGATTTCTTCTTTATTTACCCTCAAAAAATTCTCCAGCTTCCGGATTTCCTCCTCACTGAAGCCCTTTGACTTATCAATCTTCCCATCCGGCAGAATTCCTTCCGCGTACTCGTCTCCCCGCAGGAACGAGACCCTTACAATCCGCCTTTTATCCTTTACCACATAACCCGATACCAGCATTTTCACTTCATCCATCCCAATCTCTCCTCTATTCCGATGCCATATCCGCCCTCCCGGTACTATGATCCGGCACAGAATACCGTCATTCCTCAGCCGCGCCCTGCCTCCTGCTCCAAAAAGGAATCCCCGATACCGCCGTCAGACAGCCCGTCACAGCGTCGGCCTTCCCCGCCGCGTCACAGCCAGTATTCCACCATGGACTCCAAAGACTTCCTCGGTCTGGGCCCCGGCGTCTCCTCTCCATACCCTGCCGCAACCGCCCCTAAGAGCTGATACTCCGTCTCCAGATAATACACCAGCTCCCGGTAGGCAAAAAAGGTATTTGCAATCCACAAAGTACCGATTCCCAATTCCTGCGCCCGCAGCAGCATATTTTCCACCGCGGCCCCGATAGAAAGCGTATTCACAATCTCGGCGACTCTTTCCTCCGCCGTTACTGCCCCAAAAGGATTTGTCCCATAAATATTCATAATCAATATCACAATGGGCGCCTCCCTCATGATCCGCAGAGTATTTTCCGCGTCCGGCAGACCTTGGGCTGAACCGGGCAGCATGGCTTCCCCTCGCTTTTCACGCTCAATTCCCGCCTCCATTGCCCTTAGCATTTCCTCCTTGTGCGCCCCTCCAAGTACAATAAATTTCCACGGCTGCTTGTTTTTCCCCGACGGCGCCGCCCTTCCCGCTTTCAGTATCTCCTCAAGCAGTTCCTCCGGCACCTCCTGAGATTTGTATTTTCGTATACTTCTTCTATCATATATCGCCTGAGAAATCATCCTTCCGCCTCCTGCTTCTTTCTTCCGCCCCCTGCTCTCCTCTTTCCGCCGCTCAATCTCTTCCTCCCTCGTCCCGCCATGCTTCCATCAAATATTGCGCCAAGTCAACTATGTTGGCTTTATGCCGCAAGGTATTTGATTTGCCTTGGCCTCAATTATCTCGGCCAGCCTGCCTTCTGCAAAATTCCGAATATTCTCATTGCTGTCATAAAGGCACTCTCGCAGCATCTCTTCGGAAACCATATGCCGCCGATCCATTTCCTCCAAAATATATTCCCTGCAAAAAGAACATAACGTGGTTTCGTACAGATAAGGAAGAAGCTCTTCGGGCGGATTCTCCGCCTCGCCCTCCTCAAACATATCCAGCACGGCGCTGAAAATCCCATGCCAGCCTGCCGGAGCATTCCTTGCACCGTAAGACACCGGCACCCCGTAGATTAAATTCACAAAAAGCTCCTTGTCCTCCTCCCGATAATTCCGGGCAAGCATCCATATCGCCGCTTCCTCATGCCCGCCTTCTTGAAGCAGCGAAAATGCAAACTCTCTCACCAGTTCATGCCGAATATTCGCCAATGCCTCGAATGCAGTCTGCCGCAGGGACTCGTCTGCCGCCCTCGCATCGGCGATCACCGCCTCCGGAGACAGCGGAAACGGCACGTCCTTATTTGTAAAAACCATCAACAGAAGATTGCGTTTCCAAAGCTCCCGTTCCGCAAGATACCTTTGTGCAAGCTCCATCCTTATTTCCTGTTTTTTCTCTTCAGAAATTCTTCTATTTCCTTCGTCCGGAAGATTTCCCTCCCCGTAATATTTCCCCTTCCCGGAAATTTTACGGCCGAATACCCGTGCCTCCCATGCCTCCGTCTCTTTCGTCAAGGATTCATAATACTCTTCCGGAGTCTGAGGACTCTTCCTTACGGCTCCTCCCCGCTTTTCATCACAATCCTCCTCTGCATTTCGGACGCGCTTCAAAAATTCCGCAGCAGCAGGGGCTTCCCCGGCTCTTTGTTCCAGAGCGGCCATGATCCGCTCTTCGCCATAATTTAGTTTACAGCAGTCGTGGAACCAGCTAAAATCCCAGCCTTTATCCAAAGAACCCGCCAGATAAAGCCTCCCCATATCTTCCGCAATTTTCAAATATACGGAGACCGTATCTTCCGCACAGTCCACCAAATCAATGCTCAGCTCCTCAAAATCATCCCGCTCCGGGAAAGGGCCGTTTTCTTCCCGGTCCTGCCCTTCCCATGGTACGCTTCTCTTCCATAAGACCTGATAGAGACTGTCATACCTTCCCCAAAGAGCGGACAATGCCTCCCCGCTGCCATCCGCCGCAAAATAGGAAAGCAGCCGACAGACATGGGCCAGCTTCCAGCCCCCGTTTGAACGGCATTTTTGAAAATGTGCCAAAAGCTCCTGAAGAAACGGCGTCTTATCCGGAAAAGCTTGAATCAGCCCATAGATGTAACCTGCCCTTGTCCCTTCGCTTTGCACATCATATGAAAGATTGCGGGTGCATCCCCATAAAACGATATCCTGATACTTCTCCGGCCGGCTTGTATTTTCAAGCTCCAAAACACAACGGCCAAGCCCCCTCTTCATGGCCTCTTTGAATTCCTTTTTGGTCATCCTTCCGTCCTTTCCCATACCATAACATGTACGGTATCCCCCGGCTGCTTCCCTATCTTGGCACGGATATCCTTTCGGAGACCAATCACATAACAGACCGTGCCGTCCGCATTTTTCACCCCCATATTCACAATGCTTCCGTCATATGAAACATCGTCGAAAGCGACATGAACCTTAACTCTTCCCCTGCCGAATTCCTTCCGAATATCGTAGGGAAAGCTCACATAAGCACCGTCTATCTCCGGAACCTTCCGAATCACGGCGTCATATTCATAAGCTTTTCCGTTCATATGAATCCTCCGCCCATCACCAAATTTCCCGCAGTACCGCGCTGTCAGCCGGGTATGGATTTTAATAATTCCAGCCTTTTGCAGACCTTACGCTAACTTTTCTCCGCGGAAATAATCCCTTTCTTCTGCGCCAACATTATATCATAAATAAAACGCTTTCATCAATCACCAATCTCCGGCAGGGCTTCCGTCCTCGGCAGCCGCAGGAACATAACGACCGCGCATATTATCAGCACCGACATGCCGATCAGCCCGGTGGGATTGGGGCCTAACAGCCCGCTTCTACGGGATACCGAAAGAAACACCGGAATTTCACCTATGACATTGACCGCCCCATGGATGACGGCACAGTACATGACATTACCGCTCACTACCATTACATACGCGCAGATGACGCCCAATGTCATACATACCGCCGTCATCAGTAACATATTGCTCCATGGTGCGCCCGGATTTTCAGGACTGTAGTTAAATCCAAAGAAAATCAAGGGCAGATGCGCCGCCCCCCAGAAGAAGCCGTTTAACAGCACTCCCTTTCTCATCCCATATTCCGCGATTTGTTTGGGCAGCAGATATTCCCTCCAGCCGATCTCCTCCCCAAGCTCCAGCAGCTGTATCGGAATGCACAATGCCGCAATTAACACACATACTGCGGCAAACAGAAGCGGATTGTTGACCGGCATGGCATCATCCGTTCCCAATAAGCCGCCAATGTCAAAAATACCGCTATACTGCCCGGGAAATACCACAAAATACAATGCCGCTCCCATCACAATGAAAATACTCGGAACAAAGGCGCAAAAAATCCACAAAGCCGGATTTCTCCAAATCTTAATAGAAAAACGCCAAGTTGTCTTATCTTTCGTAATGCGTCTTGTCAATAAAGCAGACATGACAGGAAATGCCGTAAATCCCTTCTGTAAAATCTGATATGCAATGCTCTCATTGGAATCCTGCACGGTAAATGCCGCAGCCCCCAGAAAAAAGCAGACACCCAATACCCAGAGCAGGTATATTCTTATCTGGACTTTGTTCTCACTCACAGCCTTGTTCATTTTGTTCCGTCTCCTTCCTAAACTTCCTCGCGTACAGGCCCTAAGCTATGCCATACAAGCTTCACTCCATATACTATATATTACCTGACAACAGACAAATTGTAAATCCCGCCGCAGGCAAAATGCATAAAGAAAGAATAAAATGTACCTGTCAATCCCCGGCCTGCGGATTTCCAACCCCATCCCCCTGCTTTTCATCCAGCCTTCTGAAAAAACCGGCGGAAGCCGCCCCGATCACACATACCACAACGCCCGAAGGAATCAGCACAAGCCAGACCGCCTCACGGAACCTGTCAAATAAAAAGCCATAAACCACCTGCCCAATGGGCTGGGTACACATGGTAATCGCCGATGTATAAGCCATAACCTTCCCAAGCAGATGATCCGGCGTATTCTGCTGAATCTTTGACACCGCGTAAATTGAAAACATACTGATTGCGGCCTGCATACCGCAGAATGCGGCGGTATTCACAGCATACCTTACAACCGCGCCAAGGGAAAAAAGGAATACGGCCCCGGCAGGAATCATACAGGCGCCAATGGCCGCCAGCATAAGATACTGTCTGCCGAATTTCAACTTTCCCGTCAGCAGCCCCGCGGCAATACTTCCCAAAATAGCCGCGGCCGCCAGCATACTCTCCGCTCCGCCGTAGTATTTAGCGTCCAGCCCAAGAATCGTCCGCACGATAAAAGGAAAACCCACCAGCGTAACCCCCATGACGAAAAAGCGGGAAAGCGCCGCCAATATCAGCATTTTCATAATGTCTGTCCGTTCCTTCCCGATAAACCGAACACTGCTCAAAAAATCATCCCTCGCCATGGACAGAATATTTCCCTGATAATCCCTTGGTCGAAACCGAAGTTTTATAAAACATTCCAATAACGCCGTAACAAAAAAGCATACCACACTGGCATACATTACGAGCTTCAGGCCAAACGCCGCATACAGGATACCTCCCAGCAAAGGCCCGGTCAGATAGGAAATTGACGCCGCTTGGTTCACAACCGCATTTCCTCTGATAATGTTATCGCCTGAGAGCATCTGCGGGATGCATGCCTGCACCACAGGCGTTTCAAACGCCCCAAGCACGGAAAGTACCACAAGCAGTACGCTGATCACCGCAATGGCATTGTCCTTTGACACAAAAACTGCCGTACACAAAACAGACGCTCCTGTCAAAGCATCCAAAGCCGCCATGACAACCCTCCTGTCCGCCCGGTCGGCAAGAATGCCGCCAAGAGGCGACAGCACAATCGCAGGAACCGCCGCAATGGATAAAATACCTGCAAACACCGTCGCCGAACCGGCTGCTTCCAGCACATACATGGACAGTGCCAGACGTAATATATAATTGCCAAACAAAGAACTTACCTGCCCCATTATTAGGAGCGTGAAATTTTTCGTAAACAGCTTCTGATCCATTTGCTGCTCCTTTCTCTCCTCCATGGAATAAAAAAGCATCATTTTCTCCGCCATGCTTTGTTTCGCTCTCCACCCGCTAAGCTTCCGCCCATTACTTTTGTTCCATAGATTGTCCTTCTTTCCTTTTGCCGCCCAGTATTCTCTCCGTTCTTGCATTCATCCCGTCTTCTATGATCGGAAGCCCCATTGCCGAGAGAACCTCCGTTATAAACCGGCACTTGTGCTGAATTTCCTCCCCATCCGCCGGAAACACGGATGGCAGCAGCCAGAAATTCACCATCGCCAGCAGCTCGGAAAGCTCCTTTGCATATTCCGTCCGAATCGAACCGTCGCTGCGGCCTTCCTCAATCAGCTCATACCACAGAGGAGTCAGAACCCGCCTGTTCGCCTCCACTGCCGCCGCCAAGATACGCGGGTCCTTCAAAATAGGAACTGCCTGCCTGCTTAGCTCTTCCCGTTCCTCATCGGCTCTGTCGAAAGCAAGCATTGCCCTAATCTTCTGCAATCCGTTCAAATCAGTCCGTCCCCTGACCGCCTCAAAGGGATTATTTTCCAAAAACATCTGATCTCCCAGCGCGTGCAGGACCTCTTCCTTACTCTGGAAAAAGCGATAAAACATCCCCTTTGCGCCCCCTGCCAGTTCCATGATATCAGCAATGACAGTATCCTCATAGCCCTTCGATAAAAACAATTCCTTGGCCGCTTCCAGAATTTCCTTTTTCCACTGTTCCGGCGTTTTTTTCACTGGTCTTGCCAATTCGTTTACATCTCCCTCCATAGTTATTGACTATTAGTCAATAACTATGATACCAGATATTACATCCAATGTCAACCACTTTGATAATCTGCTTTACCAGTCCATGCCCTGTTTTGGCAGATACGACTGTCCTATCTTCATGAATCAATCCCCTCGCAGCATGGCAAAAGGACTGAAAAATACCATAAAAGCATTTTTCAGTCCTTTTTTAATTTTCATATAACATTTTTAATCCAACGGCTTCATCGGGCGCACGACAGCAGTTTATCTCTCAACTGAACCAGATACTCCGTTCTTCCGTCTAAAAAACAATACCTGAAGGCTTCCATCTCATTGGCGCTTTTACAAACCGCATACACCATGGCAAGGGTAAAAGAAAGCTTCTGCTCCTTTACCTTCCGCCGGAAATTCGTTATGTCCATCTCAACAGCTATCTGTCTTGGCGCCGCCCCTGTAAGGCCAGCCCATGTGTCTTATGCATATTTATGAGCTTCATAATTTCATGCCCAAATCCCCAGCCTCATATTCATACAAAGCCATGGAACGTCCATTCTCATAATCAATAATGTCAACAATTTTAAATCCCATTTTAAGATAGATTTTTCTCACTTTCTTCTCATCAAGCGCCGTATCCAGACGAATATATGGAATTCCTTCTTCCCTGCACCTGCACGCAATGGCTTCCACGATTCTCCGCGCCATATTCTGATGGGCAAATTCCCTGCGGACGCAGAGCTTATGCAGATATACGGCTTCTCCCATCGGCGCATCCGGCCAGTATTCTCTATCCTGCTTCTGTAAAATAAATGCTCCCAGCGCCTTTCCCTCCGATACGGCCACACAGAAATCCTCTGTCCCCACATCCTCAGTGAGCAGCTCCTCTTTTGTCAGCCATTCCTTCGGCCAGACACGAAGCTGCCTTTTCTCCCCCCATTCCGCCGTCTCACGCATGATGGAAACCGCCTCGTCCACCCTGCCAAAGTAAAGTTTTATCTCCATATCATACAAAAATACTCTTTCCATCCGAATCTTTGGTATCATAAATATTTTTCTTCAGTATTATACCATGGCATTCAATCATTGACAAGCCTGCCATAGATTCTATCAATAATACATACACTTACAATCAATATGCCATTTTATCTACCAGATAAATACCCTCTCATCCAAACCGTCCCGTGATATATTCCTCCGTCCGCCTGTCCCGGGGCCTGCAGAAAATATTGTCCGCCGGGCCGGCTTCCACCACTTCTCCCACGAGAAAAAAAGCCGCCTCGTCCGCCGTTCTGGCCGCCTGCTGCATATTGTGGGTCACAATCACTATCGTGTACCGCTTTTTCAATGCCTTGATTAACTCCTCGATTTTCAAAGTGGAAATCGGATCCAAGGCCGAGGTCGGTTCGTCCATCAACAGCACCTCCGGCTCCACCGCAAGCGCTCTGGCAATGCAGAGCCTCTGCTGCTGGCCCCCCGACAGGCCAAGGGCGGATTTCTTCAGATGATCCTTCACCTCCTCGAAAACCGCCGCATTTTTTAACGCCTCCTCCACCTTCCGGTTCAGCTCCCCCCTGTTTTTTACGCCATGCAGCCTCGGCCCATATGCAATATTGTCATAAATGCTCATGGGAAAGGGATTGGGCTGCTGGAACACCATCCCCACCTTCTTCCGGAGCAGCGTCGTATCCACCCGCCTGTCATAGATATCCTCCCCGTCTAAAAGAATATCCCCCTCAATGCGGACGTCCTCCGCCATATCATGCATTCTGTTCAGACATTTTAAAAATGTGGATTTCCCGCAGCCGCTGGGGCCGATAAAGGCCATAACGCAGCGTTCCCTGATTTCCATATTGATATTTTTCAGCGCCTGCTTCCGCCCGTAGTACAGATTCAGATTCTTCACCGATATCTTGCTTTGAACCATTTTCCCGCATCCTTTACCGAATCCTTTCCTTTGTAATTCTCTTCACCAAAAAATTGAAAAGAAAGACAAGCACAATCAAAACGCAGCCGATGCCAAAGGCAAGGTCATATTCCCCGTTCTGCATCTGTAAATACAATTCAATGGCAAGAGTGCCCCCGGAATCAAAAATTTTGTCCCACAGTTTCCCGATATGCAGCGCCCCGCTTCCATTTCCCCGCCACAGCCTAGGCAGGTTTCTGGCGCTTCCCGCCGTAAAAAGAAGCGCCGCCGACTCCCCCGCAATCCGCCCCACCGCCAGAATCACTCCGGTCAAAATACCCGGCCAAGCGGCGGGAAGCAGAACGGTCCGGATCATATGCAGCTTGGAGGCGCCCATCCCCATCGCCCCCTGCCGATAGCTGTCCGGCACCGAGCGCAGAGCTTCCTGCGTATTTCGCACAATCAAGGGCAGAATCATCAATGTCAGCGTCAGCGCTCCGTTCAGCAGAGAATATCCCAGCCCCAGCGCGTTTCCGAAAAATACCATTCCAAAGAGTCCGAAAAGAATGGAGGGAATCCCTGAGAGGGTCTCAATGGCAAATTCAATGATATTTACGATTCTTCCGGGCTTCGCATATTCATTCAGATAAATCGCCGCCCCCGCTCCCACAGGAACCGCCGCCAAAAGCGTCATAAAAATCAAATACAGGGTATTGACCAGATTCCCCGCAATCCCAACGGTTCCCTTTAAGGAGCTGGTAACTGAGGTGAAAAAACGGAAGCCTAGAACCCGAAACCCTTTAAAAAACACATAACCGATGATTCCCAAGAGCAGGAAGACGGACATGGACGCCGCCCCGTAAACGGCTGACAGACAGAATAGCTCCCCGGCTCCCCGGCGCTTTCGGCGAAGGGAATCCTCACCCATGCTTCTTCCCCTCCCTTTTCATCAGATAATGCAATACCAGATTCACCAGCATGATAAACAAAAACAATACAAGCCCGATGGCAAACAGCACCTGACGATGGGTTCCTTGGGCATAGGCCATTTCGCTGACGATTGCCGTGGTGAGAAACCGCACGGAATGAAACAACCCCGGAGCGTTGACGCTGTTTCCGGATACCATCATAATCGCCATCGCTTCCCCCATGGCCCTTCCCACTCCCAGCACCGCCGCCGTCATAATGCCCGACCGGGCTGCTGGCAGGACGGCCCGAAACGCCGTCTGCACCCTTGTCGCCCCCAATGCCAGCGACGCCTCCCGGACGCCGGGGCTCACCGACCGAAGCGCCGTCTCGCTGACATTGATCACCGTGGGCAGTATCATCACCGCCAATACCAGCACCGCGGAGAGCAGATTGGCCCCTCCGGTAAATTGATGGGTTTCGGAGCCTTCAAACAGCTTCCGCTCCAGCCGGTACATCAAGGGATTCAGCAGATATAATCCCAGCAGGCCATAGACGACAGAGGGAATCCCCGCCAGCAGTTCCACCGCAGGCCTGACAAGCCCGGAAGCCCTTTTTCCGGACATTTCCGCCAGATATACGGCGGTCAGAATTCCAATGGGAACGCCAATCAATACGGCCAGAAAGGTTCCCACGGCGGATGTAAAAATAATATTCAAAATACCGTAGGAAGGCTCCGATGCCGCAGGCTTCCATATGGTTCCAAACAAAATCTCCTTCCAGCCCGCCTTTTTCAGCCCCGGCAGCCCTTCCGAAAGCAGATAAGCCGTCATGGCGGCCGCCATAAACACCACAAAGGCCGCGCACAAGGCAAAAAAAGCTTCCGCCAGCTTTCCCCCCGAGAGCTTTTTCCCGCCGCCTTTTATGACGGAATCGTTTTGGGTATGTAAATCTGCTTTCTCTATGCCATCATTTGTTTCTATGGGAAAGTTGTGCTTTTTTAACGCTTTCCTTCCCCATTCCGCCCTCCTATATCCTACCGCCATTTTCTTTTCCCATTTCCTTTTCCCCATTCCATGTTTCTTTATCCTTATTCCCGCTCCTCATTCTGCACTTGATTCACATATGCAAACCATGCTTTTACCAGTTCGTTCTGCTCGTCTATCTTCCCCTTAGTTACCATGACAAAGGGCCTGCGCAGGGGATATGCGCCGTTTTCACCGTCGGCGGCAGGGTTCGAGCCGTTTCCATTTTCCCCGCTGCCGACAGAGTTCGCGCCGTTTCCACCGTCGGCGGCAGAGCCCGACCCGTTCTCCCCACTGGCGGCAGAGCCCGCACCGTTCTCCCCGTCGGCCAAAGGGTACGCCCCATTCAGTGCAAGAACCTTGACCGAATCGTCCAACACTTCACAAGAGATATAGCCGATGGCCCCCGGTATCAGCGCGGCCCTTGCCTTCACCGCCCCCATGCTGTTCAGTTCATTGGCATAAACGCATTTATCCTTGATTCCCAGCAGCTCTTCAAATTCCTCCCTCGTCCCCGAGCCCGCCTCATGCCCCACCACTACAATGGGCATATTATCACCTCCCAGCTCCTGCCAGTTCGTGATTCTGCCCGTATAAATGTCCGCAAGCCGATCCAAGGCAAGCCCCTCTATCCTGTTGGCCGGATCCACGCAGACGGCTATATTGTCCGTCCCTATGATATTTTCCACGGCACCCCTTGCCAGCTCCTGCGCTTTTAATGTTCTGGAAGAATTCCCTATATCCGCGCTGCCATTCAAAACGGCCTCAATCCCCGCCGCGGAACCCACATACTCGATCGCCACGGTAACGTCCGGATATTCCTCCATAAAGCCTTCCGCCAGCGCGCTGGCCAGCCGCTCCATAGAACTGCTGCCTGCCAGCCGGAGGAAGCCGGAAAGCCCTTCCGTTTTTTCCGCCCCTTCCTGACCAGCCCGCTCCGAAGGAATATCGCCGCCGCGCCCAATCTCCTGTCTATTGGAAGGAATATTATCCGAATGGGAAAAAATATCCTCGCCGCTCCTGCCGTTTCGGACGCTGACGGTATGGCTGCACAGCCCCAAGAAAAGCGCTATGGCGCCTATAGGCAGCCACCCATATGTAATCTGCCGACAGCCTTTCCTCTCCCCGCCCGTCCGGCAGACATTCTTCCGCCCCAAAAGCCGCCGCGCAGATTTTTGAAAATCCCTGACAAAATCCTCTCCTCTCATATGCCTCATACCACCGCGAGAATCCCGTCCGCAATCGCTTGGGCAATATCCTCAAACCGTTCGTCAAAAAGCTGGTTATCCATATCCGTGTTAATAAACCCTGCCTCCACCAGCACCGCCGGCATCTCCGTCTGGTTCAGCACCACCAGATTCTTCTGCTCATTCACTCCTTGATTTTCAAAGCCTATCTGCTCCAGCCTGAAATTAATCTCATCTGCCAGCCTTGCCGCCTCTCCGTATCGATTATACACAAGCGTCTCCACACCCGTATATTGATTGGGATAAGGACTGGAATTGCGATGAATCGACACAAAATAATCCCCTCTCACCGCGTTTCCCTCCTGTGCTTTCTGCGTAGGAGATTCATAAATATCTTCCGTCCTTGTATAATATACGTCCACACCATTCTGTTCCAGAATCCGCCCCACCGCCAAGGTAAGCGCCAGAGCATCGTCCTTTTCCTGCCTTCCCTGATATACGGCTCCCGGATTTGCTCCCCCATGTCCTGCGTCCAATACAATCAAAGCCATAAAAACAGACCCTCCACATACTTTTTATATCATATGTGGAGAGCCTGTTTTATGTTACTGTTAAACTTTTGTCCGATAAAAATTCTTATGAAATCCTGAAAAACGATTCGATGACTCTGCATAAATACGGCATAGGCAGGCAGGGAAAGCTATCAAAAAACAGCCGCGTCTGCCCATACATAATATTTGCAGGCACGGCGGACGGACTATCAGATCCAAAGCCAGCGTCTATTCCTGCTCATAATCTGATTCCTCGTACACATAATCCTTGAAATAATCCGTCTCATCCTGATTATCCAGCCACAGCTCAAACCATCCCAGAAAATCCTGCCGCTCGCAGCAGGGCTGGACGCCTACATCCGTGAAGTTCCAGACTTCCCCCCGGCACTTTCCGGTGATAATCAAACGGTAGCTCATCTCGCAGCCCAAATTTATCAGTTCCATATTTCCCCGATAAACTCTGCTTCTCATTTCCGCCTCGATTACGTCCTCTTCCCTGTCGTCGTCCTCCCAAAGCCAGAATTTTTCAAGCAGAAAAGGTTCCGACAAGTCTTGACATGGGGCGTCCTCCAAGCGGTTAAGGCGGCGTCCCTCAAACATATGACTGCAGCCGTCCCCAATATTTTTTAAAAATAAGCGGTATGCCTGCGGCAGCCGGATCTTGTGACGACTCTCAAACGTTACAAGATCTTCTTCCGAAAGGCGTTCTCCCATATGGATATTAAGTGCGGCGGCTTTTTCCCGAATCCGCTGTATTACTTTATCATAGTCCTCCGGTTGGTAAACTGCCATGTATTATCTCCTTATATCTGACTCTTTCTCCCTGCAATTATAACATAATTGCTAAATATTATTTGCTCTGCTCACAGAAGACTCACATTACTGTAAACTATCAGGGGCTATAAGCTCTTATCCACCTGACTGCCTTTGATATCCTCCACAACCAGATTCATCTCGTTCACGATATTCTGTATCTGCCTTTTCACAGCCGACAAGGTCTGCGCCCCGTCATTCATCTGATCCATGGGCATTTCCTCCAGCAGCTCTTCCAGTTCCTTCTCTTTCTCTTCGCGTTCTTTCAAAATTTCTTCCTGTTTTTCCTTCTCTTCCTTGAGCTCCGCCCCTTCTTCCTCCCGCTCCTTCTGTGTTTCTTCCAGATAGTCTTTGGCGTCGTTCACCGCCATATTTATGATTTCATCCCCGGCAGATTTCATAATTTCTTCCGCCTGCTTCCCTGCGTCAAGGACGGAATGCGCCTTTCTGCCCTCTTCACGGATGCCCCGAATAACAGCGTTTTCCGTCTCAATGCCCAATTCGTTGACGGTGCCTTTTTCGTTGTCAAATATCTCCCGCCGATCCACCCAGATTCGCTTTTTCAGCTCCAAGGCGCGGCTCTGATATTCGGTCAATTCCTTTTCATGTATCCGCGCAAGCTGTTCTTCCTCTTCTTCTGTCAATTCCACGCCTGACAACATCTGATACCGAGCCGCTTCCTCTTTCTTTAGAAGGTCCAGCTCCTGCTGCTGTTCACTGTCCGGCTCCACCTGATACTCTGCCGCAAGCGCTTCGCTCTGCCTTGTCAGTTCGTTTGTCTCTGCACGGAATCCCGAATTCTCCTGCTGCAGCCTGCCAAGATGCTCCTTACTCCTGCCAAGAGTCTCTCCGATTTTCCTATCTCCGCCCCATGCATCATTGACCACCTTCAACGCTTTTTCCTGCGCTCTCTCTTTTCTTTCCTTGATACGATCCGAAAGAGAAAAATCTCCCTTCATCTCACCTGCGAAAACGGTCTTTCCCGAGCGGCCGTCCGGTTCCTTTCCGACGCGGCTGTTTTCCTGCGCCGTCTTCGACATAATCGTAATATTTTTCCCTGTGGAATGCATTCTTTCCTTGAAATTCATCTGCTCCACCGAAGGAACCCTTTTTATCGGAGATCCGTTCTCTATTTTCATTACACCCTCCTGCCCTCGGAGCCTTTACCGCCTCATATGCCCACATCCACCTGAGATCCCTTGATATCTTCCGTCACCAAGGTCATCTCATTCAGTATGTTCTGTATCTGCCGTTTCACTTCGGTCATGGCCTGATCCATGTCCGCCAGCTTATCCATCGGAAGCTCTTCCACCAGTTCTTCCAGCACATCCTCTTTCTCCCTGCGCTCTTCCAGAAGCTCCTCCTGTTTTTCCTTCTCTTCTTTGATTTCTGCGGCTTCTTCTTCGCGCTCTTCCTTCTCTTCCTCCAGCTTTTCCTTGGCGTCGTCCACTACCATGCCGATAATCTCATCCTCGGCCGCCTCCATAATCTCCTCGGCATCCTCCTGCGCATCCGTCATTAAATGCTTTTTGCGCCTTTCTCCCCGGACACCGCGAACCACGCTGTTCTCCTCAACAATCGCTTTGGTATTGTCATACAATTTCTCTTCATAGGATAAAGAAATCTTATTCAGCTCCAGCACCCGCCTCTGATATTCCGTGCGTTCCAGCCCCATATCGGATAGCTGCTCCCACTCTTCCTGCGTCAGCTGCTCGCCTGAATAGGGATTTACAGACGCCTGCTGCTTCTTCAAAAGCTCCAGCTGTTTCTGTTCCTCGCTGTCGGCGTCCACCCCGTAAGCCTGTCTGAGCTGTTCCATTTTCTGAGCAATTTCATTCTTCTCGGCCCTCATCTCTCCGTTCTCCTGCCGAAGCTCCTTCGCATGATTATTGCTCTTGTCAATCTCCTCGTATATTTTTCTATCGCCGTTCCAAGCGTCGTTCACCACTTTCATGGCCTGCTTCCGGGCCCGCTCCCTCTTCTGCTGAATCCTGCTCTGCAGCGAGAAATCACCCTGCAGGCTGCCCGCAAATATGGTCTGGGTGGAATTCTCCTTTCCCTTCTTCACTTCCTTCCCGCCATTCTCATTCTCCTGTGCCGTTCTTGCCATAAAGGTAATATTTTGATCAATTTTCATGGTGTTCCCCCCATAATGAGATTTCAATGATATACACTGCGCCCTCTCAAAGCTCCTCGTCCGATTTATAAAAGATATGACCTGCCCTTCAAACCTTCAGGAAACGACATACACCATCCCCCGCATTTGATGATAGGAACTGGTTTTTAATTCCTATCATATGTTATATCGGTTTTTATGTCTAAAATTTTAGTAAAAAAGGGCGTCCGTCTCTGTTTTACATAAATTTTAGCTCCGTTTACAGAAAATGAACACGCCCATTTTTTCCATCCGCCGAACTGACGGTTAGCAGCCCGGCAGACCGGAAATTATCAATTCTCTATTTTCTATTCGGTTTCCTTTTTATTCTCAAGAGTCTGATAAAATCATCAAACAAAGAAGTGTCTGTCGGCTGAAACATCAACCATTTTCCATCATGATACGTCTGCGTTTCATCATAAATTCTCTGAACTTCCTTTGAGTAATTTTCTCTATCGTTTTCAAATTTCAAACGTTCCTCTTTTCCTAAGATAATCAGGAAGCCTACACAATTTTCTCTTGCGTATAAGGCGCACAGCGTTTTACCGCCTCGACGGTATTTATATTCATACGTCCATGCCTTACCTCCTCTATCCCACAGACAATCCATATCATATTTTTCATCAATACAGGCGCATAATTTATTCCATATCTCATATAAAGCTTGTCCGACTAAAGCGGTCATTTGTTCTGCGTTAGGTACTATATCAAGCATGACAGCCTCCTCTATCTCTTCCGATTTGACGCTCCTGTTATATCATAGCCGATTTTCAGTTTCAAGCCGTAACGTTTCAAGCTGTAATTCGTGAAGCCGCCAAAATGTCAGCCCGGCAGCACGAAGGGTAAAAGGGATGGAATAAATCCGATAGCAAGGCCGCTGTCCCCGCCGTTTTACCCGGGTCATGGGAACCCTTATGGGGACAGCTTTCATCTCTTGGCGGCATAATTAATTCATCTGCATTAACCCGAAAACTGCGAATTGTACAATTCCGCATAGAATCCCTTCCGGGCAAGCAGCGTCTCGTGGCTGCCCTGCTCGATAATGTTTCCGTCCTTCATGACAAGAATAATATCCGCCTCCTGAATGGTGGAAAGCCTGTGGGCCACAATAAAGCTGGTCCTTCCCTCCATCATTCTGGCAAAGGCATTCTGAATCCGAAGCTCCGTGCGGGTGTCGATGGAAGAGGTCGCCTCGTCCAATATCAGCATGGGCGGCAGGCACAGCATCACTCTGGCAATACAGAGCAGCTGCTTCTGTCCTTGGGACAGACTGCCCCCATCCTCCGTAATCACAGTGTCATACCCCTCCGGCAGCCGCTTGATAAAGCTGTGGGCATGGGCCGCCTTGGCCGCCTGAATGATTTCCTCCTCCGAGGCGTCCCGCTTTCCCATGCGGATATTATCCCGAATGGTTCCGGCCCTCAGCCAAGTCTCCTGCAGCACCATACCGTAGCTGGTGCGCAGGCTGCCTCTGGTTATCTCACGGATATCCGTGCCGTCCACCCTGATCCTGCCGCTGTCCACATCATAAAACCGCATCAGCAGATTGATCACCGTGGTTTTGCCGCATCCCGTGGGCCCCACAATGGCCACCCTCTGTCCGGGCTTCACTTCCAGATTAAAATTCTCAATCAGCTTCTTCTCAGGCACATAGCTGAAAGAGACGTTTTCCAGCGCCACGTTCCCCTCCGCATCCGTCAGCACAAGCGCGTTTTCGCTGTCCGGAACCTGCGGCTCCTCATCGATAAGCTCGAAAATTCTTGCGGCGCATGCCAGCGCGTTCTGCAATTCCGTCACCACGCCGGAAATCTCATTAAAGGGCTTGGTATACTGGTTGGCATAGCTCAAGAAGCAGGAAAGCCTTCCCACGCTGATACCTCCCCGAATTGCCACAAAGGCCCCGAAGATTCCCACCCCCGCGTACACAAGGCTGTTGACAAAACGCGTGGCCGGATTGGTGATGGAGGAAAAAAATATGGCTTTCAGAGAACATTTCTCCAATCTGCCGTTAATTTCCGCGAACTGCTCCCGCACCGCTTCCTCTCTGGAAAAGGTTTTCACAACCTTCTGATTGCCGATCATTTCCTCAATCAGCGAGGTCTGTTCCCCTCTGGTCTCTGACTGCAGCTTGAACATGGAATAGGTTCGGGTGGCAATAAATCTGGCCACAAGAAAGGATACGGGCGTAATGCAGATGACCACCAGCGCAATGGGCACATTGGTCGCCAGCATAAACAAAAGCGTCCCCAAAATGGTCAGCACCCCTGTAAAAAGCTGGGTAAATCCCATCAAAAGGCCGTCCGCAAAGGTATCCACATCGGCGACCACCCGGCTCACAATATCGCCGTAGGCATGGGCGTCCAGATATTTTAGAGGAAGCTGTTCAATCCTTTGAAACGCATCCTCCCTGATATCCTTGACCACATGGTATGTGATGTGATTATTGCAGGTATTCATCACCCATTGGGCCGCCGCAGTGACCGCCATGGCAATCCCAATCTTAATCATCACGGAGAAAATCGCGTCAAAATCCACCGCCCCTTTTCCCACAAGCAAATCCACCGCGTCCCCTGTCAGGATGGGAATATAGAGAGTCAGCACAACCGTTACCGCCGCAAGGACAAGGGACAATCCCACCATCAGCCAATATCTGCGGATATATCCCAGCACCTGCTTCAATGCCGCAATCTGACCCGCGCCTTTGGAAGATACTTTACCCTGCGCTGCATTTCCCTGTTTTTTGTCCGCTGTCTTTCCCTGCTTTATATCTGCCGCGTTTCCTTGTTTTGTATGTGCCGCGCCGTCCTGTTTATTATCCGCTGCCATGTTATCTGCCTCCTTCCTGCGGCCGCTTTTGAGCGCCGGGATTCCCTGCCGCCTTCAGCCGCTCCTCCGGATATTGGGAATAATAAATTTCCTGATATACCCCGCACTCAGCCAAAAGCTGCTCATGGGTTCCGATTCCCGCCATCTCGCCGTCGTCCAGCACAATAATCTTATCCGCATGACGAATAGAAGAGGCCCTCTGGGAGACGATAAACGTGGTGGTATCGCCCTCCAGCCTGCGCAGGGCGTCTCTGAGCTTGGCGTCCGTGGCATAGTCCAAGGCGGATGCGCTGTCGTCCAAAATCAGAATCTCCGGCCTGCGCACCAAAGCTCTGGCAATGGTCAGCCTCTGCCTCTGGCCGCCGGACAGATTCCTGCCGCTCTGGGCAATTTCCCCATCCAGCCCGCCTTTTCCTTCCACCACCTCTTTTGCCTGCGCGGTTTCAATGGCCCCAAGCATCTCCTCGTCGCTGGCATCCGGTTTTCCCCATTGCAGGTTGCTGCGGATGGTTCCCTTGAAAAGCACCGCCTTCTGGGGCACCACGCCCACACGGCCCCGAAGCTCCCCTTCCGGCATCTGCCGGATATCCCTGCCTTCCAGCCGCACCGCTCCTTTGGTCACAGGATAAAAGCCGGGAATCAGATTGACAAGGGAGGATTTGCCGGAGCCTGTGCCGCCGATAACTCCCACCGTCTCTCCCTTCTCCACGGCAAAGCTGATTTCGTGAAGAGTTTCCGCCCCCGCCCCCGCATAAGTAAGCGAAACATTGTCAAACTGCAAAAAAGGCGCCGACACTCTGCCCTCCGGCATTTCCCCCTTCTTTGACACAGCCTCCGCCCCATACGACGGCAAAGCCTCCGCCGGACTGCCGTTTTGAATCTCGAACACGCCTGCCACGCGGTCCGCGCAGGCCAACGCCTTGGTGATGGTGATAATCAGATTCGCCAGCTTCACAAGCTCCACCAGAATCTGAGACATATAATTGATAATGGCGACCACCTCGCCCTGACTTAAATTCCCGATGTTCACCTGAACGGCCCCGATGTAAATCAAAATAATAATGGCGCCGTTCACCACGCAGAACGTCACCGGATTCATCACGGCGCTGATTTTTCCCACGAAAATCTGGCTGTCCGCCAGCGCTTTCGTGAAACCCATGAACCGTTCTTCCTCTTCCTTCTCCTGATGGAAGGCGCGGATGACACGAACCCCCGTGAGATTCTCCCTTGTGACCCCCAGCACTTTGTCAAGACCGGACTGCACCTTTTTATACAAAGGCATGGTCCACATCATGATGCCGAATACCACGACGGCAAGCAGAGGGATGGCCGCCACAAATACCAGCGCGCTTTTCCCATCGATGGTAAAAGCCATAATCATTGCGCCAAAGACGATAATGGGCGAACGCAGGAACAGACGGAGCACCATATTGACGCCGGACTGCACCTGATTGATATCGCTGGTCATGCGGGTAATCATGGTTGACGTGCCCACCCTGTCTATGTTGGTAAAATCCAATCCCTGTATGTGGTCAAATAACGCCTGCCGCAGCTTGGTGGAAAATCCCACCGCCGCCTTGGCCGCAAAAAACTGGGCCGTGATGGAAGATACCAGCCCCACTACCGCTAACGTGATCAGACAGATTCCCATTTTCCCGATATATCCCATATCGGCCTGCCCGATTCCCTTGTCGATAATATTGGCCATCACAAGAGGAACCAGCAGTTCAAAAAAGGCCTCCAGCAGCTTAAAAAGCGGCGCCAGAACGGACTCTTTTTTATAATCCTTCAGAAATTTCATCAATCTTTTCATTGCTTTGCTCCTGCCCGTTAAAAGCGGGCGTCCCGTTATGATAATAAATCTTTCTTTGAGGTTAAATACCTCCCGGCATTCGCCAAGTCAGCCATGTTGACTTTATGCTCAAGCCAGCCATGGGTCGGCTTTGCAGGCGCGGCACAAAGCCGGCTGTTCCGGCCCTTCCGTCCCCGGACGGTAACGGCAGACCGACAGACTGTACCCGCCAATTTCCTCATACTCTTCCCAAATCAGCTCTCTGCTGCCGGGCGGCGGCACCCCCGGCAGCAGATTCACCCCCACAGCGCCGGGAATCCCTTCCCCTGTCAGCTTTCCATAGGCTTCCTTCCTTGCCCATAGCCTGAAAAAAAACGCCTCGTCATCCTGCCTGCTCCGAAACAGGGCGGCCTCCTCCTTGGAGAAAAACCTATCGGCAATCCGTTCCCTGCCGCGTTTCCCATGCTGCTGGATATCCGCCCCTATTTCACTTAGAGACAGCGCGCAGAACACATAATTTCCGGAATGGGATAGATTAAAAAAGAAAGGAAGCTCTTGAAAATATGGTTTTCCGTTTTTCCCATATCGGTAAAAAACAGAACACGGCGCTGAAATCATCTCCATGGCCTGCGATACCGTATATTGAGTCAGTTCATGTTTCATATATTGGCAGGCTGGATTCTGCTTGTCGGTGCCGCCTGCCGCTTTTGCCTGCTGCCCGCCGCCATTCTCCGGCATTTCCTGCACGGTCAGCTCCCTGCCGCCGCTCACCGCCGCTTCCCGCACTGACGGCTCACCGCCGCTCACCGCCGCTTCCTGTACGACCAGCTCACCGCCGCTCACCGCCGCTTCCTGCACGGTCAGTTCACCGCCGCTCACCGCCGCTTCCTGCACGGTCAGCTCCCTGCCGCCGCTCCGCACTGCTTCCTGTACGGCCAGCTGCAGCAGCAGGCCTGCGCCGAGGCTGGCCGCCCTCGCCCTGCCCGTCCTCATGCGCTCCGCCCTGCCGCGCCGTTCGGAATCCACTTTTAGAAACGCTTCCTCCATAAGCCGCCCGCCGCTTTCTTCCGCCAGAAATTCTTCGATGGAAAGGAGATATCTTCTCTCCCTCCCTCCCGCATGTTCCATATTTACACCCCTATGCCCGCCCTCGGCGGACAACAATTCATGACAATAAAATTCTGCTCTTGAATTCTACTGTATGGAAGTTTACCTCCAAACTTCCCTCCCGCCGGGACGGCGTCCATTCCTTCTTTACTCCGCAATGCGCAGATGAAGCTCTTCCAGCTGTTTTTCATCCACCGTATTCGGCGCTTCCGACATGAGACAGGAGGCGTCCTTTACTTTCGGGAACGCAATCACCTCCCGGATATTCTCCGCCTTCACCAAAAGCATCACAAAACGATCCAGCCCGATTGCCAGCCCCGCATGGGGCGGAACGCCGTATTTAAAGGCATCCATCAAAAAGCCGAACTGCTCGTAAGCCTTTTCCTTTGTAAAGCCAAGGGCCTCGAACATTCTCTCCTGAACATCGCTCTGGAAGATTCTCACGCTGCCGCCTCCCAGCTCCACGCCGTTGAGCACAATATCATACGCCTTCGCCCGCACCCTGCCCGGCTCCGTCTCCAACAGCTCCAAGTCTTCTTCCATGGGCATGGTAAAGGGATGATGCATGGCCACATACCGCTCTTCCTCATCGCTCCACTCAAACTGCGGGAACTCCGTCACCCACAGGAAATGAAACTGATTATCGTCGATGAGCCCCAGCTGCTTCGCCAGCTCCACCCGCAGGGCGCCCAGCACGGACCAGACAATTTTCAAGCGGTCCGCGGCAAATAAAAGCAAATCCCCCGGCGCCCCGCCCATGGTTTCCACAAGAGCCTTCAGCTCCTCCTCCGACATAAATTTGGCAAAAGAGGATTTATAACTGCCGTCCGGCATCACGCAAAGATACGCCAGTCCCTTTGCCCCATACCCTTTGGCAAATTCCACCAGAGCGTCTATTTTCTTTCTTGGCATTTCCGCCTGTCCCTTGACATTGATGCCCCTGACGCTGCCCCCTGCGTCCAGCGCCCCGGTGAACACGGCGAACCCGCAGTTTTTCACCGCCTCGGATACATCCGTCAATTCCATGCCGAAACGGGTATCCGGCTTGTCGGAACCATAACGGTTCATCGCCTCGTCCCAAGTCATGCGCTCAATGGGAAGCTTCACCTCCAAGCCGATGGCTTCTTTACATACGGAGGCAATCATGCGCTCCGTGGCGTCAATCACATCGTCCACATCCACAAAGGACATTTCCAAATCCACCTGCGTAAACTCCGGCTGCCTGTCCGCGCGCAGATCCTCATCCCGAAAACATTTTGCAATCTGAAAATACCTGTCATATCCCGAACACATCAAAAGCTGCTTGAAAATCTGGGGCGACTGGGGCAGCGCATAAAAAGTACCCGGATGCACGCGGCTGGGCACCAGATAATCCCTCGCTCCCTCCGGCGTGGATTTATTTAAAATCGGCGTCTCAATCTCCAAAAAACCTTCCTTGGTCAAAAAGCTGCGGATTGCCGCCGTAATGCCGCTGCGCAGCATCAAATTTTTCTGTAGATCAGGCCTGCGCAGGTCAAGATAACGATATTTCAGCCGAAGCTCCTCCTTGGTCTTGGAATCGGCTTCAATGGGAAAAGGCGGCGTCTCCGCCTCGGACAAAATGCGCAGCTCCTCCGCATGAATCTCGATTTCTCCGGTGGCCAGATTCTCATTGACCGCATTTTTGTCCTCCGCCCCCGCGCGCCGCTCCACTCTGCCCTTCACGGCAGCTACAAACTCGCTGCGCAGCTTTCCCGCTTTCGCGAAAATCTCCGACCCGCACTCCTTTTCCTCAAAAATAATCTGTAAAATGCCCGCCCTGTCACGGAGATCCACAAAAATAAGGCCTCCCTTATTCCTCTGCTTCTGCACCCATCCCATCACTGTGACGGTTTCGCCCACATTTGCCGCGGAAAGCTCCCCGCATCGATGGGTCCTCTTTAAACCCTTCATTGACTCTGCCATCGTTTCCTCCATCCTAGTTCCGTCTCTCCACTACAGCGCCCATAAGGGGAAGAAAATTTCATCTGCATAATGCGCAGCTGAAATTTCCTTCCGGGCGCTTCCGTTCCGAGACTGTTTTAGTTTCATTTTTCCAGTTCCGTCTCTCCTCTACAGCGCCCCTAGGGGGAAGAAAATTTCATCTGTATAGGGCACAACTGAAATTTCCTTTCGGGCGCTTTCGTTTCGAGACTGTTTTTTATTCCAGTTCCGTCTCTTTTATTCCAGTTCCGTCTCTCCACTACAGCGCCCATAAGGGGAAGAAAATTTCATCTGTATAGGGCACAGCTGAAATTTCCTTCCGGGCGCTTCCGTTCCGAGACTGTTTTAGTTTCATTTTTCCAGGTTCGTCTCTCTTATTCCGGTTCCGTCTTTGTTTTATTTTTTAAGGATTCCTTGTAGAATTCCTCGAATACTTCATAGCCTTCCGCCATGAGCTTTTCTTTCTGGAATTTCTTGTTTTTGTTCATGTGGACGACCAAGACCTGCGTGCCGTCCCTGCGGGCCTCCTGCGCCTTGGCGATCACGTCGCAGAGCGCCTGCCCGGTTACACCCTTCTCTACCAGATATGCGGCCATTTTGGGCTTGCCCGGCACTTGGAAGCCTTTTTCCATTAAGAGCATGATAATGCGCTCAAAGCCGATGGAAAATCCGCAGGCGGGCACATCGTTTCCAGTAAATCGGCCCACCATCTTGTCGTACCTGCCGCCGCCCCCGCAGCTGCCGCCGTATTCGGGAATGGCAATCTCATAGATGGTTCCCGTGTAATAAGACATGCCGCGCACCAGCGAAGGGTCAAATACCACCTCAAAATCACTGCTTTTCGCAGCCCGGACGCTGTCCATAATTTCCTGTAAGTTACCTGCGACGGAGCTGTCCAGCACCCCCTCCAGAACCTCTCCCAGATAAGCTATGCCATTCTCCGCCTGTTCCAGCCCCCGGTACAGGCCCAGATACTTGTCAACCCATTCTTTGTCATAACCGCTTTTTAGCAGTTCCGATTCCACGCCCTCCAAGCCGATTTTGTCCATCTTGTCAAGAATAATGAACACGCTGTCATGAACCTCTTCCGGAAAACCGCTGTAGGATGCCATGGCTTTCAACAGCCTCCTGTCATTGATGCGGATTTGAAACCCTTGAAAACCCAGTCTGCCCAGCGTAGCGGCGGCGGCCAGAAGCAGCTCGATCTCCGCCAGATTGGATGCCTCCCCGAAGATATCTATGTCGCACTGCATGAACTGACGGTATCGCCCCCTCTGGGGCTGTTCCGCCCTCCACACATTTCCTATCTGCAGCGCCTTAAAGGGCGAAGGAAGCTGGGCCGAATTCTTGGAATAATACCGCACCAGCGGAACGGTCAAATCATAGCGCAGGCCGCTGTCCACCACATCCTCTTCCTTTGACGCATCCGCCAGATTCAGTTTTTCCCCGCGCTTTAAAATCTTATATATCAACTTCTCATTATCGCCGCCCTGCTTATTGGTCAGGTTCGCAATGTTCTCCACACAGGGGGTCTCAATGGAATGAAAACCAAACCCGCCATATGTTTCTTTAATCACGCCGATCACATAATCCCGAATCCGCATTTCTTCCGGCAGAATATCCTTCATGCCCCTCATAGGTTCCTTTTTCAGTGCCATGTTTCCTCTCCTTCCGTTTTTGTATTCCTTAACATTTTCTCAGCGAAGCTATGAAATGTTTTTCTTTCGTCTTATGATATATTTTTTTACGTCGGCTGTCAATATGATTTCTTATTCATATGCATTTCTCATGCACGGCTTCTCCTTCCCGCTCCGCAGTTCTTTCCACCTTTTCAAGCGGCGCCAGCTGCAGAAAGGCAGGCTTAGGGCAGCAGCCCCAACAAGATTCCCGCAGGACAAGATAAGCCGATAGGCGAAATTTAGTACCGTGGCAGAATCTGAGCGCAAAAAACAGGAAATCTTTTCGTGACTTCCTGTATATTACACATAAGCTTTTTCTTTTTATAATGTCCGATTCCCCAGCCGTATGTACTGCCATAAGGGAAAACCACTTCCTGTTCTGTACGAAACGCAGTAGTCAGCCGCCCTCCAATCTCATTTCCTCATAATACCCCGCCGCAAAACCGGGATTTATTTTTCTTTTATGGGAATATAATAGTCCATCTGTTCATATCCCATTATTTTTTTTGCAAGCGGTGACGTAATTATATTTCCTAATTCCAAACGTGATGTGTCGCGCTCAAATCCGTTTTCACATAGAAACTTATCTATCTCTGTGTTCATAAGCTCCCTATTTGTTTTCTGGTCTATGTCGGTCGCTGCAGCATAAAGGCCTCCTTGAAAATCTATTATTTCAAATTCGTCCGGAACATTCATTCCATCTTCATACATATACAGCCAAACAAACCCGTCTCCTGCCCAGAATAGGAAATCTTTTGGAAACAGCCCTCTTTTTTGTGAAGATAACCATTCGTCAAAACGATTGAATTTTTCCTCTCCGAACATCCCTGTTCCGGACGAAACCATTTTACAGGGCGGCATTTCATAAATTCTTACACTTTGCATTGTTATTCCTCCAATTTTCGTTCTGTCGATGACTTAATTATTATAGCTGCTCTTAAGGCACTCCTTTTAGAGTCACGCGCCTCTTTCTACAGGCAGATAAGCGTAACCGGAGCTGTGGTCGAATGTGTCGAACATCTCCATTTCCTGCGCTCCGTTCTGAGCCATTTTAAAATGATAGGAAGGCATAAAATGGTTTCTGATGTATGCAAAAAGCTCCCATATTTCACATTGTTCCCTGCAGACAATTCTCGAAGTTTCTTTATCCGTGTATGCCCGTATATATAACGACGCGGGGACTTTGTAGATATCCGTGCCCGCGGGCTGATCTTCCGTCAAAACTTCTCTTACAGCGCCGTATGCGCGGCTTTGTTCGTCAAGCCAAAAATTTACGCTTAAGTTTATGTCATATATGGGCAGGACGCTTTCTTTCAGCGTGTTAAAATATGTCCTATCCTTATCTGCCGCAAGAGCGTCCACCGCGTAATAAAAGCTGTCAATGTCCGGGAAATCCTTTGCATAAATAATTTTCCCCGCAAGTATGGTTTTGGGTTTTTCGACGATATCGAAACGTGCTCCACAGACATGAATGGTTTCTACAATTTTCTCTGAATTTTCCATTTTGGTGTCCAATAGGCTGTCGATGGAAATGTGAAGCATTTGTGCCAACAGTATTAAATTGTAAATGTCGGGCAGGCAGTCGCCGTTTTCCCACTTGGATACAGCCTGTTCGGAAACGCCTATTCTTAGGGCAATCTCCTTTTGAGAGTAATTCTTTCTTGTGCGAAATTCTCTTACTCTTTTTCCAAAATCATTTTGATTAAACATAGGATTCCTCCGTAATTTTTCATATATTTTCGCAGTCCATTTCAATTACAGATTGATTAGCTCAATCTGCCTATAAATAATAGGCAAATCCTCAAACAATTATCAAGATGGTATGCCTCATTTGCCTATATCGAAAATAGGCAGATTCAGCTGACTATCATAATAGCTTGTATTCAAATGAAAAGCAACTGTAAGTATGTTTATGAAAAATTACAGAAACTCAACCATAGGTTACGGGGCGCATCCATGGCGGAATAACCGATGGTTCCTGTAAGAAGCTCCGGCTTTTTGCAAAGCAGTCTCGGGCAGAATCCCATTGGGCCTCCCCACAAGATAATCACCGGAAGTCATTTTTCCCGTCCAAAAAATCCTTCAGCCAGTCCAAGAAATCCATCCCCTTTCCATAGGGCGCAATCCCCACATCGGTCATTTCCCACACCTCCCCCTTGGCCCCGCCGCAGACAATGAGGCGGAAAGACCTGCCGCAGCCGCAGTCCATCAGCTCAATCTGCCCATTTTCCACGGCGGCGCCAATTTTCCTATCGTCGGCGCTGTCGTCATCCTCCCAGCACCAGCCCTCCCGGTGGGCGAACCGCTTTTTGACGCCCGACGGGTCATAGCGCACCTCGCCCAAAGGCGGCAGCCTGTACCGGAAATCCCCGGCCGAAACCTCGAACCCGTCGCCGATTTTCGTCAAAAAAGCCGCATACTCCTTGGGCAGCTTTGCGCCGGACTTCTCCTGAAAATCCGCGATATCCTCCCGCTTTAAAGGCGGCCGCGGAACAATCCCCAGCTTGTCCAGCCGTTCCTTGATCTCGTCAACGGCAGTCTTCATCTCCGCGGCGGACTTCCCCGCTTTTTTGATTCCTAATTTCTTCCTCTCGATATTCAGGATGCTTTCCCGGCCCTGAAAAGCGGACAGATCCACCACCTTGGTGCCGCGCAGGTTTAGGACATTGAGTTTGGGCAGAGCGGCCAAAGAGGACACATCCTCCACCGCCGTACCGGAAAGCCCGATGGTTTCAAGCGTGGGGACTGCGGCCAAAGGGGATGCGTCCGTCACCGGAGTATTGCTCAGAAGGATCCATTTCAGGCCGGGATGCCCCGCCAAAGGCGTCAGATCCCGGACAGCGGTTCTGGAAGCGTTCAACTCCTCCAAGCAGGGACAGGAAGCCAAGGGGGACAGGCTGTTTAAGCCGGGATTGTCCCCGATTTCCAGCCTTTCCAGACTCCGCAGGCCGCGCAGGCCCTCCAAGCTGTCAATCTGCGAGAGAATCACGCATCTCAGCTTGGGCAGACCGGACAGCTTCGGGATGCTGCTGACGGATCTTGTGCGCAGGCACAGAAACCACAATTCCCGCAGGGGAGTGAGGTCGCAGGGCAGGATATCCGGCCCGCCGCTGATAGTGATTTCCTGTAGAGTGGAAATCCGGGCCAGCGGCGAGATATCCCGCACCTCGCATTGATAAAGGGTTATTGTTTCCAGTCCCGCCAGCTTTGCCAAGGGGGAAATATCCGTCAGCGGCGGACGGAATTTGTCGGCAAAATAGTGAAATACATACCGCGTGTCACTGTGAATACAGGTCTTATAAATCATTTCCGGCGCGGCGCCGTTGCGCCGGGCCATCTCCTCGAATACCTCCCGCTCCAGCGCCGTCAAATTTTCTTCTTTCATGTCCCTATCTCTCCTTATGCTGAATTTTCATGATAAAAATGCCATCCCTGTTGTTTATGTTCAAAATGCTTATCCCTGCTGTCCATACGAAAAATACTTGTCCCTATTGTTTATGCTCAAAATACTTTTCCCTATCGTTTATGATATAAATACTTATCCCTGCTGCTTCATAAGCATAACGCTCAACACAAATTCCCGGCCATCCTGCATAATATCGATATCCCCATGATATTTCTTCGCCGCTTTTTTGATGCTGGCAATCCCAAAGCCATGTCCGGCTTCCTTCTTTGTCGTTATGGGCAGGCCGCTCTCCTCGTCCATATCCCGCCATCCCGCGGCGCTGTTTTTGACTTCTATCATCCATGCATTCCTCGTCTGGTACGACCGCACGGATACAAACGCGTCTTCGCACTCTTCCGCCGCCTCCATGGCATTATTCAAAGCATTATTCAATATAATGCTGACGTCAAAGGCCTCCACCCCCGCTTTTTCCGGATAATGGAATTCATATTGGAAGGCAATCCCTTTCTTCTCCGCCTCCTTATACTTTTCCATCAATATCACATCCGTCACCGGATTGCCGCTTCGGATTTCAAAAGTTATCTCCTCCACCCGCGCCCTCAGCTGCGCCATATATTTCCCGGCTTCCGCGGATCTGTTCACCCCCTTAAGACTTTCATGGGCGCTTTCTTTCCATCTGTCGGCTTCCTCTGCCTCACCGCCCTCTTCCCTCTCTTTTATGCCGTTC
The DNA here is from genome assembly GCA_948467735.1 of uncultured bacterium. Classification (GTDB taxonomy): domain Bacteria; phylum Bacillota; class Clostridia; order Lachnospirales; family Lachnospiraceae; genus Acetatifactor. The sequence continues at coordinate 70,011 of CAOKFN010000019.1, forward strand.
CCATACAGGCTTTCCAGCACCATGACATGATTTGCCATATCGTGCTTGAGGCTGCGGATGTCCCCATACAGTCTCTCCACCTCCTCCATATGCCTCTTCATATCCTCCCTCTGCCTCGACAGCACCGCGTCCTCCTTCTCCCTGCGCTGTCCGTCCTTGATATGCCGATAGGAAATTATCACCGTCAGCAGCGCCGCAAAAGATACCGCCATATACAGCGCCCGAAACCAGATATATTCCCCATGGACGTCCTCCATATCCTGCCCCAGATCCGTTCTATATATATTGACAAAATAGCTGATGATCCAATACCCCGCCATCACCGACATGGAAGGCGCAAGCAGAAGCACAAACTCTCCTTTTGTCATGTTTTCCCTTTTATAACGATAGTTTTGATGGAGCACCCAAATCAAAAATGCCTTTACGAACACATTCATTGTCACAAACACAATTTCCATGATCACCCATAGAACAAACTGCAGCGCATCCCTCTCCGCTATGAAAGGCCTCATGACCAGCATATGATATACCGAACTCCACGGCCCTAAAATCACTCCCCACGCAATCCATTCCAGCAGGTAAAAAGTAAGCGCCAGAAACAGCTTCTGTTTTGTATTTCTTCTGTCAATCCAATACATGACGATGAAAACCGACAGCACTCCGATTCCGCCGCAGATCTTATTGTCCATTTCAAGAGGGCAGAATTTCAGTACCAGCATCACAAGCGCATAGGTGACGCCCACAATTTCCGTCCTCTGATTCCCCGGCAGAAAAGGCTTTGCAAAACGCCAAAAAAGGCAGCCAGTCATGCAGATTTCCAAGACGCCCCCCGCTGCTGCCACCATATCCGCGTATACTTCCCAATTCACCATGTCCGAAAGCCCCATCCCGCCTTTTGATTGTATCTCATAAACTTCTTTACAAATTCCGGATAATTATTCTTTGCCAGAAGCGCTTTCCCTTTTTCCATCCAGATCGTGGAAGCGTCGTACTTTACCACATATTTAAAATGGACCAGATACGCCCTGTGGGTTCGGAAAAAATCCTCCCCGGCCTGCTGCGCCAGCTCCGAAAGCTTCCCGTAATATTCAATATCCTCCTCCATCTTGTGTATGACCACTTTCCTGTTAAATACTTCCGCATATACAATATCCTCCAGCGACACCTTGATATGAGCGCCGCCGGACATGACCATCAAATACCTTTCCCCCGGCCGCCCCGTGAGGCCGCCTTCCGTCAGCTCCCGATAACGCTCCGCCGCGGCGGAAAGCACGGATTTGAACTTTTCTTCGGAAATCGGTTTTACCAAATAATGAAAAGCTCCCACGTCAAAGGCCTGAAAGACATACTCCTCCATGGCGGTGAGGAAAATCAGAATGGTTCTCCTGTTTCTTCTCCTCAATTTCTTTGCGGCCTCCATGCCTCCCATGCCCGGCATTTTCACATCCAGAAATAAGATATCCGGCTCCCCGTCCGCCGCCAGCAGCTCCTCCCCCGAGGGAAACTGCCGAATCTCCGCTTCGGGATAAAGCCCCCGCACCTTATCCGCCAGCATACGCCTCACGCTTTCCTCATCATCGCAAATTCCAATACGCATGATTCTTCCTCTCCTTTATGCCAATATCGGAATCGTTATCGGTTTATGTTACCCCAAATGTTGTGAAACAAACATATTCTGTTGTAAAAAAGCGCCGCAAAGCGGCACTTAAAAAACCTTCGCACACTTCCATCTGCCGCCGGCTTTTCGTGAATCCAAAGACGAATCCCAAATAAGCCTTTCCGCAAGCTCACAGATCCGCCCGGCGGCATTTTTACTGATATGCCTGCGCTGGCACTCCACCATTTCGGCGCAGACCCTCTCCTGACGCAGTAATTCAAAGGCAGCCTCCGCGCCCCTCTCCGTTACCTCACAGGCCCGGCTCATCCCATGCTCCTGAAAAAACCGGGCGTTAAAGGTCTCGCACCCCGGAATGGGGGGCATATGCAGCAAAGGAATTCCGCACACAGCGGCCTCGGTGGATGAAAGTCCGCCGGGTTTTGTAATATACAAATCGCTGGCCTTGAGATAATCTGCCATCCGTTCCGTATGGCCGATCACCATAGCCTGCTCTCCAAATCGATTTTCCAGCTTTCCATACAGTTCCTGATTGTTCCCGCACACCACAATCAGCCCGACTTCCCTGTCTTCCTCCCTCCGGGCCAACAGCAGTCCCAAGAGCTTTTCAATCTGCCCCGCGCCGATACTGCCTCCTGCTATGAGGATATACTTTTTGTCCGCCGCCAGCCCCATGCGCCGCCTAAGACCCTCTCTATTTTCTTCCTGTCCAAATCCGGCATCCACAGGAATGCCGTAAGGATAAATCCTCTCTTCCGGAATGCCTCTGCGGGAAAAATCATACGCCGCTTCCGCCGCGGGCACCGCATAAGCGTCGCATTCCGTCTCTTCCGTAAACGGAATGCAGCAGTAATCCGTGGCAATATACAATGTCTTCGGGATTTCCATGCCCCGGCGCCTCATATTGGTCATTATCTCGGCGGGAAACAAATGGGACATGATCACAATGTCAAAATGATTTTCCTCCAAATACTTCTCCATGCTGGGAATCATGCCCCGATTGGCATAATAAACCGGGGAGCGAAAGGGCAGCTTCCGATACCATTCCCCGGCCCGGTACAGGGCTCCGAACGCTCGGGGTGCCCTCCGGGCCGTGGTTATGTATGTTTCGTCTATCCGCCCGGCAAGGCGGTCGCTGTGCAGAGTATAGGGATTCATCATCACCGCATGATGATTTCTCCGGCCCAGCTCTTCCATCATGGCTTTTGCGGCGGAATTATGGCCGCCTCCCGTTCCGCAGGAAAGAATCAATGCTTCCATAACGGCTTTACCTCCATTTCCCGCTTCTCCTCATTGCTGAGCAGCAGTCTCCCGCAGACTGTCACCGTAATCACAAAGAACCCTGTCTTCACGGCTTTCCCGTCTCCGATACAGAGAATCGCCCCAAGGGAGCACAAATACGCCGCAAAGGTGCGGTAAAAATGAGGCGTCACCCGCAGTATCACGGAAAAAAATATAAAAAACACCGCCAGCACCACAACAGGCTGCCAATACGGCAGAAGTCCCAGCAGACAGCCGAATGTCACCGCAATCCCCTTGCCGCCCTTGAACCCGTAAAATACAGGAAAGGCATGCCCCACCACCGGCGCCGCCATCACAAGGGCATACCAGAACACGGCAGGCTGCTTTGGCATTTCCTCCTGCACAAACAAAAATACCGGCAGAAATCCCTTGCATAAATCCCCTGTCAAGGTCAAGAATCCGCACCAGAACCCGCCGTATAAAAACGCGTTCGCCGTCCCCGGATTTCGATCCCTGCTTTGTTCAAGCATCCCTTCCTTCCGAAACAGTTTAGAAAAAATCTTCGCATACAGCACGCTTCCCGAAAGATAGCCCAGAATCACGTACACTGCCATCTCCGTCATAAATCATCCCTCCTCCGCGACGGGCCAAGCCAGCCTTAAGGCTCCACAGCCCAGAACATGTGACGACTGCAAAACTCCCTTGAACATGCAGCCGCCGAAACTATATGTTATACTGACGGCCGCTAAAATCTGCCGAGCAGACTCACGGGCGAAAACTCCATGAATCGACGGCATACTTTACCGCTCATGAGTATATATGGGGAAATTTATCACAGAAATATAAACTGAAACGAAACACACTATATGGCCGCTTTTTTGGGAAGCTCCACCACAAAAGTCGTAATCCCGTCCTCACTGCGGGCACGAACCGACCCCCGATGCAGTTCCACCACACGCTTCACAATCGCCAGACCGACTCCGTTTCCCTCGCTGCTGTGGGATTCGTCCGCCTGATAAAACTTATGAAAAATTTTATTTCCGGCCTCTATCGGAATCTCCACGCCGCAGTCGGCCACGGAAACGGCAAGACTGTCTCCCCTGTCCGCAATGTGAATCTCAATCAGCCCCTTTTCCTTGGAAAACTTTATGGCATTGTCAATCAGGTTAATCCAGACCTGTTTTAACAGCTCCTCTCCCGCCTGAATCTGCTGCTCCTCAAAATCAAGCTCCCATTCCAAGCCCTTCCGGGCCCATTTCTGCTCCAAGAGCAGAATGCAGGAACGAATCTGTTCCGAAAGATTAAATTCGGACACATCCGTCAAAATCGCTTGATTTTCAATCCGGGTCAAATTCAGAATATTCGTCGCGATAGAAGACAGCCGCATGGATTCCGCTTCGATGACGTCCAGATATTCCATCCGCTGTTCTTCCGTCAGATTCCCCCGTTTCAGCATTCTGGCAAATCCCGCAATAGAAACGATGGGTGTCTTAAATTCATGGGAAAAATTGTTGATAAAATCATTCCGCAGCACCTCCGTACTCCCCAGCTCCTCCGCCATTTTATTAAAGCTGTCCGTCAAATCCTCAAAGGTAGGATAACTGGCAAGAATCCTGCCAAACTTAAGACGCGCCTGAAAATCCCCGGAAGAAAGCCGGTTCATCTGATGAATCAGATTATTGACCGGCTTCAGCGGTATGGCCGCGGCGGTAAACGCAATGACCAGCCCCGCAAAGATATCCACCAGCGCCACCAGCAGAATCACCCGCCCGGTGTTCACGCTTCCGGTATTCAGGCTTCCAATCCACTCTATTGTGACAACCTTTGTCTGTACAAGCAGAAACAATACCAGCAGCGCAAATAAAACCGTCGCGAACTGGATACCGAAAAGCACTGCAAACACCAGCAGGCCCAAGGCGAAATTATGCTTGTTTTTGTGTTTCTCCTTCCGCTTTTTCATACTTTTTTCATCACCTTATACCCAAGCCCCCGGACGGATTCGATCTCAAATTCCTCCCAGCCCTCGAAACGTCTGCGCAGCCGCCCGATATGCACCGTGACCGTCTCCCAGCCCGTCTCGCTGTCCGCTCCCCAGATTTCATCCATCAGCTGAATCCGGGTAAAAATCCTGCCCGGATATGAGAGCAGCTTGTATAACAGCAGAAATTCCTTCTGAGGAAGCTCCTGCGTTTCTCCGTTTTTCGTCACCGTCAGCGAATCGTAGTCCAAAACCACATCCCCCACCACAATCCTGCGCTCGCTGGCAATCTGCGCCCGGCGCAGCAGCGCCCGAATACGCAGCAGCATTTCCTCCTCGTCAATGGGCTTTGTCATATAATCATCCGTTCCCGCAAGAAATCCCTTATGCTTATCCGCAGGTAGCTGTCTGGCCGAAACCATCAGAATGGGAAGATTATTGTCCGCGCTCCGCAGGGCTTTGGTAAATTCATAACCGTCCATTTGGGGCATCATAATATCCAGCACCACCAGATCCACATGCTCCCTGTCCATCACGGCCAGCGCCTCCACGCCGTTCCCCGCAGTGACCACGGTATAATTTTCCGCTTCCAGCACCGCTTTGAACAAACGCCTTGTATTTTTGTCATCCTCCACCACCAAAATATGAAACATCCCGCTATTCACCCCTCGCAAAGCTTCCGTGTGCCGAAACCATCTTAAGATAACCTGCCGCCCGACAGGGAATTCCTAGCCCGCGTCCACTTCCTTCGTCATCTCAAAATACTGAGAAATCTGATACCCGCTCTTTTTGTAAGCTTCAATGGCGGCTTTGTTCTCTTCTTCCACCTCCAGCTTAAACCGAACCGCCCTGCCCTCGTATTCCTTCTCCAAGAAGGTCAGAAACTGCGTCCCAAGCCCCCGGTGCCGGTATTCCGGCTTGATGTACAAATCCTCCACCCAGATGCAGATTCCGCCGTATTCCGTCGTATATCCCTTTGCCGCCATGGCGTATCCGGCGATTTTCCCTTCCTCTTCAAACACATAGCCCTCCACAAAGGGCATATCGCTCAAACAGTCTTCCATATCCCGCCGCAGTACCTCCTCCGAAGCCTTATGCAGCACCGCGGGAGATGCATAAAATACCTTCATCATCCCAAATACTTCCTCAAAATCTTCCCTTTTCATCGCCCTAATTAAAATCATTCTCTGTCTCCTCTTAAAATAACCTACAGCTGCCTACGCCTGCTGCCGGTTTCCGCCCGCATATTCCCCGGGGTTAATGTCCAGCACCATACGTCCGGGCCCCACTAGGGAATCTTCCCGACGGCAGACCCATTTCTCATGATGAATCCCCTCCACCGTATTGCCGTCCTCAATCACATCCCCGCACTCATACATATAAGCGGCAATATTATGCAGGAAACCCACCACCTCGTTGGGTTCCAGATTCTTACAGTGAAACTGCAGATCCGGCAGGCCGATTGCGGTAAATCCCAGCGTATCAAACAGCATCTCGTCCGTACCCTCGATATTAAAGAAACGCACGTTCAATCCCCCGTCCAAGAAATGATACTCCGGATTGTTCCAATGGGGCTGCTGATAATACTCCCTAGGCGTCAGGCATTGGCTGTGGGGCCAGTAAATACCGATGCACTCCGGCATAAGCTCCAAAAGCATGTCCGCGTATTCCGCCATAATTCCATATTCCTCCATCCTTGGAAGCCCCGCCGCCAGCATATTCCCGGCCATCATGGCATACCTGCATCTGGGAAGAAAATTCTCCCTGTCCTGACATGCCCAGAATTGAGAACGAACCATATCGTCCCACTCCCCCTGATCAAACTCCTTCGCGCCAAAAAGCATCAGCTGGGAGGGAACCTTCTGCTTGCTGTCATCGTACTTCACCTGATGCTCCAGCAGCGCGGCGGCCAGCATTTCCGAGGCCGACTCCTGACTGCTGACCATGGAAATCACTTCGCCGAAGCGCTGTTTCACCGCCTCCAGATATGCGGAAGCATCCGGCATTTTCACCGGGGTTTCAAATAAAAGCATAAAAGTATACACCGCCTGCCACTCTCTTACAAACTTTTCTCCCTGTCTTACGGGAGCCTTCTCCTGTTTCTCTTTGGAATTTCCTTTTTTCATTCTCTCCATTTCCTCCTGTACGCATAATTAAATAATTCATTGTATTCCCATAAAGCCCCTGACAAACTCCCTGATACCCACACTTCCCATAGCAAACATCCAGAGCAGATGTCCGTCATTTTCTCCTTCAGCCGTAGTCCGTCGGTACGGCCCTCCATCATTTCGTACCTCTGCCGCCCCAAACCTCATAAGCCGTATATTCATAGTCAAAATGATATCCCAGCTTCTGCGCCAAAGCCGCGGATCCCTTATTCTGTGCGTCCCAGCTTGGATACCAGCCTCGTTCCAGACATTCCAATATCAGTTTGGCCCCGCAGACATAAGCCAGCCCCCGCCTCCGATACTCCTCCTTCGTATCGATTTCGATTTCAATGCCCCCGAAATAACCGGAATACGAGGACGCCCCCGCCACAGGCTCCCCCTCCTTCATTATCATAACCCCCAGCCCATATTTTTGATACGCCTCATAATCCGGGTACTGAGCCGTCCAGTCCCTGCACCACTCCACAGCCTTACAGCGATGAAACCATTCCTCGTCCATCATTTTTATCGTATAACCATTACATGCCGCAAACTCTCCCTCCTGAAAAGTCCTGACAATCCTTTGAAGCTTCTCCCTGTCAAAGACATCCGGCTCCTTTTTCATTGCATAGCGGGTCACTTTCTTCGCACTGTCCCCCAAGCACTCCTCCATCAGCCCTGCCCATGCCTCCCCCTGCGGAACCATAATCACAAAGTCCTTCCCTCGGACTTCCGGTATATACCGGACAAACTCCCGATTCGGTTTCCCGGCCATGAAGCAGAAATCCCCCAAAAACGCCATGGCAGTTTCCGGCGCTTCGACGGAATCCGCATAAACCTGTCCCATTACCTTCTGCATGCAGGACAGAATCATGGTTTCCTTCTGCCCGGCAAACAGGGCGGCCGCCTTTTTTGTATTTTGTACCTCTATCATCATCCCGTCTCATATCCTTTCGTAATCATACCCATTCCTCTCCCTTTTTGCAGTCACAATCCCGTCCCGCCCCTTTCCCAGTCATAATCCTGCCTCTCCCTTTCCGTCATCATAACCCTGCCCATCCAAATGTAACTCATGATGCAGCATGGCTGTCAATTCCTTCCTCTGTTCCGCCGTTCTCTTATCCGTCAATCCTTCCAGTATATTTTTCACTAGTATTTTCGTATCCTCTGCCACATCCCCCAAACCGGCCTGAAACCTCTCAAAATATTTTCTTTTTAACAGGAGTTTGACAATCCCTTCACGACCGCAATGAACGCCTTTTTCCGGTATCCACTGTAAATTGTCCAGCAAAATCCGGATTCCGTCCGGTTTTTGTACGGACGCCGCATATACCGAAGCCTCGCACAAATTCTCCATGGCCGTCGTCGTACCGGAAGGCGCCGGCGTCTTCACCTCATCGTCAAACAAGGCAAATACTTCCTTCAAAAGAGCCAAGTCTTTTATTCCCCAAGGCAGCGCCATGGCCGCCGCATAAACCTGAAAATCCTCCGTAAACTCTTTTTTCTCTTTCTCATAATTTATCAATTCCCTGCCATAAAATACATCCCGCAGAAAGGAAAGCTGTTCCTGAAACGGTTTATCGACGAACTCCCTGACCTTCGGACTTCTATGCCACTCCTTCGCCTCGCCTGTCTCGGTTATGGCAACGCATCCGCAGCGTTCCCCATGAAAGACAAATTTCTCTTTCTCTTTATACATTTCCTTCCCTATGTAAATCGGCGAAGAATACTTTATCAACACGCAGTTTCGTTTTACCTCCCGCACAATCCTTTTGAAAAGCGTGCCGGAGAATTCGGTCTCAAGTTCTCTGGCAATATGGACATAATAATCATATGTCAAATCTTCGTGTTTCTGCATCCCCTTCAGCAGCAGGCTGTTTTTGTTCTCAGGATAAACCATGCGGTATCTCTCGATATCATCCTGATCCTTTAACGCCTGTCGGTATGTCTTCATCACCTCCGTCTTGGGCGCAATCAAATAAAAGGGCTGGATTGCATGGGCGGCATGACAGTCGTCCGCAATTTCATCAATGGTATCAAATTCCATTTTCGGCATTTCCTTTTCGCCTGCTTTTTTATCCACTGTCGTCATGCAGTATTTGATATCAAATTCCTGTTCAACCATATGAAAAATATTGCGGATATCTTCCTTTGAGGCAAAAAAATAAATGGTATCGATCATCTGCCCGGCCTCCTCTCGCACCGTAAAGGTTCCCATAAACCTATTTCTATGGCTCTATTATTTCATATGAGAATTATATCAAATCCCCGGAAACCTGTAAAGGCCGGAAGGCTTACTCTAACAGGCTTCCGAAGATTTGAGAGAAATCCGTATTGCCTTTTACGCCGTTTGCTCAGACTGCCAAAGGGCGGTTATGCTTCTTGGCTTCCTTCTTCGGAAAGGACCTTCAGCAGCTGTTCTACCGGCATGCTGCCCAGATCGCCTTCCTCCCTCCTGCGGACGGAAACGCTTTTCGTTTTCACTTCCCTCTCGCCGATGATAAGCATGTAAGGGATTCTTTCCAATTGTGCGGTTCTTATCTTGAAGCCTATCTTTTCAGCCCTCCCATCCACTTCACAGCGCAGTCCTTCTTTTTTCAATCTCTTTTCAATTTCTTCCGCATAATCAATATATTTATCTGAAATTGACAATATTTTTACCTGAACCGGGGAAAGCCATAAGGGAAACTTCCCTGCATAATGTTCTATTAAAATGCCTATGAACCTCTCAATGGAACCAAATACAACTCTGTGTATCATGACCGGACGATGCTTATTCCCGTCTTCTCCCATATACTCCGCCCCAAAACGCTGCGGCAGCTGAAAATCCAGCTGAATTGTCCCGCACTGCCATGTTCTTCCGATAGAGTCTTTTAAGTGAAAATCAATCTTCGGACCATAGAATGCCCCGTCCCCCTCGTTTATGACATACGGCAGCTTCAAATCCTCCAATGCATTTTTTAAACCATCCGAGGCCATCGCCCAATCTTCGTCGCTTCCGATGGAATTTTCCGGTCTTGTGGATAGTTCCACATGATATTGAAATCCAAAATATGAATACACCTCGTCTATCAGCCGGACCACAGCTTTTATCTCATCCTGTATCTGCTCCGGCGTCATAAAGATATGGGCGTCATCCTGCGTACAGCAGCGGACTCGCATAAGACCATGCAGAGTACCGGACTTTTCGTTTCTGTGTATCAATCCCAGCTCACTGACACGCATGGGAAGATCCCGATAAGAGCGAGGCTCCATCTGATATACAAGCATGCCGCCCGGACAGCTCATGGGTTTAACGGCAAAATCCACCCCGTCAATCAAGGTTGTGTACATCTTATCCCGATAGTGCTCCCAATGTCCGGAGGTTTCCCAAAGCTGACGATTCAGCAGGATCGGAGTGGATATTTCCATATACCCTTCTCTTGTGTGCAGCTTCCTCCAATAGTCAATCAGCAGATTTTTTAATATCAATCCCTTGGGAAGAAAAAAGGGAAAGCCCGGCCCTTCCTCAAACAGTGCAAATAAGCCTAATTCTTTTCCTAATTTTCTGTGATCTCTCTTCTTGGCCTCTTCCAATCGATTTAGATGCTCTTCCAGCATAGCCTCGCTTGGATACGACGTGCCGTAAATTCTGGTAAGCATTTTATTCTTTTCATCGCCCCGCCAATATGCGCCCGCGGCGGACAACAGCTTAAACGCCTTAATCGCGCTGGTGTACGCGACATGAGGTCCGGCGCACATCTCCAAATATTCCCCCTGCTGGTAAAAGCTGATTTCCTCGTTTTCCGGCAGTTCCTTTAACAATTCCATTTTATATGTCTCATTTCTCTCCTTCAAAGCCCGCATTGCTGTCTCCCGGTCCGCCGTAAAATGCCTCAGCTGTAAATTTTCTCTCACGATTTTTTTCATCTCTGCTTCTATTTCGGCAAAATTTTCTTCCGAAAAGCGAAAGTCAAAGTCAAAATCATAGTAAAACCCCTCTGCAATGGATGGGCCTATTGCGCATTTTGCCGTGGGATACAGTCTTTTTACCGCCTGCGACAAAATATGCGCCGTCGTATGCCAGAACGCATTTCTACCCAGCTCCTCCTCGAAACCGGCCTCCCTGATGGAACCATCTTTCATTTTAATCTTCATTTTACCGTTTCCTTTCTCACATAAAATTTTTGATTAACAAAAGAAAAACACCCTCAAAGATACTTTTTTTGTATCTTTGAGGGTGCTTATTGCACGGTTCCACCTCAATTTTTTACTTCAGATTCTATCAAATCCTAACCTTTAACGCAGGTATACGGCAGCGCTTACATCTACTTTCAGCATTGCAGCTTGGGAATGGTTTTCACATACAATCTACATAAGCGTCTTCCACCAAGTGACGCTCTCTCTGTCTGCGATTTATATGCTGTTTGTTTCCGTCATCGCTTTTTCTTATGCTAACCTGTTTCTTATCATAACATTCAAATGACAGCTTGTCAATAGTCCCGTCACTGCTGTCAGGATAAACTTATAAACCGCTATGCACCGCAGTACCATTTCTGGTGCCACGT
>CAOKFN010000020.1 GCA_948467735.1 uncultured bacterium
AATTGGCCGCCGTATGGACTGCCCCCTGCAGGAATGCGGCAGCCTCCCCCTCATCATCAGAACGTCTGGCATTCCCCCAGGGCTCATACTCAAAGATCAGGAAAAACCGGCGTGTGACTGCCTCATGGGAACTGATCTGCTGCACGAACCGCAGATAGTCCTCCTGCATGAGCCGGCACTGTTCGTTGGTCTCCCGTGCCATTTCCTTCTGCACCGTGTCCATGTGCCTCCCAATGTCCGCCTTGCGGGTCAGGACCTTGAACTGCAGCCTGACGGGGCTCACTTTCAGGTAGGATACAAAGGAATAAATGATGTTCCTCTGTTCCCTTGCACTCCGCAGGAGGAAATTGATGGGCACGACCTCCACGATCTTGACATAGCGGTGGTCTTTTGTATAAATGATGCCGCCTGCAATTCTGGAGACCGGCATGTAGTCCGCCACCGGATTCAGGCAGGCCGGCTGCTGTTCCCGCAGGGGCAACGGGTGCGGCCTGCGGCGCTCTGCTACTGCTGCATTGCCACGGCTGTTTTTTCCCGTTGTTCCCGCCGCTTTGCCCGAAACCTTACCGGCTCCTGCTTTCCCTGTTTTTCCTGCCGGACGGAGTTTCTGACGCAGCTCATATCCCCTTACCTGGTCAAATTCAGCGGGGAAGTCTTCCTTCGGGCGATTCCGGCTCTTTTTGGCTTTCACCTGTCCGGCAGATTGTCCTGTCCGTGTTTCTGCCTGAGTACCCGACACCTTCTTTCCCGCCCGTTTTTCCGGTTTTATCTTCTGCACCGTCTTTGCATCCCTTTTCCGTCCTGCGGCGGTTTCCCCCTGGCGGCATCCCTCCCCGCCCACAACACGGCGGTTCTTCAGGTATTTTATAAAGATCACCAGAAAGGAAGACAGGCTTTCCCCCGAAATGCCGATCAGGGCAAACAGGGCAATGGGCAGCGCCGTCAGGCACAGCACTATGATCTTTGCCGTCAACCCCAGGGGCAGCAAGGTGCAGATTGGCACCCCCAAGGCCGCAGACAGGATGCCCGCCTCTATCACGTTCCTCGCCTTGAACATCCCGCCGAAAAAAGTGCCCGTGTCTACAAAATTCGGCGGGATGATATATGTATCATTTTCGTTTTGATTGCTCATATTACCTCTCATTCTGTCCAGAAACCTATGGTTTCTAAAACCTATAGTTTTGGAACAATGTATTGATCTGCTTGAAATGACATAGTTTCTCTTAGGCAGTGCCCTTTACTGCCTTAGTGAAACTTCATTTCCTTTTTAGCCAATAATCCAAAAAGGCCCTCCGGCAGCGGCGCCCCGGCTGGCCTCCCGCAGGATCACGGACAAATCCCACATCTGCCCGCTCCTGTTGTAGCTGGCAGGGTCAGCCACCAGAATCTTCCCGTCCTGCACGCCCCTCAGCACAATAAAATGCCCCGACTTTGTAAAGTGTCCCTGGGACATGATCGCAACCACCAGCTTCCCCTCCGCCAGCGCATCCAGTATCCTCTGGGGCTCTGCCGCCGTACAGCCGTATACATTCAATCCCCAGTTCCTTGCGGCGGCGGGGATCAGCGCATGATAGGAGCCACTGTCCTTGCACCAGTAACCGTTTTGATAGGACCATTCCGCCATAGCCGCAGGGTCAACCGCCCGGTCTGTGAGGGAGGATACCACGATTGCCATGGCAGCGGGACCGCAGCCATGACTGCCGACATAATCGGTGCCGTAGGGCTTTCCTGCATAGCGCTCATCCAGCTGGTTATAGTAGACCACCTCCGTCACACCATCCGTAAAACGTACCTCTCCCAGGGAGGGAATGGATTTCCCGTCCCATTCCATGATCCCCTGCATCATGCCGTCACCTAAAAATAGGCTCAGGTTCTGAGCATAGGAATTGGCAAGGGCCATCTGTTCCCCGTCCAGCCTAAAGACCTGTTCGGAGAAATAGGTTTCCCCGTTATAGGCAATGGTGTAGACCCGCCAGTCTTCCGTAACGGACACCTCCTTCCCGGTAGCCGGGTCCGTTTCCGTCCTTGTCCGCGATTCTTCTGCCAGCGTGTAAGAGTACAGATGGCTTTGGCCAGCACGCAGCGTCCTTTCCATGTCGGAAATAGAGATGCCGGCATAGTCCCCACTTTTATAGGCGCAGTACATACCGATGAACTGATTGGCATTGTAAAGGGTGCTGCCGGCATAAGGGTTGATGACCTCCATTTCATCTGCCCCGGAGGATGAAAAGTCTGCCTCGATCTGTTCCATGGTATCCTCCATGCCCCCGGACATGATCCCGTCTATGGCAGCGGTGATCTCTGCCACATTTTCCATTATGGCCGCATTATTGTTCAGGATCGGCGCATCGGAAAAAGTCGTAGAAGAAAAAGCGTCCGTCAGGCCGCCAAAGATCACAGCAGGAAGTGACACCACAAATACTACCGGGATCAGCAGCAACGCAATGACAACGATGATGACCTTTCCCACCAGCCTGCGGTTCTCCCAGAGCGCACCGGCAACGGCACCATAAGGCCCTGCGGCTGCGGCGCCTTTGGCGGCCCCCGATACTGCCTTACCTGCCTTCATAGCGCCCCGTACCATGTGTGCGGCGGTGCGTCCTGTTTCCAGCGTCTCCTGCAAGCCGCTTTTTTGTTCGTTTTCCATTTTTTCCTCCTTTCTCCACCTGTGAAGAAGCTCTGCTTTTGCAGAGCGTGACATCGAGCAGGAAGAATCGCCGCTTTTGCGATTCTTCGAGGAATGACTTAGATTTTCTTAGGTCAGGTTTTAAAGAGGGGTGTTTACACACCCTCTTATGACCTTAGAAAATCTTCATTCCTTTCACATTCGCTCCCTCCTTTTGGGCGGCTGGGGCAGTTTCTTCACAATGGACTCCTTATAGGCAATGGAGCCGTCCGGGGCCATGTACGGGGACTTGTCCACCGCATCCTGCGCATACTGCTTGTACCAGGAGCTGCCATCCGCCGCCTGTATGGTGGTATAGTTTCCCTCCGGGGCGGCATACTGGGCAGCATGGTACATCCCAAAGGCAATCCCCTGGGGATGTTCCTCCGAGGTTTCCGTCCCTGTGATACGCCCGCCGCCGATCTCCACATCCGAAAAGACGGGCACCTGCCCGGCATTCTCCCCCAGGGCGGCATAGCCAAGATAGGACTGGAGCGCCTGGGACGCCTCCGGCCCGCTCATAAAGCCAAGCTCCGCAATGTTTCCTGCTGCCACGGTCCCTATGACATTGTTTGCAAAGCTGCCGCCCTTGCTGACGGAGGAAGCGTAAATATGGCTCCCAATCCCCCCGCCGGACTTCCCGGACGGGCGGCTGACATTTGTTTTGGATGAGGCAGTCGCTGACTTGACGGCGCTGTTGGTAATGCGGCTGCCCACGATCCCGACAAGCCCTCCAGACATAAACCCTTTGTAGCCGGCATTCGTGTGAGAGGAAACCTTGCTGTGGCCTCCGCCAAAGTACTGGCTGGAAAAATTCTTCAGCCCTCCTATCCCCCTTGCCGCAATCATTGCCTCCGCCAGCATGGAGCCGCCCGTGTGTCCCACATTAATCCCAAGACTGGACATGAAGGAATCTATCTTCTGGGACACTTTCAAAAAGGCAATGGCACAGAGGAACCAGATCAGCACATTGCCGGATGCGGCCGCCTTGCCCATAGCGTTCACCTGGGCCTGTATCTCGCTTTCCGTCATGGCAAAGACAGGCTGGCAGAACGAAAAGCAGAGGACAGCCGCCGAGCAGACCGAAAGCATGATCTGCCTGAATTTTTTCATTTTTTGCATCATAATCTCCTTTTCTGCGCTGCTCAAGAGGGTGTGTAAACACCCCTCTTTGTGCATAAGCGACTTTGTGGCAAGCAGCGCGCAGACACAAAGCGCCGTGTGAAAAATAATTTTTCACACTGATCTCCTTTCCTGCCGCAACCCGGAAAAATGGGCGCAGGCACAGATTTCTGTAAAAATATTTTTTCCCATCACTCTAAAGCGAAAGCGGGTTAGCCAGAAAGGCACCCACCATGGATGTAAACAGCCGCAAACACCACGCATTCATGATCAGCAGGAACACCTGCCCGCCGAACATCCGGCACCACGACTTAAAGATATTGGATGTGCTCTGGGATGCCCCCATGGAAAACGCCACCGGCGCCGTATAGACCAGCACCCCCAGCAGCACATACCGTTCCGCCGCCTCGAAAAGCAGCTTGATGTAATTCCATGCAAGGATCAGCACCAATATCAGCGAGATCAATGCCACCGCCCCGTTTGCACACACGCCCACAACCGCCAGAATGACGGAGTTAAAGCTTGCAAAGTCAAGCGCCGGGATGGCAGAGGTCAGTATCCAGTCATAAGGCGTTCCCCCTATCTTCAGGACAGTCCCTATGATGTCATCCGAGAAATAGGCAAGCAGGATAAACAGGACTGAGCGGACACTCAGCTTCACGGGATCCTCCGCCTCTATCCCTGCGCCCAGCCCGTAGTTCTTGAACAGCTGCCATACCCAGTTCAGTAAAATAATCCCGATGGAGAGCGCCACAAAGACTTCGTACAAGGTCCCTGCCGCCGGAAAGTAGCGCAGGAACACGGACATATCACACCCCAGCGCACCCAAAACCGAGGTTGATACCAGGTCCAGGCCGTGCATCACCTGCTCTGCGATCCACTCCACAATGCCGTCTAATATACCCACACAATCACTCCTTTCTCAGCCTTAAGGCGTAGGCGTCCATTTTCCGCCGGTAAAGAACGGAGTGACATAAGCCATGATGAACCCCAGGCCGTTCAGCACCACCCATGTAACGCAGATCCTCTTTAACCACGCCCGGCTTTCATCCACCGTGCGCCCTGAACGTGAAAAATTCATCAGCAACAGCGCCACGGATGCCGTAACAATGGCCGCCACCGTGGAGATAATGACGATCTGGTTATACACATCCTGCATGATCTCGCTTGCCTTTGTCCACACATCTGTGGCGGCATATACCGGCTGTGTAAAGGCCAGGAAACCCATACCCGCAAGGAACCCACAATAGGCTACATGCGCTATAGGAAGCCTGCGGTGCCTCCCCCTGTCTGTTTCTTTCTGGAACTTGTCTGCTTTTTTCTTCAATTTACCAACCTCCTTATGATTTTTGGGCAATCGAGCAGGGCACCCGCCAGCTTCAGCTGACATTCTTCCTTGGGGTGCCGTGTGCATAAAGAAAGGCCATGCCCTTTTATGTGACATGACCTTTCCCTGAGCAGAAAAACAGCACCATGTAAAGGATGCAGGATTCTGCCCTGATTTGTTTTGGGTACAATTTTCAACATACACAGTTTAACACACCGGTATTTGCGGTTAAAGAGCAAACCCGTGCCAATTTCATGCCTTTCTGTGCCATTTATGTGCCAGACCCCGTTTCCGGCACAAATTTCTCCAGAATCTCCATGCTCTCCTTGGAGGTATACCCCCACAGAATGGAGCTTAATGCCTCTATCGCCTCCTGCCTCCTGCGGTAATAGGTGCGGAAACTGATGTCCCGGATATGGGGGCGCAGCTGCTCCACAATCTCCTCCACGTTCTTCATCTGCTGTGGGGAAAGGAATGTATAGTACAGGAGCCAGTAATAGGTCTCCCCGTTCTTGTGCTTGTTCCTGAGCAGCTCCACGGAGCTGTCCAGCAGCTTTATCATCCGGTTGCTGCGCTCTATGCACTTGGCATGGTGTTCAATGTCCCCGCCGGCAATGTCCGCCCCCGCTAGGTACACCGATTCCAGGAAGTCCTCTATGGAACTGCCATACTCGATCTCAAACTTGTTCCTCACCTGCTGCACCGAAAGCTCCAGGCTCCAGACCACATCCCGGTATTTCTTCAGCAGCTTCCATGTGTCGTGATACAGCGGATTCTCCGCAATGTTTATCTCCCTCTGTTTCTTCGTCATTACTCATCCCTCCATTTCCTTCCCGCCGGCAGGCGAGAGCGTCAGTTCAAATGTATAAACCTGTCCGCCATTTCCGCAGCAGACCTCCATCCCAATACGCCTGTCCGATGCCCCGCGCGGGCGGCATAAATACTTTCCCTCCCAGTCGTCAGATAAAGGATATAACTTGTACTTAGCCTTGGGGCACTGGAAACAGGAAACCCCTTGTGAATCAAGGATTTCCGCCACCTTCCTTACCAACGCCTCCATGTGTGATTTTGATACGCTGGACAAGCCTTCTGAAACGCACACCTCCGGCTCCAGAATACCGTCACCTTCCACGGCATTGTCACTACTCTTGTCCGGCAAACTGATTTTAATATTCAAACTCATCGCAACCTCCTCCTTGTCGATCAGGACATCTGAAATCTGGAACATGGTGGACAGGTAATTCTGCAGGTAAATGACGCTGCCCTTCGTGCCTGGAAATGCCATCAGCAATATATGGCCCTGCTTTTCAAACTTTTTCAGCACCCGGCCCACAGTGGCCTTTGAGATTCCCCAGCGTCCCGCCAGCTCACCGTAATTCACCAGCGGGCTGCCCGTGCCGTTGCGCAGGTAAACCACGGGGCCAGCCTCCGACCCCTGCACCTGCCCGTCGTTATAGACGGTAGACAGCCACAGGTCCAGCAGGATGTCCATCTCGGAACACCGCCCGGCTCCCACCATCTCCGTCGCCACCGTGAACGGCATAAAGAAAAAGCCCGTGTCCTTCTGGCATGGGCAGTTGTAATCCAGCACCGTGTTGTGCTTTTTCCAGTCCCGGATCTTATACTTGACGACTTTCCCCCGCCCCAGGGACAGGTACGAGATCAGATTTCTTTTCTGCAGCTCATCCAGTATGTCAAGGGCCTGGTGCTGGAAATGTGTGCGGAACCATCCGGCCAGCTCCTTGACGGTGCAGATCCACTCACCTGGATAGACCGTGTAGCTGATCCCGTCTATGCGGCGGTAGGATGTACGGAAATTCGCATAACTGCAAAGCACCGTAAAATAAAAAAGACCGGAGCCCCCGCCTGTGCGAATGCCCTGGTCCGTAATCAGTGACTGGACGAACTGCCTGTAAATCCGGCAGCGTGGATAGTCCACCACCTGTTTTATTTGTAATTGGTATTCTGACATTTCATGCCTCCTTTGTTATTTTATAGTTTCCCTGAAGGCATAATATATCTTCTTTATTATCATTTCTTGCTCGTTTTCATTTGACCAAGTCCCTCTTTTCCACCACCTCTCTATCCTTAAATGAAATGACTGTTACCAAATGTGCATTTTAATTTGTTGGACTCTCACCGCTTTACAAATTCTGATAAAAGACTAAATCCAGCTTGAATGGCGCAAAAAGAAGCGTTTCGATTATTCCCAAAACGCTTCCTTAGGTATCTGTAGATTTACACAGATTTTGTTGGACTATGTGATAAAAATTGCATTATGGCGTATTATAGTGTACCACTGCAAAAAAATTTGTTGGACTTTTGTTGGACATTTGGAATTTATGATGTACCTAAAGCCCACATAATACCCAATATTTATTATCTGAATTTTGAATTTCAATCGCTGAATAATACACGTTTTCTTTCTATCATTTCCCCGATTCTCTCGATATATTGGGCCACTTCCTTCACATTCTCGCACCGCTCAATCCGCCCGTCGGGGTATACCCTTTTGGTAATCGCCCCGGCCCCTAACGCCACGATGGTCTGCACTTCCTCCATAATCAAAATATTATATAAACCAAATTTCCCTTCCCTCGCATAACCCACATTTTCAAAATTCCCTGACATGTTCTTCTGCCGATACAGATAATAGGGAACCAGCCCCATCTTCGCCGCGCCTTCCGCAGCAATCCTCATAGTCTCGTCCGTATTATGCAGAAGCGCAATGCGCCCGCCCGCAGCATCGTCCCTTTCTTGAATCCATTGATTCAATTTGGACGCCCGCTTAATAGCCAGAGAATGAACCGTGAGGCTGTCCGGCGCAAGCGCCGCAGCCCTGTCCATGGTATATTGCACATCTTTTTCCACTTCTCCCGGCAGACCCAGAATCAAATCCATATTGATATTGTCAAAACCTACATCCCGGGCCAGCTTATAGGCCTTCTCCACCTGTTCCACAGACGCCCTTCTGCCAATGATGTCGAGAGTCTCTTGTTTCATAGTCTGGGGATTCACGGATATCCTTGTGACGCCCTGTCGATACATCACCCGCAGCTTTTCTTCCGTAATGCTGTCCGCACGTCCGGCTTCCACAGTAAATTCCTTTACATAAGTAAAGTCAAACAGTCTCCTCAGATTGGAAATCAGCCGGTCCAGCTGTTCCGGCTCCAAAGTAGTAGGTGTGCCTCCGCCGATATAAACGCTGTCCAATGTCCTGCCTGCAAATACTTCGGACACATATTCCATCTCTCTGATCAGACAGTCAAGATACGAATCCACCTTCCTGCGATAACTGCTGATTGGAAAAGATGTAAAGGAACAATACAGGCATGTGGTAGGACAGAAGGGAATTCCGATATAAAGGCTGAACCCTCCCATGCAGTCCACCTTAGAAAGCAGTTCCCTCTCCCTCTCGGCAATATCAATGGAAAGCTGTGCTTTTTCCATGCTGACATAATGCCGTTTTCTGTAATATTCTATCATTTCCTCCCTGCTCTTTCCCTCTTCCAGCAGGGAAAACGCAATTTTTGTGGGACGAATTCCTGTAAGATTCCCCCAAGGAAGCGTTTTTTGGGTCAATTGGCATAACGTGCAGTACAGGAATTGTTTAAAACCGTCCTTGAATCCCTCCTTAGCCGCGCCGCCTTCCCATTGCCAAGCATACTCTCTTCCATCCACGGCAAGCACCGCTCCATTCTCATCTAACCGTATCTCCATTCGGATACTTTCTTTGACATCGGCCATTCTCCCATTTCTGCTGTCCGGCGTCAGCACTCGAACCTGCTGTCCGGGATAAAATGCCCTTACAAGGGCATTCACATCATATTCAAAATTTCCCTTGTTCAGTTCCACCACCAGCATCTTTCTTCCTCCGATCATATCATCTTCCCCTTTGAAGCCCCGCCGTCAGAGTCAAATTCCCCTCCGCCAAGCAATTTAGCGCTCCTCTTCATACATAGCACCTCCGCACTGGGAATAACAGCCTTTTATAAAACGGCGCCTTCTCATACACCCTGTTTACCAGCTTGTCATGCAGTTCCCGAACCATTTGAAGCTCCTCCAAGGAAGGCTCCGTTCTTCCAAAGGCATTTTTCTCCAATATGGCGCAGAAAGCTTCATATTCCAATTCATCTGCCCATGGAGCGCTATCCAGAAACTTCCGCCGGAATTCCTCCCCCCTCACGGCCAGCCGTTTTGAACAGCCTGCTATGTCCAGCGCTTTTCTGAGATTTCCATACAAGAGACCGATTCCTTCCCCCGTTCCCGCTCTTTCCAGACTGCTGCGCCAGCGACGTTTTCCCCTATCATACAGATACTTTCCCAGAAGAAACAATATTGCTGACAGTATGCCTATTCCAACCGCCGTGAGCCAAGGTCCCCGCTCCCTCCGAAAACAGCTTTCCCCTTGATCTTTTCCGCCGACGGTTCCAATGCCTTCTATGAATTTGGAATTTTCCTGTTTTTTCTCCGGTTCCGTCAGGTCTTCATTATTTTCTGATTCCGTCCCGGAAGACTGATTTAGCGTCCCTTCCTCCGGTTCCGCAGAAGGCGTCCCCTGAACGGGACGTTCTCCCGGCAGAACGCTCTGTTCTTCTCCCTGCGCCGTCATATTCCACTCTTCATTCTGCCATGCCGACAGACCTGCCGGAAAAGCGGCCGTCCCCGGCGTCATCTCCACAGGCATCCATCCCGCCTGATCCAAATAAATTTCCGCCCACGCGTGAGCCTGCTTTCCCGTAAGAACAGCCGTATAATCTCCTTGAGGGTTTTCTGAAAAATCAGAAGGCGAAACCACATATCCCGTCACATACCTTGCCGGTATGCCGAAATACCGTAATGCGAGCACGCCCGCGGACGCAAAATGCACGCAGTATCCCTGATGACTCTCAAATAAAAAATATTCCACGAAATCCGTATTTGCAGGATTTTTTCCCGCATCCAGATTATAAACCGCCTGACGCCCCAATAATTTTGCAATGTCCAGAGCACATAGGTATTCATTGTCCGTTCTGATATTTTCCTGTTCCAGCCATTCCGTAAGCAGCGGAAGCTGCTCCTCGGGATATGCCAGAAAATTATCATAGACATACTGACGATACTGACGCTCTATTTTGTCCCACTGCCCCGTCAGCGCCCGGAATTCCCCGGCTTCCGCCGGAAAACGATAGCGAAACTCATAGAGGCTGCTTTTGCGGGCCACACTGCCGTCGCCATGTACTTGGAAATCTTCCGTGAGCAATGCGCCGTAAGGATAGATACTGTAACTGCCTCTTCCGCCCAGCTCTTCAATTGTGATATGCCCTGTTCCAATACCGTCCTGCCTCTGATTTCCCGCCGCTTCATAACTGATATTTACCAGCACCCCATAGTTTTCCGGCAGCTCCAAATGATTCTTTTTGTAGTAGCTTTCCAAATGGTAATCCCTTTGAGCCTCCCATGCGGTTTTCCCGTATATGCCGCCCACAAATCCTTTTAAGTATAATATTCCCTGTGGAATACTGTCCACCGTCACGGAATATGCATCCGCCGACGTCTGTGAGAATATACTAGTACGGTTTAACGTCCCTGTCACATCCACTCCCGTACCGGTTCCCACATCGGAAAACGCACTCTTCAAGCCGGGAATCCACTCCTCATTCACCACCTTATAGAACTGTTCTCTTTCTGCCGCTATTTGGGCATATTTCTCGTCCAGCATCGGCAGACAATAAAAATAGGCGATTCCCATTATCCCCCCTGCCAAAACTGCCGATACCCCTGCGGCCCAAACCCCGGCTAGAGGAACCGCTTCAAAATCCTTCTGCACAATCGCCGCCATCAACCCCAAAACACAGATGGCAAGAATCCGGATATCGGGAAAGTTATCCAAAGAACAGGCCATGGCAAACCACAGAATATGGCCCGTAACCAAGCCGAAGAATCTGTCCCGGTACCAGCAATAACCCGCCAGCATTTCCAGCGGAAACCACGCAAACAGTACGCTCCCCGTCACAAGCAGAGTCTTATGTTCCCAAAGCCATCCTGCCTCCTCCATCATCCTTAAACTGTCCGGCCAAGGAATATGAAGCTGATAATAGGCATTCCATCTCCCCACCGCATTCTGCAGCGCCAGAGAAAGGCCGCAGCCCAATTCCTTTCTGAAGAGGAATGCCAGCAGAGCATACGCCATAACGCTCACTGCCGCACACAGCAGAGTTCTTTTTCTACTTCCCTTACGCCATATCACAACCGCTGTCACACAAAACAGCAGCAGTCCTGCCCAAAATACCACTCTGTTCAAAGCCGCGTCCGAATCCATCTTCCACGCCATAGAAATATTACTTCCAAAATGATAGCTCGGCGAACCGTCGTCCCCCCAAGCCGTACTCCATGGAATTTTTAATACTTCGATGCAGGAGCCTGCAATCCCCACGCTGTTTACAGCCAACAGCAATATATCAAAGAAACGCCTTAATTTATTCATATACACACTGTTCTCCAAAATACAGTCTGCAATCCTCTTCCATATGACAGCCATTCTGCATGAAAAATATTTCCGGTGAAAAGTTCTCCTCCCCTGCAAAAACCTGCCCTGTTCCTTTGTGCATCAACATGAAATATATCCATGTCTGCAAAGCCTCCATGTCCTTAACATCATATTTCCAAAATCTGCCTTCCTGCCGCCATACCACCTCCGGCATTATCCTGACAGCCTGATTTCCTTCCGCCAGCAGGCTCAAGAACGAACACGCCCTGTCAAGATACCTGTCCCATTCTTCGGCCCGTTTCCTGAAATCCTCCGAAAAATTTAAAAATATGGTCAAAGAATCCTTCTGCTCAAATTCCCTGACCTGAAGCTCGCCTGCCTTCGCCGATAATTTCCAATAAACCATGTGAAGCCTGTCGCCCGGCTGATAATCTCTCACCGTCATATCTTGGTCCCTCTCCTCCGCCATCATCTTGGAAAGACCGGACATATCTATTACTCCTTCTGAAATCGGCGTTATCACCGGGACAATACAGACCTCCACCGCCTCTTCCCTCTTCATTGGAAGCAGAAAAAGTCCCAGATAATCACATACCTTAGCCTTCATAATACGAAACTCCGCCCGGCCGCAATGGAGGGCGTCAAGCTCCAAGGTAACTTTCTCACAGCCTCGCCCGAAGCCGCACAGAAGCCTCTTCTGTCTTATTTCTTTCTCCCCGGGTACGCTCCAGCAGACTGTCACAAACACTCGCGACAACGGAACAATTCCCCTATTCACTATTGTCATGCAGATGTTTACCGTCTCGCCCCGCGTCACATAATCCTGCGCTGTCTCCAGCTCCACTCTGCACAAAAATGCCTTTGGCACTAAAAGCAGGAGGCAGGCAATGGGAATACAGACGATACAGCAGAACAGGAAACGCAGGCCCTGAAAGTCATAGAGCATCATGAAATAACCGCCCGCTGCCAAGAGCAGCAGATAACATACTCTTCTTCCGGTCATCCCCATGCCTCTTTAGATGTCGTCCGTCGGCCCGGCTGAGGTTCTTTTACCTGCGCCAGCACCTCTCTCAATATATCTGCCGCTCTCATTCCGTTCACCCTTGCCTTCTGATTTAGTCTGATTCGATGAATTCCTACATCATAAAATGCTTTTCCCACATCCCTTGGTACGACATAATCGCGATTCCCAAGCCATGCATATGCTCTGGCCATTCTGCCTAACGCCAGCGTTCTCCGGGGACTTAAGCCAAGCTCCGAACACCCATGTTCTCTGGTGGCGGACGACAGCATTACCATATATCTGTAAATATCATCATGAATAAACACATTTTCTGTTTCTCTCTGCATAGCCAGCAGCTCTTCCCCGTTCATAACGGATTCCGTCCCATCCAGCGGCCTGCCTCCCTGTCGGCTTTTTAACATCATGATTTCATCCTCCGGCCGGGGATATCCCATACTGATACAAATTAAAAACCTGTCCATCTGCGCCTCCGGCAGTCTTTGGGTGCCAAAAGATCCCACCGGATTCTGTGTCGCAAGCACAATAAAAGGACGGGGCACCTGTCTGGTAACACCGTCAACGGTTACATTTCCCTCCTCCATAACCTCCAAAAGAGCGGACTGGGTCTTGGGGGAGGTTCTATTGATTTCATCCGCAAGCAGCAAATTACACATTACCGCCCCCGGATAGTACACAAAATTCTCCGTTTCCTTTTGATACATGGAAAAGCCTGTGATATCGGACGGCATCACATCGGGAGTAAACTGTACCCTGTTGGATTTCAGTCCCATAGCCTTGGAAAATGCAAGCGCCATCTCTGTCTTGCCCACCCCGGGGACATCCTCCAAGAGTACATTTCCTCCGGCCAAAATGGCCGCCATGACTTTCTCGATACAATCATCCTTTCCTAAGATTACCTTTTTCACTTCCTCCATAACCTGAAGTGCTTTCCTGCTCTTCTCTTCCATTTTCTTTTCCAGCTTTACCTGACTGATTTCTTCTCAAACGCAAAAAGGATTATTCTCTTTCTCGTGTCCAATTGTAGTGCTGTCGCCATGTCCGGGATATACCCTTGTATCTTCCGGAAGGACAAATAATTTCTCTTTGATGGAACGCACCAAGGTTCCCATGCTTCCGGTAGGGAAATCCGTCCTGCCCACGGACCCTTCAAACAAAGTATCCCCCGACACCAATATTTTGGCATCCTCAAAATAGTAGCAGACGCCTCCTGCGGTATGTCCGGGCGTCGCAATCACCCTGCATTTCATGCCTGCCAGCGCAATCTCATCCCCATCCTTCACATATACATCCGCATGGACCGCGCAGGCTCTCCCCGCCTGTTCCGATACATTCATCCGGACATTTTTCAGCAATTCCCGCTCATTCTCGCAGGCATATGCCTTTACCGGTTCCAACCCCTCTGCTTCTGCCGCCGCGTTTGCCGCATCCCGCAGCGCGTCCAATCCCCAGATATGATCAAAATGTCCGTGTGTCAGCAAAATACCGACGATATGAAATCCGTTTTTTCGCAGCGCGTCATATATTTTCGCCCCCTGATCCGCAGGATCCACCACAATCGCCTCATGCTCTCCCTCACGATATAAAAAATAACAGTTTGTCTGACACACTCCCATAACCATACGTCCGATTTTTATTTCTGCCATAATCCCCGTCTCCTTCTCTTAACCTAATACCTCGCCCTGCTTCCATCCGCCTGACGGCGCCCCGGAAGAATCGCCCCAGTCCTTCTGTCAGCCCGTGGTTCTCTCTATATCCAGCACGCTTTCGATTCCACGAATTTTATCTATTAATCGGTTCAGCTCTTCCCTTCCCTCCACCTCAAAGGTAAGCTGCAATGTGGCGATTCCCTGCTTGTTCGTCCGGGAATTTATGGAATTAATGCTGATATTCCTCTCTGTCACTGCCTTTGATATATCAACCAAAAGACCCTTGCGGTCATTTGCATAAATCTGAACTACCGCCGTATATTTTCCCTGTGTTTCTTCCGACTGCCATTCCGCGTCGATAACGCGCGCCCGTTCTATCTCGGGCAGATTCATCATATTGACGCAGTCCGTCCGGTGAATGGTTATCCCCCGCCCTCTGGTGACAAAACCGACAATCTCGTCCCCCGGCACAGGAGAACAGCATTTGGAAAAACGCACGGACAAATCCGCAATGCCCCTTACCACAATACCGCTTTTGCCCCTCATCAACGCAGGTTTTGCCGAAACGGCGGCGCCCGCCTCCGCAATGCTTGCCAGAACCTCTTCGTTTGTCATTTCTTTTTTGTGATCTCTGTCGTAGAGTTCCAGCATCTTGTTGACAATCTGTCCTTCTTTTAAAGCGCCGTGGCCAATGGCCGCCAGCACGGAATCCCAATCGCGGAATCCGTATTTGCGCATAATCGCATCCATATATTCGGTTTTGGACAGCTCCGGAAGATTGACGGATCTTGTCTTACAGTAATTGGCTAACAGTTCCTTTCCCTTGACGATATTGTCTTCCTTCAGTTCATTTTTAAACCACTGGTTGATTTTGTTCTTGGCCTGCGTACTTTTGACCACATTCAGCCAATCCCGGCTGGGCCCCTTTGAATTCTGGGAGGTGATTATTTCAATACGGTCGCCGTTTTTGATTTCATAATCAATGGTTACTAATTTATCGTTGACTCTTGCCCCCACCATCCGATTTCCCACTGCGGAATGGATGCTGTATGCAAAATCAATGGTGGTAGAGCCTGCGGGCAGATTTTTCACCTCTCCGTTGGGCGTAAAGCAATACACATTGTCGGAAAATAAGTCAAGGTCGTTTTTCAACAGCTTCAGAAATTCCCTGTTATCCGACAAATCCTGCTGCCACTCCAGAATCTGCCGCAGCCATGACAGCTTTGCCTCCTCCTGAGCTTCCACCTTCCTGCCGTCCGACGCCTCTTTATATTTCCAGTGAGCCGCAATGCCGTACTCCGCCGCTTTGTGCATTTCAAACGTCCGAATCTGTATCTCGAAGGGCTGGCCGGAACTGCCGATCAGCGTAGTATGCAGCGACTGATACATGTTGGCCTTGGGCATGGCGATATAATCCTTAAATCGCCCCGGAATCGGCTTATACATCTCATGAATCACTCCAAGGGCCGCATAGCAGTCCTTGATCGTATCCACAATAATCCGCACCGCGAACAAATCATAAATCTGATCCAGCGTTTTATTCTGATTCTTCATCTTTTTATATATGCTGAAAAAATGCTTTACACGTCCATCAATTTTCGCCTTGATGCCCGCCTTTTGGATATGCTCGCTGACTTCGTCCACTATGCTTTGAATATACTTTTCCCGAACGCTTTTGCGCACCGCAATTTTTTCTACCAAATCATAATAAACATTCGGCTCCAGATATTTTAAAGATAAGTCGTCCAATTCTGTCTTGATTTTGCTGATACCAAGCCTCTGGGCAATCGGGCAGTAGATTTCCAAGGTTTCCTTGGCAATTCTCTGTCTGCTTTCCGGGCTTTTGTATTTTAAAGTGCGCATATTGTGCAGTCTGTCGGCCAGTTTAATCAAAATCACACGGATATCCTTGGCCATGGCCAAAAACATTTTACGAAGGTTTTCCGCCTGCATTTCCAGCTTCTCATCCACCTGATCCGCTCCTGTGGAAAGCGGAAGCTTTTCCAGCTTGGTGACGCCGTCCACCAAAAGCGCCACATCGCTCCCGAACTCCTTCTGCAAATCTTCATCCGTCATGATGGTATCTTCCACCACATCATGCAGGATGCCCGCCACAATGGTTTCCTTATCCAGCTCCAAATCTGCCAAGATAATCGCCACATCCAGCGGGTGGATGATATAAGGCTCTCCCGATTTGCGGAATTGGTTCTTATGCGCCTCTGCAGCAGTCTTGTAAGCTTTTTCGATCATGGAAATGTCATCGCTGGGATGATATTTGTGTACGCGCTGAACAAGCTCCTGATACAGTTCGTCAGGATTCACGAATTCTTGAGGTTCACTCATCTTTCCGTCGTCAAAAATGCCTTCCTTTTTTTCTTCCGCCATAAATCTCCACACTTTCCTGCCGCTTTGTAATTCCGCTGCCATAACGGCCCTCTTATCCGAACCGTTACGTTTTACTTTCCCGGATAACAGATTGCAGATTCCAGACGATATCCTGCAATTTTTTCACGCCCCTTCAGTCCGGCCAATTCCATCAGCACCACAACTCCGGCCACCTGACCGCCCAGCTGTTCGATCAGCTGAATCATCGCTTCGGTGGTACCGCCGGTTGCGATCAAATCATCCACAATCAGCACCTTCTGTCCGGGCTTGATGCTGTCCTTATGCATTTCAATGGACGCCTGACCATACTCCAGATCATAAGAAATGGACACGGTCTCCCTAGGAAGCTTTCCTGCTTTACGAATCAATACAAAAGGCTTTTTATTATTATAAGCAATGGGCGTTCCAAAGATAAATCCTCTCGACTCCGGTCCTGCCACCACATCATAATCCAAATCCTTAATTTTTTCCTGCATAGTATCTATAGCGAGCTGCAGCCCCGCCGCATCCTGCAGAACACTTGTCACATCACGGAAAATAATACCCTTCTCAGGAAAATCCGGTATGCTTACCACATATTCTTCCAATTTCTTCTCACTCATAATGATTACACCTCTCCTATGTATTTATACTCTTATCAAGACGCGCAGACAGCACGAATAACCTGCCGTTCAGGACTTTTCCGGAAAGTCAAATCCCGGACAGTCTCTGCACTTGTCCACAAAATACTTAATAATATCGCTTCGGGTAACGATTCCGATAAAGACATTTCTATCGTCAATCACCGGCACGAAGTTCTGGCACTTTGCGCGTTCCAGCAGATTTTCCATTGCCGTGTCAATACACGCGGGCTTCACTTTGCCGCTTTGTATAAAATCATGCACTGTCATATGTTCCAGATTTTTTAATGTGATATCCTCCAAACTTTGGTTATATGCGAGAATGTTCCAGAGGAAATCTCCCACGCTGACGACTCCCACATATCTATCCTCAACATCAATGACGGGAATGGCGCCAAATCCGCTTCTCCGAAGTTTTTCAAGTCCCTGACGCAGAGTCATATCGTCACGCAGATATGCCACCTCGGACTTAGGCAATAAAAACGATGCAATATTCACTGTTTCGCTTCCTCATTCTTTACTGCTTCCATATTATCGACATCAATATTCTCTTGGTTTTTCTCTAAAGACTGTTTATCAAATGCCTCAATTTCCGGCTGCGCTTCTTGGGCAGGCTGCTCCTTTTCCTTGGATTTCTTTTCCTCTCCGAAATGCCCTTCTTCCGTGAAATTCTCTTCCAAGGATTTCTTCTCTTCCTTGGATTTCTTTCCGCTTTCCTTGAATTTCTTTTCTTCCTTGGAAGGTTTTTGTTCCGTGGAAGGCTTCTCTTCCATGGAATGCTTTTCTTCCATGGAATGCTTTTCTTCCATGGATTGTCCCTCTTCCCCGTTTACAATCTCGACGTAAGAGCCTTCCACCGCCCTCAAATCATCATAATATTTCCTAATCTTGCCCGCAAAATAAAGGACGATAAAACAATCCGTGACGCCGCTGAATATCAGGCCGGCCCCCACCAGCTGAAACAGAAGCACAAGGGTCTCAAAAGGATTGAGAATGACCACGACTCCGAAAATTACATTAATCGCGGCCAAAACCAGCATCGCAGCCCAGCTGCCATACTCCATCCGCTTCATATCTATCACATCCTGAAGCTTCCGGCATCCGCTGGTGACGACCAGAATCCCCAAGATAATCGGCACCAGTTCAATCAGCCAGTCCACCTTATAAAGCACAATAATACCTATGGAGATGCTCACCAAGCCATATACAAAATCATTGCGATAATAATTCTCATGCGCTTCCCTGAGCAGATAACAAATCATAGAAACCGCGCCCGCCACAATCAGCAGGGCGCCAATCAGATACCCCAGAGTCTTTACCATTGTCTCAGGAATCACGATACAGACAATTCCCAGTACAACATACAGCACAGAAACCAAAACAGCATCCCATTTGACTTGTTGTAAAAGTTTTTTCATATTCCTCTCCGTTTCTGCCGTGGTCCGGTAAAATCATCCATCCGGCCTTCTATTTTCTGCCGCAGCATTTTTTATATTTCTTTCCGCTTCCGCAGGGACAGGGATCGTTAGGATAAATTTTGGCTTCCTTCACGATTGTGGTTGAAGATTTCTGCTCCCTGTAAAGAGCCTTTCTGGTTTCTTCATCAAAAATATCGTTCCACTCCTCCAGCTGATACAGCCAGTCCGCGTCCACAGCCACCATATTTTTATAGAGAAGCTTTTTATCAAAACCAAGATTTACCACCGTATCCTCTTCCATCTCTTCTATAGGATTCGGCTTTACAAGGCTGTCATTGATACCGTCCAGAAAACCGGTCATGGTCATAATGCCGACCTGATATTTCTCAGCCAGCTCTTTCACGGTTCCCTCCACCACTTCGTCAGGGTTCTTCAAAAGCTGGGCATAGATGGCCTTCTCTTCCTGAAAGTATGCCCCCCATAATTTCTGAAGCTTGTCCTGACCCAAAGTCTGATTATATGCCGTCTCTTTCCACTTGTCCAATAATGCCATATCCGTTACCACCTTTTCCTCTAACTATTTTGGCAGTTCAACTCTGCCGTTCTCTTCCCTCGGCTGTATTCCGAAGCCGGATATTTCAGAATATTCACCGTTTCTATATAGTATATAACAGATTAAATATGAACACAACAAAAAAATTTGAAATATTTTATTTCCATGTATAAACTCTGTTATTCCGGCTAAAATAATAATTGTCAAGGAGTTCCTCCTTTGGACCCCCCTCCTTGGATTCTACAAAAGATAAATAATAATACTTAGGCTCTGCAATGCAGAACCTTATCCTCCCCTTTTATGAGGTGCCCAAAGGCCGCTTCCTGCGGAGTGCCCACAGCCTCCCAAGGAGGAGCCATAGGCAGCCTCCCAAGGAAGGGCCATGGGCAGCCTCCCAAGGAGGGGCCAACGGCCACCTCCTTTATCCCGGGCTTAGCGTTTAGTGCAGGTCCGGGATTTTTGACGGCCGCCTTTTTTTATGTTTCGCACATTTTTTTCTTCCGTTCCATGCCCATCGGACATATTTTCCTCCACAGATTATCTCTGCCATATTCCTATGTCGCAGACGTCAATTCAGCGCCAGCAAGATAACGTAAGAATTATCTTTTCAAAACTGCTTTTTTATAGTATGATACTTATCAGAAGGCGATTCCTGTCAACAGGCGCCCGAAACGCCCACAAACCCCCTATACAATATTCCCCATGGAACCCATACCAAAAGGAGCCGTATGAAAATAAGCAGATCCGAAAAAAAAGAACAAACGATA
Source organism: uncultured bacterium (assembly GCA_948467735.1). GTDB lineage: Bacteria > Bacillota > Clostridia > Lachnospirales > Lachnospiraceae > Acetatifactor. The sequence continues at coordinate 19,997 of CAOKFN010000020.1, forward strand.
GAAAAAAATGCAAAAACCCCTTCCAAAAGAAAAACAGCCCCCAAACAAATCATCGCCCTCACAGGGGCGGTTTTGTTGGTTTTATTATACCTCATCACTTTGATTGCGGCGATAATGGACAGCTCCGCTTCCGCGTACTGGTTCCGCCTCAGTCTGGGTGCTTCCTTCGCCCTGCCGCTGCTTATCTGGATATATACATGGCTTGCCCGCAAAATAACCAACAGGCCCACCATAGGAGACCCTGAGGCACCGGAACACTGCGATGACGAAACCCTCCCTCCGGATTAAAGCTTCGTTCAGGATTGAGTTAAACCCGCCAGCGCTTCCTCAACCTGTTCCTTTGTGTGAAATATGATGCCTGCAAACCCCAGCGCCTGCGCCGCCTCCACATTCTTCGGCGTGTCGTCAATAAACACACATTCTTCCGCATTCAATCCATATCTTGAAAGCAGAACCTGATATATCTTTTCATCCGGCTTAATCATTCTCTCCCGATAGGACAGGATCCCTCCGTCCATATAGGGAAGAAAATCAAGGGCGTCAATACAATCCGTATACGCCTTGTCCGAAAAATTAGACAGATAATATACGCCGTACCCTTTTTCCTTCCATTTCCGAATCCAAGGGATGGCATAATCGCGCTTTGTCACCATTCCGGTGATATTTCCAAACGCAAGGTATAATTCCTTCTCAATCTCAGGATCCATTTTTACAAATTCCTGCATTAATTTTTCCGTGTCCCATACGCCCCGGTCCACTTCATTCCAGAGAGGACTCAAAAAAGAAGCTCTCGCAATACGCATAATCATCGTATCGCTAAAGCCCTTGTCCCGCAGAAAGCCCTCCCACCTGAAATCCGTCAGTACGTTTCCGATATCAAATATAATATTGCCAATCACGTTTTCATCCTCCAGAAATCCCGCTTATTCCCTCTTTCAAAGCGGCTTATTCCACGCCCTCGTTTTCCATAATCTCCAAAAGCTTCCCCGCCGCGGCGGAAAAGGGAGTATTGCTTCCTGTCACCACACAGAACTGCCTCTTGGGTATCATTTTATTAAATCGAAGTTCAAAAAGCATTCCCGACTCCAAATCCTTGGCCGCAAAATCTCTGACCACACAGCCCACACCCAGATTCCTCAGTGCAAACTGCACGATCATATCGCTGTTTGCCAGCTCAAATTCCGGCTGCAGCACCACATTGTTTCTTTTCAGATACGCATCCATATAGCTGCGGGTACTGGTATTCACCTCCAGAAAAATCATGGGGAGCCGTTCCAATTCCTGAAAATCGAGCATTTTATTTTTATAGGAAATAAAACGCCTCCCCGCCACAAACACATCCTCAATTTCTCTTACCGCTTTCCCACGGATATCTCCGCCCAGCTCAAAGGGGGTGCTGACCACGCCGAAATCTATTTTTCCTTCTCTTAAAAGCTTCAGGGTGCCCGGAGTGGGCGCGTTGCTGACAGTTACCTTAATACCGGGATATCTCTCATGAAACTCCTCCAAAAAGGGGAGCAGATAGAAGCGCAGCGTCATATCGCTGGCGCCGATATGCACCTCGCCCAAGTCCAGATTCCGCATCTGCCTGACCTTTTCCACACCCTGCTCTATCTGCTCGTAGCCCTTTTCCACATAGCTGTATAAAAGCCGTCCTTCTCCCGTGAGCCGGATTCCTTTGGAAGCCCGCCGGAACAGAGTCACCCCGAGAATCCTTTCCAACTGTTTCAGAGACTGGCTCACCGCAGGCTGGGATATGGAAAGCTCGTCTGCCGCTCCGGTGACGCTTCCCAGCTTGGCCGTATAGTAAAACACTTTAAAATATTCCAGATTCCCAACCATACCCGCCCTTCCGCATTCGTCATCCGCAAATTCACATGATATGCCGCACACTGGTAAAACCTACGGCGAATCCCCGCCGCAGGCCGCGATAAGGCCTTATGAAACAGAGGTATATATAATATCATCCCTGCCGGGCCCGTTGCTGACCATGGTGATGGGATATCCTATCCGCTCCTGAATAAATTCGATATACCTACGGCAGTTTTCCGGCAGATCCTCATATTTTTTGATTCCCCGTATATCGCATTTCCAGCCGGGGAGCTTTTCCAAGACAGGCTTCGCCCTCTCCAATTTCGCGGTCACGGGAAAATCGGTGGTAATCTCTCCGTCAATCTCATAACCCACGCACACGGGAATCTCGTCCAGATACCCCAATACATCCAGCACTGTAAACGCCACATCCGTCGTCCCCTGAAGGCGGCAGCCGTATTTGGAGGCCACACAGTCAAACCAGCCCACACGTCTAGGGCGTCCCGTGGTAGCGCCGTACTCGCCCCCGTCGCCGCCCCGGCGGCGAAGCTCCTCCGCCTCGTCTCCAAACAATTCGGACACAAAAGCCCCCGCTCCCACCGCGGAAGAATATGCCTTGCAGACCGTCACAATCTGTTTGATTTCATAGGGCGGAATCCCCGCGCCGATAGCGCCGAAGGCCGCCAGCGTAGAAGAAGAAGTCACCATGGGATAAATTCCATGATCCGGATCCTTCAACGTTCCCAGCTGTCCCTCCAAGAGCACCGTTTTCCCTTCCTTCAGCGCCCTGTCCAAAAAAGCGGACACATCGCACACATAAGGCGCAATCATATCCCTGTACCCGTGCAGCTCCTCCAAAAGCGCGTCGGAATCAATCAAAGGCTTATGATACAAATGCTCTAAGAGTACGTTTTTTGTCTCACAAATACGCGCTGTTTTTTCCTTCAAAAGCGCCTCGTCAAAAAGCTCGCTCACCTGAAACCCGATCTTGGCGTATTTATCGGAATAGAAAGGAGCAATGCCCGACTTGGTGGAACCAAAGGATTTCCCACCCAGCCGCTCCTCCTCGTATTGGTCAAATAAAATATGATAGGACATCACCATCTGCGCCCGCTCGGACACTAAGATTTTCGGGCTGGGCACTCCCTTATCCACAATAGACTGTATTTCCTTGATTAACAGCGGAATGTTCAGCGCCACACCATTGCCGATTACACTGGTAATGTGATCATAAAATACGCCTGAGGGCAGTGTGTGCAGCGCAAATTTGCCATAATGATTTACAATGGTATGTCCTGCGTTTGCACCCCCTTGAAACCTCACCACAATATCCGCCTTCTGGGCCATCATATCGGTGATCTTGCCCTTTCCTTCATCACCCCAGTTGGCCCCTACAATCGCCTTAACCATTTTTTCCTCCATTCCCCGCCTGCGGGCAGAACTTTTTTCCTTGCTGAACTTAGTATAACATAGATTGAGTCATAAGTAAAATCAATATATATTATGCATGTTATAACATATACTTAATACTGCTGTTTATTTTCATACTCCGCCCTTAATGCCCTGCAAATACATCCACATCTTGAAATCGTTCTGTCCCCGGGTTCCCTTTCCCCCATTCCTCCAAAACTCTGTTTAAAATGCCTCCACATTCCCGCGGCGTTACAATTTCTTTTCACAGAGCATTACGCCTTCAACGCCCTGTCGGAAGCTGTGGAAAGCCGCCCACTCTATGCCTGATTTTTCAAAAACGGATACCGCCGCATCCAGCACGGCCTTGAAGTCCCATGCAATAAAATCAAGATAGCCGTAATCTGCGCCCGCCGCGCCGCCGGTATAGACAAATCCGTCCGAACCGGCCAGACTCTCTATCTGCGCCGCCGCATTTTCCCGAAAATCCAATATCCGCTCCCCCTTATTCTCTTCCGAAAAGCCTGCCAAGGGATAACAGAAATACCCCGCCGCAATGCCGTCTTTATGGAAAGCGTCGATCATGCGATTTTCCCCATTCCAAAATTCATTTAACATAGGCACAAAACAGCTGGAGCCCACGAAGATATCCCTGTGCAGCCCCGGCGCATTCTTATCAGGCTCCATGCGATATGCGGTATACAGCTGGCAGTACCGCTGAGGATCGCTTAATTCATCCCTTCCCATAGAAAGCTTGTCCATAATATGGGGCAGCAATTCCTCCAGCGTCAGCGCCGGCTCTTCACAGGGTGCCTCGAGTATCTCCAATTCGCCGATATACTTCATCTCCGCCAGCTCGCCCAGCGCATAATCCAGCATGGCATACGCAATCCAATAGGCGGCGCCCTCCCTATCCTTCAAAAGCAGCACAAGCTTTTCACAATAGATGGATACCTTGGCTTCCTGCTCCGTCCACCGGGTCCAAGCCCGGATATCCTTGGCATAGACGCTGTCCCCGCCCATATTAATTCCGTACTCCGACATATCCTGTGCCTGAGCCTGCCGTCCCACGAAAATATTCCAGCGCTCAAGGACTTCCTTGGGAGCCTGCTTTTGAAAATAGGTCAGCGGAAACAGGCGCTGCCAATCCCCTTCCAGAGTTAATACCAAATCATATTTTCCTCCGTGAGCGCCCACTTCCGCGCTCACCTTATCAAATATCGGATCCAATAAGGCGGTCAGCTGTTCCATCATCACTTGGCTGTCTGCCTTGCTATCCATCAGCTGCCTGAGTTTTCCTTCCTCTTTCAAAAAATGCTCCCAGCCTTCTTGGACTCTTGTGCGAAAAGGTTTTTGGAATAAGGGCAGAACCTTGTCGTCCTCTACGTTTCCCTTCATCCATTCCGCCGCTCCAACGAATCCCCGCAGAGGACCTTCCCCGCTTCCTTTCGATTTTTGGAATATATTCTTCCAGTTTTTCATCCTGCAATTCCTCCCTGTCATTATGATAATGGGGATTTTGGCAAACCAAGCCTCATCCCTTGTTTTGCTCTCCCCAAAGTTCGCTTAATAAAGCCGTTGTAATATTCTTCGCAATCAGCGAGGCTTTGGAGCAGTTTTCTTCAAAATTTCCGATTCCGCTGTAAGCGGCAGTATCCGTAACACATCGGATGGAAATAAAAGGTATGCCGTTGACATAACACACATGGGCGATGCCTGCGGTTTCCATGTCTACCGTCAAAGGCGCAAATTCATCCTGAATCTTCTTCCGTCCTTTGTCGGATATAAACGACTCTCCCGTAACCATCCGCCCCCAGAATACGTTTCCTGTCAGCTCCATCCTCCCAACTGCCTTTCTTGATAATTCTATCAATTCTCTGTCCGCCTCAAAAAATACTGATTTCATCCACGGATGGAACTCTGTTAAAATATCTGCCGCAACGTCATGATAACAGACCTCTGTAGAAATGACCGTGTCAAATATTTCGAGCTTTGGATCCATCCCGCCTGCCGTTCCCGAATTGATAATCACATCTACGCCAAACACATCTATCAAAAGCTGCGTCGCTATCGCGGCATTTACCCTGCATACCCCGCAAAACAGCACGACAGCTTCTACGCCGGCAAGCTGTCCTTCATAGAACTTCAACATGGCTCTCTCGGTAATTTTGACGCCTTCCATTGCAGGCAGAAAAGGAGCAAGCTCTTCGTCTCCTGCGCATACTATTCCAACCTTCATAGGGATATCTCCATTCATTTCGATTGATTTTCTCTCCGTTTCGCTTCCCTGTCATCGGTAAACCGACGGGACTTATTCGTAATCAATCCGTTCAATTTTGAAAATCACCGGCCTTGTTCCGTCAGAACAGCAGGTAATCATAGTATTCTCTTCCTTCATCCACCCTTTCATGATGGAGCCGCCCTGCAGTCCCGCGTAAATATATCGGGAAATCGCATCCCATGCCTCGGAGCAGAAAGGCATTTTTGATCCTCCTGCAACGGTATTGGGATCGGCGCATGTTTTAACAAGCGTGTTTAATCCCATATGCCAAAAGTCATCCCTCTCCTCATCACGATAGAAAATAAATTCATCGCCCACGTTATAGCAGGGACAGGCTCCTGAAGCCGGATTCGCGCAATATTGAAGCTGCAGCTCCGGATAAAGTTTTTTATCAATAACCGTTACCTTCACTTTATGTTTCATCTTGTTTCCTCCTTAAAATTTATGGCAGCGTCAGCTTTATATCCAATAGAATACCATAATCACACACATATTTCTATCAAATTATAAAACCTCCGAAAACATTTGCAGAAACATTTATTTCGCTTTTCCACCCTTCTCGGCATGCCGCCATTGGCGGCAGTGCCGTCTTTGATAGCGCCAATTATCTGTGAGAAAAACGCTGCCCTTGCGTTTTTTCGTGCCGCAATACAGCAGTCCGGCCTTGTCTTCTTGGGCCGAAGGCGGAATATGCTGCGGGATTTAATAACCATAACAGTGAAATGAAATTCAGTCCCGGCCGTGCCTTTCCGCTCTCGCAGACAAGGCACCGACCGGGACTGAACCGAATCCGAACATAAATATTTATAATATCACCGAACAAATTATTTTTTGTAACTAACTTTTATTCTGTATTTGATTTTCCTCCGACGCCTGCCCCTTTTCCGACTGCCGGTTCTCATTTGGCGTCTGACTCATATCCGGCATCTGGCTCTTATCCGGCATCTGACCTCCTTCCGGCATCTGGCTCATATCCGGCATCCCGCTCATATCCGGCATCCGGCCCCCTTCCGGCATCTGGCTCATATCCGGCATCCCACTCATATCCGGCATCCCGTTCATATCCGGCATCCGGCCCCCTTCCGGCATCTGGCCTTTTTCCGTCCATCCTTCCTTCCCGTCCGGAATTGCTTCTCCCCGGCCGTTCTGCCCGTCCCGATTTTCCTGTCCGTTCCAGCTTCCACGGCCTCCCCAGCCGCCCATGCCCGATCCGAAACCGCCTCCATAAATCAGATTTTCCAGCGTTACGGTCTGCTCGCTGTCCCCCGCCAGAATCGTATAAGTTCCCCCCTGTACCATCTCGGGACAGCTGACCACAACGGAATTAAACGCGCTCTCCGCCGTGTAAGAAATCAGCTCTTTCCCCGCATCATCTTTCACTATAATTTCGGCGCCCGCCGGCTGGCTGGCAGTTGAAATAAGAATGGAACCCTGTGTGGAAGTATCGCCGAAGTTCATCGCCATCCCCGAACTGCCCGCCGCTGCCACAATCCCTCCGGTAATCTGTCCAACGCCGTCATAATCCAGCGCTCCGTTGGCGCCGTTCACAGGACCGGAAATATAGACCTCGCCCCCCGTAACCGTCAGGGTACCGTTGGAATCCAGTCCGTCCCCGTCCGCATTCACATATATGGTTCCCCCGGAAATCAGCAGAGACGAATCACTGCCGCCTCCAAAATTATCCCTGCCAAACATGCCTCCAAACCCGCTTTGATCATTTCCTCCCGCCGCATTAATCCCGTCGTCGGAGGCATACAATTTGATATAGCCTCCGGAAATCACCACCTCATTTCCCTCAATACCTTCATAACTGGTGGAAATATCAATACTGCCGCCCGCAATCGCCGCAGTCTCGTCCGCATGAACCCCGTCGTCCCCGGAAGCAATCTGATACACGCCGCCGTTTACGGTAATGCTTTCATTGGAATGCAGCGCGTCGTCTTGGGAATCTATATTAAAATTGCCATTGTTTATCACGATTGCTCCCGCCGCCTTAATACCCTTGGTGCTCACAATCTCTCCGTTTTCATCCTTTGCCGCAGTTTTGCTGCCGCTGCCTCCCCCTGCTGCAATCACAAAATTTCCTCCGTCTATCTGCAATGTCTTACCGGCGCTGATGCCGTCCCCCTCCGCAGTGACGGTAAAGCTGCCGTCCGCAATATAAATATAGCCTTTTTCCTCATTGGTATCATGTTGAGAGCGAATGCCGTCTTTCCCCGCAATAATAGAAACGGACCCTCCCCCAATGCGGACGCTGTCCTTCCCCGTCATCCCATGCCCCGACGCCGTTATGGCCAGACTGCCGCCCGTCATCTTCAAATCATCCTTGGACACAATCCCATGCCCCGACGCCGCCGTAACCTCCAAACTTCCCGACCCGTTTATGGTCAAATCGGATTTTGCGAATATCACTCCGTCGATATTATTCTCATCCAGCGCAGTATAGCTTCCTCCATTTTCCAGAACGTTCGCCGACCCCGCCGCCAGCGTGAGAAATACCTTATCCGCCGATTTCACATAGACAGCCGCATTGGAGCTGTTGAAAATATTCACATTGTCGAACACCAGCTGAACCTTGTCTTTATCGCCAGCCGCTATCACCACCATGCCTTCCTGCAGCGTACCTGACAAAAGATAGGTTCCCTCCTCCACAATGGTAATCGTACCGCCCGAAATCTGCACTGCCTTGGAGCTGCACTGGGCAGAGCTGCCCGATAACACAATTTTCACGCTCTCCGCCTCAGTATAATCTCCGCGCAGATCTCGGTCCGTAAACAAATCTTCTGTGGATATGATATCCACTGCCGCCGCGTTGGCCGCCATAACAGAATCCTGCCTGCCATAAACGGTTCCGCCTTCATTTCCTGTCGCACCGTTTCCGCCGTCCTCATTCCCCGCGCCGCTGCCACTGTTTCCATTCCCCGCCGCGTCTTCTCCTGCCGCCCCGCTGCCGTCGGAAATAAAACCTCCGTTATCATTCACCGCTTCCGAATAATCTCCGCAGGCAGTCAAAGACATTGCCGCCAAACCTGTCATAACCGCCATGGAGCATAATCTGTGTGCCAGCCGATAACTCAATCTTCTTCTCATCTTCATTTAACCCTCCTGCCCGCCTTATGCGGAAATTTACTTGAATCCACAATCTGCCTGCAGCATTCCCGCCGCTTTTGATGTTCACTCCCTCCATGCCGCCAAAAAGGCACTTATAATTCGCAGACCGCCGTTTCCTGATGAGAAACGGAAATCTCCAGATTGCCGTTGCGGCACCGCAGCTTATCTATCAGCTCCTTTTCCGACTCCTGATGATTGAGTATCAAATGATAAGTCAGTTTAAAGAGACTGCCCATATTGGTGGTTTTTACCTGCACCAATTCATGCGACACTGTATATTCGTCAAATATCTCGTCAAACACGCCCGTGTAATCCAAGTCTTCCGGAATGGTAATATGCAGCACCTTGTACTTCTCCTCATTCTTTTTTGCGCCGAAGTCAAATTTACTATAAAGAAGCATGACCCCGCCCAAAATCACCGCAAACAGCACCGCGTATGCCAGATATCCCATACCTGCGATAAGCCCGGTACACATGGCAAGAAAAAGCGCTCCGATTTCTTTCGCCGTGCCCGGCGCGGAACGAAAACGAACCAAGCTGAACGCCCCCGCCACCGCGACTCCCGTTCCGATATTGCCGTTTACCATCATGATAACCACACATACCACCGCGGGCAGAGTGGCCAGCGTCACCAGAAAACCTTTCGTATAACGGTTTTTATAAGTATAAATACCCGCCAGCAGCAGACCAACCGCCAGCGATACCGCCAGACATAGCAGAAAGTCCCAGACAGAAATGACGGATGTAAGCTGTGAATCAAATATTCCTCCAAAAATTGTGTTAAGCATAAATGTATTCTCCCCCCATTGTTTTTTTATCATATTCCCTTGCCATCATCATCTGATAGGCGTTTCCATACTTGGAAAAAGTGGTTCTCCTGATTTTCTCTTCGGACAATACCCTGACCATCCAAAGGGGAATATTGCCCGGAGTCTTGATCTCCATCAACGACTGTCCCGGCCCTAGAATCGCTTCCCCATACGCGCCCTTTGCCAGAGACAAATCCGTTTCCCGCCATAAAATATTTTCGTCAAAAGTAACCCGAAATTCGCTTGGCTCCTTTGTATAATACGCCTCTCTCTCATAGGAAAGGAATACCTTGGGCGCCAATGTCTCATAAAACTGCAGGAAATAATCTATCTCCTCCGTAATCTGTGTCTTCGCGAGGATCCGCTCCCTGCCGGCCAGATATTCCAAAGCCTGCTTCTGTGCGGCGCCGAAACGGCGCTTGTACACCACGGAATCATATTTTTTCTTCAGTTCCACAAATACCTCGTCCTCCGGCCCTGCCAATTGATAGCTCCTGACACGCAGCTTTTCCTTGTACACAGGCTTCTCCAGCGAAGCCCTGATAAGCCGGTAACTATCCGTGTCATAATAAATATTTCGTATCACGCTGTGTCCGTATTGATCCAGAATCATATATGGCTCCATGGCCGCCATAATTTTTTCCCTCTGTCTTCTGGTGAGAAGATATTTTATCTCATATCGTTGAAAAATCATCTGCGTACCTGCTTTTCTGCCCATCAGTCCGCCTCCTTTGTCCGAATCGCCCGGAATGTCTAACGCCCTTCCGTCCGCTCCGCATTTCTTTGATGAATCCATCTTAACAGTCCAACCTTAATGCTGCCTAAATGAATTGTGAAGCTTTTGTGTTTTTCTTTTAGAAAAATTATGGTACAATGTTGACACAGTCCCATGCGCTGCTGCGCAGGGACGAAAATAGGAGGTGCTTTTATGCGTTTATTAGTCGCGGATGACGACAAAGATATTGCCAGAGCTTTAACCGCCCTCTTTGAACATAACCATTACAGCGTGGACACGGTATCCGACGGAACCGACGCCTGCACCTATGCGCTGGAAGGGAATTATGACGGCATCGTGCTGGACATTATGATGCCGGGCATGGACGGGCTGGAGGTTCTTCAATGCCTGCGGACAAAAGGCGTCAAGACCCCCATACTGCTTTTGACCGCCAAAGGGGATATTGAAGACAGGGTAAGCGGGCTGGACGCAGGGGCGGACGATTATCTGCCAAAGCCTTTTGCCGCCAGCGAGCTTCTGGCAAGAGTCCGGGCCATGCTGCGCAGAAAAGAGAATTACAGGACGGACATATTAGAATTTGAAGGCATGACCTTGGATTTATCCACCTTTGAGGTGAGCTTCCAAGGCAGTTCCTTTCGGCTGGTCAGCAGAGAATTCCAAATGCTGCAGCTCTTGATGCAGTCCCCCGGCGCCGTCGTCTCCACGGAACAGTTTATGGAGCGCATCTGGGGCTGGGATTCCGATGTGGAGGTCAGCATTGTATGGGTCTATATCTCCAATCTGAGGAAGAAAATTGACAAGCTTGGCGCGCCCGCAGGCATCAAAGCCATACGGGGCGTGGGATACTGCATGGAGAAAAAGCCGATATAACTGTAGATCCGTCCCGCGATTATTTCTTTAGAGAGGAAACCTTGTCCATGATACCAAAACTCCGCAGAAAGTTTATTTCCATTACCGCCGCTGCTCTCTTTGCCATGATACTTTTAGTCATTGCCGCCATCAATTGTATTTTTATCATCCAAGACAATAAAATGCTGGATTCCCGCCTCGACCGGATCATGAACGAACGCGCATTTGACGATAAGCCAAGGGAAGACGTTGATTTCCACCGAAAAGATTTTGCGAATCCAAATGCCGACCTGCCGGAAAACCGAAAAGAAAATCTTACCCCCGCGCCCGGCGGCCAGAAAGAGTTTTTCCACCCTTTTGACATGAAGCTGATGATCCGGTTCGACGGCTGCTTAATCTATCTGAATCCGGACGGCACATTCAAGGAATTACGGCAGGACGCCGCCGAGCATTACTCTCAGGCAGAGCTGAAGGAAATCGCGGAGGACATTTATAACGGCGGAAAAGAAAGCGGCTGGCGCCAATACTTTAAATTCCGCATGGAAACCGCGACGGCCCCTGACGGCGCGGAAGAAATCCGAATCGGACTGATCAACGCCTCCTCCGATTTATATTCCGTCTTTACCGTGCTGTTGATTTCCATCGTCATCGGCGCGGTTAGTTTCCTGCTGGTGCTGCTGATTATTATTTTCGCCTCCGGCAGAGCGGTAAAGCCCATTGCGGAAAGCTATTCCCGTCAAAAGCAGTTTGTCACGGACGCAGGTCATGAGCTAAAGACCCCCCTGACCGTCATTTCGGCCAACAACGAGCTGGCCCGAATAATATATGGCGGCTGCGAATGGTTTGACGGCATTGACGCTCAAGTGGCAAAAATGAACAGCCTGATACACAGCCTGATTACTCTGGCCAGAATGGATGAGGAACAGGCTCCTGTTTTCACCTCCTTCAATCTCAGCGACGCCGTATATGACACCGCCAAATCCTTTGAGCAGTTAATTCATGGGGGACAAAAGTTAATTACCTTTGATATCGCTGACGATATTTACTATCTGGGAGATGAGTCTAAACTGCGTCAAGTGGTATCCATTCTGATGGACAATGCCGCGAAATACTGTGATAAAAACGGGAAAATTTCAGTGAAGCTTACCATGGATAAGCAGATTCGCCTGCAGGTGATCAATGATTATGCCCAAGCCACAGCCTGCGACTTGAGCCGGGTTTTTGAACGCTTCTACCGGGCCGATAAGGCGAGGACCCCCGACGGAAGTTATGGTCTGGGACTCCCCATCGCCAAGTCCATCGTGGAGCTGCACAAGGGGGAAATACACGCCAAAGCTCTGGAACATGACAGGCTTCTGTTTGAAGTGCTCCTTGGCCGCGGCGGCAGGAAATAAAAGCTTTCTACCGCAGCATAAACGTCGGCGCTCGTCCTGTAAAGGAATCGCCGGATTTATCCCACAAAGAAAATCGCCGAATTTATTCCACAGAGAAAATCGCCGGATTTTATCTTTACCATGGAATTGATTTGTGATAATATAAAGTCCATAATGGCATCCCGCATCCTCTTCTCCTTATTTGGATATGCCGGGCATTACGTACAATGTATCGCATTCCATTTCCTGATAGCTTATCTTCTGAAAGTGTACCAATTCTTTAAACTTATCATAATCGTCAGAGAAATTATCGTCCTGCGGATCAAAAACAGACCAATCCATCGAATTGGTATCGGGAATCGTAAGCTCTGACCGGGCGCAGCCCTGTACTCTCCAAATAAATTCGGAATCGATGAAAGTTTGTAAAATGAATGACAATTCATATTGGATATGGATTTCATTCCCTGATACACAATAATCATCAACAAAATTTTCGTCCACATCTAATATCTCACATTTTGTTGTTTTGTTAAGAAACTCCTGTTTGTCATCCAGATAATTTATATCTTTCAGCATCTTGGGCAGCTCCGAAATTTCTTCTATTTTTTCGCTGACGCATTCTAAAAGATATTCCTCAAGTACATCATTCAATAAATAATCCAAATCCATCATGATTCCTCCCATATATTCCCGTCTGTCGGCGCAGGCTACTCCCAGACTGCTCGTAAACGCTTCGCTTTTTGCTCGTATGGCCGCTTGAAAAGTAACGGCTCAATTCTTTTCTGCATCAGCCTGCATCATTAGTTTACCACAACTGTACGCTCAATTCCAGTAAATGTTTTAACTTTTTATGTGATAACAGCTCTGCTGCCGCAGGAAATCGGCGGTTTTGATTGTTATTTCAAAACCGCCGATAAGCTGAGGGCAAACCGCCCGTCACATCAAATCTTTCCTCCCATATACCCCGTATGCCGCCCAAAACGCCGCCCCCAGCGCCAATATCCCGATTCCGATCTCACTCGTCCATTCCCCGCCGCCTGCAAAAATATCCGCCCCATTGCTGTAATAAAACGGGGTGATATATTTTGCCTTTTCCAATGCGGGAACCACTCTGCACATAATATCCATCATATAAAACAATATCACAATGCCCACCGCCGCTCCTATGGGCCGTTTCCTGCACAGCACGGAGAGGAGAAAACAGATTGTCCCAATTTCCAGACACATGACAAAAGCCCCGAGGTGATATGTCATAAAACTTCCCATCTTTGGCATGCTTCCCATCCACGCAAAGCCCGGCAGTATCAGACAGACGCATATCCCGTGAAACGCCGCCAGCAGTCCCGCCATGGCGCCGTATTTTTCCCCTATAATCCTGCCCCTGCTCAAAGGCATTGCATTCAGGAATTCATAGGTTTTCCCCTCCTCCTCCTTCGCCGACAGCCCCGCCCCTAAGATTGCCGCGTACATGGCGCTGCCCAGAGAAAGCAGAAGCGATATTTCAACGGCATAATATCCCTCAAGGGTCCCTATGCTTACTCTATCCATTCCCAGCGCCTCGGAAAAAGCTCCCATCTCGGCAAAATAATCGGACATTTCACCCACGGAATCTCCCAGACTGTCATATAACAGAAGACATCCCAGACACAATCCCCCCACGCAAAACGCCCAGACCAGCATTGTCTTAACATTCATCCTGAATTCCTGCCTTAATAATCTCATTCCATCCCTCCTATTCTAAATTACCGCCTGCGGTAATTTGTGCCAGCTCTGCCGTCTGCTCCAGCTATAGCAGCTTGTACCAGCTATGGCAGTTTGTTCGCCCATGGAAAACAAACCGCGGCTGCATCCGCCCAAAATTTTTAATCCTGCCTTAATAAAACTGCAGAAATACTTCCTCCAGCGACGGTTCCGAAATCAACAGGTCTTTTACCTTTGCTTCCTGCAATACCTTCAAAAGCGCCGCCATATCCCCTGTATAGTGAAAAGTAAGTGCATCGCCGCAGATTTCTGTCTCGGACATTCCCTCAATCCGGGGGACTGCCTCCACACCCCATACCTTTACCTTCCGAAGCATATGGAGCTTTGTTCTTGTAATATTCTCCACGGTATCCGCCTTGACCAATTCTCCCTCCCGAAGAATCCCCACATGCCTGCAGTATCTTTTTACCTCGGACAGCACATGGGAGGATAAAAAACAGGTCATCCCCTCCTGATTGCGCTCTGTAAGCAGTTCAAAAAAAGCCTCCTGCATTAAGGGATCCAGCCCTGAAGTGGGCTCGTCCATTATCACCAGTCTGGGCTTATGCTGAAGGGCGCAGACAATACTAACCTTTTTGCGATTCCCCAGCGACAGCTCCCGGATCTTCTTACCCGTGTCAACCTCCAGCCTGCGGCAGAGCTTCTCCGCCTCCTCCCCGCAATCCATTCCCCTCAGTCCGGCCGCATATTTTATCACTTCTCCCGCCCGCATGGAAGGATAGAAATGAGCTTCCGAAGGCATATACCCCACCTCTTTTAAGAATTCCACGGAAGCCGCCCTCCTGCCTCCGCCCACTCTGTGCCCGAGTACATACGCCTCGCCGGAAGAGGGGTAAATCATACCCAGCAGACATCTGATAGAAGTGGATTTCCCGGCCCCGTTCGGCCCCAGATATCCGAAGATATCCCCCTCCTCCACTGCCATGGTAATATTCTGTACCCCTCTGCTCTTCCCATAAACTTTCGTCAGGTTTTTCATCTCAATGGCATTCATCCTCTTTTGCTCCTCTCTGCTGATATGCCTGAAGCATCACATTCAGCTGCTCCGTATCTATCTTGCGTTTTGCCAAGTTTGCAAGATACGCGCATAGATATGCCAAAATACAAAATAGTCCGAAAACTGCCGTGGCCGCGGCGCTCCTGTCAAACCACCCGCATAGGAAGCTGATTCCCGCATACAGCGCCGAACACAGCAGAATATAAACCGCTTCCCTCCATGAAAGCCGCTCCGCCTCGTCAAAATTCCCCAGAGCCAAAACCTGAAAATACCCCATCCCATAGGATGTTATTATCATTTCCAGCATATAGATCAGACTGGCCTCGTAAACTCCATGCAGCACCAGATAAACGGAATAGAAAAATAATATGACAAAAAAATACAGGCAGGCTTTGTATTCAATGCCGATTTCCGTGCTCAGATACCGCAGCAGTTTTTCATTTTTCCACCATTTCTTCTTATCTCCCATCCTGCGCCTCCCCGCTTCTGCGGCTTCCCTTTTTTAACTGCTCCCGCAGGTTTTCCGCATATTTTCTTGAAATCACAATCTTCTCCCCGTTCTGCAGCGCCGCCAGAATCCGCCCTCCCGGCTGGCTTTTCAGCCATTCCACCTTGTACAGATTTACCGCCATGGTCCGGGAGCATCTGACGAATCCCAACGGCTCATATTGATATACTAACTGTTCCAATTTCGTCCTCACTCGATAAACCTCCTTCTCCAGACAGGCATACACCATGCCGTCCACGCTCTCGAAATAATACACTTCCTCCGGGACAAAATAATAAATCTTCTGGGCGTCCTCCTTCGTTCCGGCAAGTCTTGAGGCGCCCGAAAAACGTTTGATCACGTCCGATATTTCCTGCGTCATCTCGCAGTATCGTATCAATATTTCTTCATTCCCTGACTCTACCTTCTGCAGCGTTATCTTCATGGCCGTCACCTTTCTCAGCGGGATGTCTCCATTATATCTGCCCGCCGTGGAAAAAAGCAATACTCCAACGCCCAAAATGCATTATAACGGTTTTAAAATGCACAATTTTATAATATATGCCTGCTGATACTTGATTTTTTTGTCATAATACAATACACTGAAAAGGTAAATTACATGTCCGCAAAAGCCAATTACCCTGCCGTCACGGCGGGAGGTAAACCAAAGGAGCTAACAAAGATGAGCATTCAAAATTTTAAGCCCATAAAAGAGGGCAAGGTACGCGAAATTTACGACATCGGAGACAATCTGATCATTACGGCCACCGATCGGATCAGCTGCTTTGACGTCATTCTCGGAAACAAAATCGAAAAAAAAGGAACGGTTCTGACCCAGATGTCCAAATTCTGGTTTGACATGACGAAAGATATCCTGCCAAACCACATGATATCCGTGGACGTAAAAGATATGCCGGAATTTTTCAGACAGGAACAGTTCGACGGAAACAGTATGCTCTGCCGCAAGCTGGATATCATTCCCGTGGAATGTATTGTTCGAGGCTATATCACCGGAAGCGGCTGGGCCGGCTATCAAAAAAACGGCATGGTATGCGGCATCAGGCTGCCGGAGGGCTTAAAGGAATCCGACAAACTGCCGGAACCCATCTACACCCCTTCCACCAAAGCAGAAATCGGCAGCCATGACGAGAATATCTCTTATGAACAAAGCGTGGATTATATCGAAAAATTTTTCCCCGGAAAAGGGGCTGAATATGCGGAGAAACTGCGGGACTATACCATTACATTATATAAAAGATGCGCGGAATACGCTTTAAGCCGCGGCATCATCATCGCCGACACCAAATTTGAATTCGGCTTGGACGCAGAGGGCAATATTGTTCTGGGCGACGAAATGCTTACCCCCGACAGTTCCCGTTTCTGGCCTGCGGAGGACTATGAGCCGGGACATGGCCAGCCTTCCTTCGACAAACAGTTCGCAAGGGACTGGCTGAAGGCAAATCCTGATCATAACTGGATTCTTCCTGAAGATGTGGTACAGAAAACCATTCAAAAATACCTGCAGGCTTACGAACTTCTGACCGGAAAATCTCTGTAAGTAAAAACCTGCGGCCCCGGCTCTTCCATGCGGGAGCGTCGGGGCCGACGTTAAAAATCACAATCTGCCAAAGTATTCGTCAATCTTTTTCTTAATCTCCGCGGGCTTCATTGTTTTCAGAAGATACCCTGCGGGCTTTAAAGCCATTACTTTCTCAATCCGTTCCCTATCCACCGTGCCTGTCAGAAAGATAACCGGAATGCTGGCCATATCCTGCTCGGAACGAATCATTTCCAATACTTGTCTTCCGTCGCAGACCGGCATTTCATAATCCAGCAGAATCAGATCCGGTCTATCCAAGGTTATGCTTCTGATTGCGGAAAATCCGGACTGTACGGCAGCAACCTGATATTCTTTCCCCAGCAGTTCCTTTATGGCCAGACATACCATATCGGAATCATCCACAACAAGTATTTTTCTCTTCTGACTTGTATCAGTATTTTCGAGATAATTCTTAATCTCTGTCATTGCATTATCGGCTGTAATGGAAACTCCCAAGCCCTGCTCCAAAAGCTGGGGCGCAATAACACAGTATGCGAAATATCCCTCTCCGGTATCAAAAAGCAGACTGCATTGAGGCTGCTCCCCTTCAAACATTCTCTTAAACTGATCATATGTAAGCAGCTTTTCATCTTTTACTTCATATAAATCAGTGGACGGAAAATGCTCTGTAATACAATTTGCAAACTGCTGCGCAGTATACCTTGCGGCATTGACCAGCATGGTATTCAATTCGTCCGAGCTGCCCCCTATCAATTTTCCCACCGTATTGAGCAGCAGCTTCTCCTCCAGTACAAATATAACCTCCCACCTCTCGCCATTCCTCGAAGCATAGATTAAATGATAATATATTCCCTTTCCGAACTTTTCGCCGCCGTAATGACTGCTGATAGTCGCCGCCTTGAGTCCAAACAAATCATTCACAAGCTGTATGATTACCTTTTTCACAGCCTCCTGTTCTTCCTCCGGCAGAAGTCCCACCCATTTGCTTGCAAATTTTCCTGTGATTGCACGGTCCTCCGTCAATGTATGCCCTATCAGCCAGCCCGCGCACACTCCCATAAAATGATTTACCGCGTCGGTTGAATATCCTGTCTGTTCCAGTTCCCTTTCAAGGGCCGGAAGCGTTTTCTGCCGGAAATTATCATGGATGCGCCTGTGAGTCTCGAAGCCCGGATAACCGATGGAAGCCATGTAGACTTCTTCCTCCGTAAAATGCTTCATCGCATGATTCTTGAAATATTTAATTCCCTCCTGATAAACCCACTGACCTTTCTCCTCCTGCCCATTGGACGAAAACAGCTTATTCATAATGCTGAATAGTTTCCTGTGTTCTCTGTCAATAAACTCTACCCCAATATTGAACCGATCCTGCCATACTAATTGATTACCCACCTTATTCCTCCTTCGGCACCTATCATGCCCCATCATAATTTTCTGTACAAATTTATCCTCTCCAAGTCCTCTTTCATTTCTTTATCACTGAAACTCTCTCGCAGCTTCACAGATGTCCGTTAAACGAAAATCCATACCGTGAAGCGCAGATCTTTACCATATGACAACAGAACACATACGGTTTGGAAGCAATCTCTGTACATTTTTAGATTCTAAAATAGTGATAACGGATAATGCAAAAGCCTTAGCTCTCACTCAAACAGTTTATTTCAATATTTTTACGCGCTTTGAATATGGTCTTATTATATCATAACGACACATGATTCTGTCAAGGTGTTAAACAGATAAGTTCTGATAAGATATAGTATACAGTTTGGTGACAAAATGTGAACAATTCAAACATTTTTCTTCTTTACCTAACAAAAATGCTCCCTTTCAGACCGCCTGCCCGAAAGAAAGCATATTGTTAAAGCCCCCTTTTGTTTTTCTCTTTCAGCTGCCGCTCTATTACCACCGCAATCTTGGATTTTACCAAATCCGATATCTCCTGTGTGGTCATTCCGTCATATTCTTCATAAAGTATGGGTTCAAGGAAATGTACCTGCGTTCTGACCCGCCGAATTGAATTGATTCCGAAAGGTTTATAAGAATCAATCAACGCCACCGGAACAATGGGCGCTTTGGCCCGGGTGGCACATTTGAAAGAGCCTGCCCTGAATTCCTGCATGACATTCTTATTGTTGTCATATCCGCCTTCAGGAAACACGATATAGCGTCGGCCTGTTTTCACTTCATCCGCAATCGATATGATGGTTTTCATCTGGCTTTTCATATCATGTTTGTCCAGCCTGCTCCCCTGTACCAGCTCGATAAAAGAATCCACAATGGGCATTTTGGACCGATAGGCGTCCATGACAATTGTACACGGCTTCGGGTGAGCATACATAATTCCCAAGGTATCATATTTGCCTTGATGATTGGGATACATGACATAACCGCCCTCTTTCGGCAGAAGCTCCTGTCCATAGCATTCCGTTTCAATCCGCCCGTTGTGCATCATAATGGAAATGCACTTCCTTGCCATTTTATAACGTTTCTCTTCCGAAAAATTTTCCCCGTGCCGTTCAATATAATGGGCTTTACAGACATAATATATCACAAATGGCAGAGATACCACCACCACATAACATAACCTCAGCATACTTCACTTCACCCCCGGGATATACCCCACATGTAAATCAGCCTTTCCCCTCCCGGGAATCCGCCGAATCTGATATCGGTGATGAATCCTCCTCTTCCTCCACACCATCCCAGCAATAGGTACAAAGCCTGCACCTGTCAATCCCGACAGACGCGATCATGTCATCCAGTCTATGATAGCGCAGACTGGTAAAATTCAGCTGCTTCCCGATGCGATTCACCATCTCCTTATACTCGGACGTGTCAGGATTCGCATAAGGTTTTAAGTGACTGCCTGTTTCCACTCCCATCTCCTTCAATACCCGGCGGGTAATCAAATCCATCTCCGACGCGGAGCGTGAAAAATTCAGATACTTGCAGCTATACAAAAGCGGCGGACACGCAGGACGGATATGCACCTCCTTTGCGCCGCTTTGGTATAAAAATTCCGTCGTTCCCCGCAGCTGTGTTCCTCTCACAATGGAATCATCAATCAAGAGCAGTTTTTTGCCATGAATCAAATCCTGTACCGGAATCAGCTTCATCTTCGCAATCAAATCCCTCTGGGTCTGTATGGCGGGCATAAAAGAACGCGGCCATGTGGGCGTGTACTTAATAAAGGGTCTGGAAAAAGGAATTCCCGACCTGTTCGCATACCCAATGGCATGGGCTGTGCCTGAATCCGGCACTCCCGCTACGATATCAGGAGCCGCATTATCCCGCTCGGCAAGCAGCGTTCCGCAGTTGTATCGCATTTTTTCCACGCTGATGCCCTCGTAAGAAGAAGAGGGATAACCATAGTATACCCATAAAAAGGTACAGATTTTCATCTTTTTGCCCGGATGTACCAATGTATCAATACCTTCCGGCGTCACCACCGCAATTTCCCCCGGTCCAAGCTCCCTGTCAGCCACATAGCCCAGATTCAAATAAGCAAAGCTCTCAAAAGAAACGCAGTATGCATTCTGCTTCTTTCCAATGGACACAGGGGTTCTCCCCAGCAAATCTCTAGCGGCGTAAATGCCCTTCGGCGTCATAAGCAGTATGGTCATGGAACCGTCAATGCTTTCCTGAGCATATCGGATTCCTTCCACCAGATTTTCCTTTTGGTTTATCAACGCCGCAACCAGCTCCGTGACATTGATATCTCCGCCGCTCATCTCCAAAAAATGCGCATGACCCTTGGTAAATAATTCCTGAATCAGCTTGTCCGCATTATTGACCTTGCCCACCGTGGCAATGGCATAGGTTCCATGATGGGAACGGACCATCAAAGGCTGCGGTTCAAAATCGGAAATACATCCGATTCCCATATTTCCCCTCATTTCGTTTACATCTTTATCAAACTTGGTGCGGAAGGGCGCGTTTTCGATATTGTGGATTGCCCTCTCATATCCTTTTTCTTTATCATAAACCGCCATTCCGGCGCGTCTGGTTCCCAAGTGAGAATGATAATCCGTCCCAAAAAACAGATCAAACACACAATCTTCTTTGGATGCAACTCCAAAAAATCCTCCCATGGCCTTATCCTCCTGAATTTCTGACTTCTGATACAAGACATGTCTACGCATTTTATTACACGTTAATTTCAGCCTTCATTCCCAGCAGCTCTTTATTTTCTTCCAATACCGGCCGAATCACATTCTCGAGGAACGCATCCACCTGCTCTTTGGAGCGTCCCACATATCTGACGGGATCCATGGTCTTTTGCAGATCCTCCAAAGTCATGTGGAATGCCGGATCCTGCGCTATCAGCTCCAGAAGATTATTCTCCTTCCCTTCCACCTTCACATTGCGCCCCGCTTCCATGGAAAGCTCGCGAATACGCTCGTGAAGCTCCTGACGGTTTCCGCCCATCTTGACAGCATCCATCATAATATTTTCCGTCGCCATAAAGGGCAGTTCGCTCATCAGGCGCTTTTCAATCACCTTGGGATATACTACCAGACCGTCCACCACGTTCAGGCACAGATCCAGAATGCCGTCCACCGCAAGGAAGCCCTCCGGAATGGACAGTCTCTTATTGGCGGAATCATCCAAAGTCCGCTCAAACCACTGCGCCGCGGAGGTAATCGCAGGATTCAGCGCGTCGATCATCACATATCTGGCCAGAGAGGCAATCCGTTCGCTCCGCATGGGGTTCCTCTTATAAGCCATGGCCGAAGAGCCAATCTGATTTTTCTCAAAAGGCTCTTCCACTTCCTTCAAATGCTGCAGCAGGCGGATATCATTGCTCATCTTATGAGCGGACGCCGCAATGCCCGCCAGCACGTTTGCCACCCTGGTATCCGTTTTTCTGGAATAAGTCTGTCCCGATACGGGAACACACTCCTTAAATCCCATCTTAGCCGCAATCATAGGGTCAATTTTGTCAATGGTTTCCTGATCCCCGTCAAAAAGCTCCAAAAAAGAAGCCTGCGTACCCGTCGTCCCCTTAGAGCCCAAGAGCTTCATGCTCCCCAGCACATAATCCAAATCTTCCAAGTCAAGATAAAATTCCTGCAGCCAGAGCGACGCCCGTTTTCCCACCGTAGTCGGCTGGGCCGGCTGAAAATGTGTGAAAGCAAGGGTGGGCTGGGCCTTGTATTTATCGGCGAACTTTGCCAGCTCTTCAATGACGTTGACCAGCTTCTTCTTAACCAGCTTCAACGCCTCCGTCATCACTATAATATCCGTATTATCCCCAACATAGCAGGAAGTGGCTCCCAGATGGATGATTCCCGCCGCCTTTGGACACTGCCTGCCATAAGCATACACATGGCTCATCACATCATGACGAACCTCCCGTTCCCTCGCCTTCGCGGTCTCATAGTTGATATCCTCCGCATGGGCTTTCAGCTCCTCTATCTGTTCATCCGTGATAACCGGCCTGCCATCCTGACTTAAACCCAGCTCCTTCTCCGTCTCCGCAAGCGCGATCCAAAGCTTTCTCCAAGTGCGGAATTTCATATCCTGCGAGAAAATATACTGCATTTCTCTGCTCGCATAACGTTCGGACAACGGACTTACATATCTGTCTGTACTCATATTCTCTCCCATCTGCTCCGTCATAGAGCACTAAAATACTGCCAAAACTATCATATCCCACAAAAAGTCATAAGTCAATAAGCTTTTCCATTGCGGACCCTGCATTTGGGACTCAGGAATTGGTATACCGTCCCACCATCTCCATAATTTCAGGGGCATATGCGGGATACTTATCCGCAATATCCATAATTTCTCCCTTGGCCGTCTCGGATATATTATTGTTATAATCCATCTGTTTGCGCAGAGCCTGCCTTCGCACAATCAAATCATGGCGGATTTCCACCATCTCCCGCTTATCCAGAAGAGCCGCAGGCTGTCCTGTCCACCTCTCAGGACTTGCCACACGATAATTGGACATTTTATCCACCAGCATCTTTTGATAATACTCCGTTTTCGCTTCCGCCTCCGCGTACTGCTTCCGCTCTTCCTTCTCCTGCTGATATTGAACCCACAGTTTTTCAAGAACCGCCGCATTTTTTGTATTGTATTTGATGCAAAGATAATTTGACAGGTTTTTATTGTTTACATAACGTATTTTTACCTTGTTCTGTAATAAAATCAGTTTATTGATGCCTGACTCCACCCGCCGCAGTTCCCGATCTCCATCCGTATATTTTACCCACACCCATGTAAGCGCCGCCGCTATGGCGCCCACTGCCAGCAGATATCCCACCTTGGTATTCATTTCCAGCGCAAACTGCAGAATCAACAGCATCGCCATGCACACGCCGAACGCGGTCAGGAAAATCATGGCCATTCCCCGCAGATTATTCAGCATCGTATCCAGCTCCTGTCTGCGATACTCATAAGCATGGCGCTCCCTGTCCAAACGCTGCATATCCTGCTTCACTTTTGCCCCGTAATTCTCGCATTCTTTCAGTTTCTCAATGCCTTCCCGGATTTCATGCTCCTGCTTGCGCATTTTGTAATAATCCCCGTCATTCATACGGTCCGCCCTGTCCTTATACCGCTGCCGCTCCTGTTCCAAAGCGGTCAGCCTTCTGGCGATACCGTTCAGCCCCTCCCTTTCCTGATCGGGCAGCGCTTCAATCTCTTCGATATCCGTCAGATAAGAAGTCACAAGCGAATATTCCCCTGTCAGCAGATTGATCTCCCTGTCCGCTTCTTCCATCTGTTCCAGACAGTTCCTGATATATTCCATTCTCTGCTCTTTATCCCGAAAGTCCACATCGTCCCTGTCATAAACGATGCTTTCCCAATCGTCGGCATTCTGTTCCTGCCGATTCCTTTTTTTGAATATCTTAGAAAAAAATCCCATATTTACACCCTTCCCGCCATGCCCCGCAAACGGCATAAACAATTTCTTCATTCCGTTCACGCTTCTATCGTTCTGCGATAATTGTCTTTCAATGCCTGCACCAGCCGCTCCGTTTCCTCCATATACTTCTGCCTGTCTCTCTCCCTCAGTCTGCTTCGATTGTTCAGTCTCAGGCAGTCCGGCTTCTGCTCCCATTCTGCCGTCAGCCGCTCCCATTTCTCCTTCATCAGCACATTGTCCTGAATCATATCCCCGTGTTCCGCCATAAAATCTTCATACTCCTGCTCTGATAGCTGCATACGCATTGCGGCCAGATAACTTACGCAGCTGTCCGGCCCGCCTCCCAGCTCATACGCATGCCGAAAGCATTCCGCCGCCTGATCATAACGCATCAGCCCCGCAAATGCCGCCCCTTTATTATGCCAGATTGCCGCAAGCGTACACGCCGCCGGCATTACCGCTCCCTGTGCGTCCTGTTCCATCCATTTCTGCAGCAGTGCGTCATACCCCTTTAACGCCGATTCATACTTTTTCTTTGTGACCAGATAATCTATCTGGGTTTTTCGCCTTTCTATAGCGCTTAAACCCGCCGCCTGCTTTAACACCTTCTCCACCTCGCGCACCGTTTCGCGATCATAAAATCCCGCGTACTGGAGAATCGTCACCGCAAAAGAACTGAGAGACCCTTGCTTATGCACAAGAGGATAGAGCGCCTTCGCAAGTTCTTTCAGGCCGCATTCCCTCTCCAGCCAGTCTAACAGTCCGTCGTTCAAAAGCGACAAATCCAGCAGGAACGCGCTCTCTTTGATACAATAGCAGAGCTCCTCCACACAGTACACATTCCGCTCAAGCCCCGGCACACAATAGGGTATCTTCGCATACTCTCCTACACTGACACTTACCCGCATCCCTGTACTCCTTTACCTGAATCAACTCAAAAATCAACGGCTTCTTTCCATATCCGGCCGGAAGAGGCACGAAACTCTCCGAATCCAAGATCCTCCGTCTCCACCACCAGACGATTTTCCTCCTCCATAAAGAGATGAAGCCTAAGCCTTGCGATTGTCCCCGAAAAATTATCCAGTACAAGCTTCTGGGATTTCGCCCGTTTTCCGATCAACGGCACTATGATTAATTTTAATTCATTTCCTTCCTGTAGATATAATTCCACTGTCTGTTCCGCCTCATACCAATTAACCCCCGCATCCAGCAGCGCGCAGTAAGAGCTCTCCCCGCGGCAAAACACTTCCATTCCGATATTGGCCTTGAGCTTGTCCTTTCCGAGAAACACATGACCCTTTCCCGCTTCGCTGACCTCCAGCCTCTCCTGCATCGCGCAGCAGGCGCCTTTGCTGAACAGATTATTTCCCTGAAACACCCGCCTGCCTTTACAAAGATATCGAAGAGAATCCTTCATCCAATCCCCTCCGAAACCATCCCCCACCAGAAATACGCTTCTGATGCGGTCGTCGCCGCAGACATTCTCCGCAATGTTTAGAAAATCCGCATCCATGGCCGGGAACGCTCCATATTCCGTCTCCTCGATAAATACGACTATGGGCGTGGTATTCCTGTTGCATTCCATTCGATAAACCTTAATGCTCTCACCCTTATAATCAAACAATACGGAGGCATACACCCAAAGTTCCTCCGGCTGCCGAAGCATATAGTTATAAAAGCTTTCCGCATAGCTCAGAAAATAAACCCTGTCCTTTTTTAAATGTATGCTGTCCACCACATTGTATAGTACCTCCAGAATCCTGCGGTCCAGCGTCTGGCATGTTACCATCAGCCCGGTGAGCTTTTCCGGAGACCCTGCCTGACTGAGCAGCCCTAAGCTTCGTTTAAAAAATAATGCCAGCAGCGATATGGGGTCATATCTCTCCCCCTCTATCACCACTAATTCCCCGTCCAGCGCCAAATCCCATAAATTTTCTACCAGAATTCCCTGTCCTTCTTCAGCCTGCCGAACCGCCTCCCTGCCATAATGCCATTGATTTGTGCCAGATCGTTTGCACAGCACCGTGGGAATACTGTAAACCTCGGCGCCCGCCACCTGAGAAAGCGTCTCCACCCCGCCGTCCGCAGAAACAGCATAACTAATCTGGCAGAATTTATTGCCCAGATCATATCCTACAATCAATTTACTGCCGCCCAAAAGTCCCATACTGCTCCACCCCCTAGTATACTTGATGCCGAAGAATCAAAATAACTCCTGTTTACTTTAATTCAAACAATCGGCTGTTCATGAAATCCTTTTTATAATATTCTCCCAGCTGACGATCCATGCTGTCAAACTCCAGAAGCGTTTTTTGTATCACAATGTCATTAAGCATCGCGTACCTGCTGCCTCTCTCGTTTTCGCTGTCCTCGCCTCTCTGAAGCGTGCCGCTCTCCGTCAGCTGCTCCTCTCCGTCGAGTTCTTCCGTGATATAATACTGCAGGCTTTCACCGAAAAACAACACAAATTCCTTAAAAAACACGCCGCCATATGCCTCTTTCATGCACTCCTGCGCATATCCGGCCGCTTCCCCGGCTTCCCCCGGAAGCACATAATGAATATGTACCTTTGCCTTGGGGCTGGTGCGATATTCGATAATGGTCTTACCGATCAGTTCCTGCTGCAAGGCCGGACATTCTTTAAATTTCTTGAAAAATTCCAGCCGGATTCCCTCTCCCGCCAGATCTGTCAAAAAATCTTCCCTCATTGCTTTCGTGCTTTCATCCGATTCCGTTTTATTTTCGGCGTCATATTTCAAATAAGCCAATTTGCAGATTTTGTGTACCGGCTCTTTGCACAAATACATTTGATGTATTTCATAGAACACTTCCTTTTCCGTAACGCGCTCTCTCACAAAATAATCATACGCACACTGTGCCAGAAACGCCGCCTTTACTTCAATATTTGCTCCCTGAGAGACATAATAGCGGAATATTTCCATTTTCTCTCCTATAAAAGCCCCCGAATACAGCATCTGTATCAAAATTCTTTCACTGAGCTGCCGGCAGTCCACATCAAAGGATCTCGCCGCCTTCCAGATATGGCGCAGATTCCTTGTCATCCCCTTATAATATGCCGCCAGATACGCCGCCGTCGTACTGCTGCACTTTCCTTTACGGAACACATACTCTGCCGCGGCCGTCAGCACAGGCTGTTCCTTCATATGTGCTTCCTCAATCAAAACATCCAGAAGCTGCGACATAATTTTGGCCTCCACCGCATATGGACCATACGTTTCAAGCCATGTCCGGGCCAAATCATGTTTCCCCCGGTACACCATGAATCTGATAATGTCGCCCCTCTGCTTTGCGGTAAATTCCTGCCCCCCAAGGCCTTCCAGATATTTATCCAGCGCCCATGGGTTCTCCTTTTCATAATAATATTGCAGAATGCGCATGGAAAGCTCACTCTTGAACCTGCCGTCCACATTTTCGGAAGCCGCCGTTCTCAGTTCTCTCTCTATTCCCTCATGGAATACTCCTTTGTATATGCATTCGCTATCGCACATATAGAAATCAAGTTCGGGATTTTTCGTGTCCATGTTTACAAACCATCGTAAAAATTTCCCCGGAATCATCAGCTTCTCAATCGTATACTCCACACTCTTAAGGAAGCGATTTCCCCTTGCGTCCTCAAATACAATGGTACAGCGATTTCCATACAAAGCCGCCCATGTGCATCCTTCCGTCAGAACATATTCCGAAGGCTTCAGATTTCCCGGCTGATATACGTATACCTTCCGCATTCTGGTATCTTCCACACGAAGAAGGTGGGCGAACACCAGTCTGGAAAACGATACGGCAAGCTGTTCATCCAGCATCTCCGGCCGCAGCAGCTTTTGATACAGATTCGCCAGATGCCTGTTGATATGCCCCTTTTGAATCTGTTCCACGACAAACTGTTCCATCTTGGGCCGATATGTCTGGAAAAGTTCTCCAAGGCTCTCTTGGTTCTGTAGAATATAGTCATAAAGATAAGCGGTATGAACATAATCCAGATGGCTTTGGTAGGAAAAATACATAAGCACCGTTTTGGGAATTTCCACCATCATATCCGCAGAATGATACTCTCCCACGGAAGCCCTCTCTTCCGGATGGTTCCCTCCCATGAGATTTCCTTCTTCCATAGAATTTCCTTCTCCCATGGGATGCCCTTCTCCCATGGGATGCCCTTCTCCCATAGGATGCCCTTCTCCCATAGGATGCCCTTCTCCCATAGGACGCCCTTCTCCCATGGAAGGCTCTTCCCCGATAGGACGTCCTCCTCCTATAAAATATTCCTCCGCCATTTCCATGGACATCATATAAGATTCATAAAGGTTTGCGATTCTAAGCTGCGCCTCCACTCCCGCTTTATACCACTTAAAATATTTTCTGCCAATCTTTCCGCCTTTCATCAGCAGGGTGCAGATTCCCTGAAGCAGAAGCTTCTTCTCTACGGACAGTTCTTCTCCCGTAAAATACTTCTCTTCCGCAGGCATACTTTGGTCTATGGAAGGCATTTCATCCATGTGCGGTTCCACATTCGCGGAACGCCTTCCATCCTTAAGCTGTCCTTCCTCCATTTTTCTATACAGCGCCTCCAGAATCTTCAACAGCACTTTTGAATATCCCTTTACCCTGCCTGCAAGATAGACCGTCTGCTTTGCCGCTTCGGGCTTCAAAAAACCTTTTCGGATTCCATAATATATTGTCTGCTGTTCAAATCCTCCCAACTTTCGCATCAGAGCGGAATTATTGTTCAGCAGGATAAGCGCTTCTATATATAGAACAGGACTGGTACATCCTGTCTCAAACAGCTGTTCCAAAAGCTGCCATCTCTCCCTGTCGGATTTCTGATATTCTTCGGACAAATACAACATCAGCCATGCCACCCGCCAGTTTGAAATGTCACGGCGATAAATGCGCTCCACTCTTCCGGCCACTTGACCGATATAAGCGGCGTCCCCATGAATCAGTGTAGTAAGATATAGATAGTAGGCCCGCATAACATCCTCCGGCGGCTTCTTTCCAAAAATATCGGATACATAATCCAATATCCAGCCGGCTTCATTTACACGTCCTTCGGTGATTAAAAGCTGTGCCTGAAATAAGCGGGCCGCAATATCATTTTCATTCATTGCCGCCATTCCTTCCACCAATCTGCCCGTTTCCTTCAGCCACGCGGCAATCCCTATTTTCCGCAGCCGAAACGCCTGATATAATTTCATCAGCTCAGCTATATATCGCTTTTCCGACAGCTCCCGACGATTGGTAAGATTTCCTGCCTTGGATTTGACTTCCACAGGAATCACCAGCCCGCCATAGGAATGCTTCAAACATATCCGGCCATAATGTCTTCCTCTGCAGCATACATTGGTATCAATATATATCGGCAGTCTGCATCGATTTCCTATAAAATCTTCTTCTGTCAGAACTTCTTTTTCCGTAAAAAGGAAATCACCCTCGCACTTCACATAAAGCCTCGTGAATCCCCAGCCGTTTCTGACGACGACCAGCTCCCGTTCCATCACGCCATGAGCGGAACTCATGGCGTCCGTCTCCACGGATATCAAACTGTTTTCCACAAAGAATTCCACTCTTTGCTTTTTACCGGCCTGAAGCAGAAATTCTTCCATAGATTGTCCTTTTTCCATGGAATATCCCTTTTCCATGGAAGCCCCTCCATCCATGGAATATTTTTTTCCCGTGGAACGTCCTCGTACCTTAGAACGTCCCCTGTCCATGGAGCGCTCTCCTTCCATGGAATGCACCCCTTCCATGGAATGCACCCCTTCCATATTCTGCTCCCTGTATTTTGCGACGTCAAGCGCTCTGTAATCTTCCGCATACTTAGCGTCCTCTCCTGTCAAAACACATGAAAATTCAGGAGAGCAGAATAATCTGACCGCCTCCTGCCATCTTTCCTTCGCAAGATTGGCAAATTGAAACAGATTCCTGATGCTGCCCATAGAAGATTCCAGCCCGGAATATTCCACAGACACCACAAAAGGCAGGTAAAATTCTCCCTGATTGCTGATCAAATAAAAACAGCCCTTTATCACATCCCCTTCTTCCAGAGTTTCTCCATGGAATCTGAAAAAAATCTCCGCGTCAAAACCGGAGAATTCACTTGTCAGACACTCCATCCTCCAATCGGAAGAAATGATTTCACCGTTCGCAAACAGGCCGGAAGACGCATAAATGTGAAAAGATCCCTCATATCGTTGTCCTTTTTTTAAAAACAATTCTAACTTTTCACAGGAAAATTCAATAGTTCCTTTCTCATAATTAAAATTTCCCTCTAAAATCTGATCAATTATCTTCTGCATTTATGCCACCCGCTTCTGCTCATGTATAGATTTTAAAACCGGAAGTTACCGTGTACGATACAACCATATACAATAGAATTCCTGCTTTGCATGAATTCCTCAACCATATACAATAGAATTCCTGCTTCGCATGAATTCCTCAACCATATACAATAGAATTCCTGCTTCGCATGAATTCTATTGTCATAAATAATGGTTACAGTATGGCTGCTTAGCCAAACTGTAACCATTATACCAAATCTTCCGCCGCAGGGCAACAATTCTTATTCCATGTTCAGTTTTTTACTGATCACCAGCCATGATACCACATATAAGCCGACCGCCATCAACAGGTTGAGCACTACATTGGCAGTCATCGTGACGTCCATATACTCTGTAAAAGACGTCTGTATAATCACAATATTCTGTATGAGAGAACTAAGCAGACTATTTACAACCATAATGCCGATATAACATACAATGGCCATCAACACCCGAAATTTGGTAAAAAACTGGCCTGCCGAAATCGCGCCGAAGAGTATCGTCACCGTAGTAAACGGAGTAAGCAGCATATAGATAACTCCCATCAACAGGGAACTGCCAATATCCACATTAAGCTCATATTTAAGAAATTCAGCCAATTCACCCACACTGTTTAAAATCTCACGCCAAGCCTCCGCCAGCGAATATCCCGCCGGCATAACCGCCGATAACAGCGATGAGATCAATATAACCACGGATAACAGCATTCCCAGCGTAATCATAAACATCCACAATCCGCCGACCAGAATCTTGCTTCCAAGAATCTGATGCTTCGTCACTGGCAGCGTATGGGTTAAATACCCCTGAGCAGTATACATTGTCTTGTAAAAATGCACCGCCAGATAGATCAAGATGCCGTATGCCACCCCCACAAGCAGCATGACATACATGACTATGGTAAAGAGGCTCATAAGATCCAGAATATTGATTCTATATCTGCTGTTTTCCATATTGTGCCACATAGGGCTCTGAAACGCCAGCCATCCGAAAAAGCTTACCAGCAGCGTGGCAAAAAGCATCAGACAGCCCGCTTTATAAGTGCTCTTCCATTCATGTTTCATCAATCTGCCTAACATGCGAACACCTCCCTGAAATAAGCGTCTACAGACTTTCCATGCTGTTCTCTGATATTATCCACAGAGGTATAAAGCACCAGATGGCCATAGCGCATAAAAATAACCTCATCCAGCACCTGCTCGATATCCCCTATCAGATGGGTGGAAATCAGCACGGTAGCGTCTTGATTATAATTGTTGATAATGGTCCTCAATATATAATCTCTGGCAGCAGGATCCACGCCTGCAATCGGTTCATCCAGAACATAGAGATCCGCATTTCGGCTCATCACTAAGATCAGCTGTACCTTCTCCTTTGTGCCTTTTGACAGAATGCCCAATTTGGTGTCGGAATTAATATTCAGCCTTTTGAGCATCTCCATTGCCTTCTCTCTGGAAAAATCCGCATAAAAATCACAAAAATAGTCCAAAATCTCGTCAATCTTCTGATTGCCCGCCAAGTATGTCCTGTCCGGAAGATAGGCCACATGGGCCTTGGTCTCCACACCGATGTCATAACCGTTGATCTTAATGCTGCCCTGAGTAGGAGTCAGCAGACCATTCAACATCTTAATCAATGTGGTCTTGCCGCTTCCGTTCGGCCCCAGAAGGCCGATAATTTTCCCCTTCGGCATTGTCAGCGAAATATTGTTTACCGCAATATTTCGCGAATCATAGGCTTTTGTCAAACCCACGATTTCAATTAGTCCATTCATCGATCATCCCTCCCTCTACCCGCCATGCGGGATTTCAACAAAAAATCTCTGCAATGTCATAAGCGTCAGGCTTTCTTCCCACACTTCTTAACATGCCTCCTTCGGCGTCAGTGCCTCCTGCAGACGCACAAACAATCCGCGAAAAACGCTGCTCCTGCGTTCTTCCTGTGTGAAGCTTTAGAATTTCTTAGTCCGCATACCTTGCGGGCTTAGAAATTCTCTTCACACTTTCATAGTCTCAATCAGCGACACAACCTCCTCCGTCGTATACCCAAGCTCCTGCATTCCGGCGAAAAAAGTCTCCATATGTCCCTTTGCCATCCTCAGCTTAATACTCTGTATCAGCTCCGTATCCTCAGTCACCAGTCTTCCATTGGTTCTCTGAGTGACAATCAACCCCCCCCGTTCCAATTCCGCGAACGCCTTCTGCATCGTATTGGGATTCACCGCCGCCATCGAAGCCAGTTCCCTGACGCTGGGCAGCTTCCCTCCGGGCTGATAGTAACCGGAAACAATCTGCACCTGAAGTTTCTCAACCAGCTGGGCATAAATCGGCCTGTCCGAAACCAAATCCCACGCCATACTTCTCCTCCTTTCCTCCGGTGTGTCCGAAAACCCTTCCCCAATTACAGCACTATGCTCTGCGCGCCCCCTTTTCGGGACGGCCATCTCGGAAAAAGCAGTTTTCAGATACGCCCTAGACAAACTGCCGTGGACTGCGCAAAATTTCTCCGCCGCAGTCCTGCCTCTAATCCACACAGAAATATTCCCTGTTGTATCAACTTAATAATACAATAATACGTCATAAATCCGTATTCGTCAATGCCTTTCTATCACCTTTTACAAAAATCTGCATATAGATACCATAACTAATCAAAAATGCGCACGAATACACTGCCCGCCAAACCCCAAAACCCATTTGGGACTGCCGGGAAATGTGACATTGGGTGTATACGCCCATAAGCGCAGGAGGATAATTATGCCAGAAGCAAATCTGACAATCGCGCAGGAATCAGAAAATGATACCGCCTATGAAGGTACAATACAAATCAGCGTGGTTTCTTCTATCGGCGAAGTTCCCGTAGAAAACGCCACTGTTACCATATCCTACACCGGAGACCCCGGTTCTCCATTGAAAGTACTTACCACTGACAACTCCGGCCAGACCCCGGTGACAGAACTGCCGGCCCCTCCTCTGGAACTGTCCCTTCAGCCGGAGAACGAGCAGCAGCCCTATTCGGAATACAATATTGAGGTCACAGCGGAAGGCTATGAGCCGGTACTGGTCTCCGGTTCGGAGATTCTCGCAGGCGAATTTTCCCTGCAGCCTATCCGAATGAATCCCCTAGCCTCCACCGAGGAAGAGGAAAAGGTGGTGATTATCCCCGCCCACACCTTGTTTGGAGAATATCCGCCCAAAATTCCCGAGGACGAAATCAAGCCCATGGCAGAAACCGGAGAAATCGTTTTAAGCCGTGTAGTCGTCCCCGAATATGTCATCGTACACGACGGCGTTCCAAACGACCCCTCCGCCCCCAACTACTGGGTACGTTACAGGGACTATATCAAAAACGTAGCCTCCTGCGAAATCTATTCCACTTGGCCCGAGGCAGCTCTTTACGCGAATATTCTGGTAATCATGTCCTTTACCTTGAATCGGGTGTACACGGAATGGTACCGGAACCAAGGCTATAATTTCACCATCACTTCCTCCACCGCTTACGACCAGAAGTGGATATATGGAAGGAACATTTTCGAGAATATTGATTATCTGGTGGACAATGTATTCGCCAACTATCTGTCCAGACCGGGGGTCCGACAGCCCATCTTCACTTCCTACTGCGACGGGCGCAGAGTGACCTGTTCCGGCCTGAGCCAGTGGGGCTCCATGTACCTTGCGGAGCAGGGCTATTCCGCCATTGAAATTATCAGATATTATTATGGAAACGATATGTATATCAATACCGCGGACATCATCTCCGGAGTACCCTCCTCTTGGCCCGGCTATGATTTGGGAATCGGTGCCTCGGGGGATAAAGTCAGACAGCTTCAGACACAGTTAAACCGTATTGCCAGAAATTATCCCGCCATCCCCTCCATTACGGCAGACGGAATTTATGGCCCTGCCACCGCCGACGCGGTGCGCACCTTCCAGAGAATTTTCCATCTGCCCCAGACAGGCGTCACCGACTATCCCACTTGGTATGAAATATCCGAAATCTACGTGGGCGTCTCAAGAATAGCCGAACCGGGCTGATAACTATTGAAATCAAAACGCTTGGGGCCTCAGCGATTTTGAGCACTGCTATCACATTAAGAACTCAACAATTTTAAAGCGGTACGGTCATTCCTAAAATTTAAGGACTTTGAAGCATCACGCTCAAACCAGAAAGCGCCATCACAGTCAGCCGCAGCAGCCTGCCATACAGCCCTTCCTTTGCATCCGTCCTCTATAGCCGAAGCAGTTCCTCCCGGCTTCGCTTCGCAAGCTGCTGCGCCTCCCCTCCCCCAGAAAATATTCCTCACAGGAATCCTCCCCCGCCGCTCAATCCCAGCAGAATTCTGCTCTCTCGCAGGGCGTCGCTGGAATCATAGTCGTATTCAATGGTCTGAAAATTCACATCCGGATATAATTCCCTTAACTTTTTTACGATTCCCCTCTCGCTCACATGACTGACCAGACAGCCGAAGGGATGGACAATCAGTACATGCTTACATCCCCGTTCCACTGCGGCCTCCGCCTCCGCCGCCACAAGCCAGCCGTCCCCCGTGATACAGTCGCAGCCTACGGTTTGAAGCGCCCGCTCCTTCAACCGGGCAAACGGCGGGTCCATCTCAAAGCGTCCATGTGCCGCCGTTTCCTCATACAGCTCCCGCTGTATTTTTTCCAGATAAGAAATCGCAAAATCATAACCCCTTCGCAGAACCGGTTTGGGGGTATCCGCCATATACGCCCGGTAATCGCTGTCCAGAACATAAATGGCATAATTGATAAATCCCCCCATCACACACTGGCAGTCCCGCTTATCCAAGTATTCTTCCAGATGATGATTCCC
Source organism: uncultured bacterium (assembly GCA_948467735.1). GTDB lineage: Bacteria > Bacillota > Clostridia > Lachnospirales > Lachnospiraceae > Acetatifactor. The sequence goes on from CAOKFN010000020.1 coordinate 55,220, forward strand.
CAGAGCGGAAAATTTGATGTAAATCTCCCCGGCAACGCAGACTTTCTTTTTGAAAACTTTTCGGACGGGAATCTGATCAAACGCTTCTATCATATGCCTGTAAACGGCGCGTCTTCCCCCCGCCCCCAGACGATGTGATTTTATCCGTCCGGCAATCTCCGCTTCCAGCCGCCTTCGCAGCGCGTCCGCGGCGCCGGGTTCGCATTCGTAGGGTTTGACCTGCTGATAGAGGCTCATCAGCAAATCGCCGCAGCAGACCGCCGTGACTGCGTCCCGAAACAGGCGGAGTGTGATGCGGAAGCCCGGATGCTTTTCCTGTCCCTTATAATTTAACGAAATGACGGGAATCTGCGGCTGCCCGTATTTTTTTAAGGTTTTGATAATGACATGATAATAATTTCCCGCCCGGCATGCGCCCCCGGCCTGAGGCTCCATAAAGGCGATTTTGTCCGCCGGATACTTCCCCTCTTCCAGCACGTCCAGAATCTGGCCAATAATCAGCACGCCCGGATAGCAGTAGTCGTGATTGATATAGCGCAGGGATTTCTCCTTTAGGCGGCTGCTGCCCTCCATCACCGCAAAACGGTAGCCGCTTGCCTCAAAGGCCGCCTGTAGAAAAGGGGAATGATATTCCAGCATTTCCGGCAAAAGGATGGTATGGGTCTTTTTCATGGCTTTGGTAAATGGAACTCTGACAAATTCGGACATATTCTTATCTGCCTCCGGGAAATCTTCTCTCTAAAACTGGGCGCCATAGTCTTCGGAGCCGTGTTTGCAATGCATCCGGCCATAGCGTTCAGAACGGTGTATGCAGCGCATCGGCCATAGCGTTGGACCATTGGCGGCCAAACCGGACAGAATACTGTCTCGCAAAGCGTCCGCCGCCCCGCTGCCCGCCATTAAAGCCGCATTTCTGCCCGCTATGGCAAAAAAATCTTATATATAGTAGGAAAATCTGGAAATTACTGTTATAATTATACCATGGCATGAAAGGATTATACTATAGTATGCAATGTTTACACTATAATATGGAGGATTATTCCATGGCAGGAAATGTTTCATCGCATAAAAGGCCTGTACCATGGCAGGAAGATGCTCCCGCCGCAGACATCGAAGCGTCAAAATAGAAGCTCCATAAAGGGCGGGGTATGTGACCCTCGTGAAAATAATACCATAATATAAAAGAATAATACCACAGCATAAAACAATTATGCCATAAAATATCTTAGGAAATCATTTTTCCCGAAATATTATGTAAAACGGCTCCGGAACCGCCGGGGTCAAATGAACAATAAGGAAAGAAAACGGAAAGGAAGGATTCATGATGCAGATGACATTACGCTGGTACGGCAGCGGGCACGACACCGTATCTCTGAAAAAAATCCGGCAGATTCCCGGCGTCACGGGAGTGATATCCACATTGTACGGCACAGCTCCGGGGGAGGTATGGGAGACCGCCGACATTCTGGCCCTGAAAAAAGAAATCGAGGAGGCGGGCTTGCAGCTGGCGGGCATTGAGAGCGTCAACGTCCACGATGCCATTAAGGCCGGCACTCCCGACAGGGACAAGTACATTGACAATTATATCGCCACTCTGGAACGTCTGGGGCAGGCGGACATCCATCTGGTCTGCTACAACTTTATGCCCGTGTTTGACTGGACCCGGACGGAGCTTGCCAGAGTCCGTCCCGACGGCTCCACGGTGCTGGCATACACGCAGGAAGCGGTGGACGCCCTGAAACCGGAGGATATGTTCGCCTCCATCAGCAGCGACGCATGCGGCGCCGTCCTGCCCGGCTGGGAGCCGGAACGCATGGCCCATATCAAGGAATTATTTGAATTATACAAAGATGTGGACGAGGAAAAGCTCTTCGACAATCTAAAATATTTTCTGGAGCGCATTATGCCCGTATGCGACAAATACCACATTAACATGGCAATCCATCCCGACGACCCCGCATGGAGCGTGTTCGGACTGCCCCGCATTATTACCTCCAAGGCGAATATCCTCCGGATGATGAACATGGTGGACAACCCTCATAACGGGGTCACATTCTGCTCCGGCTCCTACGGCACCAATCTGGAAAACGACCTGCCGGACATGATCCGTTCCCTGAAGGGCAGAATTCATTTCGCCCATGTGCGGAATCTGAAATTTAACTCTCCCACAGATTTTGAGGAATCCGCCCATCTGTCCAGCGACGGCACCTTTGATATGTATGAAATTATGCTTGCCCTGTATGAGACAGGCTTCGACGGCCCCATCCGCCCCGACCATGGACGCATGATTTGGGACGAGACCGCAATGCCCGGGTACGGACTGTACGACAGGGCGCTGGGGGCGGCCTACTTAAACGGCTTGTGGGAGGCCATTGAAAAACAGCATAAAAAAACCGCTCCTCAGAAATAATATCCCTATCCTGATCAAATACCCCGCGGCATCTGCCAAGCCGATTTATTGGGTTTGCCAGTCTCAGCTGGCTTTGTCAATCCTAGCTGGCTTTGACATTAACTGACTTTGGCATTTTTTAGTAAACGACCTTAACATCTTTACTTTGACCCAGCACACGGCTTTCAGCCTGTGTATACCTGTGTCAAGAAAATATATTTACTTGGCTCATTGCCCGCGGGAATAAAATAGCGCGAAAACTATCGCAGAAACGGAGACTATCATGAAACTCACCAGAGCCGGTGTGGCGGCCGAGCGCGCCGCCTATTTAGCTGCGGGATACCATCTGCCCGCCTTCGACTACGAAACCGTCAAAAAAAATACTTATGAACGCCCCGTCTGGATTCATTTCGGCGCCGGAAATATTTTCCGGGCCTTTCAGGCAAATATGGTGCAGAACCTCTTAAACGCAGGCGTTATGGATACGGGGCTGATCGCCGCGGAAGGCTATGATTACGAAATTATAGAAAAAAGCAACCGCCCCCACGACAATCTTTCCATTCTCGCCACCCTGAAAGCGGACAATACCGTGGAAAAGACCGTGGTTGGCAGCATCATGGAATCCCTGATTCTGGACAGCTCCAACGAGAAGGAGTTCTCGCGGCTGAAAGAAATATTTGAAAGTCCCTCCCTGCAGATGGCAAGCTTTACCATCACGGAAAAGGGCTACGCGGTATCCGACCCCAAGGGCAATACCCTTCCCGCCGTTTTGGCAGATTTTGAAAAAGGCCCCGAAAAGCCGGACGGCTATCTGGGCAAGGTGGCGTCCTTATTGTACCACCGTTTTTCAAAGGACAGGCTCCCCATCGCCATGGTCAGCATGGACAACTGCTCCCACAACGGGGACAAGCTGCAGGCCGCCATACTTGCTTTTGCGGACGCATGGTGTGAGCGGGGACTTGCGGACAAGGAATTCGCCTCTTATGTGAGAGACCCGGCAAAGGTCTCCTTCCCTTGGTCCATGATTGACAAAATCACCCCCAGACCCGACGCAAAGGTGGAAGCCATGTTAGCCCATGACGGAATTGAAGAGCTGGACGCGGTGGTGACATCCAAAAATACCTACATCGCCCCCTTTGTAAACGCGGAGGAATGCGAATATCTGGTAATCGAGGACGCCTTTCCGGGCAGCAGGCCCCCCTTGGAACAGGGCGGCGTCATTTTCACAGACAGGAAAACCGTGGACAAGGTGGAGAAAATGAAGGTCTGTACCTGCTTAAATCCCCTCCACACCACGCTGGCCATCTACGGATGCCTGCTGGGCTATACTCTGATTTCCGAGGAGATGAAAAATCCCCTGCTGCGGAAGCTGGTGGAAATCATCGGCTATCGGGAAGGACTTCCCGTGGTGATAAATCCCGGCATTCTTGACCCGAAGGAATTTATCGATCAAGTGCTGAATGTCCGCATCCCGAATCCTTTTATGCCGGATACCCCTCAGCGCATTGCCACCGACACCTCCCAGAAGCTGGCCATCCGTTTCGGAGAAACCATAAAAGCATATCAAAAGGACCCTCATTTAAAAGTGGAGGATTTAAAGCTGATACCGCTGGTATTCGCAGGATGGCTTCGCTATCTGATGGCTGTGGACGACGAGGGCAATGCCTTCCCCTTAAGCCCCGACCCCTTATCGGAAGCGGCGGGGGCTTATGTGGCGGAATATCAGCTGGACGACGCGCCTAAAGATTTGTCGAAATTGGATAAACTGCTCTCCAATGAAAAGATATTCGGAGTCAATCTGGTGGAAATTGGGATGGCGGAGCTTGTGAAAAAGTATTTCTCGGAGCTTTCTTCCGGCAGAGGCGCTGTGAAAGCCGTTCTTGAAAAATATGTGCGGTAAATTAAATGCCCCGCGATAAGCTGAATGCATCCTTTGGACATGTTAGTATTTCCTTTAAAGAATTGTTACCCTCGCGGGAATAAACGCGCGACAGCTGTGTACTAAATCTATGACAGAATTGTATGAATGATCATGCCGCCATAGCCGCAGGCATCCGCCCCTTCATGTTTTCTTTCAAAGAGGGGGCGGATACTGCTGCGACAAGGTTTTTTGATGCGGTTATGCTATGATTTCCCCGTCCCGAAGAGAAATTAGATGCCGCACCCAGCCGCCCGGCGGGTCTGTTTCGCAGGAGACGGAAACGGTGTCTTCCGAAAATTCTTTTACGACCACGCCGTCCACCGCGATTTCCTTTGTCTGCCAAATCAGCGTGCAGTCGGAATCAAAGCATCGAAGCCGGGAATCGGAAGCTATATATAATCTATCCCCATGTTCATAAAAATACCCAAAGTACATGTCGCATGGAACTATCTTAAATTCTATGGAATGCTGTCTGCTTTTGAGATACCCTTGTTCTATGGAATGCCCTTCTCCCATGGAATGCACTTCTTCCATGGGATGCACTTCTCCCATGGGATGCTCCTCTCCCATGGGATGCATTTCCCCCTCTTGGGGAAGATGAATAAAATATACTTCCATCCCCTTCCCGATGCAGAAATACTCCTGAAAAAAGCATTCCGCGTCAAAGGGATTCCAAGAGTCAGCGTCCGTTTCTATTTCCAGACAAGGGACGCCGTCCCTCCAAATGGAATAAATTTTCCCATGACCCCCTATGGCCAGCCGGGGAACATTCTGCTGATAGTATCCGGGCCGAAGCGAATATGTATACATGGCGCACTATTCATTCAACAGGCCCTGAACAGCTCCCCACTCAATGACGGGAAGGTTCTGTGCGCCGGAGGAGGTCTTCTTGGTCTTCGCGCTTATCTTTGCCATATTCCAGAGCAGGCATACGACGGCGGCCGCCGCGCTCACGGCGAAAATCCCGGCTGCCAAAGGAAGCGTCACATATTCCATATCGGTAAAATAATGGCAGAGCACGGCCAGCAGACTGATAACCGCCCCCACGCCCAGACAGACGATCGGATTTTCAAACATTTTCTTTTTCAGGCCCGAAACCGCCCATGACTGAGGCTGGCTGCAATGGGGGCATTTGTCAATGAAATTTGTGGAAAATATCTTTTTCTCTACGGCGTCCTTATGGATGCTCTTCATTTCCCGGACAAGGTTCTCATGCGCCCGTCTGCAGAGCTTTTCCTCCCGCTCCTCATTTAATGTCTTAAAATTGCTGTTGTCCTCAGCCTCGGGGCCGTTAATGACCGCCCGCAGGGCGCCGCTGTTCTTTCCGCAGTGCTCGCATTGAAAAGAATACGGCACCTCCGCTTTCTCGCTTCTTGTGTGTCTGTAATAAGTACCCATTATGTACTTCCTCTCTTTCAAATAAACGTTTGCAGGGAATGCTGGGGCCTCTGGTGTATGGCTCTCCTTATGCTTCCGCTTAAAGACGGCTTTTTCACTGCCGTTTTGGGCAGTTTGTTCCGTCTCTGAAATACAGCTTTCTTCTATGCGTCCGCTTAGAGACGATTTTTTCACTGCCGCCTGCTCATAGTGTCCGCTGTCCATGAATCGGGCGGCTTGGCAGACATTCTCATCCGTAAGCATTATCTGCTTTGCACTTTTCGCCGGACTGCGTTCTAAGCTTCCACAGCCCAAAGCATAGTTCTTCAAGCTTTAACATGCTATGCCGCACAGCCTTTGCCGCAGGCATTTCTCCTCACCTATTATAGCACCACAAAACACACTTGAAAAGTTCTTCTGCCAAATTAGCATATAAATCGTCAAAATCCGGAAAACCATCCGCTGTAAGCTAGATTCAATACCATAACGTCCTATGGACGCATTGCCCTTGGAGCACGTCAAATTCCATATCCAGTTGTTTGCAGCGGAATAATTGACTTTAAAATACAAAAGCCTTGGGGCACCTTCCTTACAGAAAGTGCCCCAAACAATGCCTTTATCGTAGTACTGCTTTATTTTGCCGCCATCATGCTTTTGTCAGCATCATCATGATTTCATTGCTTCTGGCAATAAACTTGGTCATGGCTTCCGGAGACAGGGGCGACTGCTGAATCTTGGCCAAATCGTAGAGCTGCTCGCAGATCATGTCCACATTTTCGCCTTCCTGATGCTCTGTCACATACTGAACCAAGGCGTTGTTGGCATTGAGAATCAGCGTCTCACCCTCTCCGCCGCCAAATCCGCCCATGTCCATGCCGGGCATGGAATACATCTTCATCATATCCTGCATACGTCTGGTCTCTTCGGACAGGGTCAGCACGGAAGAAATCTTCTCATCCTTCAGCTTCTCCACCTTGACTGCCAGCTTATCATTGTTTAAGGCCTTCTTCACAATCTTTCCAAGGCTCTCCGCCTGTGCTTCCAATTCTTTCGCCGCTTCCTCAGAAGTCTCGGACTTTAAGGCGTCCGTCACATCCGCGTCAATCCTCTGGAACCTGATTCCCTCATTCTTTGACTCCAGCTGCTGTACAAAAGGCTGGTCGATATTGTGCGTGAGGATAACCGCATCCATTCCGGCGTCCTTAAACATCTTGATATACTGTCCCTGCTGCTTTTCGTCGGTGACATAGTAAATGATTTTATCCTTCTTTTTTTCCTCGGCAGAAGTATCGTCGGACACTACCTCCGCCTCCACCTTCTCGCCGTTTTCATCCACCGCGCCGCCGGCTTCTTTTCCGGTACCCTCATCCGCTGCACCACCAGCTTCACCCGCAGCACCGTTGGAATTCTCATCCGCACCGCTGCCAGCCTCGCCGTCCGTCCCGTTCTGAGCCTTCGCATCGCCATCCGCTGCCTTTGCGGCGTCTTCGGAGGGCTTAATTTCCAGACATTCCGGCAGAGTCAGATATTTGCCGTCCAGATTCTTGAACAAGATATAATCATTCATTCTCTCACAGAACTTATCGTCCTTCAAGCATCCGAACTTGATGAACGGACTGATATCATCCCAATATTTATCGTACTCCTCCTTATCCGTCTTGCACATGCCGGACAGCTTATCCGCCACCTTCTTGGAAATAAACTCGGAAATCTTCTTCACAAAACCGTCGTTCTGTAGGGCGCTTCTGGACACGTTCAGCGGAAGATCCGGACAGTCGATCACACCCTTTAACAAGAGCAGGAATTCAGGAATCACTTCTTTGATATTGTCCGCAATAAACACCTGATTGTTGTACAGCTTGATGGTTCCCTCAATGGACTCGTATTCCATGTTAATCTTCGGGAAATAGAGAATGCCCTTCAAGTTAAACGGATAATCCATATTCAGGTGAATCCAGAACAGCGGCTCCTTATAATCATGGAATACCTTGCGGTAAAATTCCAAATATTCTTCCTTCGTGCAGTCATTAGCATTCTTTGTCCAGAGAGGCGTGGTCTCGTTCAGCAGCTCCGGACGCTTCTTGATTTTCAGCTTCTCCACATTGTCGCTGTCGTCCTCTTCTATCTCTGCCGGTTCTTCGGAAGAGTCCCCCTCGGATTTCTTTTCCGGGGCGGGCTTTTTCTCGGGATGGATTTCCTCCAGAACCACATCATCCGCCAGCTTCTCGTCTGCCTTGATAATCTGCGTCTCCTGACTGTTGGCCTTGGTCAGATAAATCTCCGTGGGCATGAAGGAACAGTATTTCTTGATGACCTCCCGGGCCTTGTACTCGTTGCAGAATTCCAGACAGTCCTCGTTCAAATACAGAGTGATGGCGGTGCCCACCTCCGTCCTGTCCCCTTCTCCCATGGAATACTCCGTGCCGCCGTCGCATTCCCAATGGACGGGCTTCGCGCCCTCCTTGTAGGACAGGGTATCGATATGCACCTCGTCCGCCACCATAAAGGCCGAATAGAAGCCTAAGCCGAAATGACCGATGATCTGGTCCGCATTGCTCTTGTCCTTATATTTCTCGATAAAGTCGGCGGCGCCGGAAAAGGCAATCTGGTTGATATATTCGTCCACTTCCTCTTCCGTCATGCCAAGGCCGTTATCAATAACTGTCAATGTCTTTTCCTCCGGATTGACAATCACGTCGATCCTTGCCTTATATCCGTCGGGCAGGGCGTACTCTCCCATCATATCCAGCTTTTTCAGCTTCGTCACGGCGTCACAGCCGTTGGAAATCAGCTCCCTGTAAAAAATATCATGGTCGGAATATAACCATTTCTTGATAATCGGAAAAATGTTTTCACTGTTGATTGATAAATTGCCGTTTTTTACTGTGTTGGATTCTCCCATGTTGCAGCATTCCTTTCTTTTTCTTTTAATATATTGAGGCCGCGGTTCTGCCCTGCCATATCCTATCGCCCCAAATAAGACCTGCGAAATACTCTGCTTTTGTATCGGACAGCCATCCGACCGCCCGTCAGAGAAAGAATCATCACGTCGAAATGATTCTCATGTCTGCTTGTCTATTGAAACTGTCACATATGCGTCGGACAAACCTTTATTGTCATGAGTCAAGTTTAAAACTGACTTTCCTAAAAGTCAAGAGAAAATTAGCACTCATTTAAAACGAGTGCTAATAATTCCCCGCAAACGCCGAAAAAATGGGCATTTGCGGAATTCTAAAATTTTTCTAAACCATTGTTATCGACTGTCAAATGCAGCAGTAAACGCAGTTTTTTAAACGCTCTCTTGGAAGCCAATGGGCAGATCGTCATATCATCCGGCTTTCACCTTATCCCAAAATGTATCATCCGTCATTTCGTCGTGTTCAAAACAGCAGGCCGCAATCAGGAATTTTTCCTTACGGGCATATACGCGTATCCGGTCCTATGTTCAAACGAATCAAACACTTCCAATTCCTGCGCTCCGTTATCAGCCATTGCAAAACCATGGGACGGCATAAAGAAATTTCTGATATATGCAAAAAGCTCCCATGGTTCGCATTCTTCTTTTGCCAGAAGCCTCGCGGTTTCCCTGTCCGTATATGCTTTTATATACAGTGACGGCGGCAATTTATATACTTCTATGCCCTCCGGCTGATTTTGGGTCCATACTTCCCGCACAAATCCATAGGCCCGGCTCTTCCATTCCCGCCAGAAATTAACGCTTAACTGAATATCCGTGACGGGCACCGCACTTTCGCGAAGCAGACCATATGCGGCTTGTTTTTCTTCTTCCGTCGTCGCTTCTATCGCATGATGAAATCCATCTATATCCTTATGCTTTTCCGCATATATTATTTTTCCCCCGAGAATTGTTTCCGGTTTTTCTATGATTTCAAATTCGGCTCCGCCAATTTTTATTATTTCTATTACTTTCTCCGGTCTATCCCTTTCCGTATCCAATAAAGTATCCACCGAAATATTTAAAATCTTTCCAAGCAGTTTCAAATGGTACACGTCGGGAAGGCATTCCCCGTTCTCCCATTTCGATACTGCTTGTTCGGATACTCCCATTTTCAAAGCAGTCTCCTTCTGCGAGAGTTTACTTAACCTGCGAAAGAATCGCAATCTCCTTCCAAAATCCGCTTGATTCAACATAAGGCAACCCCCTATCAAAATTATTTTCCATATATCCTTTATACAGCAAACCATATTAAACTGCAATCCGAAATATATTGAAGATAATTCTTACATTCTCAACCACAGGCTGCATCGCAGGCGGTTCCGCCGATTTGGCATACTCGCATTTTCCCTGCGCTTTAAAATCAAAGACCCCGCTGCAAGCTGAAGGCGGCCTTTACCTTGGCCTTTGGACACCTTGACATTTTCTTTCGAAACTTGTGACCCTCGCGGGAATAAACACTCACCGAAAGCGAAAGTTTCTCATTTAGGCCGCCTGCAGGAAATCGACAGGCCCCTTAGGGACATTGATAGAATTCCTTCTTCCAGCTGCGAATCAGGCTTGTCCGGAACGGAAAAACACGGAAGTCTCCGGCCGCTCCACATAATCAAGCCACTGCTGCGGAAGCTCGTCCGCATAAAGAGAAACCATCCCGCCCACGATGGCGCATATGGTATCCCTGTCGCCCAGAGCCGAAACCGCCGTCCACAATGCTTCCTCAACAGAGGCATAATGATACGCCGCGCACCATAAGCAGAACGGAACTGTGTCCTGCGCCGTCAGCATCATTCCGTTTCCAAGCACGGAGACCGCATAATCTATGCTGCTTTCCTTTTTTATGGGAACCGCAGACAAAATTTTATATTTGGTGTCGCTTTCCGGCAGCTTATCCGCCACATCACGCAGAAAAACTGCTCCCTCTCCAAAATAGCATCCCTGTTTCTTATTCAAAAGCAGCGCGGACGCCGCGGCGGCGGCCATTGCGCCTGCGATTCCCTCAATATGGGCATGTGTGACTTCTGCGGACGCCTTGGCATAGTGCAAAACTTTGTCCATATCGTCCGCAAAATAAGCGCCTATGGGCGCGGCGCGCATGGCGCCGCCGTTTCCCATGGACCCCATTCCGTCAAAAGCATTTGATGCCGCTTCCCGCCAATTTGTTCCTTCCCCGATGCTCCGCAGAATGGAATGTGCCGTTCCTCCATATCCCCGGTGCCAATCTAAGGCATAATTTTCCGCGAATACCTTGGCTAATTCGTCTTGGTCTATCTTCCCATGCTTTTCCAATACCCGGTAAATCCCTATGGCCATCACGGTGTCATCGGTAAAATACCACGGCTCCTTCAAAATCTCCCTGTCTCTTATCTTTTGGCGCGCCGTCTCGTCCGGCATAAAGAAAGTCTGCCCAAAACAATCCCCCAATGCAATGCCATCCAATGCGCGTTTTGCATATTTTATTCTGTCTTCCGGCTCCATGTCCTAATATCTCCTCCGTATACCGCTTGATGAAGTCAATTGTAATCAAAGCATTTTATCCGGCATCCGTTCAAAAGCACCACATCCTCCCTGCCCGCTCCGATGCCCCTGCCGCCTTCCGCGCCTCTCAAGAATACCTCATCCCAATCTCAATCTCATTCCCCCGCACCACAGCCTCCCCGATGCTGCCCGTCACCAGCGGCATCATGGGCGGCAGATGCCCCAAATCCACATCCATAATCACGGGCACATTCTTGCGCCCCGCCGTTTCCAGCACGGCCTGATACACATCCAGTCCCATCATGGGCGCTCCGTTCAAAGGCCTGCCGATCAAAAAGCCCTTCGCATAGCGAAACCAGCCCGCTTCCTCCATCTGCCACATGGCTCGGCGAATGGCAAAGACATTCAAATCGCAGGCTTCCAGAAACCATAGGATCCCGTCCTCCTTGTAACGCTCCACAAACTCCCTCGTCCTGTCAAACCTCGTCCCCAGAAGATTCACAAGGCAGTCCATACAGCCGCCCAAAAGCCTTCCCTGAAACCGCAGGGGCTCCGCAGAGGACTCTTCCACAGAAGGCTCCTTTTTCATAGAATGCTTCCCTTCTGTAGAAGGCTCCCCTTCCATAGAAAGCTTCCCTTCTGCAGAAGGCTCCCCCATAAAAAGCTTCCCTTTCGCAGAAAGCTGTCCTTCTACAGAATGCTCCCCTTCCATAAAATGCTTCCCTTTCGCAGAAGGCTCCCCTTCCATAGAATGCTTCCCTTCTACAGAAGACTCCCCTTCCACAAAACGCCGCTCCCGCCCCGGCTTCCCGCCCCATGTGATTTCCTCCATACCCACGAAGCTCCGGATGGCCAGCGGTTCGGTCAAATGATAGGGCTGCAGCGGATTTTCAGGATTTTTCACGGATTCCTGCTCCCACATCCCGTACCCTTTCACCACACGCTGTTCCCCGGTTAAAATGCTCATGGCGTCAAAAAGCGACGGATGCTGCGGCTCCATGCCGAAGGCGGGCGCATTGGGTCCATAGACGGAAGCCGTATCCGACAGCGTGGCCAGCAGATACGTCAGATTCGTGTTGTCGGAGTAGCCCATAAACCATTTGGGCTCCGCCTCCGAAAGCTTTTTGAAATCCACATAGGGGAGAATCTCGCACATCAGCTCCCCGCCCCCGCAGGAAATCAGGCAGTCCGCTTCCCCGGAGAGAAACATATCCATCACTTCCTGACCGCACTTCTCCGGCGAATTGCTGATTCCGACCCCCTTATCCGCATAACAGTTAGGGCCTAAAACCAGCCCATAGCCCATTTCCTTCCATTTTTTCAAAGCATTGTCAAAAGCCGTCCGATACGGCTCAATCGAACACCCAAAAGAAGGCGCCACACAGCCTATGGCGCCTCCCTTGGGCAGAAATTTCGGATATCTCATATATACCTGCCCTTCCACAATTCAACCGTCATCCGTCCGGAAACATTTTATGATAAATCTCAAACCCGTCAAAGGTTGCAAAATAATCCTTCGGCGTCTCCGCACGGCGGATCATCTCCACGCTCCCGTCCTCATGCAGCAGAAGCTCCGCCGATTTGAGCTTTCCGTTGTAATTGTAGCCCATGGAAAAGCCATGGGCACCCGTATCGTGGATGGCGATATAATCCCCGATTTCCACTTCGGGCAGCATTCTGTCAATGGCAAATTTATCGTTATTTTCACACAGAGAACCCGTCACGTCATACTTATGGTCGCAGGGCCGGTTCTCCTTTCCCAGCACCGTGATGTGATGGTACGCGCCGTACATGGCCGGGCGCATCAAGTTTACCGCACAGGCGTCCACCCCCAGATATTCTTTATGGGTATGCTTCTGGTGAATCACCTTCGTCACCAAATGCCCGAAGGGCCCCATCATAAAGCGCCCAAGCTCCGTATAAATCGCCACATCTCCCATGCCCGCAGGCGCCAATACCTCCTCGTATACCCTTCTGACGCTCTCGCCGATGAGCCTAATGTCATTGGGTTCCTGCTCAGGACGATACGGAATGCCGATGCCGCCGGACAAATTGATAAAGCCGATATGGACGCCGGTGTCCTCCTTCAACCTGACCGCAAGCTCAAAGAGCTGCTTTGCCAAGGTGGGATAATATTCGTTGGTGACGGTATTGCTTGCCAGAAACGCATGAATGCCGAAATTTTTCACGCCTTTTCCCTTTAAAATACGGAAGCCCTCAAACATCTGTTCCGTCGTGAATCCGTACTTTGCGTCCCCGGGATTATCCATAATATCCGTCCCCAGAGAAAAATATCCTCCCGGATTGTAGCGGCAGCTCAAGGTCTCCGGCAGATATCCCAGCGTCTTTTCCAGAAAATCTATATGGGTGATATCGTCCAGATTGATTATCGCGCCGATTTTAGCCGCCAGCCTGAAATCTTCCGCCGGAGTGTCATTGGAGGAAAACATAATATCCTCCCCTTTCACCCCCGCGGCGTCGCTCAGCATCAGCTCCGTGTAGGAGGAGCAGTCGCAGCCGCAGCCATACTCCTGTAAAATATTGATCAAAAAGGGATTGGGCGCCGCCTTCACGGCAAAGAACTCTTTATATCCCTTATTCCATGAAAAAGCCTCCTTCAACGCTTTGACGTTTTCCCGAATCCCTTTTTCATCATAAATATGAAAGGGGGTGGGATAGGTCTTCACAATCTCTTCAATCATTTCCTTGGTGACAAAAGCCTTTTTATCCATTGTAATACCATGCCTTTCCGTAATCTCACACATTCTCTATCTGCCAGTCAATGGGTTCCAGCCCATGCTCTTCCAGAAAACGGTTGGTCTGGCTGAAGGGCCTGCTGCCGAAGAATCCGTTATGGGCGGATAAAGGGCTTGGATGCGCCGCCTCCAGAATCAAATGCTTGGGATTGTTCAGCATTTTCTTCTTCGTCTGGGCCGGCCGTCCCCACAGAATAAACACAATGGGCCTGTCCTGCTTGTTCAACGCCGCAATGGCCGCGTCCGTGAACTTTTCCCAGCCCTTGCCCCGGTGGGAATTCGCCATATGGGCCCTCACGGTCAGAACCGTATTCAACATCAGTATTCCCTGTTTCGCCCATTTTACCAGATAACCGTTATTGGGAATATAACAGCCCAGATCGTCATGGAGCTCCTTGTAAATATTCACCAGAGAAGGCGGAATCTTTACCTCCGGCTTCACGGAAAAGCAAAGCCCATGGGCCTGTCCCACATCGTGATAGGGATCCTGCCCCAGAATCACCACCTTTACCTCGCTTAAGGGCGTCAGATGGAATGCGTTAAAAATATCGTCCGCAGGGGGAAATATCTGTGTTGTATTATACTCTTCTTTTACAAATTGATACAGTTCCTTGTAGTATGGTTTCTGAAATTCCCCTTCCAGCTCCCCTAACCAGTCATTTTCAATCATTGCCATATCCTAAATCCATCCTTTCTTCTTTTGTCAGCCTCATATTACTGCACAGCCAAAAACCCGTATCCCTGCTAAGTCTTTATTCCCTTCAGCTTGCTGCAGGGTATTTGGCTCCCGCAGGCAATGGCAAAGTCAGCATAGCTGCGTTTGTACCGCAAAGGCAGCAATTTCCTAAATCTGCTCCCCGCCTGAATGTACACGCCCGCCCATTCAGCCAGCCGTATAGCGGAAAGTCCGCATTTTAGCCCCCTATAGGCGCACGCTGACTCCTCTCTCCCTGAGATATTCCTTCACCTGCCGGATTTCCAGTTCCTTGTAATGGAACAGCGACGCCGCCAATACGGCCTCCGCCCCTGCCTCCGCCAGCGCCTCATAGAAATGCTCCGGTTTCCCCGCGCCGCCGGACGCGATGACAGGGATGCTCACAGCCTCCGCCACAGCCTTCGTCAGCGCCAGATCATAGCCCTCCTTTGTGCCATCCCCGTCCATGCTGGTCAGGAGAATCTCCCCTGCCCCCAGACGCTCTGCTTCCATGGCCCATTCCACCGCATCCATTCCCATATCCACTCGGCCGCCATTCTTATAAATGCTCCATCCGGCGCCGTCCCTGCGCTTCTTGGCGTCAATGGCCGCCACCACGCACTGGCTGCCGAATTTGTCCGCGGCCTCGGAAATCAGATGAGGATTCATAATCGCCGCGCTGTTCACGGAGACCTTGTCCGCTCCCTCTCGCAAAATCGCCCTGAAATCCTCCACGGTGCGGATTCCGCCGCCCACCGTAAAGGGGATAAACAGCCTTCCGGCCACCTGCCTCACCCATTCTAACTGGGTGGCGCGTCTGTCCGAAGACGCCGTGATGTCAAGAAATACCACTTCGTCGGCTCCCGCTTTGTCGTAGGCCGCCGCAGCGTCCGCAGGGTCTCCCGCGTCCATGAGATTTACGAATTTCACTCCCTTGACCACTCTTCCGTCCTTGATATCCAGACAGGGAATCACTCTTTTTGTATGCATTTCCTTTTCCTTTCCGTCATTTTATGCCGCACGGGAGTAAAACCTGCCGCATATCCCGGCCGCATACCGCCCACAGGGTGCCTCTGCTCATTTTACTGTTGTAAATTCCGGCGTTCCGCGGTATGTCCGCAGAGGGCAAGAAAATTCCTCAAAATTTTCATTCCTTCCTCAGAGCTTTTCTCCGGATGGAACTGGCAGGCAAATACATTATCCTTCTCAACGGAGACATGCATCCTGACTCCATACTCTGCCGCCGCGGTGACAATGCTCTCCTCCGCCGCCTGCAGATAATAGGAATGCACGAAATAGACATAAGCGCCTTCCTCCATTCCTTCAAACAGCCGCCCGCGCCTTGGGAAAGTCAAATTATTCCAGCCGATATGAGGAACCTTTAAACCGTTTTCGGAAGGAATCCTCACAATTTTCCCGTCCAAAATATGTAATCCCTCCACGCCGGGGCTTTCCTCGCTGCTCTCAAATAAAAGCTGCAGTCCAAGGCAGATGCCCAGAAAAGGCGTTCCCCGGTTCACAGATTCTCTGATTACCTCCGCCAGACCGTAGGCATGCAGCTTCCCCATAGCGTCCCCAAAGGAACCGACCCCCGGCAGAATCACTCCTTCCGCTCCTAAAATTCTCTCCGCGTCTCTGGTGACAAGCACCTGCTGCCCAAGCGACAGCAGCGCCTTCTCCACACTCTTGATATTACCCGCATCATAGTCGATTACCGCAATCATAGCCGTCCTCCGCACGCAGTCTCCCGCCAAAGCTTCCTCGAAAGACCCCTATTGATTATCCACAAAATTTCCCTGTCCGATATCTGATTCTTCCGGCAGTTCATTCGGCATATTCTCCCCCGAAGGCTGCCGGGATTCTGCCGACCATGAATCATAGGACTCTCCCCTCGCAAGCCGGGTAACAATCCTTGTATACTCCAAATCGCTTTTCACCGCCGCAATCTCCAAGGCCTGAGACTCCGTGATGCCATACCTGTCATAAAGGGTAGTCAAAATATTGGAATAAACCGCACCGACCTCAGCCGCCGCATCCCACTGAGAAGCGTATTCGTAGAATGCAGGATAATCGTTTACCGTCTGTATCAGGCTGTCCAGCGCTTTTACTTCACTGCCTTCTTCTATAAACATTTCATATTTCCGAAGCATACGCTTGATATAGAGAATACTCTCCGACTTTCCATATATCATCGCTTCTTCTTCATTCATTTTCTTGCCAAATAAATTCTGATAAGCGGTCTGATAATCTCCCTCGTAATATGCTTCTTTGGCCGCCCGTTTATCCGCATAATCCACAGACACATTTACAAAAATAAGAATTACCGCTCCCACCGTAGCTCCCAGCAGCACAATCGGAAGAACTTTTTTAATGGACAGCCTGCTTCCCGGCGGCGTCGGCTCCTTTTCCTTCGGCGGCTTTTCCTTCTTCGGTTTCGGTGCTTTCTTTGGCTTCGGCTCTTTTTTAGGCTTTGCCTTCTTTTCCTTTTTCTTGCCCTTGCCGCCTTTTGCGCCTGCCTTTTCTTTGTCCAGTTCGTCAAGAATATCCTGATTCTCCTTGGAGAGACGAATATCCTCGTTTTCAGGTTCCTCCTCTTCCTCCTCCATCAAAAACGCAAGAAATTTAGACAGGAACCCGCCTTTTACCTCCGGTTCCTTTACCTCCGATTCTTCTTCCTCAGCCTCCGCCATCGCGGTAATATCCGGAATTAGATTATCGGCTTCCTCCGTATCAATCTCAATGATGGCTTCCTCCGCGGGTTTCCCTTCCTCCTCAGAGCTCTGGGCGCTTTTATGTCCTATCTGACCTGCGCCGGATACAATGCTGTCCAGCACGTCTTTGTCAAAATCCTGTTCTTCCTGTGTTCTGCCCTTTTTTGATTTAGATGCTTTTGCTGCTTCCCTCCGGGCCTTTTTCTCCGCTTTCTGAGCAAGCTTTTCCTCTTTTCTCCGCTTCTTCTCCAAGGCGCGCTGCTGCTTGGGATTCAAGGCTTCCGTGCCGTTTTCCGCATCTTCTATATCCGCCAGCAGCTGATTCACAGGATTTTCTTCTTCCTCAGATACCTCGTTTCCGGCAACGGATTCATTATTGTCAGACTTCTGCAGCATATCCTGTATTTCCTGCAAATCATCGTCTTTTGTGCCTTCCAGCATAGCGAGCACATCTTCCAGGGACTCCCCCTCCTCTGTAGAAGAAGGCGGCGTCCCATTGTCGTTTGCCGTTTCCTCCGCTCCTGCCGCCAACAGCCTCGCAATATCTTCCTCCGTCATATTGGTGACGGCGTCCAAATCCAGACTCTCCGGCTCCTGCGCGCCGGGGCCTGCCGCGGAACGTTCTTCTGCATTCCCCTCGTTCTCTTTTGAGGATATCCCCTTTAACAATTCATCCAAATAATCATCTTGTGAAGGCATATTGTCCCCTCTGCTTTCTCATTGATAAATAACATTACCGAACCCCATCGGCATTCCAATTAAAATATGCCAAATGCAGGTCCCTCTGACATAATACGCAAATGATATCTTTCTTATTTTAACACAACTGGCACAGCCAATCAATTGCATTCATAGAAATTCCACAGCCTTTTCCCGATAATTCTTCCGTCAACTGATACAATGTTTCATTTACCCTGCAGAAAAAAGCTTTTTGATTAAAAAAAGCTGCTTTTTCAAACGGCCAGCGGATTACGGACGGATACTGCATTCCCACTCCAAGCTCCAGTACCAGCAGGCGGCGGTTTAATGTCCCCTGCAGCCATTTCTTATATGTATTCCAAAGCTCCATATATCCCTGTTCATTATAATTCTCAGCATAAATATTGTTTAACACAAGCCCGGCTCCGCACTTCGGACATTTTCCAATCTGGAAGAAATCAGCAGTTTTCTCCCGAAAATCTTCCCCTCCATGAAAACGCCTCTCTCCCTCGTACAAAATTTCAAATCCCTGCCGCAGCTTCTTCCTGTCCTCCTCCGTCACAGCCTGCAATACCTCCTCACAGCCTTCCCCGCACTGCTTTTTCAGACTGCCGCCGCACGGCATTACAAACCTGTCATCTCCAAAAAATAATTGGTCGTTTACCGATGTGGATACCACAAAGTAATCCTTCCCCTCCAGTAGCTTCATAAGTTTTTCCCTTGGAGTGCTTGTCTTCCATGGAAGAAAAGCGTTCCATGCTGCCATGGGATGCTCCTCTTCCATTTTGTCAGCAAAGAACATGTTCCATGCGGGTACTGCCCAATATAATCCCGCTTCTTTTAATATCCTGCAGCCCTCCTCATATTGAGGGTATTTCTTAAGCTGCTTGGTAAAATCAAATTCTTCTCCCAGCCCTATCAGAATCATATCAGATTCTCGGATTTGATTCCATATTTCTTCGTTTTTCATATTCCGTCCACAGCCTTCATTTTTCAATAGAAAGGTTCATACAAAAGGCTGGGATATCTCCCAGCCTTTCCCTGATTATCATTACAGACAGCTTTTTGTCAAAGTATCAAACGGCGGCCTGCTTTTAAGTATCCAAATGATTCTCGTCAACAAGCTGATCTACAATTCTAACCAAATTGCCTATTTCCGGCTTAGATAACTGCGCATTTGCTCCCAATGCTTCACCCTTTTTCTTCATTTCATCATTCACCAGAGAGGAGAAAATAACAATGGGGATATCTGCGGTTGCCTCATCTGATTTGACCAGCTTGGTCAGCCTGTGTCCATCCATTTCCGGCATCTCAATATCCGTAATAATTACCCTCACATGATCCTTTAACGTTCCCTCTTCCTTGCACTGGCAGATAATATCATATGCCTTCTGGCCGTTTTCCGTATGAATCAGATTATCATACCCTGCCTTTTTCAGCGAATCCACGATTAATTTATTCAACAGCGGGGAATCCTCGGCAATCAGAATAGGTACATTGCTCCGCTTCCTCTCGCCCAGCTCGCTGATCTCGGAAATCTTCAAGCCAGTCTCAGGATTGATATCCGTGACAATCTTCTCAAAATCAAGGATAATAATAAGCTTGTTATCCTTTTTGATAATTCCTGTGGATACGCTGTCCTCCGTGGTGGAAATCGTAGCGTCCGGCTTAATAATATCCCTCCACGATATTCTGTGAATTCCCAATACGTTTTCCACATGGAACGCAATGTCAAGCTTGTTGAAATTTGTCACAATAAACAGTCCCTTCGGCTCCGATGTTCCCCGTCCAAGGCAGTTTTTCAAATCAATCGCCGTAATCATGACATCACGCGGCATAAAAATTCCTTCGATGCTGGGATGGGAATTGGGAACCGGCGTAACCGCCGAATATGTAATAATTTCTCTGATTTTCGCCACATTAATGCCATAAGAATTATTATCCAATGTAAATTCCAAAATTTCCAACTCGTTGGTGCCGTTTTCCAGTAATATTTTTGTCTCCATCTTTCCACCCGTGCCTTTCCCGCTTTAGATTCTGCTTCAATCCATTGTGGGCAAATCGGTAAACCGCTGCCTCTACTAGACATTTTATCACACTTGAATAAAAAATGAAACTATTATCTAAAAATATTGTGAAAATTTTTGTGGAAATTTTTTACTGCTATATATTTTCATTCCGTATGGTTTCCATAATGTTTCTGCGGTTTACTTTTGCCATGGAATAACGCATAATGGCATAAAGGAGAACCGACACTGCGGCGACGGATATCAATACTCCTGACGCCGGGAACTCAAATGCAGTGACAATTCCCTGCCCCAGCGCCTTGTGAAAGCAATAGGAAAGCAGCACGCCCATGGGAATTCCGATCATAAGCGCCTTTCCCCCATAGAACAAGCCCTCCAGCCATATCATGCGCCTGAATTCTCTTCCTGTCATTCCCACCGATTTCAGCATGGCAAACTCCGGCGCCCTAAGCTCCATGTTGGTGTTGATCGTATTAAAGATATTGGTGATGCCAATCAGCGCCACCACGGTAATGAATCCGTAGAGAAAGATGGATACAAGCAGGTACATACTCTTATTTGACCGATATTCCGCCTCATAGTTGGTGATTGTATAATGGGAGAACTGGAGATCCCGGCGAATGGTTTCTTCCAGCTTTCCGGCGTCTTCACACTTGATATAGACATAAGCGGCGTTTCCGTCATTCTCAAGAAGCCAATTCTCCTCGATCCACTTGTCGCTGACAATCAACACCACACCGGAAAGGTTTGAGTTGGACATGCACATGGGAGGCTCCTTGGTCTGTGTCAGCACCTCAATCTCAATATTCCTTCCTTCGCCTTCCTCCTCCGATTCCCCGCATCTTCCTGTTACCACATCCCCCGGCCGATACTCGGCAATCCTGCGGACACTGCTGTAAATTCTGCCGTTTTCTTTGTATTCTTCCTCATAATCAGCCAGCACAATGGCCTTATTCCCAGCCTCCTCCACGGATATTCCCAGCTTTTCACAATACCTTGCGAAGCCTTCCTCCCCCAGCGTCCTCACATATATGATATATTCTTCCTTTCCCGTTTCCAGCAGATAGGTTTCCATGGCTTCCTTTGTCAAAGGCACCTTGTTCACATTCGTCTGCAAAGTATACGTCCGGCAGATATCCGCCTCCTGCACGCCTTCCAGCCCGGCCGTCCTCACCGCCTTTTCGTAACAGTCTTCATAATCATTATCCCAAATTCCCACCACCAGCTGATATTGTTTGTCTTCATAATAAAAAACTGTCGCAAAGGCCAGCAGCCGAGTAAACGCAGACAGGCCGATAAAAGCCGCCACGCTCACCACAATGGAAACTATCGTAGTACGATATTTTATTCTGGCACGCTTTAAATTCTTGTACGCAATCCTGCCTCCAACGCCAAAGGCTCTGCCCACCCATTTAGGGCACCCCAGCGCCTTCCCGCTGATTTTCACGGCTTCGTTTGCGCGGATGGCGCTGATGGGAGAGATTTTCGCCGCCTGTTTTGCGGAATTGGAGGAAGAGAAAAAAATTGTTACCGCCGATAATATGGCGCCGAACAAAACGGCCGGAAAGGAAATCACAAACACAAAAGGGATATCAACGGCGTCCTCCACCAGCCCCGACACTACATTTACCAGAATTCCGGAAGCAGCCGCCCCGCATATCACCCCCAGCGGAATCCCGATTCCGCCCAGAATACACGCCTCATACCGCACCAGCTTTTTCTGCTGTCCCGCCGTGGTTCCCACGGAGGAAAGCCTTCCGTAGAGCTTCATTTTCTCTGTCAGGGAAATCATAAAACTGTTGCGGATACAGAATACACTGGTTATTATGATAATCAATACGGCAATCGTTGACATTGCATACATAGCGTTCATAATACCGGAGGAAAAGGTCAAAAGCTCCCATTTTAACAGCCAGTAATTTTCCCCCACCCATTCCGCCACCGTCTGCAGCTGCCGCGCTTCTTCCTCGGTGATACTGGTTCGGTCTTCGCGATAGCGCTCATAAAGCTCTTCCGAAACACCCAGAATACCCGACGTCACCTGCGCGGCATGCCGCAGCCCCCGGCGTGTGTAAGTGACATACACTTCATAGGGATGCTCTTTTTCCACGGAGATATTGGACTCCGAAGGAGGCGTAATTTTTGTGGAAGATATGCCTGTCATACTGTATCCCTGCAAAGCGCCTTCCGGCAGCTCCTCCATGCAGGTAAACGTAGAATACCCCGGCGCCGTCCTCCCCTCCACCACTTCATTGGGCCTCTCCGCCACTCCCACAATCGTATATGTTTTCTCTGTCACAGGAACCAGCTGCTCCTCCTCATAAGTATAGCTGACGCCCTGATTCAGCTCATACCCGTCGGATATTCTGCTTCCTATCTGTAATGTGACCACATCCCCCACTTGAAGCGCTGCCATCCCATTGGTCTGGATATGCCTGCCAATTAACAGTTCTTCGTCATTTTCCGGCATCCTTCCCTCCCTCAGCTGCAGGGACAAAGCGTTCATTCCCTCCTTGTCGGCCGCGCGGATATACAGATAAGGCTTGTCTGAATTTTGGCTTCCTTCCAAAAGCGCATATCCCACTTCCTGCAGAAGCCCCATTCTTTCGATATGATTGTTATTCCGGAAATATTTCAAATTTTCGGCTTTCACTCCCGAAAACAAATAATGATAATCTCCGTTCTCCTTCTTTTCATAGGCAATCAGGCTTGCCCGAAAACTTACTACCATACACGCCACCGCCGTAATCAAAGCCGCCGCAAGCACAATTCCCACAATAGTAACAATGGTGCGCCTGCGATTTTCTTTGAGAGAACGCCCACAGCATTTCATCAGCACATTCATAATAATCTCCTTTCCTGCACGCCCCCTGCTATGCGGCCGTCCTCAATGGTCAGTACTCTGTCTGCCTGCTTTGCCAGTTCCAGATTATGAGTAATCATTATAATGGTCTGTTTATATTTGCGGTTGGACACCTTCAAAAGCTCCGCAACCTCATTGCTGGATCGGGTATCCAGATTACCGGTGGGTTCGTCCGCCAGCAGAATCGCCGGTCTTGTGATCAATGCCCGGCCAATGGCCACTCGCTGCTGCTGGCCGCCTGACAGCTCATTGGGCAGAGCGGACATCCTGTTTTCCAATCCCAGCACTCCGGCAAGCTCCCATACCAGTCCCTTGTCGGGAGTTCTGCCGTCCAGTTCACAGGGCAGCGTCATATTTTCTTCCACTGTCAACACAGGAATCAGATTATAAAACTGATAGATCAACCCCACCTGCCTTCTTCTAAAAACTGCTAAATTATCATCGTTCATTCGGTAAATATCATTATCCTCTATCAGCACACTGCCCGATGTGGGCCTGTCAACTCCTCCCAGCATATGCATCAATGTAGACTTTCCGCTTCCGGAGCTTCCCACAATCGCCACAAATTCTCCCTGTTCCACCGCAAAGCTGACGTCATTTACCGCAATAACCTTATTCTCTCCCTTCCCATACTGCTTGACCAGATGCTCCGTCCGTAAAATTTCCATAAATACACCTTTTCCTTTCATTCCGTCAATTTCAAATAACAGCTGTCTTGATATAATCAGTATAAAAAAGGGAAATGACATTTCGGTGACATTAAAAAAAAATCTGAACTTTTTTACCTATGGCACTGTTCCCATACGGTGTTTCTTCATTTTAGGCATCTCTCCACATACAGTATCCTTGAATTATAATGTCTCTTCACCCGCCGCGTCTTTTAAGAAATCTGATTTCAAAAACGGTTCCCTTCTGCTTCCGGGTGTGTACGGAGATATATCCACCCTGTTTCTCTATAATCCCTTTTGCAAGCGAAAGACCTATTCCGATACTATCCTCTCTGGCGCCTTTTCCATTATAAAAACGCCGGAATAGTTTTTCGCGTTCCTCCTCCGTCATTCCTTCGCCATGATCTTTAACGGCTATCTGAGTATACACATCATTCTCCTCTCCGGATATTTCAATAACACTCCCAACAGGACTATGTTCAATGGCATTTTTTACAATATTCATCAACGCCTCCGCCGTCCATTTTCTATCCGCCATAAGCACCGAATCCTCCGGAAAGCTCTGTGAAAAGGTTATTTCCTTCCACTCCGCGGCAATTTCCACTTTTTGAATTACCTCTTTCACCAAATCTTTCAACTGCACAGGCTTGCATTCTAATGTTACCACTCCTGCGTCCAATCTCGACAATTTCAGCATTGCCGTAATCAGCCATGTCATTCCCGTAAGCTGACGTGTAATTTCCATCATAAACCGCTGTCTGACCGCCGCATCCATATCCAAGTTTTCAGATAAATTACTCATTAAGACTGTCACGGAGGTAAGAGGCGTTTTCAGCTGGTGTGAAATATCCGCAATGGAATCCGCCAACACATGCCTCTGTTCCTCCGCTCTGCGCGCCTGCTCTTTTAACAGGACTGTCAGTTTATATATTTCATTGCGAAGTCCACTCAGCTCATCATCCGCATTGTCTTCAAGCTCCAGCTTATAATTATCACGGTTTAAAGCCTCCATATAATTCTTTAAATCGGAAATTTTTTTCTGACGTATGGAAAAATAGTGAAAAAGCAGAAAAAAAGAAATAGAAAACAGCAGGATAACAAAAAAATTAACCATCTGTGAGAAAAAAAGAAGCTGCCTTTCCTGAAAGAAAAAAGACTCGCTTCCATATTCCTGAAAAATACCATATTGTGCCAGAACGGCGGCCCCCTTGTCATAATTTTCCTTTGCGCCGTCCGCATTTAATACCCGAATCAAATCCTCCTCTGACACTTCCGGATAGGCCGATACGATATTTCCCAATATTACGGCTGTTAATCCATTATATTCCATCCTCATATGATTATTATAATTCCAAATACATAGATTTAAAATAAAAATACAGCCCGAAAATACCAATAAAAAAGCGGCTGCAAGTTTCTTTAATTCCCGATTCCAAATCAATTTCATCTCTCATTTTTTTCCTTTCATAATTCTCACCTTCGTAAACCTTTATCCTCTGATCCGATATCCCATACCGCGAACTGTCTGTATAATATTTCCCTCGGAATCTCCCAGTTTCTCACGCAGACGTTTTATGGTAACGGACAAAGTATTGTCATTTACAAAATTTCCGGACACATCCCACACATCAGCTAAAATTTCATTTCTTGTAAACAGCCTGCCCGGATAGGACATCATATTATATAAAATTTTATATTCCAGCTTCGTCAACACCACAGTGACGTCCCCCCTTCTGACACTACAGTTTTGCGTATCCAGAACAATGTCCTTGCAGTAAAGCTCCGTATTTCCCTTTCCGTTCCTCCTCAATACCCCCTTAATGCGGGATATCAGCTCCCTATTGCGAAAGGGTTTGATGACATAATCATCGGCTCCTATATCCAATCCTTTTACTACATCGGATTCTTCTTCTTTTGCTGTCAGGAAAATCACAGGCGTCCGCCCCGTCTGTTTTATTTTTGCGCATAGGTCAAAACCGCTTCCATCAGGAAGCGCTATATCCAGCAGTACTAGATCACAGGTCTCATGGTTTATTATGCTTTCCGCCCGCATGACATTTGCTGCGGTCAGTACTTGATAGCCTTCCTGAGTCAGAAGATATTCCAATCCCATTACTATCGCTTCATTGTCCTCCACCAACAAAATCTTCATAAAATAAATCCTCTTATTTCTATCGGATAATTTTTTATTTCCCTTTTTGTAACGCAAAAAAGAGCAGATAAGCTGCTCTTTCAAAAGCCTGCGCCTTCAAAACCGAACACTGAATCCCCTTCCGCCTCTCACATCTCAAAC
>CAOKFN010000021.1 GCA_948467735.1 uncultured bacterium
GTATTTATTACAGTACCACATAATTTTTGTATGTAAATACAGAAAGAAACTGCTGGCATCAAAACAGATATCGGATGATATAAAACAATTTTCGCATGAGATATGTCAGAAACATCATGTAATTATCAGATATATGGAAACGGATAAAGATCATATTCATTACATGATAGAAACAGAACCAACAATGTCTGTAAGTAAAATTGTAAACCTGATGAAAAGTTATACTACATATCATATTTGGGAAAGATATCCAGATTATCTACAAAAACATTTCTGGAAGGAACATACTTTTTGGACAGATGGATATTTTGCATGCAGCGTTGGTAATGTTTCGGAAGAAATGCTCAAGAAATACATAGAAAACCAAGGATAGGAATACATAGAAAGGAGGCGGCAGAGAGTGTTAAAAGCGTATAAATACAGGATATATCCAAATAAAGAGCAGAAAATACAGATTGCAAAAACATTCGGCTGCTGCCGCTTCGTTTATAATCAAACACTGGCATATCGCAAAGAAGTTTATGAGGAGGAAAAGAAATCTGTCAGCAAAACAGACTGTAATAATTATTGTAACAGGGAATTAAAGAAAGAATATGAATGGCTGAAAGAAGTAGATAAATTTGCTCTGACGAATGCTATTTACAATATGGACTGTGCATATCAAAAATTTTTTAAGGAGCATGCTGGGTATCCAAAGTTCAAAAGCAAGCATGATAACCATAAATCTTACACGACAAATTTCACAAATGGAAATATTGCGGTGGATTTTGGGAAGGGTAAGATTAAGCTGCCAAAATTAAAGGACATAAAAGCAAAACTGCACAGGAGTTTTAAGGGACAAATAAAATCGGCAACAGTATCTCAAGTGCCAAGCGGGAAGTATTTTGTGTCTGTGCTTGTAGAAACAAGTCATTGTAAGATGCCGCATACAGATAAAAATATCGGAATAGACTTAGGTATCAGGGATTTATGTATTACATCAGACGGAAAGAAATACGAGAATCCGAAAATAATAAAGAAGCATGAAAGAAAGCTGGCTAAACTGCAAAGGCAGCTTTCACATAAAGAAAAAGGAAGCAGTAATTACCATAAAAAGAGAAAACAGACAGCGTTATGCCATGAGAAAATTACAAACACCAGAAAAGATTATCTACATAAGGTTTCCCATGAGATGATTAGCGAAAACCAAGTGATCGTTTCAGAAAACCTACAGATAAAAAACATGGTAAAGAATCATAATCTGGCAAAATCAATAGTCGATGTGTCATGGTACGAATTAACAAGGCAGTTGGAGTATAAGGCAAAATGGAATGGGAGGGAATATGTCAAAACAGACAGATTCTATGCAAGCAGCCAGATATGTTCTAATTGTGGATATCAAAATGCCGATACAAAAGATGTATCCATAAGAGAATGGATATGCCCTGTTTGTGGAGCAGATCATGACAGGGATATCAATGCTGCGAAAAATATTTTAGCAGAAGGATTAAGACAGATCGCATAAAGATGTATCAATAGGGCAGGGACTGCCCGAATTTACGCCTGTGGAGATAGTAGGTTACGAGGTCGATGAAGCAGGAAGCCCATTGGCTTTAGACAATGGGTAGTTCACCAGACGCATCGCTATCCGAAAAGGATGCGGTATCATGCGGAGACAAATACTTTTGTGGAAACGGAACGGGAGATTGAGGATTACGGACAGCTTTCCGAGGCCGAGAAGGAAGACCTGCACAGACTGTATCCAAGGATAGGACAGGGAGAGGGATTCTTTGGCAGGGAGAAGGCTTGGGAAATATATGAAAAGTGCGGGAAGCCATTGTAATTTCATTAGAAATGATGGGAAAATGAACAGGAGTGATTCAGAGTTCGGCTTTGAATCACTCCTGTCATGTTAAAAAGGAGACAATTTCCAAGCTTAATTCCTCAAAATCGTTGCGCGGCAATCCAAGGATTGTGCTATACTAAATCTGCATTGAGGCAATATGAACAGGAGGTGAACCATATGAATCACTATATTCTGATCTGGTCCGTGTGTGCCTTTGTGGAGAGCCATGTGCGGGAAGAAATCACCATGAAAGAGCTTGTGCGTCAGACCGGGTTTTCCTTGGCGCATATTCGGGATGTATTCAGAAAGTGTACCGGAAAGCCTCTGTCCCGGTATGTTCAGGAGCGCAGGATTGCCAGCGCCGCCAAGGAGCTTCTGGACACGGACAGAACAATCCTCGACATTGCGATACAATACGGATTCTCCGGCAGAACCGTATTCTCCCGGGCTTTCCAGCGGCATACCGACTATACGCCCTCCCAGTTTCGCGCCGAGGCTCCCGTGACTGACCGGGTGCGGCTCTGCGCGGGGGTATACGGGGCGGCGCTTCCGAAGAGACGGAATCACGACAGCGACAGCGCAGCTACAAGATAGATATACTTACAAGCGGTAAAGTCTGCCGCAATGACCATGACGGCTGCTGCTCGTGAGTCGTGTTACATGGCAGATTTTTGTGGCTGCAAATATAAGTCGAGAAAAGAAAGCTGAGGGAACATAATGGAAAAACAAGATAGTGCCATTCTTTACGGCGTTCCGAAGGCAGCTTATGGTCAGGACGGATGCACTCCCTTTCCCATGTGCATCCGGTCCTGCGCAGAGTACTTGGGGCTGGGCGCTGACTACACCCGAGCC
This sequence comes from uncultured bacterium, assembly GCA_948467735.1. Classification (GTDB taxonomy): domain Bacteria; phylum Bacillota; class Clostridia; order Lachnospirales; family Lachnospiraceae; genus Acetatifactor. The sequence continues at coordinate 2,678 of CAOKFN010000021.1, forward strand.
ATGGCCGAGAGCGGCGCGGCGTTCCGGCTTGCATGGAACACCGCCTGCTGGGACGGGGGCAATGTGGACGCCGTCTTGGCCTTTGACGATCCCACAAAGGTGTTTCGCTTAGGCATACGGGCTATGGAGCGGGGTTTTCGGTTCCTAGGCCGCACGCCGGAGACGAAAAAGGAAGAGTTCATGGATGTGATCCGCAGGGAGATCGATGAAGGCAGCCCGGTCATTGCCTTGAGCGTCATAGGCCCGCCGGAGGCCTGCATCGTCACCGGTTATCGGGAAGGCGGAAGCCCAAGAATATCCGGAATACCAAGCAAGAAGCAATGCCGTCAGGGAATTTCCCCCTCAAAATACAAACGCAGCCTCCGGCATATTTCCATCTGCGCCGTCCCCACTCTTTCAATGATAAAAATCAGGAAAAAATTGACATTTCACGGTATAAATGATACAGTTGAAATGCCGGAAAACATCATATTTCGATTGGGCCGGGAAACTGGCGGGGGCAGCGGTAAACGGGGAAGACTGCTGCGTGAGGGTGAAGAGGATGAATAGAATTCTTATATTTATAAAAAAGGAAACGGTATTGTGTGTGTCTTTCCTGCTGGCAGCGGCGTCAATGCTGTTTGTGCCGCCGGATAAAAATTATTTGGCATATATAGACTTTAGAACCTTGGCAATTCTGTTCTGCCTGATGAGCGTTATGGCGGGACTACAGAAGGCAGGGGTATTTGACCGGGCGGCCGGAACGCTTCTGGGCCGTGTGAAAAGCGGCCGGGGGCTGATTCTTGTGTTAGTGCTGCTGTGTTTTTTCTCCAGTATGTTTATCACCAATGACGTTGCGCTGATTACCTTTGTGCCATTTACTTTTATCGTTCTGGACATGCTTGGGGACGGACCCAAAGAGAGGCTGGTTCTGCCGGTTGTGGTGATGCAGACAATTGCGGCGAATCTTGGGAGTATGCTGACGCCGGTGGGAAATCCGCAGAACTTGTACCTTTATGGGAAGGCGGAATTTTCCGTCCGCCAGTTCCTTTTGCTGATGCTGCCATATACGCTTTTGGCATTGGGGATGCTGGTGGTCTGGAGCTTGATTCAGGGCAGGGCGTGCCCGCAGGGGTTGAAGTCAGGCGAAGCGGGACGGGGAAAAACTTCCCATGACAGAGTCCTTCTCCATGAAGAAGGGTTTCGCCATGGAGAAGCGCCCGGCCAAGGAAAAGAAGCCGCGTATCCGCTCGTGGTCTATTGCCTGCTTTTTTTGCTGTGCCTGCTTGCCGTGGGGCGCGTACTGCCGTGGCAGGCAGTCTTTTTTGGGGTGACTATCATAGTATTTATCATGGACAGAAGGGTATTTGCAAAGGTAGACTACTCTCTGCTGCTTACCTTTGTGTGTTTTTTTATTTTTGTGGGTAATGTAGGACGGATTCCTGCGTTTCGGGAGTTCCTTCAGGAAATGATGGAAGGCAGGGAGACGTATACGGCCATTATTGTGAGTCAGGTGATCAGCAATGTGCCGGCCGCATTGCTTTTATCCGGGTTTACGGAAGATTATGCAGGTCTTATTGTGGGCACGAACCTAGGAGGGCTGGGGACGCTGATCGCATCCATGGCCAGCCTGATTTCCTACAAGTATGCGGCAAAAGAGATGAATGGCGCAAAAAGCAGATATATTATGCTTTTTACCATGGGAAATATTGTCTTTTTAGCCGCTCTTGTTCTGCTGTATATTCTGCTGGGAAGTCTGGGCGGCCCTTCGCATACATAAGACAGCGGGCTTTATGGCGAGGTCATAATCCAATCTATCTGTTATGAACTCCACAAATCAAAAGGATAAACAGCGAAAAAAGGAGCCGAATGAACAACCAATTTATTCAAAGCATCATCATTGACTGGAATCGCATAGAGAGCGGCAGCTATCTGAGAAATATTGAAGCCATAAAAGATTTGGACCGACTGACTTTTGACAGTCCGGTTACGTTTTTTGTGGGTGAAAACGGGAGCGGCAAATCCACGCTGCTGGAAGCCATTGCCGCTGCCTATGGCTTTAATCCCGAGGGCGGCACCAGAAATTATTGTTTTTCCACCTATGATTCGCATTCAAATCTGTACGAGGCCATAAGGATTGTGAAGGGATACCGAAGGGTGAAATGGGGATATTTTCTTCGGGCGGAGAGCTTTTATAATGTGGCAACGATGGAAGAGGAATATTCGGATTCACAGCATCCTTCTGCCAAGCTTCATGAAAAGTCCCATGGGGAAAGCTTTCTCGATACCGCACAAAGGCATTTGAGGCCTGACGGACTGTATTTTCTGGACGAGCCGGAAGCGGCATTGTCTCTCAATCGACAGCTGACGCTTCTGATAAAGATACATGAATGCGCAAAGAAAGGCGCGCAGTTTATCATTGCCACACATTCCCCCATTCTGCTGGGACTGCCGGAGGCGGAAATTTTGACGTTTGACGACGGTCTGATACATCCGTGCGAGTATGAGGAAACGGACAGCTATCAGGTGACGGAGATGTTTGTTCATTACAGGAAACAGTTATTAAAGCGGCTGCTGGAGGACGATACATGAAGGGGCGAAGCTTACTTCCTGTGAGGTAATTGATTCAAGAGAGCATTTGGAGAAGGATTCGACAGGAACACTATGCGAAACGGCAGGGTGTTTTTGTTTTTGGAAAAAAGCAACTTTGTGAAACTTTTTATACGGCTTCCATGTCTAATATTCAAAGGAGGTGTATCACCGTGCAGGTTTTCGGAGGTGGAAACAGGAAAAGAAAGGAAGAAATCATTGAGCAGGTGGTGCTGGAACGCTATAATCAGTATTACAGGCTGGCGTACAGTTATGTGCGCAGCGAGGCGGACGCCTGTGATATCGTGCAGAACGGAGCGTATAAGGCGCTGAGAAACAGCGGTACTCTTCGCTGTCCGGAATATGCGGGGACATGGGTATATCGCATTATGCTGAATGAAATCTTTAACTTTTTGAATCAGCCCCAATTTGAATCTTATGAACATCTGCAGGAAGAAAATGGGAGGGCGGCGGAAGGCAGAGCGGATCATTATCGGGATGTGGATTTGCAGAATGCTTTGAATTCTCTTCCGGCTAAGGAGAAGGCAGTTATTATGATGAAATACTTTGAAGATAAGAAATTGGAAGAAATTGCAGAGATATTGAATGAAAATTTGAGTACCGTAAAGAGCAGGCTGTACCGGAGCATGAATAAACTTCGCATCAAGCTTTCGGCGGAATGAATACGATTTGGGGAGTTAGTGTGAAATAGAAATTTCACACATCCTGATTTGTACGCCCGCCATAGCGGGCAGATGGGAGCTAGGGTGAAATTGAAGAAGGAATGGGAAAAAGAACAGGAAGAAGTGGAAGAGGTGCTGCGAAAATTGAAAACAGAATATAATTTGCCGCAGATGTCGGAGGAAGAGCTGACAAAACTGCGCGGCAGGATGGAGGAAGCCAAACGGGAGAACCGCAGGGAGCGAGGAAGGGCGCGCCGTCACCGGGCGGCTATGGCGGCGGCTATAGCCGCGGCGGCATTTGTGATTCTGCCGAATACGTCTCAGGCGGCGGCGGATGCCATGGAGAGGATGCCTGTCATCGGAGGGCTTGTGAGGGTGGTGACATTGCGCAGCTATCAATATGAGGATGACAGGCATGAGGCGAATTTGGAGATTCCAGAACTGGAAATAGCGCGGCAGGCAGGGGATGCAAAGCTGCAGAATAAGCTGGAGGAGACCGCCCGGGAACTGAATGGGGAAATCCGGGAAATTGCGGATAAGCTCTTAGCTGAATTTATGGAGAATGTCCGTGAGGAGACTGGGTATCTGGATCTTGAGGTAAAGAGCGAGCTTCTGGCGGCGACAGAGGATTATTTTGCCCTAAAGCTCATATGTTATCAGGCGAGCGCCAGCGGATACGAGTGGAATTATTATTATGTGGTAGATCTGCATACAGGAGAACGTCTGCGTCTAAAGGATCTTTTTGTTGACAATTCGGATTATATTGCCCGGATCAGTGACAATATCAAAGAGCAGATGCGTCGGCAGATGGCGGAAAACGAAGAGAAGGTTTACTGGATTGATTCGGAATTCGCGGATATGGATTTTGAAACCATCACGGAGGAAGCTTTATTTTACCTTAACGAGAGGGGCAATGTGGTAATTGGATTTAATGAAGGGGATGCCGCGCCCATGTATATGGGGGCGCTGGAATTTGAAATTCCGGCGGAGGTTTTAAGGGATATCAGGAAAAAATAAAAGGCGGAATTCCTGCCGGATGTCAGGAGGGATGAGAATGAGGCTGGTCATTACGGATACAGGTTTTATTTGGAATCAAAATAACCCATTCCTTGAGAAGTACAAGGATATTGTTCTGGTGGTCTGTCTTGAAGGAAAAGCGGTTACGGATCAATATGAGTGTTTTCTATCCCCATATTCCGCAAAAACCGATATTGTGATGGGAATGGATAAGTACGGCGAGGAGGATAGGAGATTACAAAGGCTGGCGTCCGTGGGGAAAGAATTGAGTTCGGTGCTGGGATATCATGATAAGATTGTGTTTCTCACGGATAATCAGCCGAGTACGCTTTATCCGTTTTATGTGATGAAGGAATTGAATCGGTATAACAGACTTCATCTTGCTGCGATGTCTCCATGGAAATTAGAAAGCGGCGGCAGGAGAAAAGAATATTATCATATGCTGTCGGATTTGTCCCAGCTTTATTCTATCTTGTACTATGACGGCGATGAAGTATTGGAGGGGCTGAAAAAAGATAACGCCGCTTTAACCATGCCGGAGGCATTGGAGTACATATCAAATGACTTGGGAAGGCTGATGCCCTGTTTCCTGAACGGGATATATGATATGCGCTCCGGCCCATGCTTTTTTGATTTTGGGGCCATGAAGTATATTCCGTTGAAAAACGGGTTTGATAAGATTGGCATTGCTAAGGACCATGCCATGGACGATGATGTGAGATTTCCCATAGTCAGGGAATACAGTACGATGGGAATGGTGCGTCAGGGGGTGTATCCTGAGGACAGCGGGCATGTCAAAGAAGAGATTGAGAGACCTGCGGCAAGGCTGGACGGAAAAAAGGTCTGCAATATGCTTCGGGAACAGAGAATAAGACTGGCCGAGGCAAATCGCATCCCGTTTGAAAGTCCGGAATGTCCGGCCATGGGGCCGTGCGCGGGAACCTGTGAGAAATGTGACGGAGAAGCCGAATATTTAAGGAAGCAGCTGGAAAGGATTCCGGAGGAAAAACGGATGTATCCGCAGTTTGATCCGAGAGAGGAGGTAAGGGCATGATTGGGGATATCATGGCGATTTCCCGGCTTAGAATGGGAACCGACGGCAGGGGTGTGTCTACGCTGGTCACGTTTTTTGACTGTCCGCTCAGGTGTAAGTACTGCATCAATGATTTTTGTCATGAGGATGGGGGGAAGTCCGATGGTACTGTCAGAGGCGCCTATACTCCGCAGGAGCTGATGGAGATTCTGGTGAAGGATGATATTTACTATCGCATGTCCGGAGGCGGGGTGACTTTCGGGGGCGGGGAGCCTCTTCTTCAATCGGCATTTATCCATGAAGTCTGTAAACTGGCGGATGAGGGCTGGCAGATGAGAATAGAGACGTCTTTGAATGTCCCATGGAGATATGTGGAGCCGCTGGTTCATGATATTGACGAGTGGATTATCGATATCAAGGATATAAATTCTTTCATATATAAAAAATATACGGGCGTTAGAATTGATAATTTGATGAACAATATCTACAGGATGAAAAAACTGGTGGATGCTTCGAGATTTCATGTGAGGGTGCCGAGGATTCCCGGGTTTAATACAGAGGAAAACATAGAGAAATCCGCAGCATGGATCAAAAGGGTCCTGAACATAGAGCCGGAGGTGTTTGATTATATCCGGCCCGTATGTGTGAATGAAAATAAAGAGGACGAGGAGAAGAAAAAGATTCAAGAGATGATGGAGAGATATCTCAGGAAAGGCTAGGGCATATTTAAAAGTTGATTCCCGGCAGGAGGGGAGTATTATGGTGATTTACGCGAAAATACGGGCGAACGGAGAATACCATTCGCCTAATATTTCACAGGCTGTTTTCGGATTTCGGGAAATGGGTGCGGAGATTGTGAAATATCGTTTGATTGACGATATTTATGACGCCGTTAGGGAAGAGGATATCGTTCTGGATTACATAGATCAGGTGCAGGCCGTTCTGGGGAAATTCGGTGTGAAGCCCGTGTGTGAGGATTACCCGGAGGAGCTTAGAGAATTTATGGGAAGGAAAATATGGAAGGATACCATGGATTCCATCAATGCAATGCCGGAGAAGTGGGGCGTGTTTGTAAAGCCGGTTCGGGATAAGGCTTTTACGGGGCGTGTCATCCGTTCACCCAAGGATTTGGTGGGATGCGGGAACTGCCATGAAAATTATGAGGTTCTGTGCTGCGATGTGATTGATATTAAACGGGAATGGCGGGGATTTATGACTTATGATGAACTGGTGGATATCAGACCCTATCAGGGGGATTATCATTATCATTTTGACGCCGACGTGGTTGACCGGGCGGTGGATGCGTTCAGAACTATTGAAAACCGGCCCATGGGGTGCAGCATTGATTTTGCGGTGATAGAAAAGGACGGAAGGCGGCAGACGGTCTTTCTGGAAATGAACGACGGCTATGCCTTGGGAAGTTACGGCCTGATGCCGATGAAATATGCGAAATTGATTTCCGCAAGGTGGGCCCAGCTGCTGGGGCGGGAGGATGCATTTGATTTTCGGAAATATAGATAAGGGGGCGGTTCTTGTTCTGATAAAAAAGGTCTGTCGTCCTCTATTGGTTTGTATATCTTGATAGAGATGATAAGCATATTGGGGATTACAAGGTTTTTAGGCGTGAATATCTATCTGCGGGGTCACAATAGGGTGCTGTTTTCAGTGTTCTATTGTGACCCGATTATTTTATTCTTCTCTGATTTCAAGCAGGTCGGCAATGCCGCAATGAAGATATTCACATAATTTGATAATCAGATTTGCGTCTATTCGTTGAAAATCATCTCTACAGTAGCGGTTAAAGTTTCTTCTTTGTAAATCTAAGTCCTTACAAATTCGGGTTTTGCTTATCTTCTTTTCTTCCAGTAGTTCCATAATTCTTATATGCAAATATTTTTCATTCATGTTTACTACCTCTTTTTATATAGTATATACAAACAGTTTATAAAAAATAAGTATAATTATAGACGCGGTATATATAGACAGTATATTTGAATATAGGGTATAATAAGACATATAGAGAAGGAGGTATGATGTATGAAAGATTCTAAATTTGAAAAGCTGGTAACTCAAGGTATTATAGAAGAAATAGCAGAGTGCTGCGAAAAGGATGAAACATACCAAAAGTTGTTGAAGGAAGAGGACCTGTTATATGGAAAATTGAGTGTAGAACTGTCGGAGGAACAATCCAAGGAACTGGAAAAATATAAGGAAGCGGTCGCGGCGGCATCATTGCAAAAAGCAATAATAGCATACACACAAGGCATTAACGACTTATATACTTTATTCAAGTCTTATTTGGGTATTAATCCAGCCTGCCATAATGAAATGCAGGCTAAAACTAAAAGAAGGAATAAAGCCCGTCGGCCGGCAAACGTTGGAATCGGACGGCTTGTTTGGCCAAGGCTGTCATTTGTCCGTCGTCACCCGCGGAAAAGTAATCAAAAATGACGGATATGATACATTGCCAAACCGAAAGGCCGGAAGCCGATGAATTTATGGGATTATAAGCATGGAGCGTTGATAGAAACAAGTCAAAAACGGCCTTTGACGGAAAACGGAGCGGACGGCATGCATCTATGGAACCAACACAAAGGCGGTATCATATCAGGAAAACAGATATATAAAATAATGACATAAGATGCCGCAATTCAGTATTTGTAAAACAGACCAAGTTATGGTAAAATAAAATAACGTCTGCAGATGCTTCGCTGCAGGATATTGATACCATGAGGAGGTTTAAGTATGCCACAGAGAACAGATATCCATAAAATTTTAATCATAGGCTCCGGCCCCATCATCATCGGACAGGCCTGTGAATTTGACTATTCCGGCACGCAGGCCTGTAAGGCACTGAAAAAGCTGGGTTATGAGATTGTACTGGTAAATTCCAATCCTGCAACGATTATGACGGATCCGGAGATGGCGGACGTCACTTATATTGAACCGCTGAACAAGGAGCGTCTGGAACAGATTATTGCAAAAGAGAGGCCGGATGCGCTGCTGCCGAATTTAGGAGGGCAGTCCGGGCTGAACCTCTGCGCGGAGCTTGCAGGCGCGGGCATTCTGGAAAAATATCAGGTGAAGGTCATCGGCGTGCAGGTGGACGCCATTGAGCGCGGCGAGGATCGGATTGAGTTTAAAAACGCCATGAATTCGCTGGGGATTGAGATGGCCCGGAGCGAGGTGGCCTATTCCGTGGAAGAGGCGTTAAAGATTGCGGACGGGCTGGGGTATCCGGTGGTCCTGCGTCCGGCTTATACCATGGGAGGCGCCGGCGGCGGGCTGGTGTATAATAAGGAGGAGCTGCGCACGGTCTGCGCCAGAGGCTTACAGGCGTCTTTGGTGGGACAGGTTCTGGTGGAGGAGTCCATTCTTGGATGGGAGGAGCTGGAGCTGGAAGTAGTGCGTGACGCGGACGGCAGCATGATCACGGTCTGCTTCATAGAAAATATCGACCCCATGGGCGTGCATACGGGGGATTCCTTCTGCGCCGCGCCCATGCTTACGATTTCCGAAGAGGTACAGAGGCGGCTTCAGGAGCAGGCGTACCGCATTGTGGAATCCGTGCAGGTCATCGGCGGAACCAATGTGCAGTTCGCCCACGATCCGGTGAGCGACAGAATCATTGTGATAGAGATTAATCCAAGGACGTCCCGATCTTCCGCACTGGCCTCCAAGGCCACGGGCTTTCCCATTGCGTTAGTCAGCGCCATGCTGGCGTCCGGGCTGACCCTGAAGGATATTCCCTGCGGGAAATACGGCACGCTGGACAAGTATGTGCCGGACGGGGATTATGTGGTGATTAAATTCGCCCGCTGGGCTTTTGAAAAATTCAAGGGCGTGGAGGACAAGCTGGGAACTCAGATGCGTGCCGTGGGCGAGGTCATGAGCATCGGCAAAAATTACAAGGAGGCTTTCCAGAAGGCGATCCGTTCTCTGGAAATCGGCCGCTATGGTCTGGGCCAAATCCCCAAATTAGAGGAGAAGTCGAAGGAGCAGCTTCTGCGGATGCTGGCGGTTCCTTCCAGCGAGCGGCATTTTGCCATGTATGAGGCGTTGAAGAAGGGGGCGTCCCCGGAAGAGCTTCATGAGATTACACATGTAAAGAAGTGGTTTATCGACCAGATGAAGGAATTGGCCGAGGAGGAGAAGGAGCTTTTGGAAAGCAGAGGCGGGCTTCCCTCGGACGAGCTGTTAATCAAGGCCAAGAAGGACGGATTCTCCGATAAGTACCTGAGCATCCTGCTGGATATTTCCGAGGAGGATATCCGTAACCGCCGTATCGCGCTGGGCGTGGAGGAGGCTTGGGAGGGGGTTCATGTGAGCGGAACCTCGGACAGCGCCTATTATTACTCCACTTACAATGCCCCGGATAAGAATCCCGTCCGCGGCGATAAGCCCAAGGTCATGATTCTGGGCGGGGGGCCTAACCGCATCGGGCAGGGAATCGAATTTGACTATTGCTGCGTCCATGCTTCCATGGCTTTAAAGAAGCTGGGATTTGAAACCATTATTGTGAACTGCAATCCAGAGACGGTTTCCACGGATTATGATACTTCGGACAAATTGTATTTTGAGCCGCTGACCTTGGAGGATGTGCTGAGCATCTACAAGAAGGAAAAGCCGGCGGGGGTGATTGCTCAGTTTGGCGGGCAGACTCCCTTGAACCTTGCGGCGGATCTTGCGAAAAACGGCGTGCGTATTCTGGGAACCGCGCCGGAGGTCATCGATCTGGCGGAGGACAGGGATTTGTTCCGGGCCATGATGGATAAGCTGGAGATTCCCATGCCGGAATCGGGCATGGCGGCCACGGTGGAGGAGGCGCTGGAAATCGCCCATCGCATCGGATATCCCGTGATGGTGCGTCCTTCTTATGTATTGGGCGGGCGCGGCATGGAGGTGGTGTATCATGACGAAAGCCTTAAGGATTATATGCGGGCTGCGACAGGGGTGACGCCGGATCGTCCGATTCTGATTGACCGGTTCCTGAATCATGCGACGGAATGTGAGGCGGACGCCATCAGCGACGGAACCCATGCCTTTGTCCCCGCCGTGATGGAGCATATTGAGCTTGCGGGAATTCATTCCGGCGACTCGGCGTGTATGATTCCGTCCAAGCATATCTCGGAGAAAAATGTGGCCGTCATCAAGGAGTATACCAGAAGGATTGCCGAGGAGATGCATGTCCGCGGCTTGATGAATATGCAGTACGCCATAGAGAATGACAGGGTGTATGTGCTGGAAGCCAATCCAAGGGCCTCCCGCACCGTGCCTTTGGTGTCCAAGGTGTGCAATATTAGGATGGTTCCTCTGGCAACGGAGATTATTACCGCGGATATCACGGGCAGGCCGTCTCCCGTGCCGGGCTTAAAGGAGCAGGATATTCCCTATTACGGCGTAAAAGAGGCGGTGTTCCCCTTCAATATGTTCCCGGAGGTTGACCCCATCCTTGGGCCGGAGATGCGCTCTACGGGAGAGGTGCTGGGACTTGCGGCCTCTGTGGGAGAAGCGTTTTTCAAGGCGCAGGAGGCCACGCAGACAAGGCTTCCCTTGAGCGGCACGGTGCTTATCAGTGTAAACCGAAGGGATAAGGCGGAGGTGGTCTCGGTGGGACGGGCGTTCCAAGAGGCCGGTTTTCGGATTCTGGCCACGGGAAGCACCTGTACCTTGCTGCAGGAGGCAGGGATTTCTGTGGAACTGGTGAAGAAGCTTTATGAGGGCAGGCCCAATGTGCTGGATTTGATGACCAACGGCGAGATTGATATGATCATCAATTCTCCTGTGGGAGACGACAGCGAACATGACGACAGCTATCTGCGGAAAGCGGCCATCAAGGCCAAGATTCCTTATATGACCACCATTGCGGCGGCGAGGGCAAGCGTGGAGGGAATCCTCCATGTCCAGAAATCGGGCAATGGGGAAGTCCATTCGCTGCAGACGCTGCATGGGCAGATTCGGGAGAAATAAGGGCGGATAGGTGAAGTGAATCCGGCTCTGCAAGGGAAGAAATGTAAAATTTATCTGATTTTTTCTGGCTAAGCGGGCTGCAGGAAAGAAACCGGCAGGATATGCGGCGGGGCGGGAACGGAGCAGAATATGATTATTAGAGGTGCGAAGGTCTATACAGGAACGCATGAGTTTTCTGAGAAGGACATTTATATCCTAGGGGAGCGCATTGTGGAGAAAGATGATTATCTGAGGAATGCCGCCGGAGAAATCATAATCGACGGTGCCGGACTCTACGCGATTCCGGGACTGGTGGACATTCACTTTCACGGCGCGGCGGGGCATGATTTTTGTGAGGCCAGCTTAGAGGGGGTTGGGAAAATTGCGGCTTACGAGGCGGAAAACGGCATAACCGCCATCTGTCCCGCAGTCATGGCTTTGGAGGAAGAGCGGTTAGAGCTTGTCATGGATTCCGCCGCCGCATACCGGGCGGCGGAAGGTGACGGTTCGGGAAATCAGGGACGGGGGCGGCGGGCGGATCTTGTGGGAATCAATTTGGAGGGGCCGTTTCTCAGCCACGAGAAAGCCGGGGCCCAGAATCCGCAGTATCTTAGAAAGCCGGATGCGGATCTGTTTTTCAGGCTGCAGGAGAAAAGCGGGAATTTGATTCAGCTGGCATCTGTGGCGCCGGAACTGGACGGAGCCATGGAATTTATTGAGAGATGCGGGGGAAAGGCGGTGATCTCCTTGGCCCATACCAATGCGGATTATGATACCGCAGTCAGGGCCTTTGAGAAGGGGGCGCGCCATGTGACCCATCTTTACAATGCAATGCAGGGGGTGGGCCATAGAAAACCGGGGCCGATCATTGCGGCTTTGGAGCGGCGGGCCACGGTGGAATTAATCTGCGACGGAATTCATGTTCATCCCGCAATGGTTCGGTTTACCTTTCGGGCCTTTGGGGCGGATAAAGTCGTCCTTATTTCGGACAGCATGATGGCCTGCGGCCTGCCGGATGGGGAGTATGGGCTGGGAGGACAGCGGGTGATTGTAAAAGGGAATCGGGCGGCCCTCGCCGAAGATAGGGACACCATAGCGGGCAGTGTGACGAATCTGTTTGACTGTATGAGGACGGCGGTGCTGGAAATGGGAGTGCCTTTGGAGGACGCCGTCAGGGCGGCGACGGAAAATCCGGCCGGGGTCATCGGCGCGGAGAGGGATTACGGCTCTCTGGAACCGGGGCATTATGCGGATATTGTGCTTATGGATGACAAGCTGGAAATCCGGCGGCTGATACGGCGGGGAATAGAATCTGCCGCCGCGGGGCGGGACTGAGACAGGCCGCCGGGAAGCGAAGCGGCGCGGGAGGGGCCAAAGCGGAGGATTGAAACAGGCCGCCGGGAAGCGAAGCGGCGAGGCGAGGTGCCGAAGCGGAGGACTGAAACAGGCTGCCGGGAAGCGAAGCGGCGCGGGAGGGAGCCGAAGCGGGGGGATTTGGAACGGAGGAGCGAACGAGGAAAGGAGGAAGAAAAAATGATAGATGATTTGCATGAAAATGAATTTGGAAATATGGAAGGAACTTTTTATTCGGAAATTTTCGGATACAATATAATGGTTACATATGATAAAGGCATTTCGCCGGAATATGTTTTAAGAAATATTGAGTATTTGAACAATTTAGATAATAAAATTTTAGAGGATATATGCGCTGCTTTAAAGAGGTTCTATGATAATTACAAAGAGATTCTTCCTGATTTATGTGAGGAAATAGAGGAGGATATTTTAAAAGATTATGAGGAAAATCCTTTGAGCATATTAAAATATGTAAACATAGGCGTATATAAGTTTGATGAATGTAAAAAAGAAGAGGAAGAGATACCTGTTATAAATTTAAGGGGTGACTGTGAGTGGTCGGGAGATGAAGGGGTAACTATTGCAGTAAAAAATAATCAGATATTGTATGTCGGACCATGGGAAAACTATAATGTATGGAATGGCAGCGATAGCGGAATGTTTAATTATGCACGATAAATAGTAGGTGTGCTGATTGCCGAATCCAAATGCGGGAAAAAGTGATGAAGCGGCATCCGATAACGAAATGAGGTTCTTTTTGGGAAGTTCCGTACAATAACCTCCATATCTGCTGCCAACAGGGATATATGCAGTATAACAAAGGTTTGAAATTATTTTAATTGTCAATATGCCGATATATTAGCGGAAAAAGACAAGGTAGTTTTGGCACTGTCCAAGGAAACCGGAAGGAGTAAAAATGATAATTAAAAAGGCAGCGCGTGAAGAGGCCGCGGCTGCGGCGGGGCTGGCGATACAAATGTGGGAGGAAAATACGCTGGAAGAGCTGACAGAGGAATTTGCCGAGTACATTCAAAGGAAGGACTGCGCCGTATTCCTTGCAATGTCGGAGAATCGGGCGGTGGGATTCGCCCAATGCGGACTGCGGCACGATTATGTGGAAGGCACGGACAGCAGCCCGGTGGGATATCTGGAAGGCATTTTGGTAGAAGAAGCATATCGAAAGCGAGGAATTGCAAAAGAGCTGCTGAAGGCCTGCGAGAATTGGGCGAGGGCTCGGGGATGTGAAGAGTTTGCCAGCGACTGTGAGCTGACGAATGAGGTCAGTCTGGCGTTTCATCTGAACATGGGATTTGAAGAAGCCAATAGAATTATCTGTTTTACCAAGAAGCTGTAAGATTATTTTGAAGGAAAAGCGAAGCGTCTGCGGGCAGTCTGTGTCAGTAAACTGAGGTTTGTCAGCAGAGGACGCGACGTCGCGAAGAAAGGAGCCGCAGTCTATGGACAGGGAAGACTATGAAGAAATAAAACAGGAAATAATGAAGATTCTGGATCGGTTTAAAATTGCATCGTCAGAGCAATGGTACGCAATGGATGAAGAGGAAGGTCTTGAATTGTATGAGGACCTAAAGGCCGGGGTGGTAGAAGTCTTTGATTTGGATGATGATGAAATGGGCGAGATATTAGACGAAGTTTTAACATCCATGTCCGGAACATAATTTCCAATCTGAATAGCTGTTAGGTGAGTAATGATATGGGGAATATGTATTATACTTCATATTTTATGTATTAGGAACACTCTTTCCTAAAGGGAGATGATTTTTTATATATGTACAGGAATTATTTATCACCCGCGTCAAAGGTAAGTTTTCTTTCCTTTGACGCGGATATTCCGGCGCTGAAATTCATGAGTGTACAGCTGAAATTCAGGGATATTGTGCTTGAAATTCGGGCATGACAATGATGGGAAATGTAAAACTCTGTGTATTGGATTTATACGCAATGCCGTGACAATCAGGGCTGTTTCTTTGTCACGGGAATCCATACCTCATACTGCGCATTCTGAGGGTCGGGATTTAGGTAAACCTCGATGTCGGGAGCGCTGCCGTATTCATATCCGGAGGTGGGAAGCCATTCGGTGACGATACGTTTTTCCAGCTCCTGAATGGACTGGTTCGTTCCAGTCCCGGGGAAAATGGCCCAGACTGCCGGGGGCACTATATATTCTTCTAATTCCCCGCGTTCCTTAGAGCTGGAAACCGCAATATAATACCGCCAAGGCTCCGTTTCATTGCAGGTGCTGACTCCCAATACCCCCATGGGCTCCCTGTCCATCATTTGGGTGAGCTTCTGCAGCGTGCCGTTCATGGCGATTTCCTGCCATTTTGAGGGGATAACCGCAAAATTCTTTTCAATTTCTTTTTCCAACGGTACCGAAACGCCTATGATGCGGAACGCTTCTTTGGTCTCAATTCGATAATTCATTTCGTCCACTCCTTTGATTGTGATTTTGAAGGTAATCGGAGGAAAGGATTTTACGGAGACGCCTTCCGTTTTCATGGCGGACGGAGCCATTCCGTGAATGGACTGAAACGCTCTGTTAAAAGCGGTTGGGGAATGATACCCATATTTCTCCGCCACGTCAATGATTTTGGCATTGCCGCCCTGAAGATCCACGGCGGCCAGCGACATTTTCCTTTTTCGGATGTATTCGGACAAGGGCATCCCCGCCATGTAAGAGAACATCCTTTGAAAATGATAAGAGGAACAGCAGGCAATCCGCCCAAGCTGTTCATAATCGATGCTTTCCGTCAGATTTTCTTCGATATAGTCAATCGCGCTGTTTAATCGTTCTATCCATTCCATTTTTCCTTCACTCCTTTGAAATATGTGATTATTCTAACAGGTTTCGCGCTGCCTGTCCACTCTATGCCTGCACAAAAAAGAGAGGTTATTGCTTTTGGATTTTTTGGGAAGCATTAATGGCAGGGCGCGGAATACGTGGCTCATAGAAGTGGATGTCCGCACAAGAAAAAAGGCTGTTTCGGCAGCCTTTTTTCATATCCGTTTCCGCGGCAGGACAAAATAACCATTGACTGCCGGACGGGAAACGGTTTGCGCTTTCATATAAAACAATTATGTGATATTTGGTATTAGATATCAAACTTGAAATATCTCTTGGCATTGTAGTAGGAAATGTCCTTGATAATCTCGGACAAAATATCCATATCTGCCGGGAAGCCGCCGCCTTCCACCCAAGTGCCGATCAGGTTGCACAGGATACGGCGGAAGTACTCATGTCTGGTGTAGGACAGGAAGCTTCTGGAATCGGTGAGCATTCCCACAAATCCGGACAGGTTGCCCAAGTTTGCAAGGGAAATCAGCTGCTCGGTCATTCCTACCTTGTGATCATTAAACCACCATGCGCTGCCCTGCTGAACCTTTGCCACGGCGGTAGAATCTTGGAAACATCCAAGGATGGAACCGATGGCTTGATTGTCGTTGGGGTTCAGGCTGTAAAGGATGGTTCTGGGAAGCTCGTCGGTTGACGCCAGCGCATTCAGGAAATCCGCCATCTGCATGGAAGGCGTGTCGTTGTTAATGCAGTCATAACCGGTGTCGGGCCCCAGCTTTTTGAACATGGGAGTGTTATTGTCCCGCTTGCAGCCGAAATGAAGCTGCATAGCCCAATCCCTCTTGTGATATTCTCTGCCCACAAAGAGCATGAAAGCGGTCTTAAATTTCAGTTCTTCCTCTCTGGTCAGAATCATTCTGTTCAATCTCTTTAAGAAGATGGCTTCAATTTCGTCCTCTGTTGAAGGATAGTACATGACATATTCCAGAGCGTGATCGGATACGTTGCACTTCATGGAGGCAAAGAAATCCATACGCTTTCTCAATGCGTCCTTCAATGCGGCGAAGCTGGTAATCTCAGCGACGCCTGCTGCGGCGGCAAGTTTGTCCAGATAGTCCAGATATTCGGGCTTCTCTATGTTCATGGCCTTGTCGGGTCTCCATGCGGGCAGAACCTTTACGTCAAAGGTGGTATCCTCAGCGATTTTCTTGTGCCATTCCAGAGAATCGACAGGGTCGTCCGTGGTACAGATTAACGTTACGTTGCTCTGCTTAATCAGATTGCGGACGTTCATGGAAGGGTCGGCCAGCTTTTCGTTGCAGAGCTTCCATACCTCGTCGGCAGTTTTTTTGCTCAAAACCCCGTGATAGCCGAAATATCTCTGTAGTTCCAGATGGCTCCAGTGGAAGAGGGGATTGCCGATGGCTTTGCCCAGACATTCCGCCCATTTGCAGAATTTCTCATAATCGGATGCGTCGCCGGTGATGTACTTCTCGTCCACTCCAAAAGAACGCATCAGGCGCCATTTGTAATGGTCGCCGCCCAGCCATACCTGCGTGATGTTGTCAAACTGGCGGTTCTCCGCGATTTCTCTGGGATTGATGTGGCAGTGGTAGTCCAGCACCGGTGTGTTTTCCGCGAACTCATGAAACAGCTTCTTAGCCGTTTCATTTTCCAGCAGGAAATCCTTGTCCATAAATTGTTTCATTTTGTTGTCCTCCATATATTTTAAACTATGTTGCTAACCAAAAGGTAGTACTTATTTGCTGTCTGCGGCGGGGGTTTGCTAACGGGTAGTGCCCCGCTTGACGATTTCTCCCGGGAAAATGGTTTTCCCCGGCATTTTCTTTCCCGCCAGAAGTCCTAAAAGGACGGTAATCAAGTGCTGGCAGAGGGTTTCCAGCTTGTTGTCTATGCTGGTGAGCTCCGGTTCGCAGCAGCTGACAAGCATGGAGTTATTGTAGCCCAGAATGGAAAAATCCTCCGGAATCCGATAATTCATTTCGCGGGCATATTTGACGGCGGCCAGCGCCAGCGTGTCGTCCGCGGCGATAATGCCATGGAACGCAAGGCCCTGCTCCCGCAGATTTTTCAAATGTCCGATCATGGCGTGGATGTCTTCATGAGAACCGTGATAAAACTGTTCCAGTCCTTTTGTGCTGCCGGTCCGCTCCAGCATGGCGGCCCGATATCCTGCCAGCTTGCGCATGCCGCTGTAGGAGGCGGAATTGTAAAAATACACGATATCTTCGATACCGCTCTGAAGCATCTGCAGGGTGGCCTCATACATGGATGTATAATCATCGGAAGCTACGCTGTATACATTGGCCGCGTCCAGATAGCCGTTTAACAGCATCACCGGAAGCTGGGCGGCCGCGTCGGCAATATATTGATTATCGCTGTCTTCCTCATAAATAAAATTAGAACCTACCAGAATAATTCCGTCCACTTTTTTGGTGATCAGCAGATTCATGGCGGCGGCCCGGGCTTCCAGCTCGTAGCCCGTGCAGCAGAGGATGCTGTGGTAGCCGTTTTCACGCAGCTTTTCCTCCACATAATAAATACCTTTGGCAAGGTATAAGTCGGAGCTGTCCGCGCACATGATGCCGATGGTCTTCATGGTGTTCAGCCCCAGCCCCCTTGCGAAAGCGTTGGGAGTGTATCCGTATCGGTCAATGATGTCCAGAACTTTCCTTCTGGTTTTCTCGCTGACTTTTCTGCTGCCGTTGAGCACACGGGAAACTGTGGCGATAGAAACGCCGGCTTTTTCGGAGATATCGTAAATGGTCATTGTTTTTTCCTTAAATGTAAGTGGTTACAAAAGCCCTATTTGAATTATAGCCAAACTGCGCGGCTTTTTCAAGACATTTTTTTAACAAATGATTTTTGCTCCTGAGTCCAGCGTCCCAATCGCTTTGCCGCTGACGGATAAAGCCAAACTGCCGCTGATTTTTTTACAAATAGGCAAGAGATTATTGACGAAAGAAATATTTGGCAGTAAAATAGAAGGTGTAAGCCCTTACATAGCCGATTGTCGGTCACGGAGCAAATAGTAATGTAATTACGGCTGTTTATGAACAATGCAATGTGAAAGGGCATAATACAATCATGCAATGTCCGCAGTGCGGGCAGAAGGGAGAAGAAATGGAAGTTTTAAACAAGGCGATGACAGGGAAAAAGGAGAGGCCTGTCAAGGTGGTACAGTTCGGAGAGGGTAACTTCCTTCGGGCATTTGTAGACTATGCGATTGATATTGCCAACGAGAAGGGCAGGTTCGACGGCGATATTGTGCTGATCAAACCCATTGAGTTCGGGAGCACGGAGAATTTCCACAAGCAGGACTGCCAGTACACCGTATCCCTGCGGGGCATTGTGGGCGGCGAGGCAAAGGTTTTGAACAGGCAGGTGACAAGCGTTAAGGATATCGTGGATACCAGCACGGAATATGAGAAATATATGGGACTGGCCGAGATCGACACCCTTCGGTTTGTGGTTTCCAACACCACGGAGGCGGGAATCGTATATGATCCGGAGGACAAGTTTGATTTGAAGCCTCCCAAGACCTTCCCCGGAAAGCTGACCAAGTTTTTATATCATAGATTTGAGACCTTCAAGGGCGATATGGGCAAGGGGCTTGTGATGCTGCCCGTGGAGCTGATTGACGACAACGGCATTATGCTGAAAAAATGCGTGATGCAGCTCATTGACCTGTGGGGCTTGAGCGATGAATTCAAGAAATGGGTGGACGAGGCATGTATCTTTACCTCCACTCTGGTGGATCGTATCGTTACCGGATATCCCCGGGACACCATCGAGGAGGAGTGGGAGAAGCTGGGCTATGAGGACCGCATTCTGGTAACGGGCGAGCCGTTTGCCCTCTGGGTGATTGAAAGCCCTAAGGATATCAGTAAGGAGCTGCCTCTGAACGATCCCGATTTTGAGGTGATCTATACCGACAATCAGAAGCCCTATAAGCAGAGGAAGGTCCGCATCTTAAACGGCGCCCATACGTCCTTTGTGCTGGCGTCCTATCTGTGCGGCAACGATATCGTAAAGCAGTCCATGGACGATGGGGATATCAAGAATTTCATGGTAAAGACGATTTTTGACGAGGTGATTCCCACCCTGACCCTTCCCGAAGAAGAGCTGAAGGAGTTTGCGGAGGCTGTGATTACCCGTTTTAACAATCCTTATGTCAAGCATGCGCTGCTTTCTATTTCACTGAATTCCGTTTCCAAGTGGAGGGCAAGATGTATGCCCAGCCTGCTGGGATATGTGGAGAAATTCGGTAAGCTTCCGAAGCATCTGGCATTCTCTCTGGCGGCGCTGATGGCGTTCTACACGGGAACCGAAATCCGCGGCAAGGCCCTGATCGGCAGCCGGAACGGGCAGGAGTATGAGATTTTGGATGACATGGAGGTATTGGAATTCTTCCGTGACAACTGCGGGAAGGACAGCAGGACTTTTGTGACCGCGTTCTTGGGAAATGAGGGCTTCTTCGGACAGGATTTGAACAAGGTGGAAGGCCTTACGGACGCGGTGGCAGGTTATCTGGACGATATCAAGGCGAATGGCATGAGGGCGGCGTTATGCAGAATTTCTTAAAAATAAACGACAATGACAATGTGGTGGTGGCGCTGAATACCATTCCCGCAGGAACGGTTGTCAGCGTGAAGGTTTCGGAAAACGGGGACGCCGAGAAGGAGATTATCGCTCTGGAAGAGATTCCCGCGGGACATAAAATGGCCCTCTGCGACATTCCCGCAGGCGGCGAGGTGATCAAGTACGGGTATCGCATCGGCAACGCCAAAGAGGATATCAAGGCGGGGGCGTGGATTCATACCCATAATCTGAAGACGGCGCTGGGAGACCTGCTGGAGTATACCTACGAGCCGGCTGGGACGGTTTCCGGGCAGGGAACGGCACAGGAAGAATCGGACGTTAAATTTATGGGCTTCAACCGTCCCGACGGCAGGGTGGGAGTGCGCAATGAAATCTGGGTCATCCCCACGGTGGGCTGCGTGAATAACGTGGCCGCCGCCATTGCAAAGCAGGCCAATGCCTTTGTCAAGGGGAGCGTGGAGGAGGTCATTGCGTTCCCCCATCCTTACGGCTGTTCGCAGATGGGGGAGGATCAGGAGCACACCAGAAAGATTCTGGCGGATTTGATCAATCATCCCAACGCGGGCGGCGTGCTGGTGCTGGGGCTGGGCTGTGAGAACAGCAATATTGACGTATTGAAGCCCTACATCGGAGATTACGACGAGAACAGGGTGAAATTTCTGGTGTCCCAAGAGTGCGAGGATGAGATTGGGGAGTCGGTGGAAATCATCAAGGGGCTGATCGACTATGCTTCCGGCTTTGAGCGGGAGCCCATCAGCGTCAGCAGGCTTGTCATCGGCATGAAATGCGGCGGCAGCGACGGGCTTTCCGGCATCACGGCCAATCCTTTGGTGGGGCGGTTTTCCGACAAGCTGATTGCCAAGGGAGGGACTACCATCCTTACCGAAGTGCCGGAAATGTTCGGCGCGGAGACCATTTTGATGAACCGCTGCGCCAATGAGGAGCTGTTCCATCAGACGGTGGCGTTAATCAATGATTTTAAGAATTATTTTAAGAGCCATAATCAGACCATATATGAGAATCCTTCTCCGGGCAATAAAAAGGGCGGCATCTCCACGCTGGAGGATAAATCCCTTGGATGCACCCAGAAATCGGGCAGCGCGCCGGTCATGGGCGTACTGCAGTATGGGGAGACGGTTCGGACCCCGGGCTTAAACCTCCTCAGCGCGCCGGGCAACGATCTGGTGGCGGCGACGGCGCTGGCTGCGGCGGGCGCGCATATCGTGCTGTTTACCACAGGAAGGGGAACGCCCTTCGCCTCCCCGGTTCCCACGGTAAAGATTTCCACCAATTCCAGACTGGCGGGGAAGAAAGCGGGCTGGATTGATTTCAATGCGGGGGTTCTGGTGGAGGATAAGACCATGGAGGAAGAGACGGAGCATCTGTTTGACTATGTGGTGGAGGTTGCGTCCGGCAGAAAGGTCTGCAGCGAGGAGGCGGGCTTCCATGATATGGCAATCTTTAAGCAGGGCGTGACCCTGTAAATTTGGGCGGCGTTTGAGCTTCCGTGTTTTGTGGGGATTTGGATCCGAGCATGTCCTGTGAGGGCGGTTTTGGGCGGCCCCAAAAGGAAACAGTGCGTTTTATAACGGCCTTGAAATGGGAGCGGCATCTCATTTCAAGGCCGCTTTTTTATGGGAGTGACAGGAAGAGAGGAGTGGAGGTAAAGGTATGCGCTGTTTATCTCAGTCCGGTTTTTATCTCTTCCCATGCAGTCAGTTAGAAGGAGAGCAAACTGAATGATTTCAGGGTATGGAGTAAACTGTTGAGAGAAAATCCAATAATAACGGCAGCAGCGTCAGCGGCAATGGTTTTAGGAACAATTTTGGGAATCATAGCGTTTATAACGGGTGGTTAGGCTGAAAACCGATAACCGCTTTTATTTTATGGAGGAAGTAATCATGGAACTTGTGAAATTAACACAGGAAAATATTGACCAAGAGCATATCTGCTGCGCCATATCCAGCGACAAAGATATTCAGGTCATATCGAAAAAGAAGTGGCTGAAAGAGAGGCTGGAGGAGGGGCTTGTATTCTTAAAAGGAAATGTACGGGGGAAATGCTTTATCGAGTACATTCCTGCCGAATATGCATGGGCACCCGTGGAAGCGGACGGCTATATGTACATTGACTGCTTGTGGGTATCCGGACAGTTCAAGGGGCATGGATACTCGAATCTTCTGTTAAACGCATGTATGGAGGACAGTAAAGAGAAGGGGAAAAAGGGGCTGGCGGTTCTTTCCTCAAAGAAGAAATTGGGATTTCTTTCCGACCCGGGATACATGAAATATAAAGGGTTTGAGACGGTCGATACGGCGGAGCCTTATTTTGAGCTGATGTATCTGCCGTTTGAGGAAAATGCGGACAGGCCCCGTTTCCGGGAATCGGTGCGTCGGCATGAGACCATGCCGAAGGGATTTGTACTGTATTATACGAACCAATGTCCTTTTACGGCGAAGTATGTGCCGCTGCTGGAAAATATGGCAAAGGCTGGGAACGCCGCTTTTCAAGCCGTCCATATTCAGACCAAGGAAGAAGCGCAGAACGCGCCCTCTCCTTTTACCACATTTTCTCTTTTTTACGACGGACGGCTTCTAACCCATGAAATACTGTCGGAGAAGAAGTTTGAAAAAATTCTGGTAAGTAAAGGAATGTAGAAGCCGCAGGCAATATACTCCCTTTTAGGGATAAGGTTTTCAAATTTATGGTTTGGCAGGTGCCAAATAATGGAGGGGAGTGATCCTATCAATGTGGGGAATCTGTTTTGATACGATGGAGTGTGAAGGAAAAATATATCCCTCCGAACTCTTTCAGCGTGTCATCGAATATCGGATTTCTGAGGAAAGCGCCGATATGGCCTGCCTTATTTATCCGGTGAAGGGAGTTCGGATTGCTGTTGAAAAAATAAGGGCTTTGGATAATCCGCCCCGATTTACAGACGGCCAGCTGGTGTCGCCCGTCAGCCATCCGGAGATGGCCGGTGTGGTTCGGGGGATTGGGTGGCATTTTGAGAAGCGGGAATATATGTATTTTATTACGGTAAACGGCAGGAAGAAGAGCAAAAGGTATTATGATAATGACTTGATAAGGCGGTAAAGCGGCTTTGCTGAATCATGAAATTTGATTTGGAAAACAGGTTTTCGGAGCTATGGCAGGAAGATTTCGTTTTGAGGAGGAGAGCCCTATGCAGATTATACCTAAAAAAGTACAAATTATACCAAACTGTCCTTAACTTAATCATTTTATGCTATAATATGAGGGCTGTATTTTGATTCTAAAATCAGAAGTGAATAAAATAAAATGAAAGAGCAAAGCGAGGTAAGGATTGTGTTGAGGACGATAAAAGGAAGACTTACAGCGGGCATCATAGGGATTGTAGTGATCAGTATCCTGATTACTACAGCGGGGATTGCCGCCGTTGCGGGAAAGCGTCTGATAGAGGCTCAGACGCAGGCGCTGCAGCTGAATGCGGACAAGTATGCGGAAGAGATTAACACATGGATAGAAAATGAGAAAATGCTTGCGGGAGGCGCAGCAGGCAGTATAGAGGCAGGCGGAAAGACAAATACGGATTTTGTTCAGTCCGTAGTGGACACGCATGCTTCAGGAAGAGCCGAAATACTGAATTTATACTGCGGAACAAAGGACAGCAGGTTTATTCAATCCAATAGGGAAGCGGCGATACCGGAAGGATATGATCCGGTGGAGCGGGGGTGGTATCAGCAGGCGGCGGAAGCAGGAAAGGTGATTGTGACCGATCCCTATTGGGACGTGATGACGGAGCAGATGTGTACGACGATCGCGGCGCCGGTCTACATCGGCGGGGAACTGGCGGGAGTGATCGGTTTGGACGTGACTCTTGGCACGGTAACGGAGCTGACGGGAAGTATCCGGTATGAAGAGGGGGTATACGGATTTCTTGTGGACAGCAGCGGACGATATGTGGCGCATAAGAATAAAACCTATGAACCTACAAAAACAACCGCGACTGCGGTAACGGACATTATGCCGGGACTGAAGGCAATGCTTGAGGGGACGGATAAAAGCGTAGTAAAGCTTGCGGATTATGACGGCAGCAGCTGTTATTTTGCGATAGCCGGGATAGAGGGCGGCGGATGGAATCTGGGGGTTGTCGTACCGACGGCGAATGTTATGGGGCCTCTTGCCGCTATGATAATGGTGGCGCTTCTCATTGCTTCTGTTATTATTATATTTGTGGCTTTTTTTATGGCGGGATTGATTGGAAGACTCTTAGCGCCCATACAGATGCTCAAGCAGTTTGCTTCGGGAGATTTTACGGAGAATACGGTAAGTGAAAAGACGATTCCGAAAGAATATAAAAACGAGACGGAGCAGATCAGGACCGCAACATCGGAGGTAAGGAAACAGATCAGGGAAATCATATTGAATACGAAGCAGGAGGCAGGAAATATCAATGCCATCGCAGAAGAGACGTCCGCTAAGATGGCAGTATTGAATAAAGATATTTCGGGTATTTCGGCCATGGCCGTTCAGGTCATGGCGCAGACCGTGCAAGCGAAGGAATTGACGGAAAATATCAAAATGAATGGCGGGGAGCTGGGCTGTGCGATAGAGAATGTGACAAAGAAGGCGGAACAGGCGTCTGAGCAGTCCGGAGATATTATGGAGCGGGCGGGGAAACAGCAGGCGTCCTCGGAAAAGTCGGCAAGGGAGGCCGTTGCGCTGTATCAGGAAACGAAGGGAGATCTGGAAAAGGCGATTACAGACAGTCGGAGAGTACGGGAAATAGATACTCTGACAGAAGAGATTCTTGCCATTAGTTCTCAGACAAATCTTTTGGCTTTGAACGCTTCCATAGAGGCGTCAAGAGCCGGCGCGGCAGGGCGGGGATTTGCAGTGGTTGCGGACGAGATCAGGCTGCTTGCGGACAATTCCAAGCAGGCGGTAGACAAGATTCGGCAGGTGACGGAAGACGTGGTGCATACTGTGACATTTTTATCCGAATCTTCCGGAAGGCTGTTGGCTTTTATGAATGAGAAGGTCATGAAGGATTATAATGATATGACGGAGCTTGCGGATGTGTATCGGAAGGACGCAGAGTTTTATAATAATATTTCCGGCGATCTGGGGGTGTCTTCGGAGGAAATGCGCGCAAGCATGGGCAGGATAAACGAATCAATTATAGCGATTACGGAGCTTGTAGGAGGAATCGCACAACTTATGGAAGGCATGGAACAGTCCGCCGCAGACTCCAATGAAAATTCGGAGGCAGCGGCGGCGCAGATGGAGGATCTGTTCCGGTTAAGCGAGCTTTTAAATCAGACCGTAGCGGCATTTAAGGTATAGTTTCTGTCCACTCAGCCGCTTTCTCGTAATACAAAAATAATTCAGCAGGGATTTTGGAGGCATCCGGAGGAAACGGAGTGTCCGTTATGACGCATCCCTTCAGCGGAAGGCCGTGCGTACCCGTTTCCTTATCGGGTTTTAACCGCATCAGAAAATAACGGGAGCTTCCTTGGTGTGTTCCGGGGCGGGATTTTAAATACTCCTTGGAATAAAAAATTAAGTTTAAATCTTTGCTGCATTCATATTCTATGCCGATATATCCCATTCCCGTCGGGCAGTTTTGTTCCAATGCTTCATAACTGAGCTTTTTTGCCTGCTCCAGCTGTTCGGGGGAAAAACGTTCTGCCAGTTTGGGATCGCGGAACTCTTCTTTTGTATGTTCCCATATGTCTATGAAATAGACAGAATTGATATGGCATTGTACTTTATCGCCATAATCGTCCATAAAATAAAAGGAGCGGCTTTTCCCTATGGTTAGAGTAATTGTTTTTTCGAGTATGTGCCGGATAGGATTCGGCCTGTGCGTTATGGTTATGGGCGTATCCGGCGAATATTCGGGAAGCTTGCCCGGATTGGCCATGGCCGACTTTTCGGTGTCGGGCATGGTTTGGTTTTCCGGTCCGGCCATGGTCAACGTCACCAGCTGCAGGCTGTCCCAGTCTGCATTTTTCAGCCATTCCGGAATCAGCCAGCCGGCGCTCATCATATCTAAAAATATTTGAATCGTGCCGTAATCCTCAGAAGAGAATGCAAGGCAGCCGCCCGACCCGCTCTGCAGCCGCAGGCGCGTGCTGCCAAGATAGAAATCGCTGCAATGTAGATAACTACAGTCGTTTCTTTCGTGTTCTTTTAGCAGCTGCCTATAGGTGCGGGCTTTTTCTCCGTCCCTGTGTCCCGATTCCATGTATGGCTCAATGATATAAAGCCTTGCTTCATCGGATAAGGTCATGCCGACAATGTGGTATTTCCTGCCGTCTTGCTCTATGGTTCTGCCGATGACGAGAATGTCGCGCCATTTTGTATGCAGGTCTTCTAACGTTGAAAAATTCATGCGGATTCCTTTCTGCCCTTTTCGCGGCCGTCAATTTAACATTGTGTACGCGGATATCTGCTACAGCAGTCCGATTGTCCTTAGAAGGAAGACTGCAAGGAAGATGGTGAAGATGGAGGCGATGGAGGTCCAGACGACCAGCTGGCCGGCCAGAACACCGTCATTGTCCATCTCCTGTGCCATAATGGCGCTGGATACGGCGACGGGAGAGCCGAATAGAGCGATCAGCGCAGGGTAAACGGAGGCGTCAAAAGCGATGAGATCGGTGTACTTGGAGAGGAGCACGGCAAGGCCGATGGCAGTCAGGGGAACCGCTGCGACGCGGGCGGCAGTGCCGATGATGATTTCCTGCAGCATTCCCTTTACCGCGGCGAAGTCAAACAGACCGCCCAGAATCACAAGCGCCAGAGGCGAACTGATTTTACCGAGGCTGTTGACTGCGTCATAGATGAATTTCAGGCTTCCGGACAGAGTGAACACAAGGCTTCCGTCCGTATTTACGGGAAGAAAAGAGCGGACGCCCAGCACGATCAGACCGCATACCACACCGATGATGAGAGGGTTTTTGGCAATTTTTACCAGTACCTCCTTCAGATTTGCCCTATGGCCGTCTTTGCTGTCCAGAAACATGGTAAGCGCAATGACGGCGAGGATATTGAAGGTGGGAATGGAAAAGGCGCTTAGGACGGCGGCAATGCCCTTTCCTTCCGGGCCGCCCAGCGATTCCGCGAGCGGCAGGCCGATAATGGCAAAATTGGAGCGGAACACACATTGCAGGATAACGCCCTTCTGCCTGTTGTCGGGGACGGTCAGCCTGACTAGGACAAGACCGATAAAAAATGCGGCAAAAATCACAATCTCGGAGTAGACCACCACGGACCAGTTGATGTCGGTGAAGGATTCAATATTGTACACATTCGTAAACAGCAGGCAGGGCAGACAGACGCGGAAAATCAGTTTGTTCCCTTTTTTGAACCAGTCCTCCGTCAGAAACTTCTTTTTTTTCAGCAGATACCCCAGCAGAATCAGTAATATAATGGGCAGTATGGCGTTTAGCGCAAATAGTAATGTATCCATTGTTCCTCTCATTTCTCTGCCGGTAAGGGCAGTCTTGCAGTTTTTCGTTACTCTTTTTAAAGCTGTTTGTTCCCTTTAAGCTTCACAGTTTCTTTTATTATATTTTATATGGGTGGGAAGGACAAGTCTTTCCTGCAAAAAGTTTTCCGAAGGGCGGCCTTCTCTCCGCGCCGCGCCGGTCCGTCAATTGTTTATGCCGCTATTGACGGCTTGACAGGAAGTTTGTTACGGCAGGATGTCAATCTGAATAATATCGGATTTCATCCGTATAATAATCCATTAAAAGGTGTATTGGCGCTTCCTTGCGGAAATTGTGAGATTGGCGGAAATAAATTGAGAAAGCATGGGGAGGACAAAATGAGCAATCACTTGAAAAATGAGACAAGCCCGTATCTGCTGCAGCATGCGGAAAATCCTGTGGACTGGTATCCTTGGTGTGAGGAAGCATTTGAAAAGGCAAGGGAAGAAGATAAGCCGGTTTTTTTGAGCGTGGGCTACAGCACCTGCCATTGGTGCC
The DNA here is from genome assembly GCA_948467735.1 of uncultured bacterium. Lineage (GTDB taxonomy): Bacteria > Bacillota > Clostridia > Lachnospirales > Lachnospiraceae > Acetatifactor. The sequence continues at coordinate 30,689 of CAOKFN010000021.1, forward strand.
ATGTGATGGCCCATGAGAGCTTTGAGGACAGGAGGACGGCCGAAATTCTCAATAGCAGTTTTATTTCTATAAAAGTGGACCGTGAGGAGCGCCCCGACATTGACAGCGTGTATATGTCGGTGTGTCAGGCGTTCACCGGCAGCGGCGGCTGGCCCATGAGTATTTTTATGACATGGGATAAAAAGCCTTTTTTGGCGGGCACATATTTTCCCGTTCGGCCGCGGTATGGCATGCCAAGTTTCTCTGATTTGTTGAAGTATATAGAGAATCAGTGGAACGGCGGTCGGGAGAAGCTTCTGCAATCGGCCTGGCAGATAATCGAACAGTTAAAACAATCTCAGCAGTCGGAATCCAGCCATAGCGGCATGGGCGGGGGGAGTCTTTCGGAGAAAGCGGCGGGGATGTTTGCCGACGGCTTTGACCGTGTATATGGAGGGTTTGGAGCCGCGCCGAAATTTCCCGCGCCCCATAATTTATTGTTTTTGATGCTGTATGCAAAGCAGAATGAGAACTCGGACGTGCTGGACATGGTAGAAAAAACCCTTGTGCAAATGCGCAAGGGCGGTATTTTTGACCATATCGGCGGAGGGTTTTCCAGATATTCCACGGACAGATATTTTCTTGCGCCTCATTTTGAAAAAATGCTCTATGACAATGCGCTGCTCATTCTGGCATACGCGTCGGCTTACGGTATCACTCAAAACCATATATATCTTGATACCGCCGAGAAAACAGCCCATTATGTCCTTAGGGAAATGACCGCTCCGGGCGGCGGATTTTACAGCGCTCAGGACGCCGACAGCGAGGGGGTGGAAGGAAAGTATTATACGTTCGCATTGGCTGAAATATTTGATATTTTGGGAAAAGAAAAGGGAAAACGGTTTGCGGAGGCCTTTGATATTACGGAGGGCGGTAATTTTGAGGGCGTAAATATTCCCAATCTTTTAAAGAGCGGCGATTTGAATTCGGACTTTGGGGATGAAATTCATAAGCTGTATGACTACCGAAGGAATCGCTTCAAGCTGCATCTTGACGATAAGATTCTGATTTCGTGGAATTCCATGATGATAGCTGCGCTGTCCGTGCTTTACAGGGTTTCGCATAACGAGGATTATCTTCAAGCGGCGGGGAACGCACAGAGATTTGTTGAAAATAATTTAAGCGAGGACTTGCGCCTTTACACAAGCTGGCGTGAGGGAAAGCGTTCGGAAAAGAGCTTTTTGGACGATTATGCGTTCTATGGGGCCGCGTTGACGGAATTGTATCATTCCACCTTAAATAAAGAGTATCTGGAAAAAGCGGAGCAGTACTGCGGGGAGGCGGTAAAACGATTCTGGGATGACAAAAACGGCGGATGTTATCTTTCGGCTTTTGACAGCAAGGAGCTTTTTATGAACCCGAAAGAATCCTATGACGGCGCGGTCCCAAGCGGAAATTCGGTCATGGCATATAATTTTGTAAGACTGTATCAGCTGACCGAAAAGGAGGAATATGGGCGGCTTGCGGAAAGACAGATTCGTTATATGGCGGCTCAGGCCCGGAAGTATCCGACGGGGCATAGTATGTTTCTGCTTGCAAAGCTGATCTATGATAATCCTCCGGAGCATATTGTGGCTGCCCTGAAGGATTCTTCGGATTTGGACGAGATTAGGGGGCGGCTGCCCCTGCTGGCGAATGTTATTATCGCTTCGGGGAGCGGGGAGTATCCGCTGATAAATGACAGAACGACATTTTATGTCTGTAAGAATCATGTCTGTCTGGCCCCTGTGAATTCGCTTTGTGAAATGTAAGTAAGGATGGTCAGGAAACTGTATGGGACCATGCAGAGCGGGATGATTCCTGCTTCCTTATGGTTTTGTTATACATTTCGACGAATTCTGAATTCCCCGTCTCCTCCGCCGCTTTCATCAGCTGTTTCCATAGGATAAGATTGCTTTCCGAGGGGGGAAAAAGGATGTCCCTCACATGCATATCCTTTTCCAGCATGGATAAAATTTTTTCATAATCCTGTAAAATAAGCAGTATTTCAAAATACAGCTGTAAGGTTGTGACATTGGGATTTCCTGCAAAAGCCTGTCGGCACTCCGCGAGAACCGAACGTCCTTCCCCCAATGCGGCGCGAAGCTGCAGTCTTTGCAGCCTCATGGGAAGATACCAAGGCGCTTCGGGGCTGTTTTCGGTTTTCTTCACAAAGGAATCTGTGATGTTCAAGGCGCGCTCAAAGGATTCCCGTCCCTGCTGCAATAATAAATGTATCTTTAAAGCTTCCAGTCTGTCCCTGTCTTTTTGAAGGCTTGATGCAGTCTCCGCCTCGATATGGCAGGGAGCAGCCCTTTTGAGGGCGGTTTTATTGTCGAGAGCCGCGTCTATGGTCTGTATCTGGGAGTTCAGGCAGTCCATGGCTTCCAGAAATGAACGGTCGTCTCTTAGAACGGAATATTTCAGTACCAAGTCATCCGCCCGGCTTATGGACGTCAGCCCGAACAGTTCGTCAATGCTTACATTGAAAAATGACGCAATTTTAGGAAGAAGCGAGATTTCGGGGGTTCCTTTTTCCATCTCCCATCTGGAAACGGTCTGGGGCGTCAGATATAAATATTGCGCTAATTCCGTCTGCGAGATATGCTTTTCTTTTCGCAAGAGGGCAATTTTTTTTCCTATGATGTGGTTCATAAATATATCCTGCCTTTCGTTATTGGGATTGCAATGAGCTGCTGCGGCTTTATCGCTAAGAAATCCTGTTTTTCTCTAAGCTTTTGCGGCGGAGAGTTAATAAAGCTTGAAATGCCTGCCTTGGGCCTTCAATTCGTCATAAGCTCCCGCCTCCGCGATTCTGCCCTGTGCCAGCACCAATATTTGGTCATACTGCCGTAGAATTTCCGGATTCAGCCGATGTGTTACCGTGATGATCAGGCGATCTTTCATCAAAAGCAGGCGCTCTTCAATCTCTTTTGCCGTCTCTTGGTCTAGATTAGCAGTAAATTCATCAAATAGCAATATTTTGTTTTGCCGCAGAAGTACTCTTGCCAGACTGATTCGCTGCTTTTCTCCGCCCGAAAAATTTCTGCCGTTTTCGCTGATAATGGTGGAAAGCCCGTCCGGAAGGGAATCGGCAAGGCCTTTCAGCCCGGCCTGTTCCACCGCGCTGATGATTTCTTCCATAGTATATTTTTCGTTGAATAATGTGATATTGTTTTGGATCGTATCATGAAATAAAAAGGTATCTTGGGACACAATTCCAATCAGCTCTCCGATACAGCTCCTTTTCAACTGCCGCAGTTCCGTTCCGTCAAAGCATATCCTGCCGTCGTAGTCGGAATAATAACCCAGCAGCAATGACAGCATCGTACTTTTACCGCTGCCGCTGCTTCCGATTACCGCATAGTGCCTTCCTGCTTGGAACCGGAACGAAAGCTGATGAAGAACCTCTCTGTTCTTCTGATAACCGAAAGAAAGGTCTTCCAAAACAACCGCATCCTGCAGACCGAAAAGCTTGTATGCTCCGTCCGAGGCCTTTTGGGCAAGTATTTTTTCAAAACGCGCACGCAGAGGCTTTGATGCGCGGAAGTCTGCCGCAATGGAGGGAATCCGTGTAATCGGCGATACGATATTTCCAATCAAATGCCCAAAGGCGATCACCATTCCCGCAGAGAACATTCCCCGCAGGCTGAAAAAGGATGCCGCCGCCATGACAAGAACCGTAGAAAATAAACCTACAAACTGTCCCATATAAGAACATAGCAGCTTTAAACTTACATTTTGTCTTTTAGCGTCTTCCATTTTCCGGTTTTTTATCTCATGCTTTGCCAGAATGTGGGCGATAACCCCGAAAGAATACACCGGACGGAATCCGCAGAAATCATCCTTTATCTCTGCGGTGTATTCTTCCACGCTTTTGGAGGCTTTTTCCGTGCTTCTCTCGAGCGGTTCCGCGGTCAGTCTGGTCACGGCCATTGTGATCAGCGCCAAAAATATCATAAGCAGCAGCATCAGGGGCTGCACCATAATCGTAATTATGGAGGCTGTTGCGAAGGATATCAGACATTGCAGCGAGGCGATTATATTGTTGTAGTACACCCTTTCGTATAAATTTACGTTGCCGCATAATTCATTGATATACTCTGCGGTGTTTCCTGCTTCAAAATCTGTAATGCTTTTATTCATTATGCCGGTAAATAAATCATTTTTCAGGCGGCGTCTTGCATCTGAGATAATCAGAGCTTTCATATATCCGCAGGACGCCTGCAGCATAACGCTGGTCACAACATAGACGGCGCTTAGCAGGAATGCAGCAAGAAGCTCCTTCGTGCTTTTTCCGGCGCAGTCCACAAGCGCGCTCATAATCAGGGAAAAGAGTGTTCCTGTCGCGCCTGATATAACCAACAGTGCAGATAATAACAGACAGCGCAGCTTTTTCTTCAACAGGTAACGATACATAACTCTGCCTTCTTTCGTCTTGATATGTCGTATTATATATCCGCAGGAGCTGCCTGCCCAGCAAGTTTTCCTTGTAAAAATTACAAGAGAATATTGAGTACTTTTACGCCTGCCGTATTGCCGCGGACGTATCAACGGCAGGGTATTTACATTTAACGCGGCAGTGTGTTATATTGTTAGGGGATAAGAAAGCGGTCTGATGATTGAAAATGCAATGTTTTGTCACAGAAGAGGGAAATTACGGAGAGAACAATAACGGAGAGATAAGCATGGAAGAGGGAAATTACAGAGAGAGCAATAATGGAGAGAAACACACGGAAGAGGGGAAATTTAAAGAGAATTATTTGAAAGAGGAGAGTATCGAAGAGAAAAAAACAGCGGGGGAAGAAGGGCGGGAGAGGGGCCGGAAGAAAGAAGAAAGAAGGGGGGCGGGAAAGAAGCAGGTGATAGAACGCGGACGGTTTCCGAACATTCCGGATTGGCTGGAAACTTTTGCGGCTGTGGCAGGCGCAGTCTATATGGGACTGATTTTGATAATAGTGGTGTTTTGGGGGGATGCGGAGGAACGCTTGACGGGCAATGGGTATTTAATGTTGATTGTTCTGCCGGCGGTGCTGGGAGCAGGAATTTTATATGCTGCGACAGGGGGAAAGAAGGCTGTGAAGCGGCCGGTTCTCCGGCTGCTTTTGGGATATCTGGCCCTGTATGTCATACAGATGCTTCTGTTGAATTGTGTTTATTTTTATTGCGGCTGGGACGCGGGCTGGATTCGGTGGAGCGCGGAGGGAATTATCAACGGCGGCAATATGTATGAGATATCCACAGATATCAGATATTCTACATATCCCAATAATCTGCTGCTTTTTTATATCTGCTGTCTTGTGGAAAAAGCGGGAATGCTCCTTTCTATGTCGGAGCCATATCTGCTGTTTATTGCGTTGGGCTGTCTGTGCGTGAATCTGTCCTGTTTTATCGGTAATCTGATGATGAGGAGGCTTACGGAGTCAAGGATGATTCGGGGCTGTTATACGTTTCTCAGCACTGTTATGATTTTATTTTCGCCTTGGATTACCATTCCTTACTCGGATACTTTTGGAATGTTCTTTGTTCTGCTGGGAATGTGGGGGCTTTTATGCGTGGACAGGAAATATTTGAAATGGATTGTGACCGCGGGGGCGTCGGTGATTGGCTATTATATCAAGCCCACCTGCATTTTCCCGCTGTTTGCGGCCTATCTTGTGTTTGGCGTCCGATATCTGCTTTCCCTGCGCAGGAATTGGAAGGAGCTTTGCGCTCTTGTCCTTGGGACTGTTTTTTTTGCGGGCATCGGTATGCTGATTCCCGTCTGGATTCAGCATACATATAGTTTCCGGCTGATTCCGGAAGTCAGAATTCCGTATACTCATTATCTGATGATGGGATTTCATGAAGGGACAAGGGGGATGTACAATGGGGACGATTTTAACTTTTCTGCCGGTTTCCCCAATGTGGAGTCGCGGATGCAGGCCAACAGGGCGGTGTTTCGCAGAAGGCTGGAAGAAATGGCGGCCGGGGGGCGGCTGGGGCGGTTTCTTAAGGACAAAACGCTGGTGACTTTTAACGACGGCACCTTTGCGTGGTGGAGGGAAGGGGAATTCATATCGTCGTGGGCGGAGCATGATAATATATTGAATGATTGGTTTCATGATACATTTGTCCCGCCGGGAATCTATGAGGAGGATGAGGGAAGGTATTATTATGTTTTCAGGACGGCGGCGCAGGGGCTTTGGCTGTGGGTACTGACGGGAATTCCGTTTGCGGCCATGGACAGGAAAAGGAACAGGAGAGAGAAGGCATGCATGATGATTGTGCTGTGCGGTCTGGCGTTTTTTCTCCTGCTCTTTGAGGCGAGGGCGCGCTATCTTTTCCTATATGCGCCTGTCTTCGTGATTCTGGCCCTCTGCGGCTATGAAGAGCTCTGGCGGAGGGTGTTCTGTCCGGTGTATGCGACGTGGAAGGGCGGACGTAATGAAGATTTACTAAGGCCGGAAAAGACGGGGGTGATACACCGTCTTCGGACTCGGCTTAAGAAAGTCTAAAACTATCATATAAAAGTATGGATTTAGGAGGATATGATGAAGATCAGATTAGGAAAATTACTGCTGGGCGCTTTTGCCGCAGCCGCACTCACGGGCATTACAGGGCCGTATTCCGCGCAGGCGGCGGTGGAATTTGGCTGGGAGGAAGTAAACGGCGCAAAGTACTGGTATGAAAACTGGGTGAAGCAGGGTACGGAGGGGCGCGGCAAGGAGATTTACGACCCGGAGTCCGACGCGTGGTATTGGCTGGACTCCGTGGACGGCGGGAAGATGGCCGTGAGCAAGGATCTGTATCAGGAATCCGAGGCGGGCCCATGGGCGGAGGATAAGGAGACCGGTACCGGCAAATGGGTGCGTTACGATGGGGATGGCCATATGGTCAAGGGCTGGTACACCAATGAAAACGGTACATATTTTTTTGACCATACCTATGGGACCATGGCGAAAGGAAACGTAACGATCGAGGGAAGAGAATATTTCTTTGATGAGATTACGGGGATTTTGAAGACGGATCCGGCGCCGGTGCAGAATGGCTGGGCGACCATAGACGGGGCGGATTACTGGTATGAAAACGGCGTCAAACAGGGAACCGAGGGGCGCGGCAAGGAAATCTATGATCCCGCTTCGGATGCGTGGTACTGGCTGGACGCGCCCGAGGGGAAGAAAGCGGTCAGCAAGGACGTATATCAGGAGTCCGAGGCGGGCCCGTTCGCGGACCGGGAAGACGGCACCGGAAAATGGGTGCGGTATAATGCCGAAGGCAGGATGATCAAAGGCTGGGATACCAATGAAAACGGCACCTATTACTTTGATGATACCTATGGCGCCATGGCGAAGGGCAGGGTGCAGATCGACGGCGTCTTTTATAACTTTCATCGGGAAACGGGTATTTTGGAGAAAACCGAGAACGAGTGCAATCTCCCTTCTAACAGCAGTTATTATAAATATGAGTATGCGTACCGGAATAAGGATTTGTCGGGCCTCAGCGAAGGGGACATGCCTTTTTATGAGGGGGTAAAGGCGTATCTGGATTACGCGCTGCAGTTTGACACCCCGTTCCTTCAGGAGAAGGCGATTCATGATTATATGCTTCTGAACTGCGAGTACGATTACAATAATTACTTAAACGGCACGATTCCTTGGGAATCCTTTGGCGCGGCGGGCGTTGTGGTAAATCACAGGGCGGTGTGCAACGGTTATGCCACGGCCTTTCAAATGTTTATGGGGATGCTTGGGATAAAATGTGAAATGATCAGCTCCGGCCAGTTAAATCATGCGTGGAACAGGGTGATGCTGGACGATGAATGGTATATGGTGGATGTGACATGGGACGATCCCGTGCCGGATGTGCCCGGGCGTGTCAGGTATCGTTATTTTAACCTGCCGATATGGCTGTTTGACCATGAGGCGTCGGATTATACCCAGACGGCCGAGGGGACAAAATGGATGGGCGAAACCGTTTATACCATGAGTACGGCGGAGGCAGGGGGCAGGATAAAGGAAATTCTTCAGGAGGAAGTAAAGCGTCTGCAAAAGAACCGCCTGACTGCCATATACGTCACGCAGACGGATCAATATTCCATAGCGGATTTCATGAGAGAATTGGATTATTACAATCTACAATATAACGACGCGTTTTCATGGGAAATAATTAGCAGCGATAACAGCTGTCTTCTGCGATTGCAGGATAAGTATGACGGTTTTTTGGAATATCAGAAGATGTGCGTGGGGGATGAGGTGTACCATTTTGGCTATGAGGAAGCGGCGGAGGAAATCACGCGGGTCTTGGAACGGAATGTGGAGAAGCTGGACAAGGAGAGGGTGTTCGCCTTTTATATTGATGTTCAGAATCAGGATAATTCCTATGTCTCCGGGCTGCTGCAATCCGTAAGGGAGAAATCCGTGGCAGGCAATGCTTATACATGGATCGGCAATAGATGGTATGACAATAAAATCCTGCTGCGGATGCGGGGAGATTATGAGGATTATGAGACCTTTGAGCGTGAGTTTGTGGGGGATGAAATCCATACCGTCTCCTATGAAAACGCGGAACAGGAAATCCTGCAGGTTTTAAAGCAGAACGTCAAGAATCTGAATAAAGAGAAGGTATTTGGGTTCTATATTACCGGCCAAAATCTGAGTACTCAGGACATTTCTTCCATTTATACGGGAATCAGGCGGCGGAGCTATATAGGAAATGCGTATACTTATGCGAAAACAGGAATCATCTGCGGTGAGGATAAGATTTTGATTCAGCTGCGGGGAGGGTATGATAATTATGAGGCTTTCCGGCAGGAATATTTCGGGCCGAATTTGGCAGAGGTTCCTTATAAGGGCGCGGTTGAAGCCATTGGGGAGCGTCTGGTACAGCAGGGGACAAATGTTGATAGAAATGTAAAATTTACATTCCTGATCCCTAGGGAGGGAGAGATTGCGGGAGAGGGCAGTGATGTAGATAATGCGATAAACAGGCTGGTGAATCAAATCCGGTACTATCATCCCTATTGCGGGATGTATTCTATCAGTGCGCGCAGGACGGACGAGGAGCTTATGATTACCGTTACTTTTTCTTATAATAGTTATCAGGGTTATCTGGAGGGAAGAAATGTCCGCTCGGTGAATTTTACGGAAGAAGACGCAGCATTGCAGGCCGTTAAAAAGTTTATGGAAGATGTGGCATTGGCAGATCAGAAAGTGAAATATGATGAGTACTACATCAAATTAAATCAGACATGGACATATGATGAGCAGCAGAAGTTCAGGGCTAAGCTTGTCAACGGCAAATATGGCAGCGTTTATAATGTGAGTGGAGGCCTGTATGGGGAGAATTGGTATATGGTTCGACTTTCGTACAGATATACCGAAATCGGGGAGCGGGTTGAGATTTTGAACACCAATTATGATGTCAAGGAGAGCGAGGCGGCTGCGTTGATTCGGCAGGTGATGGCCTCTGAGGATGCGGCAGGACACAGCCAGCATACATTCTGGATTTCCAGCGACAGCGGGGCAGCGTGGGAGTATTCTACCGCCGGAGCATTTAAGGATAACATTGTAAAAGAGACCGGAATATCCTCCAGCGCAGTTTCATACAGCTTGAGGGACGATGTGCTGTGGGTTTGCATTTATAACCGCTGATAGGCGAGGAATCGCATATGGAAACAGATATTGGTTGTGATAGTCTGCGGGTAAAAGGCAGATTAGAAGAGCAGGAAGGGGGCGGGGAGGAATGGGAATCTATGTAAATCCCGGAAACGCGGCGTTTCAAGAGGCAGTGAATTCCGCCATCTATGTGGACAAAAGCGGATTGATTTCATATACCAGCCGCGTGATGAATACCAAGCAGAAAAATTTGTGCGTCAGCCGTCCGCGCAGGTTCGGAAAGTCCATGGCGGCGGATATGCTGGCGGCATATTACAGCAGGGGCTGCGATTCGGCAGAGTTGTTTGCGGGATTGAAGATTGCGGAAGACGAAGGGTTTCGGACCCATTTAAACAGGCATGACGTAATTCGGCTGGATGTGCAGCAGTTTGTATTCCAAGACTCCCATTTGGATATTTTTATGGGTAAAATGCAGGATGAGGTCATTGGGGAGCTGAGGGCGGAATATGGAAATGATCTGAAGGAAGACCCCTATGGTCTGGCCGGGGTAATGCGGCAGTTATATGCCGTTACCGGGAAAAAATTCATATTTATCATTGACGAATGGGACTGCGTATTCCGGATGGCGAAAGAACGGGAAGACGTACAGAAGGCCTATCTGGATTTCCTGCGGGGATTGTTTAAGGGCGCGGAGTATGTGGAGCTGGCCTATATGACGGGGATTCTTCCCATAAAGAAATACGGGGAGCATTCCGCAATCAATATTTTTGACGAGTATTCCATGGTTGACGCCAAAAACCTCGGAGAATTTTTCGGATTTACGGAGGAAGAGGTGAAGGCGCTTTGCAGGCAGCGCGGCGTGGACTATGCGGGGATGGCGGATTGGTATGACGGATATCTGCTGGGAGAATGCCATATTTATAATCCCAAGTCGGCCGCAGATGCGCTGCTATGGAAAAAGGTGAAGAGCTATTGGGCCGGGACGGAGACTTACGAGGCCCTGAAGGCTTATATTGAGCTGAATTTTGACGGTTTAAAAGAAACGGTGATTGGGATGCTGGGCAATGCGCGCTATCACATTGATCCTTCCACATTTCAGAATGATATGACCACGTTTAAGACCGGGGAGGATGTGCTGACGCTTCTGGTTCATCTGGGATATCTGTCCTTTGATGCGGAGAGGGAGGAGGTATTTATTCCCAATAAGGAGATTGCGCAGGAATTTGTGCGGGCGGTAAAAACTGGCGGATGGGACGGGCTTATGCAGGCTTTGAGCCAATCGGAGCATATTTTGAAAAGCACATGGGCGCAGGAGGAAAAGGCTGTGGCGCAGGGACTGGAGGCAGTCCATGCGCAGACTGCCTCTCTGTTAAAGTATAATGATGAGAATTCCCTTACCTGCACCATTCTTATGGCATATTACAGCGCAAAGGCTTATTATTACAGCCCCATTATGGAAATGCCTTCCGGGAAAGGCTTCGCCGATGTGGTATATCTGCCCAGACGGCATGTGGACCGCCCGGCGCTGGTAGTGGAGCTGAAATGGAACCGGTCCGCGGAGGGTGCGGTTGGACAGATTAAGAAGAGGAAGTATGCTTCGTGGATACGGGATTTTACGGGGGAGATTCTTCTGGTGGGAATCAATTATGATGGGAAAGATAAGACGCATCAATGCGTTATCGAGAAATATGTGAAGGAGTGAGGGTGCTTTGAAAGAGTGGGAATGAACCCGCATGGGAAACCGGATGCATACAGCGGGGATTCTGAAAGGATGGGAATGAACCGGCATGGAAAACTGGATACATACAGTGGGTATTCTGAAAACAGGGGAATGGGCGTGCAGGGAGATATTGGGAAAGGGGATGTATTATGTATGAAATCAGGTATGAGACAGGCGGAAATTCTTATGATAAAAATATGAAATTATTAACCTATGAAGAGGCCGGACAATTACTTTTGGAGATGCAGGACGTAAAAACATACAATCCCATCTGCTCCATGCGGATAACGAAAGAAAAAAAGCCTTACCGGTCATTGATATATTTTAATTTTCAGGTGATAGCGGTTGACCTTGATTTAGGAAAACAAATTTGGTATGAGAAGGTTGACGGAAGAGAAGAGTATTTTATTTATAAAATAGTATATGAGAAGCATAATGGCGAAAATGCGCATATAGAACTGCACTTGCGAAATCGTGATTTTTCGGATCCCAATATATGCATGATAAAAGAGCTGGATGACAATGATCATTGGGAATATTATGCGGCGGATATAGAGGATACGCTTTTTTACCGAAGGATTGTGTTTGGCGAAACGGAAGTGGTATATAAGGACTTGGAGACAAATTTTAGGGATTATTTACAGAATGTTCAAAAATGTGATAAAAGATTTCTGAGAAAACAACGGTGAAGACAGGGCATATGCCGCGAGGGCCGCAATATCCTATGGGACAGGGTAATGTGCCCGAATGGCGTATGCCGTTTCGTTTCGCAGAAATCCGGCTGGCATCCATCCTGCGGAGGGGAATTTCATTTATTTATTCCGCGGGCAATGAGTCAAGTCAGCATAGCTGACTTTGTTCCGTGCCTGCACGAGCATATGACTGGCAGGCGGCTCTTTGATAAGTGAAGGAATTGGTTTAGTCGGAGTTCCATTGAATGGGATTATCGTCAATGGATACGTCCCATTCCGCGTCAGGGAGAACGTCCCTTATTTCGCTGAGGCATTTCAGCAGCCAGTTTATGATATTGTTGAGAAGCTCCATATCGTCTATCGGCGGCAGTTTTGTGGCTCCTGCAAATATGACATTGCTTCCGTCCCCGGCGTCATATGGGGATTGTTCTAAATCGTATATGCAGAACCCCTCGTATAATTCTCCGAACGGGTATTGGGCATCGTATCGGCGGGCAGTTTCTTCACAGGCGTTTTGTTCCTGCAAAGTGATCGGCCGAGTCCTTTTGGCGGTATAATAAAGAGAGACGGACATATATTTTACATCCTTTCCTGCCTTGGAATAAAGCGGTTTATAAGGATTATAGCACGCTGCCTGCGGCGGGACAAGGGTAAGTTCATCCTCTTTTCCGTAAGTTTTAATTTATCTTTCAGAAGCATTTCCAAAGCCTGCAATATGCGCATGATATTCGGTCAGCCGTTTACGCTCATGGCATTAAGCTCCACTGAAATGGTTCGCAGTCTGCGGCTTCCGGCGATGCAGGGCCGCAGACTGACGCAGGGTATCCGGCCTCAATGACTTTTTAATTGGAAATCTCATAGAGCGAAAGATACCAATATTCGTCCGTGTGTGCCTGAATTCCCACCTTTTCGTTATCGAACCAGCCGACTGCGTATTCCTTTGGCGCTTCGGAGCCTTTCCTCTCAAAGCCTGTAAGGGATTTTTTCTCCAAATCCAGAATGCCGATCCAAACCGCCCAGATATTTTCGCCGGAATCAAGGCGGTATAACAGGAGCTTTGTGCCGTCTTGGTTAAAGTCCGCTAATGAGCAGCCGTCCGTATATTGGAAGCCTTCCACAAGGGCTTTTTCTCCGGTCTTAAAATCATACACATAGGAGCTGCCGTTTTCCTGAATCAGAAGCCCGTATCTGCCGTCGGCGAAGGATATTCCGGAAGAGTCCGAAGCACGGTTTAATTTTGGCATATGGCAAAAGACTTCAAAATATTCTTCGGTAGACAGGACGAGGGTCCGCAGGGTATAGTGGAAGCTTTCATCATACCAGAGACAGCCCACGGCGTCGTCATCCATAAACCACGCGTCCATTACGTTCATTTCGCATAATTCGCTCAAGGGCCGCAGATTGTTTTTGGCGATGTCATAGCAGTAAACGGTACTGCTGTGTTCGTCATACCACATGACATTTTCGCCGCAGGTGAGCAGAACCTTCGTCAAATCGGGTGAGAACTTGGCTTCAAGGATATTCTGGGATTTGATTTCCTCGCATTTTTCTAAGACGTCCATCACTTTATGGGTTTTCAGGTCATAGAGCAGAGGATAGGAGGAATAATCTATCTGCGCCCCATGGCTCAGCCGCAACTCCACATATTGGGAACTGCCGTGGATGGCGCGGACGCTCCATTCGGCGGAGGTATCCAGATCATATTCGTGTCCGATGGCGCTTATGCCGCCGTCCTTTTCATACCAGTCAAAGCTGATAGAATAGGGTATGCCGTCCCAAGTATATTCAAAGGCTTCCGTGCGCGCTTCCAACAGGGATATCTGCCCGTCTTCTATGGCGTAAGCGGATATTACCCTGCCTGCTTCCACATTATTTACATAGATTACGCCGTCGGAAACCGTGTGGCCGAAGCTGCCCTTTGCCCGAAGATATTCCGCGTGGACGGTGTTTTTGCCGTGAACGGGATTTTCTCCATGAATGGTGTCTTTGCCGTCGGCAGTACCTTCAATGTCGAAGGTATCTTCAACAGTCATGCTGTCCAAAAATGTTATCTGATCCTGCTGTCCGGCTTCTTCCTCTATGGGAGGCACCTGAACCGGCGTGGAAATATGAAAAAAGCGGAAGACGGCGTTTCTGAAGTCTTCATTGGCGGCCATGGCCACGGTAAAAGAAGAAATTAGAAACAGAAACAGCGCCGCGGCGGTGAGGCCGATTCTGCGATAAATTCCGCGGCTATGAGTTCTGTCATTTCCGACAGCGTCCTGCCGTCGGCCTTTTCCGGAAGCGTCCTGCCGCCTGTTTTTTCCGACAGCGTCCTGCCGCCTGTTTTTTCCGGAAGCGCCTTGCCGATTGTCTTTTCCCAAATCGCACGGAAGCCTGTTTTGGGCGGAAACGATATAAGCGTCATCCAGCCTGCCGATAGCGTCAAAAAGCATATCAACCTTCATATCAAACCCTCCTTTTCTAACGAAGCCCGCAGCTTTTTTCTTGTGCGGGACAGCATTGACTTGACCTTGCTCGAACTGAACGCAAATTTCTCACAAATTTCGGAAACGGACATCAGGAAAAAGTACCTGCAGATAAAAACATCCCGTTCCGTTTGGGCCTGTTTTTCCAGAAATGCGTTGAGCGCCCTGTCAAGCTCCCGTTCCTCCGCTTCCTGCTCCACATTATGCTCTGAGGAAACGCACTCCGTCAGTTCGTCCAGCGCAAGCGCCGTTTCGCCGCCGCCTCTCTTTCCGGCCTTCTGGCCGCGCCATTTGTCAATGGCTGTTCTTCTTGTAATTTTTCCCAGAAAAGTAGACAGGATGGCGGGCTTGTGGGGAGGCATGCTGTTCCATGCCGCCAGATAAGTATCGTTCACGCTTTCATCGGCATCTTCCGTATTGGAAAGAATGCGATAAGCGATGGCATGGCAGTATTTTCCGTATTTTGCCGAGGTTTCGGAGATTGCATTTTCCGAACGCATCCAATATAACTCCACAATACGATCATCTTCCATATCGATTTCCTCCTTTGAGTTCTCTTACCTATTTACTCGAAAGGGCGGTCTGTTTGGTCGCAGAATTTTCCACCAATTTTTAAAAAATCATTCATTAAATTTTTTGCAGAATTATCCGTAGTTTCCGTATTATTATAACTCGAAGGCATTTGCGTGAAAAGAGATTCCGAGGTGATGGATTTTGGTTTTTTATGCTTCTGCCGAATTATTCGTAGAAGATTTGAAAGATTTTCCTTGACAAAATGCATTTCATATACTATATTTTCAATATAGTAAAAGGCAATGACGAAGAGGAGTACGCGTTGTCCCTTAAAAGAGAGGGCGGCTGTTCCCAAAGGAACGCTGAAAGGCCGCTTGAAGGAAGGAACGCGGAAGGTAGCTTCCAAGCCGGGAGCCTGAAAATGACAGTAGGGTTCCACGGATTATCTCCGTTAGAGGATAGGACTTTAGTAGAAGTCGCTGAGACAGGCAGGAGCGAGCATGCGTCCTGCTGTGAACAAAGGTGGTACCGCGTTTATGACGCCCTTTGCCGGTGAGAGCCGGCAGAGGGCGTTTTTAGCGTGGGTGGGCGTCACAGTGTAGGGACGGAACTGGAAAACAGTCCCGAAACGGAAACGCCCGGGAGAGTTTTCAGATGCGCCCTAAGCAGCTGAAAAATTCTCCCCTATGTGGGCGTCACAGTATAGGGACGGAACTGGAATAGGAGGAACAGATATGAGCAGAGAATTGGCCAAGACCTACGATCCGGCGGGCATCGAGGACAAATTGTACGAAAAGTGGCAGAGAAATAAGTATTTTCACGCAGAGGTGGATTACGACAGAAAGCCTTTTACCATTGTGATTCCCCCGCCGAATATCACGGGACAGCTGCATATGGGACATGCGCTGGACAATACCATGCAGGATATTTTGATCCGTTTTAAGCGGATGCAGGGCTATAATGCCCTGTGGCAGCCCGGCACCGACCATGCTTCCATCGCCACGGAGGTCAAGATTATCGAAAAGCTGAAGGAAGAGGGCATTGACAAAAACGAACTGGGCCGGGAGAAATTTCTGGAACGGGCTTGGGCTTGGAGAAAGGAATATGGCGGGCGCATTGTGTCCCAGTTAAAGAAAATGGGCTCATCCTGCGACTGGGACAGGGAGCGCTTTACCATGGATGAGGGCTGCAATAAGGCGGTTACGGAGGTCTTTGTAAAGATGCATGAAAAAGGGTATATTTACAAGGGCTCCCGCATCATCAACTGGTGTCCTGTCTGCAATACCTCCATATCCGATGCGGAGGTGGAATATGAGGAACAGGCCGGGCATCTGTGGCACATTAAATATCCGGTGATGAACGAGGACGGCACCCCCAGCACTACGGAATTTCTGACCTTTGCCACCACCCGGCCGGAGACCATGCTGGGGGATACCGCCGTGGCCATTCATCCCGAGGATGAGAGATATGCGTATCTCATCGGGAAAAGCGTGCTTCTGCCCATTGTGAACCGGGTGATTCCAGTGGTCACGGATACCTATGTGGACAGGGAATTCGGCACGGGAGTAGTGAAGATTACCCCGGCCCATGACCCTAACGACTTTGAGGTGGGAAAGAGACATCATCTTCCCGTGGTCAATATTATGAACGACGACGCCACAATCAATGAAAACGGCGGAAAATATCAGGGAATGGGCCGGTTCGAGGCCAGAAAGGCCATCGTGGAGGAATTGGAGCGGCTGGGACTTTTGGTCAAAATCGAGGATTACTCCCATAACGTGGGGACCCACGACCGCTGCGGAACCACCATTGAGCCGCTGGTGAAGGAGCAGTGGTTCGTGCGGATGGACGAGTTGATCAAGCCCGCGGTGGAAGCGGTGAAAAACGGCGAGATCAAGCTGGTTCCCGAGCGCATGGAGAAAATATATTTTAATTGGACGGACAATATCCGCGATTGGTGCATCAGCCGCCAGCTCTGGTGGGGGCACAGGATACCGGCCTACACCTGCGGAAAGTGCGGGGAGGTAGTGGTTGCAGGGGAAGCGCCAAAGGCCTGTCCGAAATGCGGATGCACGGATTTTACACAGGATCCCGATACGCTGGACACATGGTTTTCCTCTGCTCTCTGGCCGTTTGAGACCCTTGGATGGCCCGAGCAGACGGAAGATTTGAAATACTTTTACCCTACGGATGTGCTTGTGACAGGCTACGATATTATTTTCTTCTGGGTGATCCGGATGATTTTTTCCGGCTATGAGCACATGGGGGAGAAACCGTTTCATACGGTATTGTTCCATGGATTGGTTCGGGACGGGCAGGGGCGCAAGATGTCCAAATCTCTTGGGAACGGGATTGATCCGCTGGACATCATTGAGAAATATGGCGCCGACGCTCTGCGGCTGACGCTGATTACCGGCAACGCCCCCGGAAACGATATGCGTTTTTATTATGAGCGTGTGGAAAACAGCCGTAATTTTGCCAATAAGGTGTGGAACGCTTCCCGGTTTATTATGATGAACATGGATGGGACGCCTGCTGCAAAAGGCGGTGATTTGGCGGAGGATGGCGCTTCCGGGAAAGGCGGGACTTTCAAAGGAGAGGCTTTGCTGCCTGCGGCGCTGGAGCCTGTGGACAAGTGGATTCTGTCCAAGCTGAACACTTTGATAAAAGATGTTACCGACAATATGGAGCACTATGAGCTGGGGATTGCGGTACAGAAGGTGTATGATTTTATCTGGGATGAATTCTGCGACTGGTATATCGAGATGGTGAAGCCCAGACTGTATTCCGAGAAGAATGGAGATAGCGGAAGCGCCGCCAGCCGGAATGCGGCGCTCTGGACGTTGAAGACGGTGCTGGTGGATGCGCTGAAATTACTGCATCCCTATATGCCCTTTATCACGGAAGAAATATTCTGTACTCTGCAGAGCGAGGAAGAATCCATTATGATCAGCAAATGGCCTGTGTTCCGGGAAGAGCGCTGCTTTGCCAAGGAGGAGCGGGATATAGAGATCATCAAAGAGGCGGTTCGAGGCATCCGCAATGTGCGCAGCGAGATGAATGCTGCGCCCGGCCGCAGGACGGACGTATTTGTGGTCAGCGAAGACGAAGGCATTTTGGACACCTTTACGGAGGGCAGGCTGTTCTTTGCTTCTCTGGCCCGTGCAGACGAGGTGTTCCTGCAGCGTGATAAGACGGGCATTGCAGGGGATGCGGTGTCAGTGGTGATTCCCGGGGCAACATTGTATATTCCTTTTGCTGAGCTGGTGGATATTGCGCAGGAAACGGAACGGCTGCAGAAGGAGAAGAAACGTCTGGAAGGAGAGCTTGCCCGGGTAAACGGAATGCTTTCTAACGAAAGGTTTCTCTCCAAAGCGCCGGAGGAGAAGGTTGCGGCGGAGCGGGAGAAGCTTACAAAGTATACGCAGATGATGGCTCAGGTGGCTGAAAGGCTGGCGCAGCTGCAGTGATTAGGCTGACGGGCATGCGGCTGAATGCTTTATGGCGTCGGAATTCATGTAAAGCGTGGGTTCCGATTCCGCTGGCCGCAGCGCGGGGAATTTCCCGTCCGTTTCCTGTCGCTTTGTGTCAAAAAAGGACTATTCTTTTTCAAATTTTAATAGAAAAACCATTGATTTTTGCCTGTACTCTGAGTATTATAGATATATTAGTCTTTCTTTACATATGGCTGCGGTATATTAGATGGAAAACTGCGCCCCCGCGGTTTGGGCCATTGAAGTGCCGGACGGGGGAAAGACCTATTTGGCTGGCGAGATAAAGGAGCTGTTAAATCATGATAAATTTTGAGGAAGAACTAAAAAAATTTTTCCCCAGTCTGGAAGTAGAGAATGCCGAGGAAGCTATTTATAGTCAGGATTTGACGGATATGGCCGATATGCTGATTAAAACGTTGATGGAATCGGAACAGAAGTCTAAAGAGGTGCAATAATGTTTTGTTATAATTGTGGACGCACTTTATCGAAGCATGATTTCTGCACTGCCTGCGGGGCAGATGTTCGTTTATATAAGAAGATAATGCATGTATCAAATATGTATTATAACGAGGGTTTGGAAAAAGCTTCCGTGCGGGATTTGACCGGAGCGGTCAGCAGTCTGCGCCAAAGCCTGAAATTTAATAAGAGTAATATAGAGGCCCGCAATCTGCTGGGACTGGTGTATTTTGAGATGGGAGACGCCATGGCGGCATTGAGCCAATGGGTGCTCAGCAAAAATATGCAGCCGGGGAAGAATATTGCGGACGATTATATTAATAAGCTGCAGTCCAATGCGGGACGGCTGGCTTCCATCAATCAGAGCATCAAAAAGTACAATCAGGCCCTGCTGTACTGTCATCAGGACAGCAAAGATCTGGCGGTGATTCAGCTGAAGAAGGTATTGTCCCTGAATCCCAGATTTGTGCGCGCTCACCAGCTTCTGGCGCTATTGTATATGGACAGGGAGGAGTGGGAGCGGGCGGAGCGGGAACTGCGCAGATGCCTGAATATTGACAGAAATAATGCCCAGACCCTGCGGTATCTGAAAGAAGTGGAAAATATGCTGACGCCGGACGAGGCGGTGAAACAGCCGGTAAAGCGTAAAAAGGAAGAAGCGGTCAGATACCAGAGCGAGAATGAGATTATTATCCAGCCGCTGAATGTGAAAGAACCGAAGCGCAGCGGCATGCCCACGCTGTTGAATTTGGGAATGGGCATTGTGATAGGCATGGCGGTGATGTATTTTTTGGTGATGCCTGCCGCACAGCAGAAGGTTCGGAACGAGACTCAGGATACCATTACGAAAATCAGCAATGAGGCCGACGCCAAGACGGCGCGAATGCAGGAGCTGGAAGGACAGATTGCCGGTTTGAACGGGGAGATTGCGGAGCTTCGCCAGCAGGTGAAAACGCTGGAAGAGGACGACGGGGTGATTCAGGTATACGAGGATATGTTTTCTGCGGTTTCCGCTTTGATCGAGACGGAGGACGCCCGTGGGGCGGCGGAGAATCTGGAGGCGATTGTGCAGGCCGCGCAGGAGGATGAGATGACGGAGGGCTTCCGGAATCTGTATCAGACCATCCTTCATGCAATCGGACCGGGTCTGGCCGTGGACTATTATAATGAGGGATATAGGCTCTATCAGGCAAAGCAGTATGAAGAAGCCATAGAACTCCTTGAAAAAGCGGTATTATACGATGCGTCCAACGTGGGAGCGCTCTATACTCTCGGACGTTCTTATGAGGAGAACGGCCGTGTGGAGGATGCGATTGCGGTATTTGACAAGGTAATCGAGCTGTTTCCCGGAACGCAGAGCGCCGGATACGCTCAGCAGCGCAGGAACAGCTTGGCGGCAAGGTGACGGTCCAGCCATAGGCTGTCGTGAAGCAGCCGCAGGAATTGAAAACGGAAGAAGAGCTTGACAGAAAATCTGGGAAGCCTGTTTTTGTTGTTTACGAAAGAAAAGAACCTGTGATATGACGGGTTCTTTTCTTTTGTGTTTGATATATGCATCAGAAGGAAATGCGCGTGGAAGATTGTGCCGTAAGGCGCAAAGATTTAGAAAGATAGAAAGGATGTAATTGCCATGGAACAGATTACAGTGGAGGATTTTCGGGTCATTGATCATTGTCTGATGATCCGGCTGCCGGAGGAAATTGATCATCATGGGGCGGGTTTTATCTGTGAGAACGCGGATAGGCTGCTGATGAGGGAGGATGTACAGAATGTGGTCTTTGACTTTGAGAAAACCAGATTTATGGATTCCTCGGGAATCGGCATCATTATGGGCAGATATCGAAAGATATCCTGCTTTGGCGGCAGGGTCTATGCCATTCATGTGGACAGACAGATTCAGAGGATTTTCAGCCTGTCCGGATTAAATAAAATTGTGGAGGTACTGGAGTCATGAAAAATGAAATGGAGCTTATTTTTGACGCTGTCTCAGATAACGAAGGGTTTGCGCGAGTGGCGGTTGCCGCATTTATCGCGCATCTAAATCCCACCGTGGAAGAAATGGCGGATATCAAGACGGCCGTATCGGAGGCAGTGACCAATTCCATCATACACGGTTATGAAAACTTATACGGATACGGAAAGAATATTGCCGCGGCGGCACAGGGAGAAATACATCGGGGAAAGGTGCATATACGCTGTGTTCTGGAGAAGGAGATACTACATATTGAGGTGGCTGATACCGGAAAGGGGATTGAAAATGTGGAACAGGCCATGGAACCCTTGTTTACCACGAAACCGGAGCTGGAACGGTCAGGAATGGGATTCGCGTTTATGGAGGCTTTCATGGACGATTTGGAGGTGGACAGCGCGCCGGGCAGGGGAACCACCGTCCGTATGGTGAAAAAATTGGGAAACGACGGATGGATCGATAGTCCGGAGAACTCATGAAGGTAACGGCATGGAGGGCGGCGTATGGAGGAGGAACGTTCCATGGAAGAAATGTCAGTACTGATTGCAAAGTCACAGGCCGGAGAAAAGGATGCGAGAGAGGTACTGATAGAGAAAAATCTGGGACTGGTGCGCCATATCGTAAGGCGTTTTGTGGGCAGGGGGTATGATTTAGAGGATTTGTTTCAAATAGGCACCATAGGGCTGATGAAGGCCATTGACAAGTTTGATTTAAGCCTCGGGCTGCAGTTTTCCACCTATGCGGTGCCCATGATTACCGGGGAAATCAAGAGATTTCTGCGGGATGACGGTCCGGTGAAGGTATCCCGGACCATCAAGGAAAACGGGCTGAAAGTAAAACTTGCCAGACAGCGTCTTCAGGCGGCGCGGGCAAAGGAACCCACGCTGCAGGAAATCGCGGAGGAATCGGGGCTGTCCGTGGAAGACGTGGTATTGGCGATGGAAGCGTCCATTGAGGTGGAGTCCATTTATGCGGCGGTTTATCAGGAGGACGGCAGCGAGGTTTATCTGGTGGACAAGGTGGTCCGGGGCGGTTCCGGTTCCGTGGGAAGCAGCGCCGTGGGAGGATGCGGCAGTGAGGATGCGGAAAAAGAAAAATTATTAAACCACATGCTGTTAAAGCAGCTTTTGGACAGTCTGGAACCCAAGGACAGGGAGCTTATCTGCATGAGGTATTTTCAAAACAAGACACAGGTGGAAATTGCGGCGAGCATGGGAATCAGCCAAGTTCAGGTCAGCCGCATGGAAAAAAGAATTCTGCTGAGCCTGCGGGAAAAGGTCAGGTAAAGGTTTACAATATCGGAAGGTTTTTACAGGCATAACTTAACTTTTTATAAAATGCGAAAAAAAACTTTCATTCTAAAGAAAATTCCTTTACACTAGAATAGTAGTAAATGGTTTGTGATACGTTAGAGGAGAGTTTATGAGAGATAATATGGAAAAGCAGCCTGTGGAAGAGATTCCATCCTTAGAGGAAGTCCGTTTCGCGGAAGATTATTTGATACGGGAGGACACGGCGGCGGAGAAGATGGGAATGCGTAGGAAACGCAGTCGTGGAAAAAGGATGCTCGCTATGCTTGGATGTCTTGTGTCCATGGCTGCGGTGGTATACTTTACGGTTGTCATCTGTGTCTGGATAGACAAAAGAGTACAGGCGGGCGCCGATGAAGTTATGGGCTTCGCAGGGAACGGCGCAAATGGTTCGGATGGATTGGTTTCCAATTCAGGTCAGACCGGCCCCGCGGAGGGGGAGAAGTCCCCTGAGAATCAAGGCCCTTTAGAAAACGGCGACGCCGTCAATGCGGTGTCAAGCTCTAAGATTTATTCGCAGGAAGAGCTGGAAATGCAGATAGCAGGCGCAAGAGAGCAGGCGGCCGCGGATGTGCTGGAGAGCATTCGGGCGGGATTGAGCAGCGGAGATACGGTATTGCAGACCCTGCGGCCTCTGTATCCCGACGATTTGGTGGTGTACAGCGGGAGGCAGTATCATTTTGTGCCTATTAATTATGAGCTGAAGCAGAATCAGTGGAAGCAGGAGTGTCTTGAGATTCTGGAGTCGGGTGAATATCGTTATTTACAGGAACCAATAGAGGCGGGCGCTTCCGTGGAAGAGGCGGCTTCTAAGGTGATATCCTACAAAGGAATTGATGTTTCCAGACATCAGGAAAAAATTGACTGGCAGATGGTCGCGGAGGATGGGGTGGAATTTGCGTTTATCCGGGTGGGCTATCGGGGGTATGGCAGCACCGGCAGAATGATGGAAGATGATTATTTTGAAGCCAATATCAAAGGAGCCGTTTCCGCAGGCATAAAAGCGGGAGTGTATTTTTTCAGTCAGGCGATCACTGAGGAGGAAGTCTTGGAAGAGGCGGAGTTTGTATTAAATAAAATTGCGCCTTATAAAATCGACTGTCCCGTGGTATATGACGTGGAAAGAGTCACGGAAGCGGACGGCCGGATGAATCTCATATCCGTGGAAGAACGGACGAGATTCGCCAAGCTCTTCTGCCAGAAAATAGAAGAGGCGGGATACCGTCCCATGCTGTACTATAATACGGAAGCGGGAGCTATGATGCTTGACCTTGAGGAGCTGGAAGACTATGATAAATGGTTTGCTTCTTACAGTGATCAGTTTTATTATCCCTATGCATATCATGTCTGGCAGTATTCCCAGACAGGACGGGTTCAGGGAATCGAGGGTGATGTGGACTTGAACATCAGCTTTGTGCCGTTGTGGGAGGAATAGGGGCGGCATACATTACATATTCCGGGTGCAGCGGCAGGAGGGAAAGTTTTCGCAGCCCCAGAATTCCCCGAATTTTCCTTTGCGCTTCACCAGCATGCCGCCGCATCTGGGGCAGGAGGGATGGGCGGGATCGGAGGCTGTCTGACCGGCGCTTAAAAGCTCCCCCAGTTTTTCGTAGCACTGCCAGTTGATCCGGCAGTCGTTTAGAGCCCGGTGGGCCCCCTTTGTGTCAATATGAAAATAATCTGCCACATCCGACAGTCTGTGACGGCGCAGGGAGGGGAGGCAGCTTCTGGACAGATACAGGGTATCCACATAATCGTTCTTAACTTTTTGGTTCAGCAGTCTGAGCGTACCCGCATGGAGAAAATGGAGATCAAAGCTGTGGATATTGTGGCCTACAAGGACGTCGTCCCCGATGAAGTCAAGGAATTCCCTCAGGGCTTCTGACAGTGGGGGAGCGTTTTGGACCATGTTGGTTGTGATGCCGTTGATGTTTGTGGCGGAAGCGGGAATTGGAATGCCGGGATTTACTAGGGAGGAAAATTCTTCCGTCGTCCGTCCGCTCCGCACACGCAGCGCGGAAAGCTCTATGATTTCATCCTGTTCGGGACTGAGTCCGGTGGTTTCCAAATCAAATACGGTATAATCTTTCACATATAGATTTAACTTTTTTCCTTGATGTACTGCCATGGTGCTTCCCCGCCTTTTCTTTTGAATTTTTATATCCATTATAACAGAGAGCGCGATATTTTTCCAGAATAAAATATCGGAGACGGCCGGGCGGGAAACAGTGAACTGCCCGCTGAAAAGCTTCGGAAATATACGAAAAATATTGGACGGGAAATTGGGGGAGAGCTTAGGATAAATTTGGGAGAAGATTTAAAACGGAAAATATTGCAAAGTTTTAAAATTAATGCTTGACTTTTTGGACAGGAAGAGGTATGATAATTAATGTTTCAAGCGGTGGTGCCGCGGATGAAAAAGTGCGTTTAGCTCAGCTGGATAGAGCGTTTGGCTACGGACCAAAAGGTCGGGGGTTCGAATCCTCTAACGCACGTTTATATTTGCATATATTGCCTTGTGTGCTGAGGCATATTAGATTTTATGCGGCGGAAGAACTTCATAAAGAGAGGTTCCCCGCTTTTTTTCTTCATTTCTTTGCAAGGTGCAGCATCTTTGCCGCCATGTTTCTATAGGGCCGGCCGTTTATTTTCGGGCAGATGATCTATATGTTTTGTTTCTGAAATGGCGGCAATCGGTGTAATTTCTTCTAAATTTATCATGTTATTTTCCCTGCCTGCAATGATATGATTAGCTTTTTGTTCTGACGGGGAAGCGCAGATGAAGCCGTTAGCGGAATATTGCGGTAAAACTTACCGCGGCATATTTTTAGATTTTAACAGAAGTTTTGATTGTAAGCGGAAAGGATTCATGGTAAAATGATGACACGAAAAATGATTGATACGGTTGTCGTCAGGGAGAATTCAAAGGCTATGCAGTATTGTTTAAGCTGTGGGGCCTTTTTTCGCTATGCCTGATTTATTGCCGGAGGCAATGTTTTAAGAAAAGGGCTGAAAATGACCCTGTGGCCGAATCGATATTTTTACAGGATGAACTGGTTCGATAGGAGGAGAAGGTGATAATGGAACAGAAGAAGCTGATTGAGTTTCGGGATATTGTGAAAAGTTTCGACGGACAGATTGTGTTGAAGGGCGTGAATCTCGATATTTTTGAGAATGAATTTGTCACTCTGCTGGGGCCCAGCGGGTGCGGCAAGACAACGCTTTTGAGAATTTTGGGAGGGTTTATTGACGCCGACGAAGGCAAGGTTATTTTCAGAGGAGAAGAAATCAATCATAAGCCCCCTTACAAGAGGGAGCTGAATACGGTGTTCCAAAAATACGCATTATTCCCTCATTTGAACGTGTATGAAAATATTGCCTTTGGGTTGAAGATAAATAAGATCAGCAAAGATGTCATTGAACAGAAGGTTATGAAAATGTTAAAGCTGATTGGCTTGGAAGGGTTTGAGGGCAAGAATATCAAGCTGTTATCCGGCGGGCAGCAGCAGAGGGTTGCCATTGCCCGGGCGCTGGTAAACGAACCGAAGGTGCTTTTGCTGGACGAACCTCTTGCCGCGCTGGATTTGAAGCTCAGACAGGAGATGCAGTACGAGTTGAAGAGGATTCAGCAGGAGGTGGGCATCACTTTTATCTTCGTAACCCATGACCAAGAAGAAGCGCTGACCATGTCGGATAAGATTGTGGTGATGAAAAACGGGGAAATCCAGCAGGTGGGCACGCCGCAGGAGATATATAACGAACCGGCCAACCGCTATGTGGCCGGCTTTATCGGCGAGAGCAATATTATCCCGGGCGTGATGCTGGAGGATTATAAGGTGATGTTTGACGACATTGTCTTTGACTGCGTGGATTTCGGATTTAAGCCGGGCGAGCAGGTGGAAGTGGTGATTCGGCCCGAGGATATTGATATTGTGGATACGAAGAGCGGAAAGATGACGGGCGAGGTGCTGAGCGTCCTGTTTAAAGGGGTGCATTATGAGATTATGGTGGAGACCATTCCCGGTACGCAGGTGACGGTGAATATGCAGGTGATTCACAGTCATGATGTGACCAGCGAGAACGGAAAAGAGAAAATCAGCGCCACGAATTTCTATGTGGATATGGAGGATGTGAAAAAACTGGATGATAAAGAGGTGGTGGCCCGCTCCAACGCACAAGCATGGAATCCTGAGACGGATGATTATGTCTCCATTTCCAAAATCGAATATGATATCAGAGAAGAAGAGGGAGAATACCCCGTCAGATTTTCCACCTCCGGCGGAACCAGCATTGAGCGGACGATTTACGTGGTGAACCAGCCCTTTGTGAGCAATGAGAAGGCAAACGAGGCGGTTATGGCGTTTAATTTCCAGACGACGGTGGAGGAAATCGAAGAGTCCCAGGCATTGGACACGGATATTAAGACTTGGGCCAACGCACAGGGATGGAAGCTGAGTGATGAGAGTCAGAGTGTGGATATCAGCGTGGATTACGATTTTGACCCGAAAAACGTGACGGAGGGGGTCTATCAGATTACCTTTTCCACCATGGGAAGGGAATTTAAAATCCACACTACGGATTATGTACAGGAAGGGCAGGAGGTTGGGCTGACCTTTTTCCCGGAAGATATTCATGTTATGTCAAGGATGGTGTTTTAGATGAAAAAATTTTCGCAGATGGCAATTCCTTATATTATATGGTCCATGCTTATGCTGGTGCTGCCGATGGCGCTGATCGCGTTATATTCCATCACCCGGCCGGGAAACAGCATTATTTCTTTTTCCGTGACATTGGAGCATTATGTCAAATTTTTTACCGACGCGGACTTTTTGATTATTCTCTGGCGTTCTCTCTGGATTGCGGTGAAAACCACGATAATCTGTCTGTTGATAGGTTATCCCGCGGCGTATTTTATCTCCCATTGTGACGAGAGGCTGCAGAATATTCTGGTGCTTGGGGTTACGATTCCCATGTGGATTAATATGCTGGTGCGGACCTATGCGTGGATCGGCCTTTTGAGCGAGGGCGGGCTGGCGCAGAGGGTTCTGGGCCTTTTGGGGCTGGGGGATACGGAGATTTTGTATACGGAGGGGGCGGTGCTTTTGGGAATGGTGTATAATTTCCTGCCGTTTATGATTCTGCAGATTAATACGACTCTGTGTAAAATGGACGAGTTCCTTCTGGAAGCGGCGGCGGATCTGGGGGCTGATCCCATACAGACATTCCGGCGGGTGACTCTGCCCCTTTCGGTTCCGGGAATTATCAACGGGATTACGCTGGTATTCCTGCCCGCGGTCAGTTCCTTTTTCATCCCGAAGCTTTTGGGGGGCGGAAAATATTTCCTTATCGGAAATGTGATAGAAAATCAGTTTATTACCGTGGGAGAGTGGAACTTTGGAAGCGCCATATCCATGATTATCGCAGTGATCATGATGCTTCTCATGATGTGCGTGCATAAGGTTGAGATACATAACCAAGGCGCCGGGCGCTGAGGCAGAACAAGCTCCCGCTTGCGGGAACCAAAATAGGAGTATAAGCTATGAAAAAAAGCAGACGTCCAATCGGCAGGCTTTTGATGGTTTTGATGATTGTTTTTTTCTATCTGCCGATTGTCTATATG
Source organism: uncultured bacterium (assembly GCA_948467735.1). GTDB lineage: Bacteria > Bacillota > Clostridia > Lachnospirales > Lachnospiraceae > Acetatifactor. Next base: position 58,545 of record CAOKFN010000021.1, read on the forward strand.
ATAGTATTTTCATTTAATGATGGGAAGTCGCTGACAAATTTTACGGGCTTTTCCCTCCGCTGGTATCAGCATATGCTGGAGACGGGCGGTATGCTGGAGGCGCTGTATACCACATTCAGCATTGCGCTGCTTGCGTCCCTGATTTCCACGGTTGTAGGGACATTTTCGGCCATAGGGCTCAGCAAGTCTAAAAAGCTGGTGCGGGATATCATGGAACAGGTGGACAATCTGCCGATGATGAATCCCGATATTGTAACGGCCATAGGGTTTATGCTTTTATTCATTACCTTTCGGGTGAATAAGGGTTATATGACCATGCTGCTGGCGCATATTGCATTCTGTATTCCCTATGTCATCCTTTCCGTAATGCCGAAAATACGTTCGCTGGATCCGGATATCGCGGATGCGGCCATGGATCTGGGCGCCACTCCATGGCAGGCATTGATCAAAGTCATCATACCTCAGATTATGCCGGGAATCATATCGGGGGCGCTGATTGCGTTTACGATGTCGGTGGATGATTTTATCATTTCCTACTTTGTTACGGGCGGAGGGGTCAAGAACCTGAGCATCATGGTCTATACCATGAGCAGGAGGGTAAACCCCAGCATTAACGCGGCTTCCACATTGATGATTCTCATAATTGCCATTGTGCTTGTAACGATAAATATGCTTCCTCTGCTCACCGCGAAAAGGCAGAAAAGGGAGGAAGGGGGCAGGGGGCTTTCGAGGGCTTTTGTCCCGGCAGTGCTGGCCTGCGCCTGCGGAGCGGGGCTCGTCATATTTTTCAGATTTGGCGGCGCGGGGGGAGAGAGGCCCTTTGAAGGGGAAGTGCTGCATATCTATAATTGGGGCGAGTATACCGGCGAAAATATTATCGGGGACTTTGAAGAGTACACCGGCGCCAAGGTTGTCATGGAAAATTTTGAATCCAATGAGCAGATGTATATAAAGGTGGCAAACGGGGAGGCTTACGATATCCTTGTGCCAAGCGATTATATGATTCAGAGGCTGATTTCGGAGGATTATCTACAGAAGCTTGACCATACCAAGCTGGACTGTATGGATAAGCTGGCGGATGCGGTGAAGGGGCTTCCCTATGACCCGGAAAACGAGTATTCCGTTCCGTATTTCTGGGGAACGGTGGGAATTGTGTATGATAAGACCAAGGTGGATATTGAGAGCTTGGAACGGGAGGGATTTCATATTTTCCTGAATGAAAAATATCGGGGGGATATTTACCTGTATGATTCCGAACGGGACTGCTTTATGATGGCTCTGAAGGCTTTGGGATATTCTATGAATACGGAGAATCCGGAGGAGATTAACGAAGCGTATGAATGGCTGCTGCAATGCGTCCAGACCATGAGGGCGGAGATTGTTACGGACGAAATTATTGATAATATGGCGCAGGGAAGAAGGGCGTTGGGGCTGATATATTCCGGCGACGCGGCCTATGTGATGTCCGAGAATGAAAATATGGGCTTTTACCTTCCGCAGTCGGGGACAAACCTGTGGTCCGACGCCATGGTGATTCCTAAAAACGCGAAAAATCCGCTTCTTGCCCATGAATTTATCAATTTTGCCAGTGAATTTGACGGGGCATACGATAATTCCAGCTATGTGGGATACACTTCGGCAAATCGGGAGGTGATGGAAGTCCTGTCCGGCGCGGGCGGTGATTTTGAGGGAATCGACGCTTACATTCCGAGAAGCGGGTACGAGCTGGACGAGGTGTTTGTCTATAATGATAAAATCAGAAAAGAAATCAGCAATCTGTGGAGCAGGGTGAAGATTGCGGCAAGCAATGCAAATTAGGGACTTATGGCAGCGCGGCCGCATGGCTGACTGCCCGCGGGGCTAAAGGAGAAGCGATGGAGCAGGAGGGGGAGGAATTCAGACGCTGTAGACGGTGCCTGACTAGGGAAATGGCAGGAGGGGAGGAATATTTTCGCTCCTTATGGGAATATATTGAGAATCTGGATGCGGATATCAGGGCACCAAAGCCGCTGTATGAAGACAGGCTGGCCGTATGCAGGGAATGCGGGATGCTGCTGGAGGGCATGTGCCGCAGCTGCGGCTGCTATGTGGAACTGAGGGCGGCTGTGGAAAAAAACGGCTGCCCGAGAGAAAAATGGTAAATGCGAAAGACGGGATGGATTTCCAAGACTTCAGAGGGAGGCTTGGAGAGCCGGGAAAATGGTAAACTGAGATGAGGTTGGAGATGGGCGATATTATTTATGATTCCAGAAGAATCAGAACCTATGAGTGCCTGATGGCGCTGGGGGAATATGCGGGAAAGGACGCCCGGTGGCTGGGCGGTCTGTGGGAAGGACTGCTTGCGGACGCGGGACAGATGAAGGAACTAATGTACTATCTGGATCATCATACCTTCTGCGACGAGGACCGCTGCAGGGGATATGGTCTGACGGATCTCTATGTGTGGCAGATGGATCGTTATAATCTGATTAGAGATATCGGAAAGAATACGGAGTGCTGCAATAAGGAGGCCATGGTGTTAAACGCCTTTTGGACAATGCAGCAGATGAAAAAGGACCCGGACACTTATCTGCGAAGACTGACTTCCGGGGAGGGCATGGATTTGCAGCAATAAATTTTCAGAATGGAGATCATATGACGAAACAGGATTTTTTGGAAGGACTGCGCGGCGCGCTGAGCGGCAGGGCGGCTTCGGGAACGATTGCAGAGAACCTTCGCTACTATGAAGACTATATTAATACGGAAGTCCGTAAAGGGAAAAGAGAGGAAGAAGTGCTTGCCGCTTTGGGAGATCCCAGACTGCTTGCAAGGACAATCATAGAGACAAAAGGCGCAAAAGAGACAGAATATGCGCAGAACCACAGGGGACGGGGCAATGACCGGCACGGCGGGCAGGGCGGACGTCCGGGGGCGAATATATTTTCCAGAGTGCCGGCATTGATATGGCTGATAGTGGTTATATTGATTGTGATTCTGATATTGAGCGCCATATTCTCCGTGATAGCAGCCATCCTGCCGGTGGTTCTGCCTATTCTGCTGGTGCTCCTGCTGGTCAAGGTATTCCGGGACTGGGTGCATTGAGGCGGGCAGGGAATAAAAATGAGCCATTGGAGGGAACCAATGGCTCATTTGAGGGGAGTATAAATATATAAAGGGGGTAAACAGACGATGAAGGATATCTGTTTACAATCTCATTATAATACCAATATATCAAAAAATCAATATAATAATAGTACCAAAGTACTAAAAAACTTTGACATATTTTTTGTGCGTTTTTCCCATACTAGTCCTGTAACCGATAACCAAATAAAATTGCCGCCAAGGCGGCAGGATGTGAGGGAAAAAAATGGACAACAATAATAAGTACAACAACAGCACAAATAATTCTGAGAACTGCAAGGACAGCACCCAGAACAGCCAGAACAACAATCAGAACCAGAACAATAACCAGAACAAGAACAACCAGAACAACAGCCAGAACAAGAACAACCAGAACAAGAATTTCTAAGAGGTTCCGGGCACAGGGGCACTGCCAAGACAGCAGCGCCCCTGTTTGTATGATTGTTTTTGCGGTGAGGGCGTCGGGACAGGGTTATTGTTCCGGGAGCGGCAGTTAAAAAACGGGAAACTCAAAGAACGGTGTATTTTCTTTTTATTACATATGGTATATAATGGAGACGGTAGGATAATTTACCGGACGGATCATTTGTCATAGTAGAAAGGTGGTATTATGAAAAAGGTATTTTATATCATGTCCCTGCTCCTATGCTGCGGGATTCTGGCAGCCTGCGGGAAGCAGGAAGAAGAGAAGCAGGAAGGGCAGGGCGTATATGTGGACGTCTCAGCCGAGACGAATACGGTGCTCAGCAGGGAGGGCGGCGGCTCTGTGGCCGGGATGAAGTACCGTCAAGGGGAAGTGATGCAGCTCTTGGTAAGCAACACAAGCAAAGGGGTGAAAGTCTACCTTTATCAACAGGACGAAGAGAAACAGGATGGAAAAGAGGAGCTTTTGTTGGAAAACCTGCCGTCGGAATATAGTGCTTCGGACTGGTTCATGGATGCGGCAGGGGATTTATACTGCTGGTGGCGGGAGGGCAGCCTTGTGAAGCTGGATTCTTCGGGCCGGAAGCTTTTCGAGACGCCGCTGTCGGACTTTAACGCCAGCACGGTAGAGGGGATGTGTCAGCTTGCGGACGGCCGGATTTTCATTACATATATGGAAGGAAACATGGGGAGCGGTTATACGCTGGCAGAGGTAAAAGCCGATTCGGGGAAGGTATCCAAATCAAGCACGGTAAGGTTTGACAGCTTCGGATATATTGCGGCGGGGGAAGAGGGACTGCTGTACTTGGACGAGGCGGGCGTCTATGAGATCGATTTGGAAAAAGGGACGAAGACAGCGATCCTTTCGCTGAAAGGGACGTCATACAGCTTGGAAAAAACCCCCAAGATCCGAGATTTCAGGATGCTGGAGGACGGAAGCGTGGAAATCCTGCGGTGTGATCGGAACGGCCGAAAGGGGATCGCCGAAAAAGTGCAGCAGAAGGAGGAAACCACTGAGAAAGTAATTTTGACATTTAGATGCAGGAGTGTCACGGATAAGTGGCTGAAAGCATGGATTCAGGAGTTCAACCGGCGCAGCGGTGAGTATCGGGTGGTGCTGGACGAGCTTCCGAAGGGAGGAGATAGAGAGGATTTTGCCAGACAGACCAGCATTGAGATGGCGGCGGGGAAGGGTCCGGACATTATCTATGGGGATGTGCTGGGGGATTATGCCTATGGCGCCATTCAGAAGGGGGCGCTGGCGGATCTGGCGCCCTATATGAAGGCTTCCGGAATTCGGGAGGAGGATTATTTTCCGGCGGCATTGGACTGTTGGAGGGACGGCGGCGGGATATACGGAGTACTTTTGGAGATGTCAGTGGAGAGTTACCGGATTGACGAGCGTGTGCTGGGAGGAAGGGAGGAGCCGGATATCCATAAGCTGACGGATTCCCTGCTGGCATGGGAGGGGGATAATATATTTGTGGAGTACAGCAATCCTTACAACCTAGTGGGCAATGGCAGGGGCGATGATTCCGAAGATATCCTGAGGTGCCTGCTGTGCGGATCGGAGAACCTGTGGGGAATGTTGGATTGGAAGACGGGGAAATGCGACTTTAGCGGGGAACTGTTTGGAAAGCTGCTGGAAGTATCGAAACGGTATGGGTATGACGAAAGGCGGATCCGCCCGGGGGTGGCAGAGATAAGGAGCGACGATATAATAAAATTTGACACGGCCGCGGTTTTGGAGGCGGAAGGAATGGTGACGGCGGGCGGGCTGTTTGACGACGGGTGCCATCCGGTGATTAGCGATACATATAATCAGGTCGTCATATCGGTCAACGCCAATTCCGCTCATGTGGATGGGGCGTGGGAGCTGATTTGTTTTCTGCTGGGGGAGGAAGCGCAGTCGGCTTTTGAATCCGATAATATTGATGAGCTTAATTCCCGTGTACCTGTGAATAAAAACGCATATAAAATCTGCATTGACAAAAGAATGCCTTCGTATGAAAGGTGGGTCAAATTGGGATTTGTGGATTCAATCCCGTATATGGAACGGGAATATGAGAGGAGTTACGAGGTTACGGAAGAGAAGATAGCCGAGTATACCGAATTTATGGAGGACGCAAGGGCTATTCCGATTAAGACGGCGCCGCTGTTGGACATCATCTGCCAGGAGGCGGACTATTATTTCAACGGATCCAAGAGCGTCGAAGAAGTCAGCCAAGTGATTCAGAATAAGGTGCAGCTGTATATGGCCGAGCATAAATGAGATTTCAAACACTTTCTATTTACATACGGGGAAAAAGAAGGTATACTTAGACACAAAGCGAGGTTGGAGATGAGAAAATTTGAATTGACAGCCCCATGTCATTTCGGTGTGGAATCGGTGCTGAAAAAGGAAATTGACGAGCTGGGGTATGACATTACGGAAGTGGTGGACGGCAGGGTTACTTTTCTGGGGGATGCGGAGGCGTTGTGCCGGGCTAATATTTTCCTGCGGTCCGCGGAGAGGATTCTGATTAAGGTGGGGAGTTTTCCTGCGGAGAGCTTTGAGGAGCTGTTTCAGGGGACGAAGGCCCTGCCATGGGAAGAATACATACCCAAAGACGGCAGATTCTGGGTGGCAAAGGCCGCCAGCGTGAAATCCAAGCTGTTCAGTCCCTCGGACATTCAGTCCGTGATGAAAAAGGCGATGGTGGAGCGGCTGAAGGGCGTATATCATACCGACTGGTTCCCGGAGGATGGCGCCGATTTCCCTGTGAGAGTATTTCTGATGAAGGATCAGGTGACGGTGGGGCTGGATACCACGGGAGAATCCCTGCACAAGAGAGGATACCGGAAGCTTACGGTGAAGGCTCCCATAGCGGAAAATCTGGCTGCGGCGCTGATTATGCTCACGCCTTGGAACGGCGGAAGGATACTTGTGGATCCTTTCTGCGGGGGCGGCACCATTCCCATCGAGGCGGCCATGATGGCGGCGGGCATTGCGCCCGGAATGCACAGGGATTTCCTTGCCCGGAGCTGGCCCCATGTGGCCGGGAGAGAATTGTGGAGCGACGCTTTGGAAGAAGCGGAGGATTTGATTGACAGAAGTGTAAGACCGGACATACAGGGCTATGATATCGACGACAAGATGGTGAGCATTGCCAGAGAGAACGCAAGGCTGGCGGGGGTGGAGCATTTGATTCATTTTCAGAGACGGGGCGTGGACCAGCTGAGTCATCCGAAGAAATACGGCTTCCTGATTACCAATCCGCCCTATGGAGAGCGGCTTCAGGAAAGGGAAGCCCTGCCCAAGCTGTACCATACGCTGGGGGAGCGGTTCGGGGCGCTGGATGCATGGAGCATGTACTTAATTACCGCATATGAGAACGCCGAGCGGGATATCGGGCGAAAGGCGGATAAAAACCGCAAGATTTATAACGGCATGTTAAAGACCTATTATTTTCAGTTTCTTGGGCCGAAGCCCGGGGCGAAGCGCGAGAAGAATTCCTAAGACTGCAAAGTATGCGGGAAGCTGATAGGAATCGGGGTGAAAGGGAGGCTGCATATGGTATTTGCCACAGGAAATGAAGGCAAAATGAAGGAAATCAGGATGATTATGGGGGATGTCTGCGAGGAAATTCTTTCCATGAAGGAAGCGGGCGTTCGGATAGACATAGAAGAGAACGGGGCCTCCTATGAGGAGAATGCCATGATTAAGGCCCGGGCCGCTGCGGCCCATGTCAACGATGTGGTTCTGGCGGATGATTCCGGTCTGGAGATTGATTATCTGAACGGGGAGCCGGGGATTTATTCGGCCAGATATATGGGGGAGGATACTCCTTACAGTGTAAAAAACGCGGAACTGCTCCGCCGCATGGAGGGGGTGCCGGAGGAAAAGCGCACGGCTAGATTTGTCTGCGCTATCGCCGCGGTATTTCCGGACGGACGTGAAGCGGCCGTGAGAGCGGCTGTGGAGGGCAGGATAGGGTATGAAGAGAAGGGGAGCAATGGTTTTGGATACGACCCTATTTTCTATGTGCCCGAGCTGGGAAAAACCACGGCGGAGCTTAGCGAAGAGGAGAAAAATCAAATCAGCCATAGAGGAAAGGCGCTTCGGCTGATGAAGGAGAAATTTTTCCGCGCGGAAGGCTTCCAAGAAAAAGGGGAAGCTCTATGAAAGTACTGATTGTCAGCGATACTCATAAGAAGAATGAAAATTATTACCATGTGGTCAAAAGGCAGGCGCCGGATATGGTGATTCACTGCGGGGACGGGGAAGGCTGCGAGGAGGAGCTGGCACAGGCCGCGGACTGTCCCTTTCATATTGTGTTAGGGAACAATGATTTCTTTTCTTATCTGCCCAGAGAACTGGAGCTGGAGGTGGAGGGCTTTAAGGTGTGGGTGACTCATGGACATAATTACTATGTATCCATGGGAAATGAAAACATAAAGCGGGAGGCCTTGATGAAAGGCGTGGATATCGTGCTGTACGGGCATACCCACAGGCCGGTGATCGACAGGGAGGGCGGCGTCATTGCCGTGAATCCCGGCAGTATTTCCTATCCCAGACAGGACGGGCACAGGCCCTCCTATGCGATTATGGAAATTGAGGAAAATAAGGTGGATTTTGCCATCGAATATTTGTGATGTATAAAACTGCCGCAATCCTGATATTGACAGGACTGCGGCAGTTTCTGCTTTATGGGGCCGACGGATTCTCGCTGTATTCATGCAGTGTGGCAGCCGCTCTCATGCGGAGGCCGTTATTTGTTTTCGCAGATATATATAGCCGCAGGCCCTTCAAAATCGGGAAGGGCAAGGGAACCGGATTCCACCGCGCAGCCGCCGATGAAGCCGACCGTTCTGAAAAACAGCGTCTGGAACATGATGCCCTCTATCTGCGTGTCCACATTTTTAGGCGCGTGAGTATGCATAAGCCGGCAGGCGCAGGAGAAGAGCCTCTCGTAAAGAGCCGCCATCATGGAGGCCTCGTCTCCGAGGATATCATAAAGCATGCGCTCCTCCGCTTTGGTGAGGATGATGAATTCGGGCGGCATTTCTCCCGAGACAGTCCGATATATTTTCTCTTTCCACAAGTCGTTATCCGCATGTCCAAAATACCGATTCGTCTTCGGTAGAACCTTAAAATCGGCTGCGGAAGCGTGGTAATTCTCATCGATTTCCGCGTAACCCGCAAATGAGCTGCAATCGAATTTGTCATCTGTTTTCTCGCCCGATATGCCGTAATTGGTTCTTCCCGTGCCGCCGCACGGTACATTCTTTTCGGAAAACTCGGGATGCGCTTTTCTGAATTGCTCATCCCCCCTGCGCATTACTGCCCAGAGCAGGCCCCAGAGAAGGCGGGTATCCGATAATTTCCCGCAGAAGTCGTTCAGCCTTCTAACCTGAGCAAGCTTTCCTTTTGCGCTTAATATGAGCTCTGCGAGGGAGGGGACTGTGAATTTCTTAGCTTGGTTATAAAATTCTTTTGTAAAGTCCTCCGTGAATATCAGAAGGTTTGTCTGATATTTTCCCGCGGACGTCTTTGAGAGGAACCCATATTGTTCCAGTATGGCTGCCTCGTCTTCGAGGTAGACGGAAGCGGTGCCTAATTCAATCGCAAGCTCCCGTATGGTCATGGGTGTATAATATGCCGACAGCAGGATCTGGCCCGGCAGCTTTCGCCGGAACAGATTCTGGTATTCCCGGTTGAAATTTCCGGAAAATATGGTGACAAATTCAAAGGGGGCTGGATTGAAACTTTTTTCTCCAAATTCTCTTTCCATACAGATACCTTCTTTCAATATTTTTCTAGTCTTGAAGAGATAATACTTTACCATTTCGATAGAAATATTTAGTTTTTTTGAGACTTCGGCGCAGGACAATTCGTCGTAATAATAAGCGATGGCGCATTCTCTGTACTCTTTGGAAAGCAGCGCGATTTCCTGACGAAGCTTTAAGATATCCTCCCGGGCGGACAGCTCTTCGGTAAAATCGGATTCGTCCGATGGTTCGTCGTCTATTTCGTCAAAGCTGAGAAGCTTTTTCCTGCGCAGAAACTTTCCATAGGTATTAGCGGCGATTCTCCAGATGTATCCGTAAAAGGCATTCTGGTTCCTTAGCTTGTCCGAACTTTGAAGAATGGCTAATACAATATCGTTTGTCAAATCTTCCGCGTCTTCTTTGTTTGAAACCCGCGATAACGCATAAGCGAAAATCGTTTTCAGGTTTTCTTCGATAAATTCGGCCGCATTTATCGGTTTCATATGGACGTCCTCCTACTTTTTGGCGGCTCAATAGGTTCGTAAGCTTATTGGGCTGTCGGCTCCGGCATAGTGGATTTGTTTCAATGGCTTTTTGCTGCCGCTTTTTTGAAAGCTTTCACTTATATAGTACCACGAAAGTGGAGCCGGTTAATCGGATGAAGGAATTTTTCCGAAAATCTTGTGGAGTTTTGCGGGCTTTTTTGTATTTTACTGACTTGATACCGTAATATTACTTGAAAACGTAACGGACAGAGCCGTTTTATCCGATATGTTTAGTGAAGAATTCTGCCAACGTAGTGATGCGGAATGGCAGAAAATTTTAAAATATTATCCGCCCGGAAGAGTACGATGGGGCGCTTGTACGCAGGCGGCGATACTTATCACAGCAGAATAAAAGAGTTTCCGCAGAGATTGGCAGTTTTCAGGCGGATGGAAATTTTACAGGAAAAGGAGATAGGCGGAAATGGCGAAGGTGGAAAATTGTTTTGGGTATAAGAGCATGTGGCTTGCGGTCAAGGGGGCGGAGATAGATACGATTCTTTCCTGCTGTCCTGAGCTTAAGTATGTGCGGGAGGCGGGCTGGAAAGAGGCCATGGCGGAGGTGGATGAAAATTGGAGGACGCGGGTGATGCTGTCGGGGCCTTATGACGGCTGGGTGTTTCTAAGCGGAATCGCCCTGTGGGATGTGTCGGAGGTGGACGCGATTGTGGACGTTATGGGCAGAATCGGCAGACGGGCGCAGGAGGTCTGCTATTTTGGATCCTACAGGGTATCGGATGCGTATATCTTTGCAAAGATGACGGCGGGGAAGATGATCCGTCTGTATTCTTATGCGGACGGACAGCTGTTCGGGTGTATCGGGGAGAGGTCCGAGGCGGAGAAGAAATTGGGCCTGCATTATGCGGAGAGGGAAGAGGAGCTTTTTGAAGATGGTTTTAGTTTGATGGACGAGGAGGATGTGCTGGGGATTGCGGCAGAGTGGTCCATGCATCCGGAAGAACTGCTTGGCAGGGAGGAAGCGAGGACCGTGCTGGCGGACAGGGAGCGGTAATGGAAGCCGTAATTTCAGGAAGAATCAATATTTTGCGCCAAGGGGAAAGGGTAATGTCGTTTGACGCAGGGATTCGGATATTCAGGACAGGAGTGGAATCGGACTAAAAAGTGAAGGAGGAGAGGGCATATGGGGAGAGGAGGAGGAAAAAGCGGCGGCGGAAGCTCGGGGAGGGGATTTGCCAGTCACCGGTCATCGTCAGGAGGAGCCGGGGCAGCAGGAGGTTCAAGGCCGTCGAGAAGTATCTCGTCGTCGAGGCATTCAAGAAGTACTTCGCCGTCGAGGCATTCAGGATGTACCTCGTCATCGAGACATTCGGGAAGTACTTCGCCGTCGAGGCATTCAGGAAGCTCGTCGTCGAGGCATTCAAGGAGCACATGGTCGTCGGGGCCGTCAAGAAGTTCTCCGCCGCCAAGGCCGCCGCGCAGGCGCTCATATCCGCCGCCGAGGCTCCCAAGAGGGTCGTGGAATCCATCGCCAAGGCGGTCATATGGCGGAGGAGGCCATGGGAGCATAAAGAGTGTATTATTAGGGCTTTTAGCGGTATTTTCGATATGGACTTTGATTGGCGGAATAGCAGAAGAAATAAGAGGACATGCGGATAGGCTGGAGAAGGAGGGGACGACGGCGTCTCATTCGGTGGTGGAAAGCATGGCTGTTCCGGAAAGGACATGTCGTGCAAAGCTGGCTCCGGAGGCGTGTGTCAGAAGCGACAGGGTATTGGAGGATTTGCTTGACTGGCTCCCGGATACGGAAGAAGTAACCAACGCAATGGATTATTTTTATGATAAGACAGGAATACAGCCCTATCTGCTGATCTGTGACAGCATGGATGGAAAAGGCGGAGAGATTACGGACGCGGAGGCGGAGGAGTTTCTTGACAGGCGCTATACTTCGCTGTATTCGGACGAAGGACATATGATATTTGTCTTTATGGAGTATGAGGAATCAGAATATATTACGTTTCTTTATACCGGAAGGGATGCGGACGTTTTGATGGACGGGGAGGCAAAGGAAATTTTTCTGACCAATGCAGATCGGTATTATACGGATTCCTCCTTGTCGGACGAGGCATATTTCGCGAAAATATTTCGGGATTCGGCGGATGAGATTATGGGAAAGTGAGCCGGTTAAAAATTTTTTAAAAAAGTTTCAAAAAGGTGTTGACAAATTAGGATATTGTGTTATAGTAATATATGAATTCCCCTTTTATTAAGGTAAGGTACTCGTAGAGAATGTTCTGCGGGTGCCTTATCTTATTTTATGCAGATGATTGTGTTTTATGACAGCGGAAGTCGGAGAGACTAAAAACGCCGTCCATATGGATTGGGCGGCTTCTAAGTTTATGCACACGGGCACATATGCACACGCGCTTTTTGATAAATATATTCCGGAGGTATCGTTGGGCGCATACGCGCCCGGGAAAATGCCGGACAGGAGAGATGTGCGCCTTACCCGTCTTGAGTATGGTACGCTTGTTTTCCTGCTGTAAATTTCGGCGGTCTGTAGTATAGTTTGAAACAGACAAATAAGAATGTGTCTATATATTTAATTCAGAAAACGGAATAAAGGCATTGGGGCTGTCCGCTCTATCAGCAATCAGCTTTTCCATCCAAATCACACTGTACCATTTATTGAATTTATATCCGCACAAGTTATGTTTTCCGACAGTTGTATAACCTATTTTTTCATGAAAACGGACGCTTGCGTCGGTTAAATTTTCATCGTCATCGCGCTCGGTAGTCGTAATACAGGCATATAAAATAAATACATTCTGCTTAATCAATCTGTTTTCCAGCTCTTGATAAAGCTGTTTCCCAATCCCCTTTTTATGCCACTCTTCATGAAGATATATGGATACTTCTGCTGAGTGTTTATATGCCGCCCTTGAATGAAACGAACCTGCATAGGCGTAGCCTATAATTTTTCCCTGCTCAACTGCCGCCAGATATGGATATTCCTTTAATGTACTTATTATCCTCTGCCGAAAATCATCGACACATGGTACATCATACTCAAATGTAATTGCTGTCTTTTCTACATAGGGTGTGTAAATACTCTGAATTGATTTAGCATCTTCTGGCGCTGCAACTCTAATCTTCATAATACCTTATCCTCTCAAATTTAGAATTATTCTATGATATCCTGTCCTGTTTCATAGCGCATTTTGTTTATGAACTGCTCCGGAGATTTTTCCATCTGCAGCATTGTGTCGAAGGCGGAGAGTATAAGGCGGGGCTGTCTATAACGGTTCATGTCCTCCGGGCGGTCCATATAGAGCTTAAAATGATCTACCTGCCATACCAGAACATCGGCCAGCGTATATCCCGCAGCCGTATATTTGCAGAGCAGTTCGCCGTAATCATGGTAGTAAGCCAATTCCTGAAGGAGTCCTTCGGACTGTCGGATGCCCTGCCAGAGCTTTTCGGCATATTCTTTGTCTTTGCCGGCCTGTTCCGCTTTTGTGTATACAAAATTCTGCAGCACTGCAAGCGCTTGTTCTAATTGTTCTTTTTGATTCATATTATTTTGTACCTCCTGATAGCTGCAATTTATGGTTTTTGATACTTGGTTCGGGTGGAACTATCTTTGGCATAAGAAAAAGAAAACGCCGGAAAATGTTGTTGTATCAACATCTTCCGGCGTTTTTTCGCAGGGGAAGAGAGGATCGAACTCCCGTTTACGGTTTTGGAGACCGCCGCACTACCGCTGTACTATTCCCCTATCTGTCAGGTCATCACTGACAAATGTTATTATAGCACAGGTACCTTGGAATAATCAAGTAGAATTTTAAATTTTTACTGTACTTTTTTTAAATTTGTGGTAAAATGTTGACACAGAAGTCATTGTGTCAACTTGTGAATTCCATGTGCGCTGCAGCGCACGAGACCATGGTAAAATGTTGACACAGAAGTCATTGTGTCGTTAGAATCATGGTGCGCAGAATCGCACGAATTCATAATAAAAAATACATGTGTGTCATTTCTTGTTATATATAGGTTAAAGGAAGGTGTTTTTATGGAACAAGTGACAGAATATCGGCACCAGATCATTGAAGAATACAAAGCGGCAGCGGCGCCTTTGTTTCGCTATATTTCATGGCTGGAGAAAAATTCGGGAAAACCGGGGAGCACAAATTATCAGGGACAGGGATTTACAGAACATTCCATGAGCTTTCCGGTGTATGATTCCACTTTGATGAGTTTTATCAAGGAGGCTTCGGCCTCAGAGCTGATGGATCGCAATTACAGCTATGTATATACACGGAAGCGCATTCGGACCCACGATGAGGAAAGGAAACTGATTGCCGGGGCAGGAATCAAGGAGTGGGAATCCTTAAAGGGGATTTTGTCGAAATATGTATTGGGCGGCAGGGTCAAAAGCGCATTGTGGAGCGAAGGGCTGCAGGAGAGAATTTATTTGATGGTATTGGAGCAGATGCGCAAAATTATTGAATATTGGGATAAGCCGCTGGAGGCATGACAGCAAGCGTGCGGGTATCCCAAGGGGTTCTTCTCCGCAGTACGGGTCAGGATATAATTATGGAATCGAAATCACTTTTGGGGCGACGGTGTGATTTTGCGGGGGGAAAACCGGAATGTTTATATTCCGTCAGAAAAGATACGAATTGCGGAAATGGGGTATGGCATGGGCGAGAAATCGGCACAGAAGAAGAAATTCATATTGGAGACGGCGCGAAAGGTTTTTGTGGAAAAAGGGTTTAAGAAGGTCACGATGAAGGATATTGTGGACGCCTGCGACATCAGCCGGGGAGGCCTTTATCTATATTTCGACAGTACCAGCCAGATATTTATGGAAGTGATGAAGCTGGAAAGCCAAGAGGCGGACGACGTATTTTCCGACAGTATTACGGAAGACGCCACGGCGGCGGATATCCTGATTTTATTTCTGCGGGAACAGAAAAAAGAGCTTCTCAGGAAGAACGATACGCTGACGCAGGCGATTTATGAATTTTACTTCCAAAGCCAGCTGAGCAAAAAGGATAATATGCTCAAAAGGCAGTTTGATTCCGCGGTGAAGATTATGGAGAAGCTGATTGAGGCGGGCGTGGAGAGCGGCGAGTTTCGTTGTGAGGACTGTAGAGGAACCGCGAGGAATATTATGTTCGTGGTGGAGGGCTTGAAAATTTCGGCCCAGACCATGGGAATCACGGCGGAAACCGTGGACAGGGAAATTTTGTTTATTCTGAGGTCGCTGGGGATGAGCGAGGAGGCACAATTGCAGTAGGAAAGAAATTTCCTGACATAGAAAAATCTGAACAAGGAATAATTTGAACATTTGAACGTAGTAAAATTTAAAAATTTGAACATAGAAGGGATGGAGGAGCAGGATGGGAAACGTCAGGCGCATTTTTGTGGAAAAGAAGGAGCCCTATGCGGTAAAGGCGAAGGAGCTGCATGAGGAGATTGGGAGTTTTCTCGGGATTTCGGCGAAGGGGGTCAGAATATTCATCCGCTACGATGTGGAGAATATCTCCGACGATGTGTTTGAAAAGGCGTGCAGGTCGGTTTTTTCAGAGCCTCCGGTGGACAACCTGTATTATGAAAAAATACAGGTTCCGGCAGGGGCGAAGGTATTCTCCGTGGAATTCCTTCCGGGGCAGTTTGACCAGAGGGCGGATTCCGCGGTGCAGTGCGTCAGGTTCTTGAAGGAGGATGAGGAGCCTGTGATCCGCACGGCGGTTACTTATATGATTCTGGGGGATATTTCCGAGGAGGAATTGGGCAGAATCAAATCATATTGTATCAATCCGGTGGATTCCAGAGAGACGGACGGCGAAAAGCCGGATACGTTGATCACGGTTTATGAGGAACCGGCGGATATTTCCGTGTTTGAGGGCTTTCGGCAGATGGAGGAGGAGCCGCTTAAAAAGCTTTATGATTCCCTGTCTCTGGCCATGACCTTCAAGGATTTCCTTCATATTCAGAACTATTTTCGGGAGGAGGAGAAAAGAGACCCTTCTATGACGGAAATCAGAGTGCTGGATACGTACTGGTCCGATCACTGCCGCCATACGACCTTTTCCACGGAACTGACGGAGGTGGAATTCGGGGACGGGTATTATCGCGAGCCCATGGAAAATGCTTATCATAGCTACCTTGAGACGAGGGAGGAGGTCTTTGGGGAGAGGGCTTCTTCCGGGGAGAAATTTGTCTGTCTGATGGACTTGGATTTGATGGCGATGCGGAAGCTGAAGAAGGACGGCAGGCTGGGGGATATGGAGGAATCCGAGGAAATCAATGCCTGCTCCGTGGTGGTGCCCGTGGAAATGGATTACGGCGATCATAAAGAAACGGAGGAGTGGCTGGTATTTTTCAAGAATGAGACCCATAACCATCCCACGGAGATAGAGCCCTTTGGCGGCGCGGCCACCTGTCTGGGCGGCGCTATCAGGGATCCCCTTTCCGGCCGGGGCTATGTATATCAGGCCATGCGCGTCACCGGCGCGGCGGATCCCACGGTGCCTGTGGCGGATACCTTAAAAGGAAAACTGCCTCAGAAAAAGCTGGTGCGGGGGGCGGCAGGCGGCTATTCTTCCTACGGCAATCAGATTGGCTTGGCTACGGGCTTTGTGAAGGAGATTTATCATCCGGATTATGTGGCGAAGCGAATGGAAATCGGCGCGGTCATGGGGGCTGCCCCTAGAAAAAATGTGATTCGCGAGAGCTCGGAGCCGGGTGATATCATTATTCTGCTGGGCGGGCGTACCGGACGGGACGGCTGCGGCGGCGCCACCGGATCTTCCAAGGTGCATACGGAACAGTCCATTGAGACCTGCGGCGCGGAGGTTCAGAAGGGCAACGCGCCCACGGAGCGCAAGATTCAGAGATTATTCCGCCGGGAGGAGGTCAGCCGCATCATCAAAAAGTGCAATGATTTCGGCGCGGGCGGCGTGTCCGTTGCCATCGGGGAGCTGGCGGACGGCCTGAGGGTGGATTTGGACAAGGTGCCCAAGAAATATGCGGGGCTGGACGGCACGGAGCTTGCCATTTCCGAGTCTCAGGAGCGCATGGCGGTGGTTGTGGATCCGAAGGATGTGGACAAATTCCTTGGATTTGCCGCGGAGGAAAATCTGGAAGCGGTGCCCGTGGCTGTTGTCACGGAGGAACCCAGACTGGTGTTAAACTGGAGGGGAAAGAAAATCGTGGATTTGAAGAGGGCGTTTCTGGATACCAACGGCGCCCATCAGGAAACTGCCGTGAAGGTGGAGATTCCTGAGAAAAAGGAGAATTATTTTAAGAAATGGGCGGTACCCCAGGCGGGGGAGAAGCTGGAAGCGGGGGATGTGAAGTCCGCATGGCTGGCCCTTCTGAATGACTTGAATGTGTGTTCCCAGAAGGGTCTGGTGGAAATGTTCGATTCCTCCATCGGCGCGGGCAGCGTGCTGATGCCCTATGGAGGAAAATATCAGCTGACGGAGACCCAGATGATGGCGGCTAAACTGCCGGTACTTAAGGGGAAAACTGATACCATTACCATGATGAGCTATGGGTTCGATCCTTATCTGTCTTCATGGAGCCCTTATCACGGGGCGGTTTACGCAGTGGTGGAGTCCATGGCAAAGATTGTGGCCGGAGGCGGCGATTATAGGAAGATACGGTTTACCTTTCAGGAATATTTCCGCAGAATGACCGAGGAGCCTTCCCGCTGGAGCCAGCCGTTTGCGGCGCTTCTGGGGGCATATGACGCCCAGATGGGATTCGGGCTGCCTTCCATCGGGGGCAAGGACAGCATGTCGGGAACCTTCAACGATATTGACGTGCCGCCCACTTTGGTATCCTTTGCGGTGGATATTGGAAGGTATCAGGATATTGTGACGCCGGAATTGAAGAAAGCGGGGAATGTGCTGGTTCGTTTTCGGATGGAGAAGGATGCCTATGATCTTCCCGTCTATGAAGACGCGGCGAGGATGTATGAGTTTATTCTGGGCTTGATGGAGGAGAAGGCGGTGGTTTCCGCCTATGCGCTGGACGCCAAGGGCGCGGCTGCGGCGGTTTCCAAGATGGCCTTCGGCAATGGGCTGGGAGTGAGAGTTGAGGAAAAAGCCTCTGTGAAGGATTTGTTTGAAAACGCGCTGGGGGATATTCTGGTGGAAGTGATTCCGGAGAAGCTTTCTGAGATCGCCGCTTCCGGGCGTCGTTATGTGGTCATCGGCAGGGTTACGGAGGAATCAGGCTTTGCCTATGGGGACGTCACGATATCCAGGGAAGAGGCCCTGCAGGCATGGACTTCCCGGCTGGAAAAGGTATTCCCCACCAAGGCGGCGAAGGATACGTCTCCCGTTCCGGGCGGCTGTTACAAGGCGGAGAGCGTCTATGTGTGCAAAAATAAGACGGCGAAACCCACCGTGTTTATTCCAGTATTTCCCGGAACCAACTGTGAGTATGACAGCGGGAAGGCCTTTGAACGGGCGGGGGCCCATGTGGTCACAAGGGTGTTTCGGAACCTAAGCGCGGAGGATATTCGGGAATCCGTGGAGGAATTTGCGAAAGCCATCGGGCAGGCCCAGATTATCATGTTCCCCGGAGGCTTTTCCGCAGGCGACGAGCCGGACGGAAGCGCGAAATTCTTCGCCACCGCTTTCCGCAACGCGAAGATGGAGGAAGCGGTGAGGGATCTGCTGGGGAAACGGGACGGTCTGGCATTGGGCATCTGCAACGGATTTCAGGCGCTGATTAAGCTGGGGCTGCTGCCCTATGGGGAGATTGTGGGCCAGAAGGAGGATTCGCCCACCCTGACCTTTAACACCATCAACCGGCATATTTCTAAGATGGTATATACGAAGGTGGTATCCAATCAGTCCCCTTGGCTGCAAAAGGCCGAGCTTGGGGGGGTTTACTGCAATCCGGCATCCCATGGGGAAGGACGTTTTGTGGCGTCGGAGGGATGGCTGGACAGGCTGTTCGCCAAGGGACAGGCCGCCACTCAGTACTGCGATCAGGAGGGCCGGGTATCCATGGACGAGGAGTACAATATTAACGGCTCCTATGGCGCTATTGAGGGAATTACGTCTCCGGATGGCCGGTGCTTCGGCAAGATGGCCCATTCCGAGAGGCGGGATACGGCGGCTGCCGTGAATATTTATGGGAATCAGGAGCTTCCTATCTTTGAGTCCGGGGTGGAGTATTTTAGGTAATGTGTGAACGGAATGAAGATTTTCTAAGGCTGGAAAGTACCCGGCCTTAGAAAATCTGAGTCATTCCGCTCTTGCATTGGTTCATTGATTGTTGGGGAAGTGTGTAATATATGGCGCAGGCGGGCAGGATCAAAAAGCAGGCCGCCATGACTGCGATTATAATGCTGAGTAAAATCATAATCAATTTTTTCTTGGATGATTTCATATGTTTTTCCTCATGGATTGACAGTTTGGAAGTCTGCATCTCATTTTTTGTGATAATGATTTCGTTATTTTTCTCCATTTGTAGCATAGCATATATTTTTATAAAAGATATGACGTTTTTGGTAAAGTGAACGGCATTTGATTCCGCCGTTTCTTGAATTTTCTATAAACTGAGACGGCGCCGCTGTATAGTGCTTTTAGACGGATTGTACCGCGGAGCCTGAATTAGTTCGCAATTCATTCATTTATGCGTTTGTGGAAACGGCTTCACAGTAAACGCATGTCTCTTTTTCTTGTAATTACCAAAATTTCATTATATAATAAAATAGACGACAGAAAGGATGCGTCATGGCGGAAAAAACAAATATTTTAAAAGCGGATACCGTGGTTAAGAATTATTGGAGGGATAATGAGCGGTTTGCCGATTTCTTTAACGCTGTGTTATTTGACGGGGAAGAGGTTATAAAGGCGGAGGAGCTTGAAGATGTGGATACGGAGGAATCCATGGTGCTGGAGCATAAAGACTATGCGGAAAGCATTCAGGCGGCCCGGGACGGCATTAAGATACGCAAAAGGTCACTGACGCATGGCGTGGAGCTGGTGATGCTGGGCATGGAGGGGCAGGGGCATATCCATTACGGCATGCCTTTAAGGGTGATGGGTTATGATTATTCCACTTATAAAAAGCAGTATGACGGCAATGCATCCCGGTATGGTTCCGGAAAGCACCGGGCGTCGGAGGGCATGGATGAGGACGAATACCTTTCAAGGATGAAAAGGACGGATAAATTTATCCCGGTGATCACGGTGGTTGTGTATTACGGCGACAAGCCGTGGGACGGGGCGGCGAGCCTGCACGGTATGCTGAATATTCCGGAAGGCATGAAGAAGTTTGTAAATGATTATAAGATGCTGCTGGTGGAGGCGGGGAGGAATCAGCTTGCTTTACATAACATGAATAATGTGGATTTGTTTCATCTGCTTCAAATTGTTTTGGATAACAATCTGCCGAAGAATGAGGCGAAGGAAAAAGCCATAAAATATTGTGAGGATCACGCCGTGGAAAAGTCGGTTGTGATGACAGTGGCGGGAGCGGCAGGAAGTAATATTGATTATAATGCGTTTGAGAGGGAAGGAGGCAGCATTATGTGTGCTTTATTTGATTCGATTGCAAAAGAGAGCGAGGTAAAAGGCAGGAAGGAAGGCATAGCAGAGGGTAGGGCGGAAGGCAGGGCGGAAGAAATCATTGAGTCCGGCTATGAGTTTGGACTATCCGACAGTGATATTATAAAAAGATTACAGAGCAGGCTGGATATATCGCTGCAAAGAGCGCAGGAATACTTTGGGAGGTTTGGAAGGCAGAAACTGTAAATCGGTAATATTGCCCGCAGCGCTTTTGAGAGGGAAGGAGGCAGCATTATGTGTACTTTATTTGATTCGATTGCAAAAGAGAGCGAGGTAAAAGGCAGGGCGGAAGGCATAGCAGAGGGCAGGAAGGAAGGCATAGCAGAAGGCAGGGCGGAAGAAATCATTGAGTCAGGCTATGAGTTTGGGCTATCCGACAGTGATATTATAAAAAGATTACAGAGCAGGCTGGATATATCGCTGC
>CAOKFN010000022.1 GCA_948467735.1 uncultured bacterium
GCATAAATACTGGGGTTACAGCGATTCATCGTCCATACTACTGCCAAAGACGGGAATATAACATAATCCCTTGTTTTTGTCATCTGAATTTATCCGGAACCAACCGCTTAATCCAATCCGTCGCCAAAGAATAGAATTACCCACTTCCTTTTTCAAAATGCATCGTTTATAATAGACTTTATGATTACAGAGTTCACGCTGCGCTTCCTATTACAGATCTTATGGCTGCGAGGTTCACGCTGCGCTTCCTGTAATCAAATTCATACGTTCAAAAAACTACAGGCAAAATGAGTATGCCGCTGACCAGACGGCAGAAGGGAGATTGTAATGTTAGTGAAGACAAAAGCAAAGGCGGGCGTTTTCTCAATCGCACTGAGAGCGTATCTGCCGCAGTTTCCGCAGCTGGTGCCCGAATTTCAAAGCCAATATGAGGCCTTTAAGAAAACGCTTCCGGACACGGTGGAGATCATCGACGGAGGGCTGGTGACGACGAAGGAACAGTCGCAGGCCGCAGGAGACTTATTCCGCGCCGCGGATGTGGACATCGTATTTTTACAGCTGCTTACATACGCCACATCCTATAACATGCTTCCGGCGGTGAAAGACTTGGACGTCCCGGTGGTTCTTGTCAATATCCAGAAGCTGAAAGCCCTTGATTACGAACACACGGATATCGCGTCATGGCTGGGCGAGGGCTATGCCTGCGGCGCCGTGGGCGAGATGGTGGCCGACCTCGAACGGTACGGCAAGAGACATGCGGTGATCACAGGCGTTGTGGAAGGCGGGGATCCGGGCGTGCAGGCGGAGATCGAGGACTGGTGCCGGGCCGCCCAGACCAGAAGAAGATTCAGGGATACCAATATCGCCCAGATTGGACGGCCTTATCCGGGCATGATGGACCTCTATATCGACGAATCCAACCTGTACAGAAGAATGCACTTATATACCAAGCAGTTCGACTGGGAGAAAATGTGGGTCATTGCAGACAATATCACGGACGAGGAAGCAATCCGGAAGAAAGCGCAGGAAATCCTAGATACCTTCGATATCGAAGGCGGCGGAACCATTGAAAAAGTATGGGATATGGCAAAATATGTGGTCGCGTTTGAAAGATGGTGCGAGGACGAGAAGCTGGGGCTGATCGCCTCCCATTACGACGGATTCGCGAAGGGACAGGCGGGCGTGCTCGACAGTATGCTTATCCCCGCTTTCTCCATGCTCATCAAGCAGGGGGTTGCCTGCGCGGTGGAGGGCGATATGAAAGTGGCCATGGCCATGAGCATCCTGAAAACGATTTCCGGAACCGGCCAGCTTGCGGAGATGTACTCCATCGATTTCAACGACGATATTGCCATCATCGGCCACAGCGGCTCCGGCGACGCGGACATTTCCGATAAGAAACCCACCATGAAGATCGTTGAGGTGTTCCACGGAAAAACAGGCGGCGGCTACCTGACACAGTTCTATCCCTACACTGGCCCTGTCACTTACCTTGCCATCACACAGGACGGGGACGGACACTTTAAGTTCATTGCCGCGGAGGGAATCAATGAGGAAGGGCCGATCCTTTCCTTCGGGGATACCAATATGAGAACCCGGTTTGCCTGCGGGGCGAGGGAGTTTGTAAACCGCTGGAGCGAGTGCGGCCCCACCCACCATTTTGCCGCCGCAGCCGGCAGGCATATCGATACCCTGCTGAAAGTGGCAAAAATATTCAATGTGCCGGTGGAGATTGTCACCAGATAATCATGGTTAAAATCAGGCCGTGAGAAAAGGCCCGTTTCGTGCCCTCCGCGCAGGAGAGCGGAGGGTACGGAAGAGGCGGCCCGTTTGTCATCTTTTCATGGTCATATCACTCTCTCCCAACGCCTTAACCGCCCATTCCCTGACTGCTTAATATCATTATTTTTCCTATTCATTCTGATTCTTCCTCACAACATATTTCTGATTTTTACTCTTTGGCTTATCCGGAATCGTCATTGTTAATCTATTTGTATGCAGTAATCTTTCCATCTCTGCTTTAATGCTTTTTATGGACTTATAGCCCAATAAGTCTATGATTTCCTGCTTGCTTTTCGACTCTGCGCAGACTGCAAGAATTCTTTTTTCCTTATCTGTAAGAATATCATCTTGGGTATTTTCTTGGATATTTTCTTGGGCATTTTCTTGGGTATTTCGCAGTCCGCAGAACACGATCATAATCTCACTGGAATGAACCTGATATTCCGCCATTTTGTTTCCATTTTCTTTACAGCTCTCTCTGATTTTCTGTATTCCCCGCCCCCATGCTTCTATTATAACCCGCACGAAAGAAGGCATTGCAATCAACGGATTATATGGTCTGGAATTATGCCTGCCAAGCAGATTGTCCACTGTCCAGCCCTCCGAAAATACACATTCATACTTATTGCAGGCTGAGCCGTGAGAAAAGGCCCGTTTCACACCCTCCGGGCAGAAAAGCGGAGGGTGCGGGAGCACTCTTCTCCTATAAACTGACACGCTCAAAATCTTTTATTATAAATAATATTCCGACTGCATCTGAAATAACTGATAATAATATCCTTCCTGCGCCATCAACTCCGCATGGGAGCCGTATTCGCATACCCCTTTGTCCCGTATCACCAAAATTTTATCGCAGAAAAGCGCGCTGGATAACCGATGCGAAATAAAGAACGCAGTATTATCGCCTATCAAATCATGGAATCTTTGGTACAGCTGATATTCAGCCCGCGCATCCATCGCGCTGGCCGGCTCATCCAATATCGTAATCTGCGCATCCGTCTTAAAATAAGTTCTTGCCAGCGCGATCTTCTGTTGTTCGCCCCCGGAGAATTCTATGCCGTTTTCGTCAAACAGCTTTGTAAGATAAGTATCATACCCATATTCGCATTGTTCAATCCTATCTGCAATGCCCCCCTTCTCCGCCGCTGCCCGCACGGAATCGAAAGGCGCCTCATCAAAAGAGGAAATGTTTTCCTCCAGTGTAAATGCAAAAAGCTTATAATCCTGAAAAATCGGTGCAAACAACGACAAATATTGATCATAGTCATATCGCTTAATATCGATGCCGTTTATAAAAACAGCGCCCTCCGTTGGATCATACAGCCGCATAAGCAGTTTCACAAAAGTGCTCTTGCCAGCGCCGTTTTCACCCACAATCGCTATTTTTTCTTTATTGTGAACGGTCAAATTGAAATGCTGCAGCGCATAGTCGGTCTGCCCCGGATACCGGAAGGAAACGTCACGGAATTCGATGGTATACGAATCGCCCCTCGAAAAACCAATCGGCTCAGTACCGGTCTTGCGAAATTTACTTTCCATCCCAAGAAATCTATTATAATAGTCGATATATTTTGCCGTTTCCGAATATCCGACCAGAACCGATGATATTTTTTGAAAGTAGGACCGGAACAAGATAATATTGCTGACGGCCAGCGAAAAAGTACCAATGGAAAGAGTATGCTGTAAAACAGAATATCCCAGCACTGCGTATATGATAAAATCAATGCCGTGAGAATTCAGCAGACTCAAAAAGCCCTGTATATTGGCGCAGCATTTCTTTACGCGCTGGGTTTTAAGCCTATCTTGAATATATGCCTCTGCTTTCGCCTTCATGGGATGTCCCATCTGAAATATCCGGATATCCTTAGCGGCTGCCTCCCCCACAGCAGTTTCTTCAAAATATTTGATATATCTGTCAAGCAAAATAATTTTACCATCCAATTTTGTCTGAATGGAAATAAAAATCATGGACAGAAATGAATTCAGCAGCAATCCGAGCAAAACGGCCGCCGCCAAAAGAATATGAATATGCAGCAGCAGGATACACGAAATAATAAATACTATCAAGGAAGAGAACAGCGAAACGAAATTCCATACGGCACCGCTCAGCTTTCGCTTAATAAACACACCAACGAAGCTCTGCAATTCCTGCGTTTCCTTTTCGGCAAGCAGTTCATAGTCCATCTCCATGCTCTTTTTGTGAAACGCATTGTAGAGCCTGCCCACAAGCAGGGAGGTACGTCCGGGGCGGATGCTGTTAAAGTATGATTTCAGAACGCTGATCAATAGCCCTGCTAAAATAAGGGCGGCACATATCACGGCAAACTGCGAAAACGGCGTGCCGCCTTCCAGCGCGTCAAAGGCGTATTTCACGAGAAAAGCAGACGGATACGGCATCAGCGCAAAGCATATGGTTTCACAAAGCAGGTAAAATAAATACAATTTATCCGTTTGATATACCAGCCGAAACAGTTTTGGCACATATCGAAACGCAGATATGAATTCTTTGATTTTTTTCGTAAGGATGCGAAGCTTCATTTTTATACCCTTTTCAAAATTTAGAAGTTTCCTTCCAAACTTATACCCCTTGGCTTTATACTGACGGCCGCTAAAATTTGCCAAGCAGCCCGACTCACAAGCGGAAAGCCTCATGAACTGACGGCAAATCTGACCGCCCGTGAGTATATCGTGAACGTGCCGCCGTAACTCAGGCGGTTGTTTGTTCGTGAGTGTGCAGCCGCAGCTCAGGCGGTTGTTTGTTTTTGATACAGACCCGCTTGGAGCGAATATAATTCACTATATAGGCCGTTCCTTTCCATGAGCTCGTCATGGGTTCCGTATTCCAGAATTTCGCCGTCTTGGAATACAGCGATTTTATCCGAAAATTTCGTGCTTGACATTCGATGAGAAATGTATACTGCCGTTTTATTTTTTGAAATACGCTGAAAGTTTGCGTATATCTCATGTTCCGCTTTCGGGTCGAGAGCGGATGTCGGTTCATCCAAAACCAAAATAGGGGCATCCTTGTAAATTGCACGCGAAATGGCCAAACGCTGCATCTCCCCGCCCGAAAATTCAACGCCCTTTTTATCAAAGATACGATATAATTGGGTGTTTTCTTTTTCGCATGCGCCATCGACCTTGGCAAGCATATTCGTTTGTGCCAACGCCTGCTGCATCCGGCCCGCATCTTTCTGGTGCATGGAACAAATATTATCGGATATAGACATGGCAAAAAGCATATAATCCTGAAATACCGCGGAAATCTGACTCATATATTCCTGCGGTTCCATCGTGGATATATCCACGCCATTGAAAAGTATCCGTCCTTTGGTCGGCTTGTATAAGCCGCACAGAAGTTTCGCAAAAGTACTTTTGCCTGCGCCGTTCTCACCGACGATCAACAAGGTCTCTCCGGCATGGAGCGTTATATTGATGTTCTTCAACGTATCCTGTGCCGCATTAGGATAGCGGAAGAAAACATTTTCAAATTGAATGGCCGCCTTAGAGACCGCAGCCGATTCAGGCCGGGCGTCCGGCAGATACACCTTTTGTTCCATGAATGTAAAAAGCTTGTCCAAATATTCTGTATTGACGATAAACTCTGTCATCGTGTATATAATGTCATCTACGGAAGATTTTAGCTGCCGCAGGGCATTGATATATAACGAAAACTGCCCTAAGGAAATAGCAGCGCTCACCAAAACCTGATACCCGTAAAAAAGATACATGCAGATATCCAATACTGCATTAACGGCATAAGCGGCAGCGGCAGAAGGACTGCGCTCCTTTCTTCTGCTTTCACGGGCACGAAAAAGAAGCCGCTCCACTTCATCCATGCGCTCATGAAAACGATCCTTTAAATGAAACATCCGAATCTCTTTTGCAAAGGAAAAATCCGAGCTAATGCTCTGCAAGTAGGAAGATTTTCTTCGGTATTCTACCTCTTCCTTGGTATCGGTAAAGTTATGCCGTGCATTTAAGTAATCATTATATAGGTTGAGCGCCGCAGAAACAGCCAAAACAATTAAAATAGCCAATGAGGATTCCGATATGATATAAATTACGCCGCTGACAATGAGGATACAAGATAACATTTTGCGCAGACTTTGAATAAACATATCCAAACAGTCCCGCTCCAATGCCGCAATGGCAAATGTTTTACTTTCCAAAAAAGATTTGCTCTGAATATTGCAATAATCCGTATCCATGCAGATATCATTGATCCGCATTCGGATATCCGAATAGAACCTTCCCTTAACGTATTGCAGCTTATGATTCGCAAGCATTGAAAAAACGGCAATGACTATCATAATCGCCAGAATGCCAATCATAATATTCAAATACTCTCTAAAAGTGGTTTCACCGACAAGACAATCAACAGAATAGGAAGTCAAATACATTGCAGGAAATATCTTAACGGAATCAAGTATAATACTCAAGATAGTTAAAACGAGATATTCCTTATCTTTTTTCCAAATAAAGCGGATCGTTTTATTTGAATATATCAAAAGCGCTTTGATCTTTTTCATTTTCCTTCATCCTTCGACTTATCCATGGGTCACATATCAGCGCGGAAGCATTGATGACGTTTCCGGCTATAAGGAATGCAAGCCATGGCAGAACGCCTCCTGCATGCAAGTCCACTCAAATCCCTTGCGGCATTCGCCAATATGCCAAGGCCAGCCTATGGCTTGCCTTGCAGGCACGGCCCAAAGCCGGGAGAGCAGACATTGCTCATTGCTCAGCGGACAATGTCTGCTCTGCGGGCAATCCTGCCCCGCCGCTCAGTCCTCATACCCATTGGGATTATTCTTCTGCCATCTCCAAGAATCCTCGCACATTTCCCGAATGCCGTACCGGGCCTCCCATCCAAGCTCTTTCTTTGCAAGCCCCGCGTCCGCATAGCATACCGCGATATCCCCGGCCCGCCTTTCCTTGATGACATAGGGAATCTTTACCCCCGTGGCCTCCTCAAAATTCTTCACAATATCCAGCACGCTGTATCCTGTGCCCGTACCCAGATTATAAATCTTCAAGCCCGCTTTTTCCTCAATCTTTTTCAAGGCCTTCACATGGCCTATGGCCAGATCCACCACATGGATGTAATCCCGCACGCCGGTTCCGTCATGGGTGTCATAATCATTGCCGAACACGCCCAGCTCAGGAAGCTTTCCCACCGCCACCTGCGTGATATAGGGCATCAAATTATTGGGAATGCCGTTGGGATTCTCCCCCATGGTGCCGCTCTTATGAGCGCCGATGGGATTGAAATAGCGAAGCAGAATCACATTCCACTCCGGGTCAGCCTTCTGAATATCCGCCAGAATCTGTTCCAGCATGGATTTTGTCCAGCCGTAAGGGTTCGTACACTGCCCCTTGGGGCATTCCTCCGTGATGGGAATCATGGCCGGACTGCCGTACACCGTGGCGCTGGAAGAAAATATAATATTCTTTACCCCGTGCTTCCTCATCACATCCACCAGCGTAAGCGTGCCCGCAATATTATTTTCATAATACTCCCAAGGCTTCCTCACGGATTCTCCCACCGCTTTCAGCCCCGCAAAATGAATCACCGCGTCAATTTCCTCTTTCGAGAAAATATCCTCCAGCGCGTCCCTGTCCAGAATATCCGCCTGATAAAACGGAACCGGCCTGCCTGTAATCGCCGCCGCCCTCTTTAGGGATTTCTCGCTGGAATTGCTCAAATTATCCAATACCGCAACATCATATCCCGCCTGCTGCAGTTCCACCACCGTATGGCTGCCGATAAAACCAGCGCCGCCCGTAACCAAAATTTTCATCGCACCCTCTTTTCCGTACAGCCCTCCGTCCGCTGCGCCGTACTCACCTTTTCCATACAGCCCTCCGTCCGCTGCGCCGTACTCACCTTTTCCGTACAGCCCTCCGTCCGCTGCGCCGTACTCACTTTTTCCGTACAGCCCTCCGTCCGCTGCACCGTACTCACCTTTTCGGTACAGCCCTCCATCCGCTGCGCCGTACTCACTTTTTTCCGTACAGCCCTCCGTCCGCTGCGCCGTACTCACTTTTTGTTTTCCGCTATACTCACGATCGCCTAAGCCTGCGCTATGCTGATAAGCGCTTGGGCCTGCCGCCAGCTTGCCGCCGTTCCCGCTCGCGAGCCGGGAATCACGGCAGCTTTGACGAACACGAGTATAAATTAAGAATAGACGAATTCCCCCGCTTTCTCAATACTTATTTGTTATGGGAAACTGTCAAAATGTTAATACGTTCCGTCAAACACAGTCTGCTGCCCCGCCGGATGCCGCCCTGATAGATACGCTCCGCCAGACTTCCGAACGATTTTGCTTCCCTGCCAGTATCGCCCTCACAGCTCCAGCCCGGCAAAAAAATCCTCCGCGCAGGTCCATCCCTCCCTAAGCCTCATAAAATATGCTTTTAATTCCGGATATTTATCCCCGATGTCCAGAAGTATTTCATCAAAATTGTTCTCGTCCATACAGCCAAGCTTGGCAAACAGCTCATAATATTCCCTGTCATCGCCGTGTTCTTCCAGCAGAACCAGCCATGCCTCCTCTTTCTCCCGCCCCTTGGTATGACGGCGCAGGTAATCCTCCAGTTCCGCCCTGCACGCCGCCGAAAGCCCCGAAGGATACAACAGGCGCAGAAATGCAAGCCTGACCTTTTCCCTCCGTCTGCCGCTGGTAAAGGCTTCCAAATCCGTACTGCCATAATCCTCCTCACCGCACAGCACCTGTTTGGAATACCCCTCCTGATCAGGAGTGTGAAGAATTGCCAAGGCTCTGGCGTCCCATTTTACCAGCCATTCCCTGCTCCCCGCTTCCCGGAGATTCAGAAGGTAATAAGCGTCCATGGACCTCACTGCCGCTGCCAAAAGCTGCGGGATACCCTCCGCCGCATATTCCCTGTGTTTCCCCGCTTCATTTCCTGCCGCGCATTTTCCGCATTCTCCCGCTTCGCTTTCTGCCGCGCATTCCCCGCGTTCTCCCGCTTCGCTTTCCGCCGCGCATTCTCCGCGTTCTCCCGCTTCGCTTTCCGCCGCGCACTCCCTAATCTCTATCCGCTCCAATCTCTCGCATTCCTTAAATACCGCCCTCCCAAACCGAATATCCCGCCTTGGAAACGACGCCGACAAAAGCCCGCTGCAGTGGGCAAAGGCCCAGTCTCCCACTTCCTCCAGCGTATCGGGAAGCACAATGCGGCGCAGATTTTTCCTGCTCAAAAACGCCTTCTTCTCTATCCCCGCAGTGGGACAGCCATCCATCCAAGGCGGCGCCTCCGCCTGTCCCCCATGCCCCCGATATCCCGTAACATACGCCTTCCCGCCCTCAATTCTATAATTCAGACGGCCTCCCACCGTCTCCCATTCCTTCTCCTGCATCTCGCTTTCCATCCCTTGTTATCCCAAATTTTCGCCGCCCTATATCTTCAATTCCGCAATCTGCTCCCTCAAATCATCCCGCCGCTCACTGAGCATCAGCTCCCCGCTGTGCCTGCTGTAATCCTCGCTTCCAAAGGCGCCGATAAACTGCGCTCCCGCACTGTCCACCGTCAGCTCCGTCACCAGCACCAGCATCTCGTTCCCCTGTCCAAAGGCCTCCTCCGCAAAAGCAAAAAGCGAATGAAGCTCCTTCCCTGTCCTATCCGTATCCCGCTTCATCTCCGCCATTTTCCCATTATACTTCTCCTTCACCAGCCCAAAGGCCTCCTCGCCGCTAAGCCCCTCTCTTCCCGAAAGCTCCCTGCGGCATTCCTCCAAAACCCGAATCACCTGAAGCCGCCTCTTCCTTTCCTCATTGGAAAGGGAATTGGCCGTCTGCTGTTTTTCCAGCGCCTTTCTGCGCCCCTCCTCCTGCTGCTGCAGCTTCTCCAAAAGCAGCGCCGCGCTCCCGACCGCCGCTTCTCCCGCGCTTTTCAGCAGCGGCCGCAAATCTTTCAGAAAGGCCGCCTGCTCCATGACCTCTTTCATATCCGCCCGCACCCTGTCAAGGAGCATCCCCAGCAGGGAAAGCCGCTCGTCAAAAGACGCTTCCTTTGCCCTTGCCACAGCCCGCTCCGAAGGCGCCCCGGCCAGAATATCCCCAATCCGATAATCCCTCTTGTACTTTTGATACAAGTCATAATAAGCCATAAATTCCTTTACAATCCGCTCGCTTCTCAAATACTGCCCCGCCAGCGTCTCATCCACAGCCAGACCCTCCTCCTCGTACAGCGTCAAAATCTCCGACAAATCCTCCCAGCCTCTGGCCGTCACATAGCTGCGACCCTTGGGGGTCATCTCCATGCTGTAAAAATGTTCTTTCTTCAAGTCAAGATAACTTAAGATCGCATTGTGAATCTGCCTTCCGGCGGCATATTCCTTCCAGACGGCATAATCCGGCTCCACCTCCAGCACCTTCAACCGGTCCAGCGTCACCACGTCAAATTCCCGGACCGACTTATTATACTCCGGCGGATTTCCCGCAGTCACGATAATCCACCCTTCCGGAACCTGATGCCGCCCGAATACCTTATATTGCAGAAATTGCAGCATGGCAGGGGCCAGCGTCTCGGACACGCAGTTAATCTCGTCCAAGAACAATATGCCCTCCTTCCACCCGCTCTCTTCCATTGTCTCATACACCGAAGCGATAATCTCGCTCATGGTATACTCGGACACACGATAAGCCTCGCCCCCGTACACCTTCTCCGTGATAAAAGGAAGCCCCAGCGCCGACTGTCTGGTATGGTGGGTCATGGAATAGGACACCAGCGCAATCCCCATCTCCTGCGCAATCTGCTCCATTATGGCAGTCTTGCCGATGCCGGGCGCCCCCAGCAGGAAAATCGGCCGCTGCCGCACCACCGGAACCCTGTACTCCCCGAATTCATCCTTTTTCAGATAAAGCTTCACCGAATTTTTGATATATTCCTTTGCCTGTTTTACATTCATGCCAAAATCCCTCTTTCCATCATTCCGAATTCCAATCCGCGTGGCCTGCTCCGTCCGGCTTCAGGCGGTTGGCCCAGCCGCTTCTCCGTCGGACGGCAGATGCCTCTCTTGCTGCTCCCCGCCCGGCGGCAGATGCCTCTTTTACTGCTCCCCAACCGCCTCCAGCCCCTCCTCTTCCAATACCACCTTCATGCTCCAAGGGGGCACCGGCCCACGGTTCTCATCCTCGCCCAGAAAGGCAAAAATCACCTGATACTTTCGCATGCGCTCCGGATAAATTCCATAGCCGTCCGTAAAATAAATCAGCCCTTTCAGGTTCTCGAATTCCCTCTGCGCCAGCAGGCTGTCCACATACTCGAACACGGGCCGGAAATCCGTCGCCCCGCCCCCCGTCAGCTTCCCGCTCTGTAAAAATGCGTCAAATTCCTCCCCGCAGGTAATCTTCGTGTCACTCCGCACCTGATTGTCGCACTGTAAAATATGGACATTAATCCTGTGAAAAAAATTCTCCCCGGATTTCAAGATGGAATAGGTCTTATTCAAAAACGCCTTTACTATCTCTCCCCGGCAGGACGCGGAGGTGTCAATGGCAATGACGAATTCCTTCACCTTTGTACTCTCCTTATATTCCAGCGGCTCAATCAAAGGCAGGTTCCCATACCGGGCCAGCCCGTAAGTATAATAGACATAATCAAATTCCTCGTCGTTCACCCCGATTTCCTCGCCCATCACCATAAAGCGGCGCAGAATCTCCCCGTAATCATACCTGTCGCGGACGGCGTCCTCCAAATTCTTCAAAAGGCTTCCCATATCCGACTTCGCCTTGGTAAAAGATTTCAAGTCCGCCTTCACCCGTCGGCTGATTTTCTCCCACTGCTCCTTCGTCGCCTCAAGCTGCGCCGCAGGCTTCCACAGGGAATGCACATCCCGCGCAAACAGCTTCCTAAGCTCCTCTTCCTCCCTTGCGGACGGCGGATTCTTCCCAAAATACCGATAAATCCTCTCCGCGGTAAGGGCCCCCGCATCCTCCTTTAGTATCTTAAGCTTTCCCGCCGCCGCTTCATCCTCTTCCAGCGCCGCCCCCGCAAATCCCATTTCCAGAATCACATTCTCCACCGCGATATCCGCTGCCAGATCCCACCTGTCCTTATCCAGCCTCTCATACTGAAACTGATGAAAAAAAATACAGTGCAGCAGCAGATGGAGATATGTCCGGGTAACGCTCTTTGGATTTTCCTGATAACATTTCAGTACATACACCGGGTCATAAAAACAGGTGCTGCCGTCCGCGGCAAAACACCCAATATTTTTCCGCTCCTTTAATCCAAGCCCCGCCAGCGCCCTGTCAAAAAAACGCAGATGCACCAGAATATCGTCCCGGGCAACGCCCATGACCTGACCTGCAAGGGCTGAAATCTTCGCCTCTTTTTCCATACTGCCTTCCTCTCACATTCCCGTCCCGTCAATCAATACATTCTTCCCTTCAAACGCAAAGCCATACTTTCTGATATGATCCGCCGGTATTCCCCTGCGCACAAGCTCCTCTTCATACTGCTTCTTCTCAATCTGAGCCAATGCGGATTGCACCGCGCCCTCCAAAGTTTCTCCCCTCCCTGCGAATGGTCTCAAAATCCTGACACCCGATGCTCACCGTCCTTGCCATACCCGCCCTCCTTCCGGCAGACTATTTTCCTTCCTATCATGCCAGTCCCTTTCTCTTAGTATAACGAATTCTCTATCATATTACAATCATGAGTTTCTTTCCCTCTGCCAATACTAATGATACACTGACTCTCCCCAATCGAGCAGGGGAGATTTTCTCCCTGCCCGCCGCGCTGCCCGCATGCTGCGGCAGCCACAAATTTCCATATGCGGGCCTGTGCAGCAAAAAGACAGGCTCTATGAGCCTGTCCCTGCCATATCAGTTTTCTCCTTTCCAAGCCGCTTTATGCAAAGCCCCGGCGGATACTGCCTTCCCCCATTCCCCGGCCTTCTTGTGTGCAAACGGCGTCACATATTCGGATGATTTTTTCACGCTTCCCTTTTCAATGATATCAACCGTTTCAGGCGCTCTACCTCCCTCTTCTGCTCCTCTATTTCCGCGCCGGAAAAGGTATGATATTCTTCCTTTAAGCATTTGATAATGCGCTGCCTGTCATGGACGGCCTCCTCCAGCCTGCCCAAAATCTCATGCAGCTGTGCCAGAGAATGCAGGCCGTCCGTAAGCCTCGGGGGCTCCTGAATCTCAAAGCATTTCTCATAATCCGCCAGCGCCTCCTCATACCTGCCCAGCTTTTTAAACCGATCCGCCCTGTTGCAGTACGGCTGCCAGTTATGAGGGAAATGTTCCACCGCCCCATTCCAGTACTCTATGGCCTTCTCACAATTCCCCCTGCCAAACGCCACGTCGCCCATGTATGTTTCATATTGATAATTCTTTGCCACCGTGCGAATCTGCTCAATATAGGGAACCGCCTCCTCATAGCGCTCGTCATCCAGCAGATTCTCTATCAACGCGTAAAGCCCGCCGTAATTGCCCGGATTCTTTCTCAGAAACTCCTTGAAATATTCAATCACCTCAAAATGATTGTCCCACCACTCATCCCCGCAGACACCGTTTTTGGCCTCCAGATACGCACACCTTCCGCCCTTGTCATCCGGCGCCAGCTCCAGCACCTTCTTGGCATATTCCCCGGCGGCTTCATGATCCGCTCTGGCCCTATGGTTATACAGGGCCGCAAGGCAATAATACGCCCTCGCGTTCCGGGGTTCTTCCCTGACCACGCCCTCCAGAAATCTAAGACAGTGGCCAAAAGTCTCGGCGGGAATCCGCCGCTCCTGCCAGCACATATTTTCAATCCGCTCAAACTCCGCCTCATTGGGAATCCGGAACAGCTCGTCAATGGTCACTCCGAAAAACACCGCGATATTGGGCAGCAGCCCTATGTCCGGCACGCTGGCCCCCGTCTCCCACTTTGACACCGCCTGAAAGGACACCCCCAGATACTCCGCCAGCTCTTCCTGTTTTGCCTCCTTTGCAATCCTCAGCGCCTTGATTCTTTTTCCTATGTCCATCTTATGCCTCCATTCAACCATTATTAGATTCTTTTATCATTTCATTTCCCTTATCAGCTGATAATCAAAGTATATATCACGCTTCCCGGAAATGCAATCGAACCATATTCCACGAGATTCTAATAACAGTTGAATGGCCGCCGTATGTAAAATTATGACTACAGGGTTCGCGAAGCGGTTCCTATCATATGCATTTACAGCATTTCACTATGCTGGTGCAGATATTTTTCCTTTGTGGCAAGCCCTCCCCTGATATGCCGCTCAGACTTATTCACATCCAATACCTTTCTCGCTTCCGCCGCCAGCGCCGGATTTACCTGAGCCAGACGCTCGGTTACATCCTTGTGTACAGTACTCTTGCTGACCCCGAAAGCCTTGGCTGTCTGCCTGACCGTGGCGTTGCTGTCAATGATATAATTGGCTATGCTGATGGCACGCTCCTCAATATAATCCTTCAAAGGAATACCCCTTTAAGAATACTTTTTACCATTGTATGAAGGGTTTTGAAGAAGTATGACTAAAGCAATAGGCGGCAATATACTGTTTTTCCTTTGACATCTCGTCCATGTCTATTTTCTCATATATCTCCCTGTCACTTTGAACTCACATATTTTTCCACTTGCTGAACAAAGTGTTTTGCATTTTTAAGCTGTTCTTCTGCCTCAGCCCTGCTCGCCACATAGAAATCGTCATAATCAGACTTTTCTCTGCATAATGAACTCTCTTTGATAACAACAGCCAGACTTCTGTCCAATATTTCTGTTTTCAAATATTCTTTGGTAAAATATGCTATCACTCCTGAATGTTTGGATGAGTCAAAGTTCTTCAGGGCATTAGCCGAACGCATTGCATGAAAGACCGCATAGTAAGACCTGTTTAAAGATGTTTTATACTGTCCTATCTTCAGGTTGTCCTCCGATGCCGACAGCATTTCCCGGGCTCTCGCCAAACGATAACCCGCCAGTTCCTTCAGGCGGCTTTCCATAAAACAATCCCCTCCTTTCTGATATTCCGATAGAAAGGAAGTACATCCTCCCATTTCTTCATATTGCTTTCCTGGATATCCACGATTGAAAAAACTCTTTCATATCGAATGTCCATATCGGCAGCCCAGTAAAGAAAGTGTCTCTTCGTCGCATCATCCATCTGGCTCCTCATAACAATCGCAATATCAATATCGCTTTCTTCTGTTGCATCCCCCCTCGCCACTGAGCCATATAAAATAATCATAGAAATATTATTTCCAAAAATATCCGTCAGACCCTGTACTAATTCCTCTCTCATTTCATATGATAGCATCCCCATTCACCTCCGGAAAACTTCCCAGCCCAATCTTCTATTTCTATACACATTATACCCCTGCCAGTACTATTTCACAATCAGATATTTAAAAAGTGCAAGTTGGGAGATGCCATCAGGGAACTTGGTATATGCAGGCTCCTGAAAGAATCCAGCATCCGCAAGAAGAAAGGCGGCTCTGTATATGAAATCTTCCAGTTCCTCCTGCTGCTGGTATTCCAGAACTGCAACCTGTTCCATTTCCTGAACTCCAAGAAGCAGGACATGGCATTCTCCAAGAACACGTATTACCGGTTCTTAAATGAGCCAAGGTACAACTGGCAGCGCTTCCTGACTCTGCTTTCTGCCAGGGTGGCGGCTTATTTTTCATCGCTTACACACATGGAACGGGTAAAATGCCTCGTCCTTGACGATTTCGTAATAGAAAGGAACCGCAGCAGTCAGGTGGAGCTGCTCTCCTGGGTCTACAACCATGTCACCCACAAGATGGTCAGGGGATTCAACATGCTGACCCTGGGATGGACGGCTACAGCTTTGTTCCCGCTGCGTTCAACATGAAGGATCCGGGAACGGCATAAGTTCCAGTATGACCTGAATGCCATTCTGTCTGATCTGATATACACCAGGATACTAGAACCCGGAAGCAAGCGCGCATCCTACAGAGCAGCAATGGACTATCTCGAAAGACCTTCCTATGAAGAGCATGACATCTACCGCGCCCTGGATGTACTTGCCGAAGAATGCGACTTCATACAATCGGAGGCTTTTAAAAACAGTAACTTCCTGACAGACAGGAATGACGGCATCCTTTCTTACGACTGCACGAATTATTACTTCGAGCTTGAGCAGGAAGACGGGACAAAAAGTATGGGAAAAGCAAAGAACACCGCCCGAATCCCATCGTGCAGATGGGAATGTTCACGGACGGGGACGGAATACCCCTGGCTTTCTCCATCTTTCCGGGAAACCAGAACGAGCAGCAGTCCCTGAAGCCATTAGAGAAAACAGTCCTTCAGAAATTCGAGCATTCCAAGTTTATTTACTGCTGCGATGCGGGCCTGGGCTCGGAGGGCAACCGTGAATTCAACCACATGGGGGAAAGAGCATTTATTGTGACACAGTCCATCAAAAAGCTGCCTGCAGAAGACAGGTAGAACGCGCTGAAAAAATGGTGGCATCCGGAAAGAGAAAGGCGGAAAGGAAGAGCCCTAATGATCCAGCCCGGTTCGTGGGGAAACATGCTTTCACCAAGGACGGCGAGGCAGCCGGCATCCAGTATTATTTGGATGAAGAAAAGATAGCGGAGGAAGCCAGATATGACGGGCTGTATGCTGTATATACCGATCTGCTGGACGATGATGTGGCTCCCATCCTGAAAGTCAGTGAAGGAAGATGGCGAATCGAGGAATGTTTCCGTATCATGAAGACAGACTTTGAAGCCCGGCCTGCATTTGTACGGCTGGAAAACCGGATTAAGGCACATTTCCTAACCTGTTTCCTCACGCTTCTTGTGTACCAGATTCTGGAAAAAAGCTGGGAGGCGACTATACCTGCAAAAAGATTTTGAGGACACTCCAGGAGATGGATTTTGCAAATGTGGAGGATCAAGGGTATATGCCACTCTATAAACGCTCAAAACTGACAGATACCTTACACGAAGTCTGCGGTTTCCGCACGGACTATCAGTTTATCACCAGGCAGAAGATGAGGGGAATCCAAAAAAGGAGTAAAGGCAGGGAATAAATTACCATATTTCGTTTCTGAAACCAGAATCGCTGCAGCCAGCATAAATACTGAAGTTACAGCGATCCATCGTCTGTATTACTGTTAAAAACAGGATAGTATACAGGTAAATCCACGAAACTACAAACTGGGGGGCATTACATATTGTCTAATTAGTGTCTGCTGATTAAGCTATTTTTAGGCTGTACCATTCGATATGCAGCACATATCGAACGCGTTGCCAAAATAGACGCAAATGTATCCGCCTCTGGATCCGAAATAGATTTGACACGAATACAGATAACGCAATGGATGTCAGCTGTGTTTCCTCCAGCTTCGTGACAATACATCCCAGACCATAGCAGCGTTTGCTCCGGCTGAAATACCGTTCCACTTCGATCCTGTCCGTGTTGTCCTGGCGCATCTGCGCTTTGTATTCCCGTTCCTTACCTGTTTGTGCATCCTGCGACGGCCTCCCAATCTTTGGACCTGACAGCCGTATCCCATGCTTTTTGCAATAACCCCCGGTTGTCTCT
Organism: uncultured bacterium; assembly: GCA_948467735.1. Classification (GTDB taxonomy): domain Bacteria; phylum Bacillota; class Clostridia; order Lachnospirales; family Lachnospiraceae; genus Acetatifactor. Next base: position 17,350 of record CAOKFN010000022.1, read on the forward strand.
AGTCCGATAGATCTGGTCTGCCAGCACACGTTCCGGAAAATATCCTTCCAGATATCCGATGTCCCTGCGTACATAGGAGAGCTGTTTCCTGATCGCTGTCCGTATCTGCTTTTTGCTGTGTTTCCCGCCTTTGGCAAAAGCCAGATAATCTTTCCTGGCCCTGCGTCGATAGCGGCGGGGAAGCTGCAGTCCGTATGACTTACACATGCGGTATATCATCTGTTCCAGTTTTTCCCTTGCTTCATTCAAAAGGGAGATATCCTGCAGATACCGTATGTTGGCCGGGGCGCAGGTGGCATCGATGGCAAGAGTCCCTTTGTTGACTCCTTCTTCTTTCGGTACGCCGCTTTCCTCCACACCTTTTCCGGAAGACGGTGGTCTCGGCCGGTCATCTTCCTTATGGGCCAGAAGGTATTCGTTTGCCTCACTCAGCATATCTGCTGTGATCCGTTTGCGGAACAGTACCAGTGTACTCGCATCAAAGGGCGGGGTATCCTGATATCCGGGCCGCCCGATGAAATACTGGAGATACGGATTCTCTGTGATCTGCTCCACAAGCTCCCTGTCCGGGAACTGGAACCTGGTCTGGATGATCAGGTAACCAAGGGCCATACGCAGCGGCTTTGCCACGTTACCCGTATCGCTTGGAAACAGGCCGGCATATTTTACTTCAAACAGCTCCCAGGGGATCTTATTCGCCATTCGGATCCAGCGGTTGTCCGGATTCATTTGCAGTCCCATGGGCTGGTTGAAATCGAGAAAGGATGTCTGTGTTTTATCTGCTGGCTTGTACATTTGGGCTTCTTTTCGCTGTTTATAATGAAAATCTGCAAAAAAATCAATAGAAACATCTGAATTTCCTTGCAATTATTATACCAGAAATGGTGCAAAAAGTCGGCATTTATCAGCAGCTGTAACTTAATCAGCAGACACTAATTAGTTCCAAAAAACGAATCGAAATGATCTCGCACGTATTTCACACCAACAGTATATGCAAAACTTTGTACAAATTCATTTCTGTCTGATAAATCTCCATGATCTCCAAAAACCGCATACTCCTGTCGCTTTTCTTCTCTGTTTTTCATTAAAAAATCTTTCAATGCTATCATTTTTTCTGGTGTAAGTTTATTTTCAACATCATCTGGAAAAATATACTTGTTTAGGTTATTACAGTAGCACACAGCAATGTCAGGGAACTCATTTCTTATGATATGGTTACCATCTGCACAACAAATAATTTCATTAATCGGAATATCCGAAGTAAATGCGTTACACTCTTTTAAGCCTTTCCGGAGAGTCTCAACATGTTTTCTCGATTGAAGAACTACGTTCATTGTCTTCTTATCGGAATAATTTAAAGGCTTAAGCATTCCTGTTTCCGAAAGGACATAATCATCACTTAGCATCTTCACTTCGATTGTATAAATCCCACTTGGAGCAATTACAATAAAGTCATGTTCATAAATCCATGTATAATTGCAAATATAGTAAATGCGATCATCATAGAGCGATAATACCTCTTCGACATTATTTTCTCCCTGAACACCTCTGCTCAATGTGAAAAATGCCTTTGATAATGTCGTCCAGCTGCTATCGAAAAGTTGACACATAGCAGTATCGACATACTCTTGAAATTCTAAATTGAATCCAGATGTCACTTTCACTTGCTTATTCTTAAGCTCTGGCATATATCTAATACAGAATTCCCTCAATTTACCATACTCTTTCACTTTGTCTCTAGCGGAAAGAACTGATGCTTGCAGTAATTCAGATTCGTCAAATTGGTTAGTAACTACTGCTGCTATTTCCTTTATTTTTTCATTTATGGCGATTTTTCTCTGATTATTCTCCGCTTCTTCTTGCCGCTTTCTTTGATTATTCTCCGCTTCTTCTTGCCGCTTATGGTAATCCATGAAAATGCAGTTGATTTCCGCTATTATTGATAGTAGAGCTTCTTCTTTTTCCCGTTTATTTTTTTCATATATTCTGATTTTTTTTGATTCCTCAGAATATGGGTCTCTGAATGGGTCATCGGGAGCTAAAGAAGTCTGTAATGAAAGCCTGCTGTTTTCTACTTTAATATGCGCGTAATAAGGCGAGTCCACCTGAAAGTCAATATAAAAATTACACGTGGTATCATATGTATCTGTGAAGCGGAAATAACCCTCACCACTATCATGAGTATGCCTATTTGTTTCCTCTTCAATGTTAATTACACACTTTATAAACTTTGAAAAATCTAATACATCTGGGTTTGAATCTTTTCTCTGATTAACGATCATAAACTTTTCAGCACTCTCATCGACTTTCAAAACAATTTCATAACTTAATTGAAACTGCTGAGTTGGATGAAATTGACGTACAAGTTTCTTGTTGTTTTCACAAACGCGCAATTGTTCGTTAATTTCTGTTATTGTATATTTTGACAATCTTTCAGACTTGCGAAACCAATATGATAATTTTGAACTGCAATTTTCGCAAATTAAACCATCTTTAAGACGTTCTCTCGTCAATAGTCCACATTTATTTCCACATATATCGCAGTATTTGCTCATCTTAAATATCCTCCCTATTAAGTCAAGTCTTTTTTCCTTATTTTTCAAGGAATTTTTAGTTACATATCTCAGATGAATGAGCCAAGAGGATGGACATTTTCTGTATCTGGTACGAAAATAGAGGGGTTGGGGTACAAGAAGTAGAACGTCTTGGTTTTTCGTTCTACATGGCCTTATGTATACCCTTCCTTCTACGGCAGCGAACCTCCCGTGTCTACTAGGATCACCCTCATTTCTGTGGAGTCCTAATTTCCTTCGTCCCGCCTGTCCATAACCAAGGTGTCAGCTTAGCTCCATTGCAGGGTCCTGCCCTAAGGTAAATATTCCTACCGACTACTGACTCGTTCTTTGTTTTAAGTCTTACTGACCTGTTCTGTACGCTTCGCAAACCAGCACCTTGCGGCGGACGTTTTTCCGGCTCTATCCACATACCTTCCAGCTATCCTGTCACAGCTGAATTCAGCTCTCAGAAATAACTGCTGAAAACTCAACCCAACCGTGACAGGGGTATTGCCTCCTTTTGTTTCTGGCTGCTATGCTGTCTGTATCTGCGTCCTTCTGATGTCACCAATCAGTTTATTTGCATCATAACCTACACCTTTTGTAAGGATCGTGTAGAATACCCTTATTATTTTACAGGCCACGGCTACTACTGACTGCATCTTTTTTAAGGAATTTTCCTTTCGGGTTCGGTAGTACTCGTGTATTTCCCGGAATTCCGCATTCTTCCCCTGTTTCATCAGCCATGGTAACCCATGGGCTGCACCAACAACACTATGATAAGACTTTTCCTTCACATTTGCAAGATCTTCCACAAAATTAAAAACCTGGATGAACATACCATGTTACTTTTCACACCCAATGTCAGTTAGTTAAGAACCAGGTTAAATTCCGCCATAGGGTCTAACCTAAATTTATGTAAAAATATCCCAAATGGGCTTGACAAAACGCTAAAGTGTGCGGCCGCGCTCACTACTGATGAAATTTAGAGGTAGTGAGCGCGGCCCCTTGGTCAGAAGATAATATCGCTTTTGCCCAAAGGAGGCACTCTATGACCAACCCTGAAAAAATCAAACAAATCCTGCTGTCCGAAATTGAGAAGATGGACTAGCACCGTGAGGATTTCTGCAGACGCCCCGGAATCGATTTCACCCGTGACAGGAAAATCCCTTTCGATACGCTCCTCCATTTCCAGATATCCATGGAAAGCGGCTCCGTCAACCATGAACTGCTCAAGACTGTACCACGGGCCGGGCTCGCATGGGACAAAGAATCTTTTTTATAGCGTCATCCATGGACAGGCACAGATGATGTCACCGGGAAATGTGGGCCGTATCATCAGCAAGTATGCGGATCAGATCAGAAACGAACATCCGGATCTTCCTGACAAGGTTCACCCGCATATGTTCCGCCGCACGAGGGCGACGAACCTGTACCAGAACAATATCGAACTGGAACTGGTCTCAAGGATGCTCGGTCATGCTTCAACCCAGACTACAAGGGTCTATGCCAAGCCTTCTCTTGAGATGCTCAAGGATGCCATGGACAGGAGTAATCCGGAGCTGAATGCCGAGGAGCCATTGTGGCCTGACGATGAAGACGAGTTTGCCAGAATCTGCAGGCTGAGATAAAATGTTATCCTCATCTTTGTCATGGAGAACCGTAGTTTTTAAGCCGTCTTCTGATAAAGATGAGGATAAAAATATCGTGAGAATAACACAGCTTATTCACATATGAAGATAAGCTGCGGAGAATGCAATCCGCCCGGTGGTAGTGGGTCGTAAGAACTGGCTTTTCTCTGATACGATGGATGGAGCTGATGCGAGTATGGGCATTTATACCATCGTGGAGATAGCAAAACTCCACGGACTGGATCCATATAAATATATGAAGTATGTCCTTGAGTGTCGGCCAAACTATAAGTCCTCTGATGAAGAACTTGAAAAACTCGCTCCATGGTCGGACAGGGTTCAGGAAATATGCAGGTAGCTATTATTCAAAGATTACCAATGAATGCAGGCGGGTTAACGACCCCAATGTAGGACTGTCCCTCACAGAATCCGATACTTATATTAAATGCTATATGGGCGATACCGGCCTGCTGGTAAGTCATGCTTTCGATGAAAACGAACTGTTGGAGGATGAAGTCTATAAACAGATTCTTACCGGAAAACTGGGTCTCAATGAGGGAATGCTCTACGAAAACATGATAGCGCAGATGCTTGCGGCCAACGGGCACCGGCTGTTTTTCTATACCCACTACAATAATGAAAAACACCGCAATGATATGGAAATCGACTTTCTCATCTCCAACAACAGTAAGACAAAATATAAAATATATCCCATTGAAGTTAAGTCCGGTGTCCGATACTCCATGGAATCCCTGCTGCGCTTCCGTGAAAAATATAAAAGCAGAATCGGCGGATGTTATATCATTCATCCAAAAAACCTTTCAATAAAAGATGACATTGTCTGCATCCCTCCCTATATGGCAATCTGCCTGTAATGCTTTTCAGGGCCGTTTCGGATAGCTGTTTTGCATATCAAATTGAGTAGGGGAATATATACCCCTACTCGCCGCGCGGCTCACAGCTCACTTAGCGGCAAGCTTCCATAGCAGGCCTGTCCAAAATCAAACGGTAGTTTCCCTTTCCCGGAAAACCACCGTTTAAATACCCTTATTCTATCGTATGATCCACGAAAACCGTTCTATTTTGTTACTACCATATGTACAGTACTCTTGCTGACCCCGAAAGCCTTGGCTGTCTGCCTGACCGTGGCGTTGCTGTCAATGATATAATTGGCTATGCTGATGGCACGCTCCTCAATATAATCCTTCAAAGGAATACCCCTTTAAGAATACTTTTTACCATTGTATGAAGGATTCCCTAGGGGTATGACTGAAACAGCATTCTGCCGGCAAATAATTCTTTCCCGCCTATATGCCGAGCAGCCGGCGTTTTTTAGCAGTGAACTCTTCCTCAGTAATGACGCCGCAATCCAGCAGATTCTTATACCTCTTAATCTCCTCCACGGGATCAGCCGCATCTGCCCGGGCGGCGGCCTGCGCCGCTTCCAAAGCGCTGTCTGTGATGCTGACTTCTTGTGCATGGGGATCCATCAGCCGTATCAGATTGACCGCCAATGTATGCAGTTTATCCACTTCCTCCTGATAATCCCGCAGGTAGGAATCGACGCTCGGATCATACTGCATAAACTCCGGCGCTTTCCGCTTTTCGCGAAATTCCCCCCAATACGGATGCGCCAGCTTAAGCTCCACATAGAAATTCTGGAAGGGAGCCGGCAGGTCAAAATATGCGCCGGAATTATATACAGGCGCCGTGCTCTCACCGTTCCCTCCGCCTGCTCTCTGTTCCTGAATCCGCCCCATCTGCTTCAGCATCTGCTGCTGCATGAGGAACTGGGCAATCTGTGGAGCCATGGCATTGGCGCGCGCCGGGACGTCGCTCCTGTAACATTTCAACATACCGTTTTCCCCTTCAAACAACGCCGCGTTGTCCTCCAAAATGCGGAAGGACTTGAGATTGGACGCCTCCATCACCAGCGAATTGTCGGCGGCATTTAATCGAAACAGCCTGTTGGATGCATCCAAAATCATGGTTCCTCCAAAAAAACCAAAGCTGAACCGATAGGTCTCTGAAAATGTTTTGCGCAGCCCCTGATTTGCGTCATAAAAATTCACATACTGCCGGAAGCTTTCCAAAGTCATTTGATCCGCCATGCCGTCCGGCAGATCTATCTTATTGGCGCACTCCTTACAGAGCGGCATATTTTGAATTTTGACCGCCAGAAGCCGCGGGGTCTGTTTGTTACAGATGGGACATGTCTTTTGGTTATTACTAAAAAAACCCATAATGTTATCCTCCCGCAATTATTTAGCGTCAGCCGACGTCGGCACTGATTCCGCTGAAGCTTTCGATGAAGCCCGTTACAATTGCCAAAAGCGCCTGTCCCTCCTCTTCATTCATATCTGCCGAGGATAACTGTCCCATCTGTTCAATAAACTCTCTCACCTTGTTCATAAGGACCTCGAAATCCTCACTTTTCTGGATCATGCCGTCATTATACGCCTGTGCCAATTCATTATATCGGCTCACCATGGCTTCGTAATACATCTGAAGAGCCGCAAACGTTTCTTCGGAAACCGGTTCCTTTGCCGCACCGTCCGCACCCTCTGCGGGCTCCATAGCATTTGCAATGGAACCAAGTCCCTTCACGATTTCTATTATGGTATTATTTAAAACGACCGCATCCTCTTCCGTGAGCGCATCCCGTTTTATTTCTCCCATCTGCACAATCACGTCGGCTGCTCGTTTCATCGTGCTTTCAATCTCAGGATTTGCTGCGATTTCATCCGAATTATACGCATTTGCCACTGTGTTATAGCACTCCGCCATAGACGCGTAGTTTTGCTGCAAAATCCCAAAGGTTTCGTCGGACACCACGCCTTTAGCCCTGTCATCCGAATTCACCACACTGCCGGAGGAATCGGACGCGCCGTCTTGTTCGCCGCTGCCTCCGCACGCCGTCAATACTGTCGCCGCCATGAATGCCGCCAATAATACTGCTAATCTCTTTTTCATTCTTTCTCCTCTTCTGCGCAGCTTTATACCCATAACCATATGTTTGTTTCCAAGTTCGCGGATGCTGCGCGGACGCAAACCCAAAAGGCACTCATTAAAATCTTCTGCGACGGCTCCGCATTATTCCGCCGCTGTTCAATAGTTTACCCGACGCATCCCCCAAATGGGATATCCTGTTTTGAATCGCCTCAAAAATGTATTGAATCGACAGTATCCGCGTTCTTTATACCCAAAAAGGACATCGGGAAAATTTTCCCAATGCCCTTACAATTTCCGTGTTCTCATCCTGCCGACTGTGCAAAACGGCGCCTTAATTTTTTCTTTCCCTTCAATTCCAATAAACGGCTGCATCGATCTGCGAAACCTGATTAGCGGCGGTAAATTTTATAGAAAAGCAGCTGCCTCTGCGGACTCCAAATATCGCTCCCCCACAGCCTCCAGCGCGCACGCAGCCGCCCATAAATTATAAGAAAACCATGTGCTGCAGGGCTGATTATCACTATAACGCTCCGTCAGCAGCCCGTCGCTTGGACACCACCTCTCCGACAAAATGCCATATCTGCCATAACCCATTTTGTCCGGATACATTTCCAGATTCTGCATAAGCCACGCTATGGAATCCTCCGCCCTTTGCAGATGATACTCGTCCCCCGTGACCCGGGCTAGGAATCTAAGATCCGTATCCAGCATGACTCCCATGGGATGCATATGCGCATTGGAAACGGAAGTCACGCTTCCCCCGCAGGAATTCCACCCCTTGTTTAAAGGGGGGCATTCCGGCCTTGCCGCATAGCAGTATCTCCACAAATACTCATACTCCACCCCCGCCTTCATTGCGTCCAGAAATTCTTCCTCCCCCGTATCCTCATATACCAGCCTGCAGCCCCGGACAAAGGCAATATTCCCCTCCTGATCCACCGATTTTTTGGCGTCCAGCGGCGTGCCATAGCAATAAAGCGCTTCCACATACCTGCGATAATACCTGAGCGCCCGGGCGGCGGCGTCCAGATAACGTTTCTCCCCGGTAAGGCGATGAAGGTATGCTGCCGCCGGAACAAACAGACAGCCCGCAAAGCCCTCCCAGTCAACCACCTTTTTTTCCCGGGTGCTGAAGCTCACGCCGAAAGCGCCATCCTCCCGCTGCAGGGAAACCACCGTATCCAGCACCTGCCTGCAGCTAAAAAGCCATTCCTCCTTATAAGCCTGCCCCCGGCTCTTGAGAAGCGCAATCGTCTTTAAGATATAATAAACCGCGCTGCCCGACAGATAGGCAAAATGACATTCTTCCTCCGACCATCCCGTCAGGTCGCGGCTGTCCCGTCCCGGATTCGGCTTTAATAGATTGTGAAAAAGCCCTCCCTCCCGATTGTATCCTTCTACGATGCGGTCAATGATCCTCTCCCCCGAATCCGCATCCCGAAACGTGTCCTCCTTCACGGCTCCCTCCACATATCGGGAAAGCGCCAGCGGGTACGCCAGAACCGCGCCTCCAAGCCAGCCGACTTCACATACATCCCTCCATGGCCTAAGCACCGGATCTTTGGGTATCCTGCAGCACATATTGGTGTATTCTCCCGTCTCCCGATTCCAATTCAAATGAACAAAGGCATCCACCATGGCTGCCGCCGCTTCCCGATAGCTTTTGACATACCTTGCTCTGGAATGCCGTTTCCAATATTCCGCCCTGACCATATCGTGGAATCCCATCCGCCCCTTTCCGAAAACCATGTAGATATTTCCCCGGGCTTCCGCTCTATAGGCACGTTCTGCCGTGGGCGGATTGGGCAGCCTTCTATTGGAAAAAGTAACCGGATCATTCGTATAGCCCAACGTTACCCCAAAAGAATCGGGAAGCTCCACAAAAACACCGTTATGGATATAATCACAGCCCCTTGTCAGCTCCCCTGTTTCCTGCGGCAGAGGAAATCCATCCCTTTCCTCCCGGCCTGTGACGGGACGCTCCTTCTCCCAATGGACGCCGCCCTCCACTCCGTCCGAATATGGATCTATGCTTACGCCCGCACATCCCCTCTCAAACGCCAGTCCTGCCAGCGGCGCGGCGGCCCTGTCCGCCCGAAATTCCCACCGGGAGGACGCAAATCTGTCCAAGCGCTTTTCCCCAGCGTCCGTTTGGTTTGTTCCGACATCCATTGGGTCAGTTCCGGCGTCCGTTTGGTTTGTTTTGGCCTCCGGCCTTTGGGCATCTCCAAGGACAGCTCCCATCGCGCCCGCCGCTTCACCGCCTGCCCCACCCATCCCGCGCCTCCTTGTCAAAACAGGCAGCATTTCCGGCATGATACCCTTCTCATTGTTATCCCCATAGATATTGCAGGGAATCAAATGAAAATACTCTTTTTCCCCGGGAACCGTAATCCGGAACCGAAGCTGCGTGGGATAATCCGCCGCAAAACCCATGGTATAAGCGCTAATCCCCGGCTTCTCTCCTTTTGTAATCCTGCACTGATACACGGCGCCCTCCGTCCTGTACAGAAAGCCCCCTTCCCCCACACACTCCTGCGGCACCTTCAGCCAGCGGTTCTCCCTGAAAAATTCAAACTCATAACATGCCCTTGTCCCGTCCATACCCATACCTCTCAATCTCTATTTTGACGTTTTTCATCCTGCTGCTTCCTGCTTTAACCTTATCGTTCTTGCTTTATTTCTTCTTACCTGATTGCCTTATCGCTTCTTACCTTATTGCTCTTGCTTCACTCTTGCCCTCCTGCTTTCAATCATTCCACGGCCGACAATTTAATTTCACCTATTCATTGCACACAATCTTCTATTTCAAGAAGAAGCCGTCCGCCGCTTCTCCTGCAAAGAATATCTTTCCGATATTTACCCAGCCCGCCGGATACGAATCGCCATAAACGGCCTGCCCGGCAATTCTATTTTTCTGTGATAACTACAATAACACCGATAACGTTCCTTATCCGTAATTTCAAAGGTATCCCCAAGTTCTTCCACGGTCATATTCCATGTATCGATAATATCCACCTTAAACTTAGCGCCCACCTGAATATCCTTCTTCATAGCAGGCAGTTCAAACGCCCACTCACACGGAGTTTCATATCCGAAATAAAACAAATAATATTGTCCCGTTACCCCTGCGCCGTTTAAAATCCACCAACTGTCTATGGGTTCCAGCCCCTCCGTGCCGCTTTCCTCAAGGATGCCTTTGAGAAACGCAATTCTTGCCGGGCTTTCTCCCCGAAGCGTTCCACCCTTGGCCCACCATATGATATCCTGAGGATGTGTAAACGTTTCTCCGTGCGTTACATAGGTTCCCGACACAATGCCGTTCCAGAACTTATCAACCAATTCTCTTGGATCCAGCATTCCCCAGCGCTGATCCAGATTTCCCTCGTACCCCACTTCGTCGTAAATTATCGGTTTGTGATAAGCGTCCCTCAGCATACGGAAACGGCCAAACCCTGCCCGAACGGTTCCAATCTGCACGCTGGCATGAGTAATATGCGGATTCCAATGATCATACAGAATATCCCCGTTGTGAATGGAAAGCAGATGCCCATAGGGGTCTAACTGCGCGGTAAACTCGATCAAATCATCCCAATCCGCCTTCGTTTTGTCCCGTAAATAATCATACTCGTTTGCCATGGACCACCATACATTGCGGTAAGATGCCACCCTTGCAATCAGATAGGACAAATATTTTTTATCCGTTTCATGGGACATGCTGTCAAATCCCCACCTGCCCTTGTCATAAGGATGGAACAAAATCAGATCCGCCTGCAGCCCCAAGTCCAGAAGCTGTTTTAACCTTTTCTCCAAATGCCTAAAAAATACAGGAGAAAATCTAGTGAAATCAAACCTGTTTTCCTCATTCTTTTCAAAAGGAAAATATTCCGGTTCATTATTGTTTCCCACATAATTCTTGGGAAACACACACATCCTGACTTTGTTAAACGGCGCGGCCGCCAGCGTCCTTAACGTCTCCTCCTCCAGCTTTTCCCCCTGATGTATCCACGCATAACAGGTAGTTCCGAACGGATAATAGGGACTGCCGTCCTCATATGCAAAATGATACTGCTTCGCCGTTTTCACCATTCCATGGTTCGCTCCTGACGGCGCGGCACAGACAAATTTCCCATTAAACCCATCCAGCTCATGACTGCTGCCAGACGTCACATAACTCCATACTCCCTGTTTGTGCGGCATAAAACGAACGCGGTATACGCCTTCCCCATCATAGAATCCGGGAACGGTTACGCTCTCTTTTTCCACGCCTTCCTGCAGCAATGTAAAAACTGCATGAAGCGTTACTTCCATAAACGGATTTCCTTTTGACGGTCCCAAAATTTCCAGTTCAAAAATGTCCCATTGCTCTACTTGTTTCATATCTTCAACCACAATCAGCGCCTCCCTGTCTGTCCCTCCCTCTCATCCTCCTAAAAGAAGAAGAGCTTATTTGTTATTATCCAATATAGCTGAACTATTACTTTATTTCAACGCAAAATCAATATCAATTAACTTTATTTTTAACTTTATAATTGTATGTATGGAAATTCCGTGTTATAATTTTTATAAAATAATTCTCGCAGCGGGCGGCAAAGCATTTGATCCTCGCGGCATCTGCCAAATGCATGTGCAGGCACGGCACTTGGCTCATTGTCCGCAGGAATTACCTCAACATACATCCCCTGCGTGACTTGGTACGTTTTACAGCCGGAGGCTATTTATGGGAATCACTGCAAGGGCATTAGCGGCGAAGCTTGGACTTTCCGCCACCGCCGTTTCTATGGCATTAAATAATAAACCCGGCGTCAGCGCCGAAACACGGGCATATGTCTTAAGAGAAGCCGAAAAAGCCGGATATGACTTTTCAAAACTTGCACTAAAGAAAAATCATTCCGGCAGCATTTATTGTATTATTTATCGGGCGCATAACGCTATCTTAAATTATACGCCCATCTTTTCCGAGCTGATTGACGGAATGGAACAGGAATGCCGCGAAAACGGCTATCATTTAAAGACTCTGCAGATTTACGAAAAAATTGATGACTTTCATAAATATATGGAAGCCCTGCGCATATCTGATTGTGCTGGAATCATCCTTCTGGGCACCGAATCCACTGCGGAAGTATGTCAAAACTTTCTAAGTCTTTCCACTCCGGTAGTGCTGGTTGATTCTTACTTTCCCACAGCGGCCTGCAGCAGTATCCTAATGAATAACGTTCAGGGCGCATATCTCGCCACAAGCTTTCTGATCAACAGCTTCCAGAAACAGCCCGGACATTTATGCTCCTCCTACAAAATCGAAAACTTTTCCCAGCGATCCGCCGGGTATGCAAAAGCGATCCGCGAACATGGAATGTCCATTGGAACATCCATTGCTCATGAACTCTCTCCCTCCATAGAGGGCGCTTTTGCGGATATGCTTGAAATCATCGACCGAAAGGACAATCTGGCGAAATGTTATTTTGCCGATAATGATCTGATTGCCATTGGGGCGATCAAGGCCTTCAAGCTTCGCGGCTATAAGATTCCGGAAGACATTGCCCTGATAGGATTTGACAATATTTCGGAAGGCCAAGTCATAGATCCGCCTTTGACAACAATAGATATTCCCAGAAAATTTATGGGACAGACCGCGGCATGCCAGCTGATAAAACAGATAAAGCATCCTACCATGCATACTGTTAAGATTGAAGTTTCCACCACACTGATAAAACGATTTTCTGCCTGAGAATTATGCCATATTCTACGACAGCGTCATCCGCCGCCCTGCTCCCAAAAACTCATCTGACCGTCCTTCAAGGATTTCATCTTCCGCTCCGAAATCCTGTCATCCGGCCCGACGCGTCCGCACAGCAGAGGGGATTCTGCATCATATGCCGCCACCCTCTCTTTCACCGCTGCGTCATTACAGTTTGCATAACAATATCTGCAGCCGTTCCTGCAGGTATGATACGTTCCCACCTCCACACTTTCATAGCAGCCGCAGTCCGTCCTTTGGTTCCTGTCCTTATTGACCATAAGTTTACATCCTATGATTTCTTCTATCAAATTTTTATCCACGCAGCTCCCGTGCCTTACCCCAGCGCTTTGAAGGTCAATCCGCTCCGCGCAGGATTCCGTCTCCATGCCGTACCTTCCTGCAATTTCGGCCAGCCGCCCCGCCAGCTCTAACATGCCCTGCTGGAAAAAGCTTTCCATCCGCAATTCCTCCATGCCGCGCCGAATCTTGGCATACATATCCACGAAGCTGATGACAACCTTCCGCGTACAGCCGGCAAGACTGCCCGCAATCTCCTCAAAAGCTCTCAAATGATAATCCGGTGTGTAATGCGGGCTTACAAAGATAGGGTCATACCGCCATATCACTTTCTGCGCTCCTATTTTTCCAGCCAGCTTCCGAAATACAGGAATAAGAACACCCCGCTTATCCGGAAGTCCGGGTTCCACATCCCGGCCATACCCCGTAAGCGTAAACTGAAAATAATACGGATATTCTTTTAGCTCATCCAGACGCGCCAGCATATTCTCAGGATTCTTCGTCCAAAACACCATGCAGTCCACCACCTCCGGCAACAGGTTAATCCTGCTGATTTGATGGGCGTTCATGGGATTTCTCACATATAAAAATCCTTCTTTTATCCTGTTGTAAAACCACTCCGAATAGTAATTCGGCACATCGGTTCTCCTGCTGACGCTCAATATCATCTCACTTTTGTCCCCTTCATCCGCATCTCTATCCAAATTGCCGCCCATCCGGTCCGTCCTGCTTCCTGCGCATTCCACAGCATTGGACCTGCCTGCCGCCGTTCAGTGTGAAACCTATTGCGGTGAATAAAAAAAGAACGCACATCCGCCCTCCAATCGGCAGATATGCGTTCTTTCAGTCATAGACCCCGCCGCCATCTCCTGCCGGATTATTGAACTCCGTCAAGATCATATGAACCGGAATCATCTGAGTCATTCCCCTCAAGCCACTCGCTAAGGTCAAGGTCGAGAAGACCATACCTATTGGGAGCCTGGGTATCCTGACCGTCATCCTCACTTATGTCGTGAAAATACACCACTTCTTCATTGGCAATCGAATTGGCATATTCGGGCGAAGCCCAATACTGTCCATTATAACATATCACATTCCCATTTTGAATGTTGGTGACTATCAATCCCCAATCGGAAGTATTATATGGCACCCATTCCGAGAAATTGGCCGGCAGCTCTTCCCCATTCTGCGCCTCCGGTGCAGGTGTCACTTCAGGCTCGGGCGTCACCTCCGGCATAGGCGTAACTTCGGGCTCGGGCGTCACTTCCGGCATAGGCGTAACTTCTGGCTCGGGTGTTACTTCCGGCTCGGGCGCAGCTTCAGGATCCTGCACAGATGCGGCCCCCGAAACAGCGGCCAGTTCAAGCCCGCCTTCCGCACCGGTCGCAGAGGCAGAGGCATCCCCGCCCAAATCAAACTTCACGATATCCGAACCCATGGACAATGTCAGTACCAGTTCATCCGCAGCAGCCGCATCTTCGGCAATTTGAAATGCAATCAATCCGTTTGTGGAGCTTAGCGGGTTTAATCTTTTATCATGAAGCTCGTCCGAATGTCCCAGCAGGTTCGTAGCCGAAAATTCATACTCACCCTGATACAGCAGCTTAGCGCGCACGTCGTCCCCCATGGAAAAAGACGGCAGAAAACTGGCGGCCTTCGTGCCGGTATTCTTTACCGTCAGCGTGACAACCACATACCGATTGCCCTCATCCGCCTTAAAGACAGTATATGTTCCGTTTTGAACCCCGTCCGTGATTTCACATCCCACCAGAGTAACCTCCCAGTCTCCCAGCGTTACGGTATCGCCTGCTTTATAATTCGGCACCGGCGTAGGTTCGGGCGTGGGCTCCGCTGTCGGTTCGGGCGTGGGCTTTTCCGTCGGCGCCGGAGTGGAGCCGGGCGACGAAGCATTTCCCCCATCCGATGAAGCGCAGGATGTCAAAAACATCATAGCCGCCAACATCATCGCAATCATTTTTTTCATTATCTTATCCCTCCTGTAAAAAAGAAACTATATTTTATTCTAATTATACCCCCGCAAATTTATATGTCAAGCCAATTCGATAAGCCGTTTCACATTGACAGATGCAGCGCTCCTCCTCCGGATTTGAATCGCGGCAGCGCCGCGACATGACGGTTAGCGCGCAAAATCTAAAAGCCCACTTGAAAACAAGCACATAAAATAGTATAATATCAACAGCTTATATAGTAACAATTTATAGTCATGGTGCAGAAGAAAGGACAAGATGGATTCCCCTCCCATCGGTAACATAGCAATGAAGCACGACAGATTCAAAATCTATACGGCAGTTATAGCCCTGACAGGATTGACCCTGTTGGGTTTCAGCGGATGCGGCCGTTTCATTTCCATCATCGGAAACGCCGCAAACGATTCGGCGGATTTTCCGATGCCCGATGCCCCATCCGAAGGAGCAAGTCCCGCCCCATTGGACATGTTGACCCACATACAAATCGAAGCCGGAAGCAGAAAACATTTGACGGCCGCCGATTTATTTAAAACATATGAACGGCAGGAGGCAGTATTTCAAACAAATCTGTCACCAGAGGAGCTTGCCAAAGCAGGCGCTGTTTATGAAATCAATGTGACTTATCTGGAACAGCCGGTCAAGGTTACGGTGGAAATCATAGATACCACTCCCCCTGTGATAGAGGGTGTCTCCGCCTTATCCGCTATGACGGGCGGCAGTATCTCATATAAAAAGGGGATTGTGTTATCCGACAACGCCGACGGAGACGTCGTACTCACCGTGGATAACAGCGCCGTAAACCTGAACGTACCCGGCACCTATCCGGTGTATTATACCGCGGCGGACGCATCGGGCAACAAGACTTCCGCGGAAACAACGATTACGGTAAGCGCAGACGCACCGCCCACCGAGGAGGATGCTGTCGTTCTTGCGGACGCCCTGATTGACCGGATTATCACTCCGGATATGAGCAAATACGACGCCGCATATACCCTTTGGAACTGGTGCCGCACCAACATACGCTATAGTGCGGTTGAAGCGGTATATGACTCCATATGGGCCGGCGCTTACGACGGACTGAACGCGAAGGCCGGGGACTGTTATACATACTGTGCCACTTACGCCTTTCTCCTTACCCGATGCAATATCGAGAACCAATGCGTGGCAAGGGTGGGCGGCACTTCCGATCACTGGTGGAATCTGGTCAATACGGGCAGCGGCTGGTATCACTGCGACGCCAGCCCCCGAAGAACAGGAGATTCCTACCTGTGCTTTATGCAGACGGACGCGCAGGTTCAGGCATATACGGAATCCTATCCGGAGCGGCCCAATTATTATGTATTTGACGAAAGCCTGTATCCCGAACGGGCAGCAGACATTATTTTTGGAGAATAAATGAACCAATTATCTTTTTTTGACACATTAAATGAAGATTCCTCTTCTCATTCCATGGCGCCTCTGGCGGACAGGATGCGTCCCGAGAAGCTGGAGGACTATATGGGCCAGAGCCATCTGCTGGGAAATGGCATGATACTGCGGCGGATGCTGGAAAAAGACGCCATTCCCTCCATGATTTTCTGGGGTCCCCCCGGCGTGGGCAAGACTACCTTGGCCAGAATTATCGCCAGCCGCACCAAATCAAACTTTATTAATTTCAGCGCCGTCACCAGCGGCATCAAGGAAATCAAAGATATCATGAAGCAGGCGGAGGAAAACCGCGCCTTCGGCATCCGCACTCTATGCTTTGTGGACGAAATCCACAGGTTTAACAAAGCACAGCAGGACGCTTTTCTTCCCTATGTGGAAAAGGGAAGCATCACCCTCGTGGGCGCCACCACCGAGAACCCTTCCTTTGAAATCAACGCCGCCCTGCTGTCGAGATGCAAAGTGTTTGTCTTAAAAGAATTGACTTTGGAAGACCTGACAGCCATGCTCTTCCGGGCGCTCACGGACAATCGGGGCTTCGGCACAAGCACCGTCCATATGGCCGACGAACTTATCGAGACCATTGCGGCTTTTTCTAACGGGGACGCCCGGACCGCGTTAAACACGCTGGAAATGGCCGTATTAAACGGCAGGATTTCTCCCGACGGCTCCATCACCGTCACCAAGGACACTCTGGAACAGTGCCTTGGAAAGAAAACCCTTTTATACGACAAAAAAGGGGAGGAGCATTACAATCTCATCTCCGCCCTCCACAAATCCATGCGCAATTCGGATCCGGACGCCGCCGTCTACTGGCTGGCAAGGATGCTGGAAGCGGGGGAAGACCCCCTTTTTATCGCGCGAAGGCTGATTCGCTTTGCCAGCGAGGACATTGGGCTTGCGGACAATCAGGCCCTGTCCCTTGCGGTTTCCGCCTATCAGGCCTGCCACTTCAACGGCATGCCGGAATGCAATATCAATCTGGCCCAGACCGTGATTTATCTCTCCCTTGCCCCCCGCTCCAACGCCGTGTATGCCGCCTATGAGACCGCCAAAAAAGACGCGCTGGCACAGCTGGCCGAGCCGGTGCCTTTAAACATCCGCAACGCCCCCACAAAGCTGATGGAAGAACTGCACTACGGGGAGGGCTATACCTACGCCCACGACACGGAAGAGAAAATCGCCCCCATGAGCTGCCTGCCGGAATCTTTGAAGGACAGGCGTTATTACCTGCCCACGGAAGAGGGCGGGGAAGGGATGATGAAAGAACGGCTGGCGCGCAGCAGGGCGTTTCGGCTGGGGGAAAGGGAGCAATGAACAATTTCAATCGTCATTTTCTTTTTCCAACGTTTCCTGCGCCGCCTATGGAATCGTTCTATCCTGCGCAGACAAAAATCCCACGATGCTTCAACCCTTCTCTTTCGCCAGCAGATACGCCATCACATGCACCGCCTGCTGGAACCCGCCGGCAGCAATCATCTCCTCGATCTCCCCGGCGGTGTGAAGCTCCACATTCAGAAACTCCGTCTCGTCCAGCTTCTGCCCGCCCACCCTGCGGCAGTTTCGGGCCATGTACACATGGACATAATTGTCGGCGATTGTGGCATGGGAGGGAATCGTGAGCAGATGCGTCCACTCCTCTGAAGCATATCCCGTCTCCTCCAAAAGCTCCCTTTTTGCCGCCTTTAACGCGTCCTCGAAGAAATCGTCCCCTCCGCCTGTGCGGTAATCAAACCGCGGCCCGGAGCCGTCCGCTCCCTTAAGCCGCTCCAGCCCGCCCGCCGGGAATTCGGTGGTAACATCCCCTATCCCATGCCGGAACTGCCTCACACAGAGATACTTTCCCTCGCAGTCCGACGCCGCAATGACCACATAATCCCTGCGGCTGTAAGCATAAAAGGGCCCCGATACCGTCCCGTCCGGAAGCCGATACGCGCAGCGCCGGAAATCTATCCATTCATCCCGCACAATATGCTCCGTGCTGACCTCTTCCCATAAAAGTTCTCTCCTGTCATCCTCCGTCATTCCTCATATCTCCTCTCTATTTCCCTTTTGTGGCTTCCTCAGCCAAACCTGTTTCCCTCTGGGGCTTCCTCATGCCAAACCTGTTTCCCTCTGGGACTTCCTCAGCCAAATCTATTTCCCTTTGGGGCTTCCTCAGCCAAATCTGTTTCCCTTTGGGGCTTCCTCAGGCATGCATAATGACGCCCTCTGTCATTTTGGAATATTTTGTACCAGCTGCCCTGCAGCACCACCTTCGTCATTGGATTCTATCACGGAATCCTCTTTTCTTTTCAATTCATCCTCGGCATTTATGACCGCACAGCATTCGCTTCCCCGCGTTTTTCCACGCTTTACTCTTCTTTCTGCATCCTCTCGATTACGCAGGTATGCTTTTTTGTCTTTTTGTCATAGTTGATACCCACGAGCAGAAGATTCCCCCTATATTCCTTCAACGCCCCCGCATACTGCCTCTCTTTTATCTGTTCCAACGCGCCGGATGCGCTGTGATCATACTTCAGCTCTATCATTACCGCCGGTTTATCCTGATGAAGCCTGCGGGGAATAAAACAAATATCCGCAAACCCTTTCCCGCTTGGCAGTTCCCTGATAATCGTGTAATACTCTCTGGCGAAATAAAACGCAAGATGAATCGTGCAGCTCAAGGAATTTTCATCATTATATTGCAGCACTGAAATTTCTTTGTGCGCATCTTCAATTCCTTCTGCCACAGCCTTTTCATCCTGTTCCCAAAGAGCTTCCAGAAGTCTTTTGGAGGCCTCAACCGCACAAGTCACCTCATGCCAGTCCATTGTGCTGATTGCACTCACATATTCCTGCGAGACTTCTTTATTTGGGATCATTACCGTCCCGGCCATATTGTCGTATGACAGATATCCGAGATGCACCAAAAGCGTCAAAATATCATCTTTTCTGGCAAACGTTGTCATATCATTGCCAAAAGTTCCTATGCTGACAGATACCTTCCCGCCTGACAGCATCCTGACAATCGCATCCTTCAATCCATCCATGTCCATCTGAATATAAATTTTAAGCGCTTCATAATTTTCCGTCTGATTCCAATAGGTTCCGAACCTGCGGCGGCTCATGGCCTCTACCACAGATTTAGGGCTGTACATTGAGAGACGCTCCTCTCCTGCCTCCGTATACACTGTCATGCAATAGCCGTCGTACCATGCCTTTGTTTCCTCAAAACTCATCCGATGCCTGTCGCAGAGCTCCATTACCTCTCTTTCCGTAAAACCGAAATACTCTGCCAGACTGCCGGGATCCGTCATAGAATATTCCGTGAACATATTTAACGCGGAATGGGAACCATACTTTTTGATTGGCAGAATTCCGGTCATATACGCCAGCGCCACATAGTCCTTATCCTTCAGCCATGCCCGCAGAAAATCCAGATACCTCCTCTGCGCTTCCTCGTCCTGCTGATACTCTCGGAAAAGACAGTCCCATTCATCAATCAAAATGACAAAAGGATTCCTCGTCTTGGCAAAAATATCCTTCATAACCTGAATCAGATTCTTCTCATCCAGAAAACGCACTCCGCCAAAATGTTCCCTTAAATCAAAAATAATATACCTTCCAAGCGCCGACAGCATTTCATCAATACCATGAGTTACACTCAAAAATTCCTGCATGTTAATTTTAATCACATCATATTGATTCAAATGTTTTTTATATGATCCAATGCGGCTGACCGCCTGCCCATGGAACAGCTCTGACGAATCCTCGTCCCTGCCATAATACGCTGCCAGCATATCGACGGCCATGGACTTTCCAAACCGCCTTGGCCGGCTGACACATATAAACTTCTGCCTTGTATTTAAAACGGCATTTGTCTTTTCAATCAGCATGGTTTTATCTACATATATTGCGGAATTCAGACTTTCGCAAAACCCCTTATTGCCCGGATTCAGATAACTTCCCATATTGTCACCTCTTCATCATATCAATAAACCATCTCCCTGCTTCCGTCCGTGTCAAAAAGCCTTTTTCATCCACGCTCCCACCCGCTTCCATGCGCCTTTTTTTCCTAGCTTCCATCTGCGTCAAAGTGCTTTTTTATCCTAGCCCTCATCTGCGTCAATGCATCTTTTTCATCCCAGTTCCCGCCTGCGTCAATACATCTTTTTCATCCCAGCTCCCGCCTGCGTCAATGCATCTTTTTTATCCTAGCTCTCATCTGCGTCAATACTCCTTTTTCATCCCAGCTTCCACCCGCGTCAATATGCCCTTTTCATCCAAAAAGCACCTAACCCGCGCTTTGGCAAAATCCAGCTCCGTCATTCGCTCCCCCGCCTGCCGCACCCGGCCGGGATATTTTTTCACAAATTCCTCATACGGAAGCTCTAAAAAGAACACGTTCGGCCCAAAAATCGACAAATCCGCCGCAAAGCCGTCATCCTCCCGCCCCGTCCGTCTCAGGCCGGGGACAGGCTCCTCCCCCGGCACCCGCCGGAAAATATAATCCAGCCCTCTATCATTTAAGACAATGCCGTCCTCCCTAAATTCAAGACGGGAAACCGCCCTTTCCTCCACCTGCTTTTTCAAGGCCTCCGCCCGGCCGGCCCCGGCGATATACTTCCGAAACAGCGCGTTGTAATTGACATATTCATTGGGCGCGTTGACGTATTCCTTCGGGTGATCCGGACACCGAAAAAACGGAACTTCCTCCACCACCATAAAATGAACGTTCCCCGGCAGATCCCCCTCCACGGCATTGCCTCCGATATAATGGCTCAGCACGGCGGTCATCTTCCCGCACTTGGGACAGACGCCGCCTTCATCAAGCCTTCGGGCGACAATATGATATGCCGTTACATCCTGCTCCTCCACCGGCCTTTTCCCGGACGGAATGCGGCAGCAATAACGCACCCTGCCGACATCCAAGTAATCTGCCAGACTTTCCAGCGTCACTTCCTTAGGGATCGGTTTGGGCGGGTTCAGCTTCGCCTGAAAGGCTCTGATCTCTTTGGGCGGGAACCGATAATCCTCATCCCCCAGCAGTTTTGCGGCGGCTTCCAGATACCATGCCCAGAATTTCATCCGGCGCGCCTTCCTCCTGCCCGGCCCGGCTTCCTCCTCCGCCCCGGCCCATGCTTCCGACGCTTCCCTTGCCGCGTCCCAGTCATACGAATCCAGCTCCGAATCCTCTGCATTTTCATACCGTTTCTCCAGCAGCGGTTCGTCGTGCAGAGCGGTAATCAGCGCTTTCCAAGCCGCCATACCCGCGCACGGGGCGGTACTGTCGGATTCCTCGTCAACAATGTCGAAAAAATCCTTCATTTCCTCCCCTGCCTTTGAAAGCCTCTCCACAGTGTACCTGCCGTCCAGATAGCCTCGGATTTCCTTTATGAGCTTTTGGGGACGCTTGTCCTCTGGAGCATAAGCGCTCCATATGCGGCTCACCTTTCCGGCGCAGGCCAAAGCCAGCTCCGCCCGCTTTTTCAGCGGTTCGGTGAGCGCCCTTGGATTGGGATCCTCCTCCTCCCGCGCTTCCCATGGCCCGAAGGCCAGCCACAGCTTTCTCCTGACCGGAAAGCTTAGGACGCCGTTTTCGGAAATATCCCTCTGGGCCTCGGCAAGAATGATACTGACCTTATCCTCCATCAAAATCCCCTCCCCCTTTTGTATTTCACACTGCCCGCTCCTGCGGATGACGCGTTTTATACAGCTTTGGCGGATCACTTGGCTTATTCCGCACAAGATCACGCCCAAAAACGCGGCCGCTATTTTACCGCTGTCATATGACATCTGCTCCACAATTCATTTTTATAAGGGAACACATTCTTTGTGATGCCGTCCTCAATAAAACCGACCTTTTCATAACAGTGCTTTGCCGCGGCATTTTCCTCAAACACATTGCACTGGACTAATCCCACCTTCGTTATTTCAAATGCATACTGTAAAGCCAGCTTCAGCATTTCCTGCCCGTATCCTTTTCCCATTTTTTCGGGGCGACGGCAACAAATTTCAGAAATCCCGTATTATCATCAACATTGACAGAATAGCAGAAAAAGCCTATGATTTGGCCATTGGTTTCTGTCGCCACATAGGCGCTGTCCGTCCACTCTGCCGCACTTTTCTCTAGAAAATCGTGGAAACTTTCTTTTGTAATGGGATATGGAATCAAGTTAGCGCACCATAAGGCATGCACCTTTTCATCATCAATCCATTTTTCTATATATTTATAATCTCTGCCCTCAATGTACGGCCTTATCCTCATATGTCAGCCCCTCCCGCTTCCCAGCTTTACACTCGCCGCCACAGCGTCCTGCCGCGCCGTCCGGTTCGCATCATCGCCATGAATAGGCATATTATATCATAATCATCTCCAATTTTCTATTATACTCCTATCTTTTTTCCATTAAATGCAAATATCCTGCCCCACGCTATCTGTTTCAACACTTCCCTGCGGATAAAATGCGCCATACAGCTTCCCGTATTGATACCTTTTAAAGTAATTGAAAAAGTCTTTGCCGGAGAGCCGGAATCAGCAGACCGCTTTCGCCCTCAATTTATTTTGGGGACTGTTACGCAGCCGAGTTTGTTTTTCCCTTGATTTATGCGGCATTACGAGCTCTGAATTGACGATGTGCGGGTTTTATGTCTGCCCTCAAAAACAGCATTCTGTTGAGTAAACTTTTTAAAATGTTTTCATCTGTATAATTGTTAATTTGGCCAAAATGTGGTATAAATATAAATAAGAATACAAAAGGATGTAAAAACTGAGTGCTTTTCTTTTGTTCAGCTTACAAATATAGTGCCAAAAACAGTAGAATGGTTTGATATTATATTATATCGTTGGAGGGCTGCATAATGAAACAGAATATGGAAAAGGAAAGTTATGGCTGCAATCTTATTACACAAGGAAAATTAAAGTTTTATTCATTGACTATGCCAAGTGAAATATTGGCAGAAATACATATGGAAATGATTGTGTCCGTTTAAAGAATCCAGAAGAAGGATTCCCTTTAAGTTTTTTCGGGAAAATTCCCTATAATGACGCATTAGATGCACAAGAACGAATCGAACAGTTAAAGTCGATCTTAAATTTGCATGGAGATGCAAACTGGTTATCTAGTGTTAGGAATACAGTTAATTATAGTCATGGGCTGGGCAGTTGGTTTCCCTATAAAAACCTTTCTGATAGTTATGAAAAGGTAGTAGATTCTCAAAAATTATGTTTTAATAATTTTCTTAATGAAAGTCTTAATTTAAAATATGATGATACGCTGATGAAATTTATTATATCATGCCAATTAATAAATGCCTTAAATTACGATATATTAGATGATTTAAAAAAACGCAGCCCAACATCAAAGTCTTTTTTGGATGAAGAATTTTTCAAGTATTTTTCCTATTTTCATAATTGTATTTTTTGATATAATACAAAGGCAAAGCCGTTTTTTTATTCACAGTCCTGCCTTTATAAGCAAATACTGCTACCCGAAGATATTGAATTTGGGATGGATCGCTGGGCAATTTAGACAGAACAAAAGAAATATCCGTTTCCACGTTCCGCGCCGACGATGAAAACGGAACCGATACAATTTACCCAATTTGGCGGCGGAACGATTTGTGTGGAGGATACAATGAAATTCATCACGAGAGAACCGATAAATAAGGGCTGGTCAAGGGATAAAAAATACTGTGTTACCGACGAAAACGGCACACGGTATCTTCTGCGAGTATCCGATATGGCACAGCACGATGCAAAACAGGCCGAGTTTGCCATGATGAAACAGGCCGCTTCCCTTGGAGTCCCCATGTGCCAGCCTATTGAGTTTGGCACTTGCGAGGATGGCGTTTATTCCATCCAGAGCTGGATTGACGGCGAAGACGCCGAACAAGCGATACCGGACTGTTCGGATACCCAACAGTATGTATTTGGCCTTGAAGCAGGACATATTCTTCGCAAGATCCACTCCATCCCCGCTCCCGCGGCAAATGCCGACGGCAGCATAGAAGATTGGGAAAGCCGTTTTCAACGCAAAATAGAGAATAAAATCAAAAAGTACAACGAATGTCCCATCAAGTACGAGAATGGACAGGCATTTATCGACTATATAAACGAAAACCGTCATTTGCTGAAAAACAGGCCGCAGGTATATCAGCATGGCGATTATCACATTGGCAATATGATGATCGACCGTAACGGCAGGCTCCATATCATTGACTTCAATCGTAACGATTACGGCGATCCATGGGAAGAATTTAACCGTATTGTATGGAGCGCCCAGAAATCTCCCCTTTTTGCCTCCGGCATGGTAAACGGATACTTTGACGGTAACATGCCTATGGACTTTTGGAGGCTGCTTGCTCTTTATATTTCAAGCAACGCTCTTTCCTCCGTGTATTGGGCAGTTCCGTTCGGGCAGGACGAAGTGAATACCATGCTGAACCAAGCAAAGGAAATTCTCTCTTGGTACGATAATATGCGCAGTCCCGTTCCCACATGGTATTTCAAAGGCTATTACCTGCAATCCATCGACGGGATTCCCTTCAAGCTGAAAAGCGCGTTTGATTTCGGTTTTATGAAAGAATATGGAACCGTGTTCAAAATATATGATGACCAAGATTCCGGAAATATCTGCTTTGGTACCCAAAAAGACGGCCGGCGCTGTTTCGTCAAATTCGCCGGTGCCCCTGCCGAACAGTTTAGCGGCGATCCCGCGGATGCCATTGCAAGGTTAAAAAACGCCCTGCCGATTTACAGGGAACTGAAACACGAAAACTTGATTGACCTCATTGAAGCCAAGGAAATCGGCGGCGGTTTTGCCATGGTATTCCAGTGGGCTGAGGGGGAATGCATAGGCAGAATGTACCCTGCGGCGCACCGTCGCTTTATGCAGCTTCCTATCAGCGCCAGACTTGCCGTATTTGGCGACATATTAAGCTTCTTTGAATACATTGTCTCCCAAGGCTATGCCGCCATTGATTTTTATGACGGCAGTATTCTATATGACTTCGAGAAAGGAAGGACAACTATCTGCGATATCGACCTTTTCCGCAAGCGGCCATGCATAAACGATATGGGACGCATGCCGGGCAGCTCCCGCTTCCAATCGCCGGAGGAATGTCAGCCGGGAGCCGCTATTGATGCGGTTACGAACGTCTATACTCTTGGAGCCGCCGCTTTTGCGCTCTTTGGCGGGTATCACCGCACACGGGAGAATTGGCAGCTAAACGACAAGCTCTTTGACGTCGCCGCTAAAGCCGTGAACGATGAACGTTCTCAAAGACAGCAGTCTGTCCGACAGCTCATAGAAGAATGGGCGGCGGCGCTGTCGGAATAGATATTTTATTCCGAACACCCTGACGTAGACGCAGGATATTATAGATATGGCGGCAATACTTGTTATTGCGGTCATGACTGCGCAAAGCGGAAAAAAGAGAATCAATTTTAATTGGTATACTATAAAAAGCGCGGAGGTGCCGGGAAATGAACAAAAAAGATTACAGCAGGCCATTGAATTTAAAAAAGATAAAGATAACCGACTCTTTCTGGGGAAGAGCGCAGGAGCTGGTGCGGACGGAGGTCATTCCCTATCAATGGGAGGCCTTAAACGACCGCGTTCCGGACGCGGCTCCCAGCTATTGCATGCGCAATTTCAAGACGGCAGGGCGTCTTATGAAGGAAAAAAGAGAGAAGGGCGCCGCCTTTGTCCCGCCCGCCTATACCTTCCGGGGTTTTGAGGCGCTACCGGAAGACCCGGGGAACCCCGACCCTGACAAATTTTACGGCTTTGTGTTCCAAGACAGCGATTTTGCAAAGTGGATTGAGGCAGTGGGCTATTCCCTGATCAATCATCCTGACCCCGAATTGGAGCGGGCCGCGGACGAGGCCATTGACGTCGTATGCGCCGCACAGGCAGAAAACGGCTATCTGGATACCTATTATATCATCAACGGGATGGATCGTATCTTTACCAATCTCCGCAGCCACCATGAGCTTTACTGTTTCGGCCACCTGACGGAAGGCGCGATTTCGTATGCTCAGGCCACCGGCAAGGATAAGCTCTTGAAAGCGGCCATGCGGTATGCGGACTTTATATGCACAAAATTCGGCCCGGAGGAAGGAAAATGCAAGGGTTATCCCGGCCATGAAATTGCGGAAATGGCGCTTGCAAGGCTTTATGAACTGACAGGAGAAGAAAAATACTTGGACTTGGCCTGCTTTTTCCTTGATATGCGAGGCAGGAAGCCTTATTATTTTGACGCGGAAGAAAAGGAAAGAGCGGACTATGAGGGCCGTCCTTACAAGGAACCCGGCGGGGAACTGCGCTATATGTACCATCAAGCCCATATGCCGGTTCGGGAACAGTCGGAAGCCGTGGGCCATGCGGTGCGGGCCGTCTATCTATACAGCGGCATGGCCGACATTGCAAGGCTGAAAGAAGATGAAGAGATGTTCGCCGCCTGCAAACGGCTTTGGGACAGTATTACCAAGGAAAAATTATATATTACCGGAGGCATTGGCGGCACCCACATAGAGGAGGCGTTTTCTTTTCCCTATGATCTGCCCAACGATACGGCCTATTCCGAAACCTGCGCCGCCATCGGGCTTGCCTTTTTTGCCAGACGGATGCTTGAGATAGAGGCGGACAGCCGCTATGGGGACTGTATGGAGCTTGCGCTGTATAACACGGTGCCTGCGGGCATGGCGCTGGACGGAAAAAGCTTTTTCTATGTGAATCCCTTGGAGGTGCTTCCCGAGGCCTGCAAAAAAGATCCTCGCAAACGCCATGTGACGCCCATCCGCCAGAAATGGTTCGGATGCGCCTGCTGCCCGCCCAATATTGCACGGATCGTCAGCAGTCTGGGCGCGTACATATACACGAGGAACGAGGATACTCTCTATACCCATCTGTATGTGGGAAGCGAGCTCAGCTTAAGCTTAGGCGGCAGAGACATCGATGTGAAAACGGAAAGCAGTTTCCCTTGGGATGGGGATGTCAGATTCACAATACATACGGCCGACGGGACGGCCCATGGAACCTTTGCCTTCCGCATCCCCGGCTGGTGCAGGACGGCAGATGTTAAAGTATATGGCCGCAGGCAGGCAGACATAGATACGGACTCTAAAGAATACGGACGGCGGACAGACAAGGATATGGACTTTAACACATACAGCCGCCAGCGGACAGACAAGGATATGGACTTTAACACATACAGCCGCCAGCGGACAGACCTGAAGATGGACACAGACAGCATGCGGGCATGTTATAAAATTGTCAGAAATTCACCTGAAGATATTGCTTTATCCAACAGCATTCGTTTGGAGGGAAATAACTGCTTGACAGAAAATACTTGTTTGGCAGAGAATTTTTCCGCAGGGAACCCCCTGAATCAACCGACCCCTCAGATTCAGGCGCGCATATGGAAGGGCTATCTGTACCTGACCGGGGACTGGAAAGACAAAGATGAAATCCGCCTTGCCTTACCCATGGAAATCCGCTGTGTCAGCGCCCATACAAATGTGCGCGAGGATATAGGCAGAGCGGCGTTTACCAGAGGCCCCGTCTGCTATTGCATGGAAGAAATAGACAACGGAAAAAATCTGCCGCTGCTTCGCGTCGATTGGAAAAGGCTGATGCCTGACTTGGCCGGAGCCGCCGCAGAAACAAGCACGAAGCTGGGCCACGAAATGCGTATCCTGAAAATCCCCGGCCTGCGGCAGGCCGCATCCTGCGCCGAAGCTGCCTTATACAATGACTATGCCCCGGCGGAGGAATCCGCCGTCACTCTGACCCTTGTTCCTTACTACGCATGGAACAACAGGGGCGAGGGAGAGATGAGCGTGTGGGTGAGGATATAAAATCCCTCACCCTTATCCGCCGCCGCGCATTTCCACGCCTCAGCCCGCCTGTCCCGTCAAAGGCACGTAATCCGCTCCAATGTGATATTTTCACAGCACTGTAAGGAAATGCTCTGACGGCGGCTTTTACGCTCGCTGCCGATCACTACGTCCCGCAGCGTGATATCCTTTAGTTCATGCCCCGGCTCCTCAAATCCTGCCAGCTCTATCGCCTCACATTCCACCCACTCAGAGGCATGGCTGAAGTATTCCCCCAGAATCCGCATCCTCTCAAAGCAGCAGTTTTCAAACACCGGCGGCTCCTTGGCCCCAGCGCCGTCATCATTGTACCTGACGGAGTGGAACAGCACTCTGGCTGCCACGCAGTCCCTTACATGTACCTCCTTTACATAGCCGCCGCGCTTTCTTGTCCCCTTGATCTCAATGCCGCACATGGACTGTCCCATATCGCAGTCCCAGATATCCACATCCCTCACGCCGCCCGACATCTCGCTGCCGATGGTAATGCCGTGCCCAAAGGCGCATCTGCAATCAAAGACCCATATGTGCTCCGCGGGCCTTGCAATCCGGTTTCCCTCTGGGTTTTTGCCTGATTTAATCGAGACGGAATCATCCCCCGTATAAAACATGCAGTTAAAAATGGTACAGTTGGTGGAGGAATCCGGATCCCAGCCGTCCCCGTTCCATACATCCGTGGAATAAAAGGTACACCCTTGCGTCACAACATGATCCGAATAAATCATATGGACATTCCAGCACGCCCCGTCCCGAAACGTCACCCCCGAAAGCACGATATTCTGGCTGTTGCTGATATTGACCAGCTTGGGACGGACTCTGCCCGGTATGGTCTCCGGTTTTTCATATTCCGCTATCCTTTCCCCGAGGGCTTCCAGCTCCGCGCCAAGGCGCTCCCTCTCGGCTTCGATAACCCGCTTTGCCAGTGTTTTCCCGCCGCTGGCAATAACGCCCCCGCCCCGAATCGTCACATTCCTGCAGTTGTAGCCATCCTCATGGTTCATGGTTCCCAAATTCAGCAGGCTGCTATAGCATTCCTGCTCGACGCCCTCAAAGCGGCTCCAGATTCTGGGCAGATAGTCATCCGGATTATCCGTGCCCTGCAGCACAGCCCCCTCCTCCAGATACAGTTCCATATCGCTGTGCAGCCGAAGCGCCCCCGTCAAAAATACCCCGGCGGGAACATATACCGCCTCCCCCGCCCCGCAGTCGTCAATGGCCCGCTGCAGCGCTGCGGTATTCATCGTCCTGCCGTCTCCCGCCGCCCCATAGGGAGCCTGTGTGACGTCGATGCGCTTTCGGGCGGCTTTCGTGGAAACGGTCAATTCGGCCTCCGCCTCCGCACAGCTTATCTTAAACCGATACTCCCTGCCGGCCTCCAGCCCCTCGAACTTATAATAAGTTTTTAACGTCTCCCCCGCCTTTTTCCCGTCCATGGCCAATGTATAAGTACCCGCCTCATAGGCCGGTTTCCTCCAATACAGAGTAACCGAATCCTCGTCCGAAAAATAGCGAATCTCCTGCAATTCTTTCATTGCGCAAAATTCTCCTTTCCCATACCTGCCTTGAATTTCTCCGCCTCAGCCTGTTCCACCCTCACATTTTTGATTGCGTCAAAATCAGCCCCTTTACCTCCGCCGCCTTCACCCTGCGAAGGCATACTACATAACTCCAGAATTTACCGTACTGCACTGGTTAAACGTATATGGCTGGCGTTATATAGTCAGTACTCAGAAATTATAACTGTTAAGCAGTACAAAATCCCAAGGCTTATATTGCTCCTCCTTCTCCCGCAGGCCATATCCTCCTTGGTATTAGGCGCCGACAATGACTATTATATTTTTCTGTAAAATAATTGTCAATATTTTCAGCGTCTCCTTTTTGACATCTCGTTTTCACATCCCCCCGGCGCGTATTGTTTGCCGCTTGACAGAACCCCTTCCTGATAGTATGATAAATACAGAGCTGCATCGCACATACGGCAGAAAATCTCGGAAGGAATGGAATGGATCAATGGCAGACGGACAAGAAGAACAGATTAGAATCGTACAGGAAACCGTGGCAGGCAAGGAAATCACCTTTGCACATGTGATGGGCGGCCCCGCGCCGGTCATCTACCAAAAGCTCGGCTTAAACCCGCAGGTGGATTATCAATCATCCGCCATCGGAATTATGAATATGACGCCGCCGGAATCGGCTGTGATCGCATCCGATATTGCGGTCAAAAGCGGGAACGTCTATTTGGGCTTTGCGGATCGATTTACGGGAACTCTGATCATTACGGGAGAAATCTCGGACGTCATGTCGGCCATGACCGAAATCGTGAATTATTTCCGGGACACCTTGGAATACGTCGTATGCAAAATCACTAAGAGATAGGATGTGGGGCCATGGCTCGAATAACGAAGGAAGAACTTCTGGAAAAACTGTTCCATGACGATTATGAACGGCTGAAAGGGAAAAAACTGCGCATGACCCGCCTGCGGGTTCCCGGCAAGGAGGTCTGCCTTGCCCATGTCATAAGCTCCTCACAGCCCTGCGTTTATCGGAACTTGGGGCTGCATATCGGCGTTCACGAAGGCGAGGATCATACGGGAGAGTCCATCGGCCTGATTCGTTTTACCCCTTGGGAGGCGGTCGTTGTGGCGGCGGATACCGCAATGAAAAGCGCCCATGTGCAGATCGGCTTTATGGATCGTTTCTGCGGCTCTCTGATCATCACCGGCGGACTATCCGAAGTACAGACCGCGGTGGAAGAGGTCGTCAGATTTTTTAAAGAGGAACTGGGCTTTCAAACCTGTGAGATACATAAAAATTGAGTGATAAAAATTTAGAGCCGGAGCAGGGCATGAGAAATTTATTTTTTATAGAAACGGAACAGGACATGAATAGATTTTCTTTTATAGAAACGGAACAGAACAAGGCATGAAAAGATTTACTTTTATAGAAACGGAACAGAACAGGGCATGAAAAGATTTATATTTATTGTAACGGGACAGGGCAGGGCATGAAAAAATTATTTTTGATGGGCAGGAGCGAGGCGGGCAAAACCTCCTTGACTCAGGCGCTTAAAGGGGAAGAGCTGCATTATGTGAAAACGCAGTATACCAGTTCGGACGACGACACCATTGATTCTCCGGGAGAGTATGCGGAATCCAAACGCTTCAGCGTGGGGCTCGCCTGCTTTTCCTTTGAGGCGGATGTTGTGGCTGTTGTTCAGGCAGCGGATGAACCTTACAATCTGTTCAGCCCAAGCCTTCGTTCTTTTATTCTGCGCCCCCTCGTCGGAATTATCACAAAGATTGATTCCCCCAATGCCAATATTCCCATGGTAAGGCAATGGCTAATCAACGCCGGATGCGAGCGCATTTTTCTGGTAAACAACGTGACCAGAGAGGGAATCGACGAGCTTGTGGAATATTTGGAAGAAGATTTGCCCCGGTTGTCAATGGCGCAGGCAAAATTAAAGCAAAGCCTCGGGCTGAGCGAATGGGACCCTTTTCCGGAAGGGACGGGGGTAAGTGACTGAGCAGACGGCATCCTCTTCCGAAAAAATGGAACCTTCAGCGCACTTGCTCCGTTTTTTAACTCCCTTTTCGGAAAAGCGTACCCTGTGCATAATACACATACTTAACCGTTCTATCAACCGGAGGCCGCTTTATTCCCGCGAGCAATCAGCCAAGTGCCGCGCTTGCGCGAGCATAAAGTCAACATGGTTGACTTGGCGAATGCCGCGGGGTATTTGATTCCTCCCAGTGTTCAATCTCATCAGCCGGATAAGCTTTCGTCCAGTGATATGGCTGTAATTCCCTTAATTCCACAAATCGGATTTTTTCCTCTTTGGTTGTAACTGCCACTTGTACATCCTCACCCCAATATCGCAATCTCTCCTGACAAATGCCGCATGGCGATAATACTCTATATGGAGAGTTTTCGTTATCACGGATAAGGCACATGCAGTGCGTCACTTTTTCATTGTATTTGTGAGCCTCAAGCATAGCTCCCAGTTCAATACATACAACTGCAGATGCGTTAGCGGTTTCAATTGAAACACTTGTGTAATAGTTCCCCTTGGACGTGTGGATAACGCCAGCACCACCCCAACCGACTGGATACCTCTTTTCTATCAATTCCATCGCTCTCTGATACATCTCATTTTCTATTTCGTAATACCTCATAAAGCTCTCCTAAACTTAATAATTATTCCTCGTTTTCAGCGGGTACACAATTCCGAAAAAGGAGTTTTTTTAATGCCTTAAAATTCAACAAAGCTTCTCAAGAAATTCCCTTGCCGCTTTCGCTCCGCCGCATTTCTTAAATCCGTCTGCTATCTTTTCTGCCGCCAATTTATATTGCCCATTTATAAGAACCTCCTTTACAGCAGCAGATATATCCTCTTTCCGAGCCGTCAGAAGTTTTATTCCGGCGCCAAGTTCCTCCACACGTTTTGCAACCGCTCCCTGTTCGGGCGTCTGTGGGAACAAAATTAACGGAACCTCATAATACAACGCTTCCGAAGCCGAATTCATACCGCAGTGAGTGAGAAACACGTCGGCCGCAGACAGAACTGCCATTTGATCCACCGACGGGTAGACCTTAACGTTTTCCGGCAGATCCACATCTTCTTTTTCATTTGCCCCTAAAGAAATAACTACCTGATAATCCGTATCCCGAAACGCTTCCACACAGTTTCTATAGATTTCTTTATTCTTCATCACTGTTCCCATAGAAATGTAAATCATCTTTTCCGCCGTCTTTTCTATTTTACCCTCTATGGGCCGGATAGAAGGCCCCACAAAGCAGTATTTATCCGAAAACGTATCCGCACAGGGCTGAAACTCCTTTGATGTATATACAATGGTATTCGTTTCGTTATCATTCTGGACAATATCCAAGATACCCTTGACAGGATATCCTTTCTCCTGCAGCTTCCTAATCTGTTTATTTATCTTGGGCATAGAACATAACATTTTCAATATTCCGCCGATACCCTGCTTCATATACCTTGAAGAATACTTATTAAAGGCAAATGTTGTAGTTGACGACACATACGGAATGCGATACTTCATTGCCGTAAGCTTGCCCCAGTACGCTATGGAATCGGATACAATCAAATCCGGTTTTATCCGCGCTGTCTTTTCCGTAATCATATCATCCAGCGCCAAGGTTGATTTCACCAAGAGTTCCGTGGCAAATGCCATATCCCTGCCGACCCTTTCGCCGTTTTCCTTATCTTCCATTTCAAAATCATAGGAATCGCAGGCAATAAATTCCGCTCCTGCTTTTTCTATTTTCTCTCGAAACTGCTCAAAGGAAAAATAGAAAATTTTATGTCCCGCCTCCGTCATTTCTTTGACCAGACCCAGCGTCGGATTTGTATGCCCATGTGCGGGTACGCAGAACCAAGCTATTATCATTTTGATACCTCCCCGCCCGCTTCTGCGGGCATTTTAAAATCTGCCGCCGCTCAGGATGCCGCATGTTTCAGTTCCCGCAGGAATTCAATGACCCGCACTGCCTCTTTATGAAGCTCCATCTCCTGCTCCTGACCCGACAACGTTTCCACATAAGCGGCATCTTCAAACTGCCCTTTAAATTCTGCGATTTTTGTATCATTCAGATAAAGCTCCATCCCATTCAAAACAGTAAGCCGAATGGAAAAATCCACCTTATCCCAAGGCAGGAGCTTCTTATCCTCACCATAGCACCCCTTTGTGGTCATCAGGCATTTTTCATAGATCAGAGGATACTCTCCCTCGAACAGCGCTATGCCGCTATCGCGAACCTTTTTCATATAATTGTCCGAGGTTTGCGCATCCTGCCTCCCTTGATAAACAAAAACGCGCCGAAATCCGCAAGACGCCCTGTTACCGCAAAATAAATATCCTATCCAGCAGCGCTGCATAGGACAACTGAATGCCAAATACGCACAGCAGCGCTGCCATCTCATAGTTTTTGCCAATCACAAAAGTCTGACGTTTATTCCTCTGGTTTTTCCAGCCTTTCCTGTCAGCCGAAACGATACCTTTTTCCCTTCATAAGAAATATTCATATCCGGGTTATCTAGTTCATTGAAATAAACGTTTTCCGGCTTGTGTGCAATAAATCCAAACAAATTGCCGTGCTTATCTGTGGTAACAGTCATGACCCTTCCAGTATATACATTGGATTTAGCTTCCGCAGCGATACTCCCCCGCAGCTCCTTTAACATGAAATCCTTAAATTCTGGATTATCCTTTATAGCATACCTATAGTCTGCACCCTTTGCGGCAACCCATTGCCCCATTATTTGTCGCAGTCTGCGGGCCGCCCGCAAAACCGCCTGCTTATATTCTGTCCCGCCCAAAAGCTTCAACAGCTTTTTACAATACTCCTCTATCCTTTCCTTATCGTCTATATCCGGCGCCGGTCCCATGCTCAATTCCTGAATCAAGAACAGCAGATGCATCTTGTATGGCCTCATATCATTAAGGCTGCGATCCTGCTTCATAATATACTCCAAATTTGACACCAATAGCGCCGCCACATAATATGGATAATATGATTGCCCTTCCACAAAAAGCTTATCCTTATAGTCACTGATAAGCTTTGATTCATGCCGATGTGAGTTCTCAACATGGTTCATGTACATCGCCACCATACTTTGGATCAACACCCTAAAGCTGACTTTCTGGTACGGTTTCACTGTGTTATCTCTTGCATACTGTTTGGAACGCCTTTCATAATATACCTTGCAAAGGCCCTCTGTCTGCATAATATAAAAAAACTCCTCCAAATCCTTGTGATACTGCCGGATAGTTTCAAAGGCCTCCTCATAAACGATATTCTGCCTATTCGTGCCCTTAACGATCCCTTGGGTCACTTCCGGTTTCGTGGCTTCAATAACTTTCACAATCACTTGGACCTGAGACAAGTTATTTCCTTTCTCCTTTACCTTATAGAGCGAATTGCACGTTTGGCAGCCATTGACGATTTGTGGATTTTTTATATACAGCACCTTGTTCTTTGGCTCCAGCTTATTACATACGATTGTAATCCCGTTGTTAAACAGGACAAAGTTCATGGGATTCGTTGTCAAAGTTGCTTCCATCTCCTGATTAACAACTGTATCTCCCTGATAATCCCTGACATTGTCATCAAATATATTTGCCCGGATTAATCCGTCTTCATTTGTCAGAATATTGATCAAGCTGTCCGCGCTGCAAAGCACGACATACACCTGCCCCGCACCCTCTAATTTACCAAACACAATAGAATCCTGATACTCAAGAGCCGCCTGATACTCCTTCCTGTTAGCTTGGGCAATCACATACAGTTTCTCGTCATTAATCTGCTGAATACTGGCGGTATACTCTTTATTTTTTATGCTTTGCGTCTCCGCTTTTTCCTCCGCCACAAAAATAATATTTATATTGGGAAGCCTCTCCCATCTGGCAACAATCTTCTGTGTCCGAAAGTAACCTATTATCTCCGAAAAATTATATCCATCCTGCCTTTTATGATATACCTCGCTTATCAGCTCATCGGCAGATTTTTTCTCCTTATAAGCTAAAATATATACATCAAACCTGCCTTGTCCATCCTTCTGTAGGATATCATCAATATCCGTCCTTGTAGAAAGCAGCTGCCCATTCATGGTTATAGCGATGCCAATCAAGCCCATCCCTTTAGGCACTTCGTCACATATCTGATTTAACAGATCAAAGTCTCTGTCCAATCTGTCCGGATGAATATGTGAAAAATAGATATAATCTATATACCTTCTCTCATTATCATAACTGCTGTTGTCCTCTAACTCATTCTCTTTGCTGTAATCATTAAACCATGCTTTTAATATAGGATTTTCAAACACAGCATACCCTCCCGCTGTCACATAAATTGTATGTCCATTTCAGCCATATATGTAATTTTATCAGCTGTGATCATACATATATAATGGATTTCATAGGATTTCTCCCCGCCTGATATCTCATCATCAATAAAAATCCCATCCAAAATATACTGAATGGCCTTAACCTTCTGTCTGTATTCCTCCAGTTTCGCCCGGCTCTTCCTAGCTGTAAGCAAACCGCCCGGCCCAGCCTGATTGATTTTTTCCATATAGGCAACCTTTTCTTTTTGAAGCATATCCCTGTTCCAATATCTGGTTATTACCCCCAATGAGCGTTCTATACTATATCCGTCTAAGCTGTTTAGATACTGCTCTTCAATATGCTCTATTCCGCTATGCCACTGGCTGCAAAGCTTCAGCACCGTCTTTGTATTAATAACCGTGTCCTTCAGATCATAAATATACCATTTTACTTTCCTTTCAGTATTGTTTTCCAAAATAGCGGTAATATCCGGCTTTTTCGTGTCTTTCTTCGACATCCCCACAGGTACGTATTCCTTGCTGAAATAAGCCCTCTCCCCGTCTCTTACCGTAAAATGCAGAACAACCCTGTCCAATGTATGATTGGCTGGCTGTTCCTCTTCCAAAGTAATATCCCTTGAACAGTCAAACCAATACATCACTGTCTTACTATAATCCATTTCCTGTTTCAATTTCTGTGCTTTCATCCAACTATCCCATAATACAGTTTGATTCATCATACAATATATCAATATTTTCATTAAATCTCCCAAAGTCATAACCTATCTTGGGATAATCAAAAAAATCCAGCTCCTCGATGACCACCCTGTCTTTTTCATTTTTTTTGAATTCATATACATTTACCGCTTTTTCAGACCCGAGCATATCCCGCATACTCCAATTCAGCCTCTCCAATATATCATTCCTGCGGATTACATTTTTCATTCTTGACACCAATATTAGATTATTAACTCTTCCCGCCAGAGAATCACTGTGGGTAGAAATTATAACCTTATTGCCAAGATTGCAGAATCTTATTAACGCCTTTGCAATACTTCCCTGCTTTATGGGATGTATACTGTTTTCCACCTCATCATAATACAAATATCCATATTTGCCTTCTGATTTCAACACACTGCTGAACGGTGATAATTCGTGAATCATCGACGAAGCCGCATTCAAAGGAATTACACAATTATCTTCCCGATACATAAACACATCATTCCGATATTCAATCCTCCCGCCCAACAGCTCCCTGTCCACAAAATCTATCAAATCCTCCTCGTTTTCGTCAAACTGCATTCTAGGAGAATAAGTCTGCAAAAATTTCAGATAATCGCAAATGGACAGAGCCATTCCAGATTTTCCCTGCATGTTTACAAAGAAATTCCGATATAGCATCTGTAATCCGGCCCGCGCCGCCGGTAGAAACAGCTGTTTTTTTCCCACAGGCAGTCCCAGCATATCCAACAGAGCATGCTTGGCAAGCTGTAATTTCATCTCACCCACCGTCCCCGTCACATCATTTACAATATTTTCCCTGTTTCCATCTGCATACTCCTTCTCCAAGTATGCTGTTTCTGCAATTGTGCCAACATAAAATATCTCCTCTGCGGTCTCAAAATGTATCTTTACTTCCTCAGCAGGAATTTCTATGGAAAAGCATTCCAGAAGAAAGCTCCTTTTGTTATCTCTCAAATAGCTATTGACACTGCTCTCTATTTCAGCAAACCACTCGGCAGAAAACCGTATATAAGTTATATCCTCCATTTCGGTGATTTTGGCACAGCCGACTTCCGCATTCCAATTAGATATTGTATTTACAATTCCATACATAAGCTCCATCATCAAAGTCTTTCCGCTGTTATTATCTCCTACAAACAGCGTGAAATCTTCTGTTTTTATCGAAGCCTCCTCAATCTTGGCAAATTTTCTGACATCTACTCTTATGCTCAAAAGTATCCTCTTTTCCTGCAATGCTTTATTGATACTAAACATTCCTGTATCCGAATGCATACCATAAATGAACACCTATATTCTTGTATATCGAATTTATTGTACAACCCAAAATCACTATTGTCAAACTTTACAGATATTTTGGGTATTAGTTTTTCAGCTAAAACCCCTATGCAGATGTTAGTCAACATTGCTCAATTCTATTTCTACTTTCAACTCCCTCTATTATCAGTTTACCTGACATAATTTTGCCCGAATAATTTCATCCGCTTTTGGCAGCGCATACTTCAAGAGCTTATCCGCAATGGCTATCGTCTCAGTCGGCAGCAGCCTGCTGTCATCACTCCACATTGCCGGGTATGAAACAATTCTGCACTTTTTATCCTGAAACTCCACAAAATGATGCGTTCCGTTACCAGTGATCTTATATTTCCCTCCCAACTCATTTAACGGTTTTAGTAATTCCTCCTGCTCTTCATAAGGCAGCATTAACGGCAGTGAAGAATTTTCGCACCACTCTAACAGCTCCAATGCCGCAAAACGATCCAAAAAACCGTGAACACGCTGATTCCAGTAATGCATCAAACACTCATGGCAGGCACTGTCGCACCCGGCTTGACAGCTTTCCAAAACTTTCTTCGTTTCCTGCATCAAATCTTCTGTATTCTCTGCCAAAGCTGAACAATATCCTGCTCCGCTGGAAAGACTGTCAAATAAAAAGATATCCACATACGCTTTCACCCCATCTTCGGAATATCGCAATCGATATCCGCTTTTAATCTCATTAAACTCAATATCCAGTAAACGTCCGCCGGCCAGAATCATTGCTTCTGCCAAAGTCTGTCCTGCTCTCCGCACCCAAAGCCCGCCGGGACTTACATTTACCTGTTCTGCGTCAAGAGTTATCTCATACACCACCATATCCGTCCTAAACTGATTTCCGAGATAAGTATTTACAACGCGTCCCACCAAGTGCGGACAGCTGTAATTTGTATATGGATGCCGATATGGCTTATTAATTTTTCTAAGCAGAGTTTCATCATCGCCGGGAACAGCCGCTCCACAATCCTTGCAAACCATAAAGCCGATACCCTTAGGCCCCTTATTCAAAATAATCAACGGATCATTTGCTCTTTTTGAAAAACGCAGATTGTCAAAACCTCTTATTCTCTTCATCTCATTTTCCTTGGGAGTAATAGAATAGCAGGGTTCCTCTGTATAAGACATTTCTGCCTCTGCTCCTGCTCCTCTTGTGCTTGTCCCATTGACAGGCGCAAACCCCCATGGCTTCAGCATCTTCTGCCGCTGAATGGCTCCTTTTCCGCAGAAGGGGCACTTGCTTTGATATTGCAATCCCATCCAATTGCACGCAGAATCATCACAATAATACAAATCTTTAAAATACTCCCTGCTTTTACTTTCAAAAAAGGTTCTAGCCGGATGTTCCTGCCCTTCCGGCCGAAACTTGGAGTGAAAACTGTAAATGCCTCCTGATTTATAAGTATCCTTATTAATCACCACTATCCGTCCGGGAGCATATTCGCTGATTGCCGTCTCCAAAGCGCGTTCCGGCTTTTGATCAATGCGTTTTCCTTTTTCGTCCTCTACATAAAACCCTACAACATCCTTTGGAAATGAATATGTGGGAAAAATACCGCTTTCCAGAAAAGTATCCAATATGCTCTTTTCCTGATTTTCATCATCCCGGTATTCTTCCGGAAATTCCTCCACCCTGTTTCTTAATTCCTCCAACTGATCTAAAAATTCTTTTTTATATTCCTGAATACTGAAATGAACATTCTCTGGAATGAGCGTTTCCCTATCAAAATCTTTTTCTGCTTTCCTGCTGATAAATCGCCTGAAATTTTCGTATTCCAACTGAAAAAACCTACAAGCATGTTCTTCGTCAGCCCCAGACCCCATTCTGTCAAAAAACTCTGTGGCACAGATTACATTCAAATGCCGATATGTCAGTTTCCTATTGTCAACATCAATCCATGGCGTCCTTGGAACACCGGATATAATTTTTTCAGGATTGTGAAAATAATAACTGTCATGAGGTCTATTATCCGTATAAGCAACAATCGTGGATATGGCGGCACTTCTCCTGCCTGCACGTCCCGCACGCTGCTGATAGTTTTCCCGCATAGGAGGAATGTTCCTCAAACCAACAGCAGTCAATGAGCCTATATCAATTCCCACCTCCATTGTTGTGGTACAACTCAAAATATCCACCGGGCGATCGTTATCCACATGAACATTTTGAAACCTCATCTCAAAATCTTCCGTAGTGGACCATGTCTTCTGCTGTTGATCCTTATGAGAAAGCTGTGCCGTGTGCTCTTCCGTATTGATACGAGTCATATGTACCTGTGGAGCACCATGTATCGCCCCCAAGACAGGCGCCCTCCAGAAACTGATACCTTCAAAGTCTTTCTGGGTCATCAGTCTGGGAACTCCATTTCCACAATGTGCGCATTTTCCCCATAACGTAAAGGGAAATACTCCGCTGCATCGAGGGCATTTATACCATTCATGCTGTTCTCCAAAACGCAGGGTTATCATATTCAAATTCAAGAACCATGTTGATGCATGATCGCCTTTTGCAAGATATTTTCCCAACTGTCTGGTCACAACGCCAATCTGTCCCTTGGATAATCCCTCATTTTCCAATATTTTCTTAATTCTCGCAGGCAATCTATTCTCATCTTCAATACCAAATCGAGGATATGCGGTAATATTTCTCCTCACATCATTGTCAATTTCAGAACCCACGGCATACTGTGAAGTCATAATTTCCATCGCCCATGCGGCAAATAATATCTTAAATTCATCCAAAGACATCTCGATCTTCGCCGCATTCAGCTCCTCCTCGATCTCGTCAAATGTGTCATCATCAATGTCACATGGTTCCACCCAGCACAATCCTGCATCCGTCAAAGAACGGAAACTGCTGCACAGCTGCCGTAAAAGATGCTCATAATACTGTTCAGGCTTATGCTTAAAATATTTTGTTATAACTTTATCATACTTTATTTTACCATTCTTTTTCTTATACAGATCTTCCATCTTTTTTCGGTCTTCCAACAATTCTTTTTCATTATTCCCATAAAAGAATCTAAGACCGTTCTGATAAGCAACCTTTAAGAAAACGGCATATAGAATATCCAGAGTCGGCACTTTATCATTCTGATCCGCCCATTCCTGAAGCTCACTGGCCGCAGCCGTCAATGCCTTTTTCATAGCCCATTCATCTGCCGCACGAGTTAAGTCCCTTGCCAAAACCGCCGCCCGCTGTCTGCTGTCTGAAAAGAGCAGCACTTTCCGCCCCTGATTTTCAAGCTCTTTGTATTTGGAGACAGGCGGCTGTACATAGAACTGTTCCGATACCAAGTTAAAAAACGGCTCATTTCCTTTTGTAACAAAATCCGTTGCTTCAAATCGCATTTTATCACATTTGGGACAAGTACTGAACGTCCATAAGTTCGGCTTCCCTTTGATCTCTTTATCACAATATGCTACTTGAAGGTATCTGTTTTTTCCGTCAGATTCCTCATGAAATTTGTCCAAATGCCCTGTTACGGGATTAAGCCAAGCTATTTGAATCTTATCTGTTCGTTTGAAGCTTCCATCCTTTGGAATCGGATAAAAAAGAACCTCTTTCAAACTGTCCGCAAATTGAATGCCCGGTTCATTCCAGACAAAAGGCTTGTCATACTCCAATACATCCAAATAACCACGCAGAAACAGCGCCCCACAGGATCGCTCATTCATTAACTCATAGATCATGCCTCCGCATTTACACCGCGTTCCGGGTCTGCGCAGATAAACGCGCCCTAAGCCAAGCTCCGCATCCTCATGATTTTTTTGTGTACATAACGGATTAGCGCAGGCATAAATCCCCTGCACTCCCCGAAACATCATATGTAATCTGGCAGGATATAAAACTTTTCCTTCAACATTCTTTGCCAAAGGAGCAATAGCAAGCAAAGCATTAGCAGCCTTTTCAGCCACAGATGTTTCACTTCCCGGGAATGCAATTTTCGCCAGTTCCTGAAAACGCACTGCATGTCCGCGAGTCTCCTTCATAATGCGCAGCATAGGGTTGTATAAACGCAGGCAATCATACAGCCATGCTGCCGCCGATTCTTCATCCTTAACATCACGCAGCCCCGGAAAATCCATTCGTCTGGCAAAATCTAAAATAGCTCCATACCTCTCGTTCCAATCCTGCTGCAAGGAATCAATATCATAATCCTCCAGAACAAGAGGTTCAAATTCTCTACCCGTCATCTGAATATCTTCTTCTGTTCCCTTAATTAATACAAACTTATTTCTATTTTCCCTCTGCGCACTTAAGTCGCAGGCAAACTTATAGACTGCCGCTTCCTGTTCCTTGCCCGGCGGAACACTGGCGCTGGTAAGTATAAATTGCACTTGGCTGCGCCTGAGGCCCAATTTATGCAATACTCTCCGCACCAAAAGTGAGACTTCCCCGCCGGCTGAGCCGCGGTACATATGGGCTTCATCAATAACAAACAAAAGCTTATTATCCGGAT
This sequence comes from uncultured bacterium, assembly GCA_948467735.1. Lineage (GTDB taxonomy): Bacteria > Bacillota > Clostridia > Lachnospirales > Lachnospiraceae > Acetatifactor. Next base: position 60,165 of record CAOKFN010000022.1, read on the forward strand.
TACTTTCAATCCACTGTTTCGTCCTGCTCCAAATATTTTTCTCAATGGGACGCATCAACATATATTCCAACATGGAATAATTCGTAATCAAAATATCCGGACAATACTGATGCATTTCATGGCGGGTAATCAGTTCCGCGTCCTCTGGATCTGTCACGCAATCCTCTTGATTTCTCAAGCGCTCAATAAATGCACCCAAATCCTTTTTGGAGGGATATTTCCCCAAATCCCGAAGCTTCTCTTTTACCTCCTCCGACTGTAAAAGGATATCTTTCTCCATTGTATCAGCCAAATTACGGTTTTTATGTATATCTGCCACACCAGAATATGGCGTGCGTCCAGTATACATTCCAAACTGCGGAACACGTCTTCCCGGAACCATTTCTTTCAGCAGACTATGAAACCCCTTTTCCCCATTACCAATCATGCGGCGCAGCCTCCCCAGCTGTTCGGACACTAACGCATTCATAGGATACAGCATAATTGTCCGCACCCCCCGGATTTCCCATGTACTTGGAGAATGCATCTGCTCCAGAACCAGTCTGCTTACCATGGGCCACATAAAACATTCTGTTTTTCCGGAACCTGTGCCTGTAGCCACAAAAAGATCCTGCCCACGATAAAAAGCTTCCAAGGACTCAATTTGATGTCTATAAGGATTTTTAAATACGCCTAAATCCAACTCTGCCATTCTCAGCAGAATTTTTTTTACATCCTGATCCAATTCCGCATGCCTAATTCCATCCTCCACCTCTAAATAAGCAGGATTTGCTTCTATATAGGGTTCCTGAAAAACCATTCCTGCTTTCTGCAATTCCTTTTCACAGGCAATGCGCAGTGCATCGTTTTTACCAAGATATTCTGTATTGATATAATGCAATAACTGATTTTTGATTGCTTCATAAGTACTTTTTACCCCATACTTATCCATGATTTTTCCTCTCTTCTGTCAATTTTAGCCCCAAATCATACAAACGTGGTTTTATAAATTCCCATACATCCTCATCCATATCCCATTCCAGCCTGTCTGTGACTGCATTGTGCGGCCATGCATAAGTTTCCAATAATGTACTCTCCTTTTGTGGTAAATGAATTCTCAGTTTTATCGAAATATGATCGGAAAAACGCTCTGCCTGCATCGGCACCGCATTATCTGCCATATATCTCATAACTATCATAAACCGTCTATGTTCTCCGAGCTTCTGAAGAGCAAAATCTATTTGATGCCTATACAAATATTCATCTTTTCGCAGTAGGAAATACTCATAACCATTTTTATTAATAGTACGGCGAATAAGCCATAATCCTTTTATCGGCTTAGGCCGCTCTGTCTGCCAACAGGTATGATTATTTTTTGTCCTCTTATAAGCATTGAAATATTGTACATTGTCATCAATCCCTGTTTCTTTCCACCATGCATATTTAACATAGTCCCAAAACCATGCTGTGATCTCTGTTACTGCTCGAGAATCAAATATTTTACTTTCTTGTATTTTCTGAAGCATAGCAATGCCGGAATAATACGTTCCCGCCGAAAGCGCCTCTCCCCTTCTACACTTCACCCTATCCGATAATTTTATCCCATTACTTCCTGCAAGAATCAAATTTGTTTCAAATCCAACATGCAGCAAATCGCCATGCCGCAGCAGCCTGTTTATCAAAAGTGCAATAGGACTCTCTTCCGTTTTGTCGGTTCCAAACCATATTTTTGATTCAGGAAACCTTTTCAACATTTCATTTAATATGACTTCGCATTTATCAAAAATATGTCTTCTGCTCACTCCCGGATTATCCGTTTGCTCACTGGTGACAGGCTGATCCAAAGCAGCGGCTTTTATCCAGCTGGCCATGGCAGAATATAACACTCTATTGCAATATTGGACTTCAGATTCGTTTTTATATTTGAAAATTCCCATATCTGCCGCCATGGCATGTAAAATTCTATCCTTCATCTGCCACACCTCATAAGTATTTTGCGAGATATTTATCTGACTTAATATCAAAACCAATGGATGTAAAAATATCCAATAATTCTTCTTGTTTCCCTAATGCTTTTGCGCTCAGCAAAATCTGAAGCAATAGCATTTCGTTCGGTTCTATCGTTCTGTCTGTGGCCGCCAAGTATTTTGCATAATTTAATAATGTCGTATTGTCAACGATTCCATAAAACTGCTTTAAACGCTTGCGTTTCTTTTTATAATCCTCTTTATCACATTTCTCATCATACTCTAGAGAAAACGCAATAGAACAGCGAAAAGCCGTTAATGTATCATTTTCAAAATCTACAATTCCTATATCCCCATCAATAAAAATAGCCCTGCCCCACACATAGCCGGAAATCATTTCCACATTGACGCCATTTAGCGGAAAAACAAGGATGGCAGTATGCTCCCATCCTTCCGCACACTGCTTTATTTCATGAAAGGCATTCAGCGAAAATCCATCAAAAATGCCATTCACAAGAAATACTTTTTCTGCGTCTTTTGTCTCTTGCCTGATAAAGTCGCATACTACTTTACATTGCGGCTCTCCTATGGGTAATGCAAGCATACAAGTCCCCTCATCGCCAAACATAGCCGAAATACAATCTGCTATTCTTTCGGCATTACTTCCGCATACAATAGGCATTTTGCTGCAAATAGCAAATACTATCATCTGAGCCATCTGAAACGCAACATTATCATCATATCCTGCCCTACTTAAGTTGTCTGCCAGTTCTTCTTCAAAGGAATCAATATCTGTAATCTGATCACCATATGTATACTTCTTTTTTCTATAAGTAATCGAAATCCTATCGGATCCTTTTTCCGGTACCGAACTTCCCTCACACACTGCATTGGGCATAGCAAACGCCATTTCAGATATGAAATCAGCGGCATCTTTTCTAGCCGCAGCAATACGAACCGCAATTTTTTCTTCTACATCCTGAGCCAGTTTTTCCTGTCTGGAAATCTCCAATTGAATTCGCCCCAGTTCATCCTGCACTCTGCTATATTGTTCTTGATATGTATGATAAAGAGCCTTTTCTTCCGCGACATTTTTCCTTACTTCTTCCAACTCATTCTGCGCCGCGCAAAGCCGCTCCGCGCTTTCCGCTTCCCAGTCTTCAGAAAGCAGTTCTTTACATTTTATTACAAGCCCTTCGTTTCGTTCCAAAGCAGCACCCAGTACCTCCACATCTATATCACTTTCTGTCAGATAGGAATCTGCCTGCTTAATAAATGTGATTATATAATCCTCTGCTTCCTTTTCCGTACATCCATATGCGTCAACAATCTCCTGATAAAGCGTTTTTTCAGGCAAAGCTTTCAAAAATGCTTGGCAGTGCTGCGCTTCCTTTCTGTTGAGATCACGTTGGCGAAAAACGGCGCTTGTAGCACGCTTTATTACAATGTCCTTTACAACCTTCAGCGGACTCTTTACTTGAAAAACAGTTTGAGGTACACCTAAATTAAGGTATTTATAAAACTTTATACCAGCAATCTCCAAAATATCCCCCGTATCAATTGTAAATTGGGGCAAAATATACACATCCTTTTTCACCCGGACACTTCCATCACAAACCTCAAGTTCCCTCGCTCCACATAACAAACCGCTCATTTGATTTTCAGCTGTACGAAATACAAACAAAACCTTACTGCTTGTTATTCCTGAAAAAGTGCTGCCAATAAAATACTCCGAAATTTCCTCACAACTATGACATTCGGTAAATTCTACAACTTGTATGTATCTCATGGTACTATTGTACTGCATATGTATATGATCCCTGCATGCATCCTTATTGTTTGGAACCGCATTCCAATCCCATACTCCAACAAACCCATCTGTGTCAGGGCCGTGAAATAATGGCAGCCTATCACGATTGCTAAAATATGGCGGTTCCTCTTCATTTCTAATAAATAGGCTGATTTTCCTGTTTTCTATATCTGCCAGCCGTCTGCACCTTTTATTCCCACTATGATCAGTATAAATTTGGCAGATAGAAGTATACTGGTATTCCTCACTTCGTTCTTCCTCCCTTTCCTCATCAGCATATTTGGAAAGCCTGCGGAATTTCTCCAATTCCATCTGAAGTTCTGACACCTTACCCTCTGCGGCGGCAAACTGCTCCTCCATGGACTTCAATTTATTCTCTAATATATCATTTTTTTCAGATAAACCATCCATCGCTTTTTTCACTTCGGAATGGGCAGTCTTTTCCACTTCTAACGCTTGTTCTAACCTAATTATTTGATCTGATAATTCATTTTCTTTTTCTTTCAAGGCTTTGATTTCCGAATTTCCTGCTCCCTCCTCCGTGCCGCGATTCAAAAGCCCATTCGTGTTCTTTTCCTTTTGTTCTTTTTCGTTTAATAGCTGCAGCGCACTTTCTGCTAATGCAATATATTCCTCCGAAAACTGCTCATACTCCCCTGTAACTTTGAAAAAAAGGCTCACCTTTCCTGCAAACACACTTTGCGATATGATGTTAAGCATTGCCCTTTGAGGAGATTCTCCCTTTTCCTCAAGCGTCTTCCGCTCTTCCTCAATTACCTGTTTCCATTCATCAAGCTGCTTTCTGATAAATGAAGCGACAAAATCCTTCTTAACATTCTTCCTGACAAGCATTATTATGCTTTCATCAGATAGATGAGTTACCCTAAATCCCGGAAAAATTTTGTTAAATTCCTTAGGATAACGCTTAAAATATGCCCGTATTCTGTATGGCGTAATCTGCCGACAAATATAATCCACTTCTTCTTCCGAAAGTTCAGAGATGGAAATAATAGAATCATTTTCCCACATCTGTGTCATATGTGATTCCCCCTTGTACAATAATCATTATATAATATTTCCAAAAGCCCCACTGGTATTTTACCATTGCCAATCAGTCTTTTTACTTCCTCAAATATATCAGCAAATCCCTCCTTTCTCCACACTAGAAGCAAGTTTTCTGCCCAATAAGGAACCGGAACATGTTCTCCCCCGCTGCATTTCCTTATGTTATCCACTGTCAGCTTTTTCTTTAAGCCTTCCGCCTTATTAGCGGCACTTATCTGAAAATATCTTAGGACACCATTTTCCACTGCAAACAGAACCTCTGCCACATTATGCAGGGCAGCGACGACCTGTCTCGATTCCCGAATTGATACGTGGCGAAACACTTTATCATGGCAGCCAATGTACATTTCCATCCTAGCGTTGGAGTTTACGGCAAAGATTTCCGAAAAGCTATCCCTCGTGACTTCTTTCCATTCTAACAAACTTCCGTTTGCTTTCTCAATAGAAAAATCATACTCAAATTTCGGATGCATAATCTCTTTCGCTTGAAAACCAATTTCTCTCCCTGCATATTTTCTATCCACAGAAAGAATCATTTCCTGCGAAGAAACAGAAAAATCAACAGTATGAATCCCCTTTTCATAACTATTAACAATCAGTGAAGAAACTTCATGCCCATCATACCTAAATACTTTGGGTTCATCATTCCCACTAGAGACAGAACAATACACTTTTGTATGCCCCTTAATAGGTATCAACACCCCCTGCTCTGCCACAGGAGGCCACAAAGGAATAAGTTCAGGCGGCGTTGGCAGCAGCCATATTCCAAACTGTCTGAGCAAATAATTTTTTACATATTTGTACCTATCTATATTTTCTACTGAAACATCTATGTGAATCAAATAAACATGATAACTCTCCCTATTCAGCCGTATCATTCCCAGCTCTTTTGAGCGAATCTCCTGCGGAGGAGAAAATTGTCTTGCGATCACATAATATTGGCGATCCGGCGAAACGCTGTCATCTCTCCTGTTCTTTTTGCCCCCAGTCTCCCCATATGTAAAAATCGCACCCCCACACCAAAAGCCTTCTGCATAATCAGACCATTCTTTTCTTAACCTTACCGCTTGTACATCAGGCTCAATTTTAATCGCAAAATTTTTTCCTGAATCCGGAATAAAATCAACTGGCACTAAAGTAACATTATCTTCCACAAAACGAACTTCATCCACTAAAATTGTCCTTCTATGCTCTGAACCCGAAATGCAAACCTTTATCCCATGTTGTGCTACTTCGGAAAGCAGCCGCTCGCCTATTGCCGGGAAACCAATGTTTAGACAAAATTGACTGCCAAATTTGACAGTCAAGAAAACTGGCAATCCCACTCGCTCGTACAAGTTCAATTCGGAATACCCGTCCACACGCCTCTCACATTCTGGTGTCCGTTCTGTCCTTTTATAATGCGAAAAATAATGTGAAAACTTATCCGGCAAGGGACCGCCTCTGGAACTCCAAATTACTCGCTCACCACATTCCGGACAAAAGAATCTTCTGTTTTTCTGAGCAATATGCTTATTATAAAATATATCTGCGCTAACTTCTTTTTCTAACCCCACTCCGTATCTGTCGATTGCGTATTTCATGAATCCCCCACATGTTTTATCTTATTTTGTACCTCTTTTTTATGTTCAGTACAGCTCCATTTCCTGATTCTAATCTATCCAACAGCTTTTCAATTCTTCCGACATATCCATTTATACTCTTTCCCAAATCTATTCATTGTGTAAAAACATACCATAAAAGAAAAGCCTGCTGCCCGGCCTCTCTCAAAAAAGGTTAGAAATTATACTTCAAATTTCATATCAAATACGTTTACTAAGATTTTCTTTCAATTTTGTGAATGTAAAATTATAAGGATAAAATCCATTTTGGGGAGAAGCAATCCTCAAATTCTTTTTAGCATCCGTGTTAATTTTTACAAGTTCATCAATCATTAATGAATCAATAAACCACACACTTTTGTCCACAATATCCTTTCGGCAGTTTAAAGCCATTTCAAAACGATTTTCATAACACTCCATCCCGCAGGCAATCTGAATATTTTTAAAAAGTTTACTGCGAATAAAATATTCATTATATGTATTCAATATTATGCAATCGTCCAGAAGGTTTTGTGAATCTTCTTTGGTCGGAATGTTCCCCGCTATTATGGTAAAAATACACGTTCGGTTACTTCTATCCATAAACGGCCAATTGTAATTACCCACATTATTATTTTGGGCAAAAATATTGTCAGTTTCAAACAGCTCTGACAAAAACTTCCCATACCTATCAAAAAACGGAACGCATTCAGCGGCTATTTCATTGGCAGTTTTAACTCTAAGAATATATCTGTAATTCTCATTATTGCTGACTGTTTCATCGAACAGTTCAACTCTAACCTTGACATATCCGGCAAAAACATCCTTATTATGAGCCTTACATTGTTTCCAGCATTTAAGCCCCTGTGCTGCATCCAGAAAGTTTACGCTTCCATCGTCTTCTTCCTTCTGTTCGGCAGTTCTCGCAATAATCTCATAATGATTCTGTCGCTTTTGAATCTCAAATGCTTTTTCGTTAGCTTTAAAACACGGAAACTTGTCCGCTTTCTCATCATTGGTTAGAATATGACAGCAAATCAGGTTATAATCTGCCGTTTTTCCACCTCTTGACTGCGGCAATATGTGATCCACATTCCAGCCATAAGCGCTGTTCCTGTCATTGTAGGCGGCTTTCGCAATTTCACGACCAGAAAAATCAACCGCCTTCTGCCTTTTTCCAAACTGTTGTACCCACAGCCGACTGGCCGTTTCTTTGTTTAATTCCATCGTTTTTTTCATACGCCATACTTCCCTTTCTTTTAAACGGAGAAGTATAATTGCTTTTAACCTCCTTAAAAATCCGGCAAATACTCTGATTGACACATAGGGCAGCCTACTGCTGAAACCTCCAAGGGTAATCCTTATAACAGCTTGACTAAGGATTTGTCAATCATCTTTTTGCTTCTCTCTGCAAAAAGAGATAAGATTTGCATATTTTAAGTATATCACATTGGGTCAGCCGCCGCAATAAACACATACATCATTTCAAACCTTTTTTAATCGGAAATCGAAATCTTCGGCTCCTTCCATCTTAAGCCTGCTCGTAGAACTGTCCGCAGATGCGGCAATTCCACAAGCTATAATAAGTGCTTTTACCTGACGCTCCAATTCCTGTCTCTCTGCATCACAGCTCTCAGCGAACGGATAATTTCATCCACATCCTTCTGGCGTGTGCGGCTTCCATAAAAATATTTTCCCTTGGGATACCAGTATTCTCACTGATAAAATTCAATGTTTCCTTATATTTGTGGAAGCCTTCTCTTTTTTCGCCATTGCCGCAGTTCCTCCGTACATAATAGAAAGCCTGTTACCTTTCCAGCTCAGCCCGTATCTCAGCCCATGCTTCAAGGAGGCCTGCGCTTTCGTCCGCCCCTTTCACGGCCTCCTGCACAGCGGCATCCAATTCCTCCAGAGAATGGTTCTCCGCCCACTGTCCCAGCTCCTCCGTTACCTCCTGCCGGTAGACGGCCAGGGAACCGTAGACCGTATCGTCAATCCCCTCATGGGCCGGAAGCTGGACGCTACCGCCCTGGTAACGCTCCAGCAGCAGGCGGAGCTTTCCGGGCATTAACGCTTCCGTCCCCGCCAATGACCGGGAGAACATTTCCTTTAGATAAGGAACATCGTCGATGATTCCTGTCCCCGCAGCAGCCCGGTGGCTTCCCGTGGCCTGGGTGGGGCCGTCGTCATAAATATTCAGGTTAAACAGCTTTTCCCCATCATAGGGCAGGACGCTGTCCGCATCCGGGTCGGTGATGGGGATATGTTCCACATGGGTCAGTTCCAAAGGCAGCTCCTCCGCCAGGGAATGCCCCAGCACGCCGGGATTGTCAAGGGGAAGTCTGGTGGAAAATCCCTGCGGCATGGAGTCCCCCTCCTTTTCGTAAGTAAATTCCCGGGTGGTCTGGTCAACGGGTACCAGAATGTCGGAGGTGACATGTACCACCACCAAGGGACTGTTGAAGCAGTCCGCCAGACCCACAGGGGACAGGGCCTCCCACCTTTCCACATCCCCCTTATGGGAGAAATTCTCCCCGATGGGCAGGAACATCCCCGTCACCAGCTTCAGAAAGAAAGGGGCCTCCCCCGAATCCCCGTTCCCCGAAAAGGCTTCCGCCTGGGGGAAATACTGGTGGAAATTGAAATATACATTGCTGATGGGCGCAGTGGCTATGGACACGCAGTTCCCCATCTGCAGGGCGCTCAGCATCAGCGTGGTATATCCCCCCGCGCTGCCGCCCACCAAGGCGATTCTCTGTCGGTCCAATTCCTCCATATGGCGGAGCGTATAAAGGGCGGCATTGTTGAACACCAGATCGTCATCCGTCAGTTCCCCGTTATAGGCATTGTCAAAGGCCGTGGGGGAAGCCACAGCCCAGCCTTGGGCCAGATACCGCCGAAGCTCTGCGGAGTCCTCCGCCATTTCATAGTGGGGGACATAGACCAAGGGACAGGGACAGACGGCCTCCTCCGGCAGATAGATCCGGATAGGCCGGGTCTCCACCGCCCCGTCCTTATTGATAAATTTGATATCCACCCTTCGCTGCGAGACATTTTCCAAAGGCGGCAGGTCCTGCCCCGTCTGCATGGTGAAAAGCTTCGCATCATCCTCCCACTGATCCCCCAGCGCCGATTTTATCAGTCTGGAAAGCGCAAAGGCCATGAGCCCTATAAGCACTGCAATCACCAGCAGGATAATGGCAATTACTTTTATCGCTTTTTTCATTCCTATCCTCCATGTATCTTTCAGGCATGTGCCAGTCAAAATTCACAGCAATACCAGAATTCTGCTCTTACCGCCCTCTTACCCGGCCTAACCCGGACAAGACGAAACCAAAATTTTGCCATGATGTACAAGATTTCGTTGTTAAGTGCCTATTCTACAGGCATATATTTGTCGAGATATTCATCGATGGCTTCCGACCATTGCCTCTGTATGGCGTTATCGTTCTGGAGGCCGTGACCCGAATGGGGCAGCTCAAAATATTTGTAGTCCACACCGTTTTCTTCCAGAGCATCCCTCAGGCGCAGCGATGCCTTAAATGGCTGGATCCGGTCATGGGTTCCATAGGCGGCCACGGTGGGCGGAGCGTCCGGCGTGATATACGCTGCGGAAGAGATGGGCTTCATCCGTTCGATATAGGAGCCATCCTTGATTTCCTCCACCGAAATCATCTCCCCCAGCATGGCGCTGAAAATCCCCGCCGCCCCTTGGAAGCTTTCCTCCGTCTCCCGGTCGAAGCCGTAATTGTCCCAATCCTCCCGATAGAAGCAGGACGGCCCCACCGCGCCGAAAGTGAGAACCACAGGCACGGGAGCTTCCGCGGCATCCCGATAGGCATAAATCATGGCAAGCGCATGGCCTGCGGAACCGCCCGCAACAGCCATTTTATCAATGGGATACCCTGCCGCTTCGGCGGCTTCAATCACTTTCGGGATCGCAGCCTTGATCTCATCCGCCTGTGTGGAAACGCTTGCGCCGTTAGAGATGCCGTTCAGTTCCGCAAAAAGGGTGTAATTGATCCCGGCCCCCACATAGCCCTTGCTGCAAAGCCATGAGAGCATTTCCCGGTCTCCGGATTTGTCGCCGCTGGTAAAGCCGCCCGCATGCAGGTATACCACGAGGCCGTAGGCTTCTCTAGAATTGTCCTTTGGCAGGTACAGGTCAAATTTGTTCGCCTCCCCCTCCCCGTAAGGGAGATCCAGCTTCAGGGTTCCGATTTCATCGCTCCATGCCACACTGTACTCCTTAGCCCATGACGGTGTGATCAGGAACTTGGAAGCCGCTCCGATTCCGAAAAAAATGATAAACACTGCTATAGAAATCAATACAAACATCCCTCTGCCTTTCTTTTTCTCAGGTTTCACAGAATTTTTCGTTTTCATAGGAAATTCCCTCCAAACAGCGTGCCGCCCAGCAGCAGGTTCATGAATGCCCTGACAGCCAGCCTTCCAAGGACAAAGGCGGCAAGGGCTATCACACCAAGGATAATGATACGTTTTGTGTCAATCGACATTTTTACTCCTTTCCCGGCCCGGACAGGCCGAAGCCATTTTGACTCTGAAATCATTTTATTGACATCACGGAGCATTTGTACTATAATCTGCTTAAACATTCGTAACGTCATCAAAAATTGTATCAACAAGCCGGTTCACTGTCAAGGGGATGGGGAAAAATGAGACAAAACGCAAAAAGTGTATCGCCGCTGAGCAACGAAGCCAGAACTGCCTATACCATAGAACAGATTACGGCCGCCCTTTTAGAGCTGCTGAAAGATTGCCCGTTCAGCGAGATTACCGTCAGTGAAATATGCAGCCACGCAAGGGTCGGCAGGGCTTCTTTCTACCGCAATTTTGAGAGCAAGGAAGACGTGCTGAAAAAATGGCTGGATCAGGTCACGGACAATTTTGTCTCCGGCTCCGCCATCAGCCTTGAGAGGGACAGCCCCACGGAATATTTTACCAAACTCTTCACCCACATGATGGAATATAGGGAAATATGCTTCATTCTTCACAAAGCCGGCCTGACCCAGCTGTTAAGGGATGAATTCGACAGGCGGTTCCTCTTATCCTACAGGGAGGTCTACGGCGAATTCAAATCCTGCTTTCTGTCCGGAGGGATTTTTAACATTGTGATGTCATGGCTGGTAAGGGGCTGCCCGGAAACGCCGGGGGAAATTGCCGGGAAGCTGGCTGAAATTCTAAAGAAATAATCTGCAAAAATGTTAGGGAGTATCTATCATGAAAAGAAACCGAAAAAACAGAGAATTCTCTCAGGAACCAAAACAGATCAGCTTCCGCAGGCTCACACTGGAAACGCTGCCGGAGATGTGGGGCTTCCAAATCCTTGCGGCGCTCCTCATGGCCGTCCCCGCCTCCCTTCTTTCAAAGCTCATGGCATGGACTGCCGAATCGGCGGGAGGCGCCGTGACCACGGCAGACGGAAAGGAACTGCTGTTTAGCTGGCGCACCCCGGTGCTGCTCCTTCTGGGCGGTTTTCTGGTTTTCTGGTATGTCATCATGGAAATCTTTGCCCAGATACATATGCATGAGGACGTCCTGAACGGGCGCAGGGCCGGCATTCTGCAGGAGGCGGGAAAGGGCATCCGTTCTTTCCGCCGATTCCTGTCGCCTGCAGGGCTATTGATCCTGCTGTACATCTTCATCGCCGTACCCCTCTGCGGCATAGGCTTTTCCATCAGCCTGTCCCGTGCTTTTTATATCCCGAACTTCATCATGGACGTCATAAAGGCTGCGCCCCTCTATGCTTTCGCCTACGGCGCGCTGATTCTCGCTCTGGCATGGGCAGGATACCGTTCCATTTTTTCCGTCCACGCCATGCTGATAGACGGAATGACGCCTGCCGAAGCTAAGAAAGAATCCCGCCGTATCCTCAAAACCCACGGCAGGAAATTCATTTCCGGCATGCTGAAGCACATATTCTTTCTCCTGCTGATTCTGACTGCCGCCTATCTTGTTTTCAGTTTCCTGCCCTGCGCCGTGCTTGAAGATATGGGGAAAGGGCTTCCGCAGGGATACAATGCGGATATTCTGCGCTTTGCCGACACTTCCGCCCAGACCGCTGCGGAATATACAGACAGTTTCAATTCTACAGCAGGAATGGACAATTTAACCGGAACGGACAGCGTCGCCGGATTGAACATCCCCTCTGGGACACCCCCCTTAACGGAAACCCACATAGCCGTGATTTTCTATCGATTTCTCTGCTGCCTCGCCGTTTTGATGGGCTCCTATCTGGACTCCGTGGCGCTTCTGCTCTGCGGCGCTTACCTGATGCTGCGCTTTACCAGATATTATCTGGAATTCACAAGAGGCGCCCGCGCTTTCTGGCCGGAACGCCCCAGAAAATCCCGTTACGGATGGAAACTTTTAATCCTGATGGGCGTATTCGCCCTGATATTCCTGCTGTCTGTTTTGGCAGGTCTTTTCTACCACCAGTTTTTTGTCTGCCCGGAACCGGTAAAAATCATTGCCCATCGGGCAGGCGGCACGGAAGCCTCCGAAAACTCCATCGAAGGACTGTACGCCGCCATGGAATACGGCTGCTATGGCAGTGAGATCGACGTCCAGCGCACAAAGGACGGATATTACATCATCAACCATGACAGCGACTTCAAACGGCTCACCGGAACGGCCAAATCTCCTCAGGATATGACCCTGGAAGAAATCCGGATGCTGCGGATCAAGGATACCACCGGCAGCGGTGCGGAGCTTCCCATAGTGACTCTGGAAGAAATGCTCGATGTAATGAAAGGAAAAGGAAAGCTGTATATCGAGCTGAAAGGAGGAACCGCAGACCGGCAGATGGTAGACGACCTGGCCCGCATCCTCCGGGAGAAGGACTGCGTTCAGGACGCGGCCCTTATCTCCCTGAATTACAGCGTCATCGACTATGCGGAAGACACTTATCCGGAGTTTGAGACCGGCACCCTGTTTTTCGCCGGAATCGGCAATGTGGCCCGGCTGAACTGCGACCTGCTGATTATGGAGGAACAAATTGCCACAGACTTTCGGGTGGAGCAGGTGCATAACGCCGGGAAGCAGGCCATCGTATGGACGGTGAACACAGCCCAGTCCATGTACCGCTTTCTGGACAGCGGCGTGGACGCAGTGATCACGGACGAAATCCGGCTGGCGCAGGAAACGCAGCAAAAGCTTGATGAACGAAGCGACCTGCAGGTCATCAAAGACAAGCTTGCAGGCATCTGGGAATGAACATTCCTGCGGCAGAACACTGAAAATACAACGCTAAAACAGAGAGGACAGAATAACAAAATGGAACAGACAAAAAGCATATCCCCCATGAGCAACCAGGGAAGAAACGCATATGTACTCCGGCATCTGACCGACTCGCTTCTGAAACTGCTTCAGGATAAGCCTATGGCAGAGATTTCAATCAGCGAATTATGCGATGCCGCATGTGTGGGAAGGGCCTCCTTTTACCGCAATTATGAAAGCAAGGAAGCCATCTTAAAGGCCTATATCGGAGAAATCTTCCATGCTGATCTCATGCCCGGCAGCGAGAGCACAGAGGCTCCTCTGGACGAAAGTATCCTCAGAATATTTTCCCATTACGAGAAATACCATAAATTTTACAGCCTGCTCAATGAAAGAGGGCTGATCTATCTGCTGAAGGATGTTATTATTGAATTATGCGGTCTGCAGCCGGAGGATTCGGCAATAGAAGCTTATGCAAAAGCATTCGCTGCCTATAGCCTGTATGGCTGGACTGAGGTATGGTTCCAAAGAGGGATGAAAGAATCTGCAGCAGAGGTGGCAAATCTTTTCAAGCAGCAGTCACCGCTGAATCCCTGCATCGACCCGGGGACGGCATAGCCAATATCCGCAGCGCAGAATCCTGCACCCGAATTATCAGGGGCGGCGCATCCAAATCTCAGAATCCATGCCCCGCAGGTATTCCTTGGCCGGGACAGAGCCAGCTGTCCGGCCATACCGCATGGCTGGAAGTTTTTTGCAACTATTTCCGGATGCCCGTGTTCCATGGCCTATCAACACACCGGACGAAATATCACAAACCGGAGGAGGGATAAATATCATATGGCTTTGCTTCTTATTGCAGTAATCTATCTTGCTTTTATAAGCCTCGGTCTGCCCGACTCGCTGCTCGGCTCAGCATGGCCAACCATGCAGACTGTTTTTCATGTGCCTTCGTCATATGCGGGCTATGTCTCTATGGCGATTTCTTTTATGACGATCATATCGGCGCTGGCGGGTCCGAAGCTGATCGAAAAATTTTCCACCAAATGGATCGTGATTGTCTCAATATTTTTGACAATAATAGGACTTTTGGGATTTTCATTTACCACACGGTATTGGATGCTTTTTCTGTTCGCTGTTCCCTACGGTCTGGGAGCCGGTTCGGTTGACGCTTCTCTCAATCACTATGTGGCAAATCATTATTCCTCGGCGGTGATGAACTTTCTGCACTGTTTTTACGGACTCGGAGCGGTCATCAGCCCGAATCTTATGGCAATGGCCCTGAAATATGCGCGATGGAATGAGGGCTATCGCTGGACGGCATATGTTCAAATAGGAATTCTCCTTGTCTGCATTCTTTCACTGCCGCTCTGGAAAAACAATGAAAAAGAGGCGCAGGAAATGGAGGAAAGTGCGGGAATCGCGGAGGCATTAAAGGCTCCCGGCGTTATGCTCACATTGATTGCTTTCTTTTCCTACTGTGCAGGCGAAGCTGCCTGTTTTTTGTGGACGTCAAGCTACTTTGCAGGCACAAAGCAAGGCATGAGCGAAGAGCTTGTCGCAGCGTTCGGTTCGCTTATTTTCGGCGGGCTGATGCTCGGACGCTTGATTTCCGGCTTTGTTTCTAACCGGATTGGAGACCGTATGCTGATTCGTATTGGGATTGCAATAGAGTTTGCAGGGATTCTGCTGACTGCCCTGCCGTTTCAGGGCTATATTCCTGCCGCTGTGGGCTTTCTGACTGTCGGTACAGGTATGGGCCCGGTCTATCCGGCAATTCAGCACATGGCTCCTGACAATTTCGGAAAAAAGTACAGTGCGGCGGTGATTGGATTGCAAATGGCTTCCGCCTATCTCGGGAGCACTTTTATGCCAACGGTGTTCGGCAGGCTTCAACAGGCCATCGGTATATGGATCATGCCGCTGTATTTGACTTTGTTTGCTTTCCTAAACATTGTTTTCCTAGAATTGGCTTATCAAAAAATCAGGAGAAAAGGCGGTGAGGATCCTGCCTGAACTGCCGGAAGCTGAAACATGGGTGGAAAGGCGCTGGCATACCGAGCTGGAATTTGCGTACATTGAATCAGGGACTGTTACCTTTGGGAACTGTGAAAAACAGTCCCTTCCACCTTCACCGCCGTCTGGGTATGCTTCGCTAGGAATCTGGTCAGCGGATACACGTCAATCCAAATCTCGTTATTCCCCTCTTTCCGGGACTCGTCAAAAATCAACTGCAGCCCCCAGTGTAGATGCGTAATCTCAATATTATTCACATTTTCCTTCGTGCTATACCCGGTATGCCCCATATAAGGTTGTGTCAAGTTAGGACTAAAAATTTTTAACAAATCCATAACAACTTTTCAATCACCCCTTATTCTTCCACATAATCTGCCATTTTACACTTTATTTCTACTCTGTCCTCCGCATATACATCCACCCGCTAAATCATTTATTTTTCAGGTGTTTTAACACATACAAAAAGTAGTATGGCATCTGATTTTAATCCCCATTTCATCAGGCTTCTGAAATTCCCATTTTATGGATTTTCCCACTATTACTGTGAGAATGCTTTCTGCATCTCGTCATTTTCCTTCCCATAGCAATCCACCATTTTTGATACACCTACCCTTTTCGATAAACCGAAAAGCTGCTCTATCAATTTCAACTAAAAATTTGTTCAATCCCCATACTTCTAACATAATCAATCCATTCATAAATATCTTCAATATCGTATCTATACTCCCCATGTTCGTCCTTTGCTTTTTTTAATGCCAGTGTCATAAGTGCATACTCATTTT
>CAOKFN010000023.1 GCA_948467735.1 uncultured bacterium
CACGCTTCCGGTATCAAGGCCTCCCAGATCTAGGCTTGTCAGACCGCTGCAGCCGGAAAACATGCCCCACATGTCCGTCACGCTTCCGGTATCAAGGCCTCCCAGATCTAGGCTTGTCAGACCGCTGCAGCCGTAAAACATGCTCCCCATATCCGTCACGCTTCCGGTATCAAGGCCTCCCAGATCTAGGCTTGTCAGCCCGTTGCAGCCGTAAAACATGCTCCCCATGTCCGTCACGCTTCCGGTATCAAGACCGCTTATATCAATGCTTTTCAAGTTCTTCAGCCGTCCAAAGACATAGCTCATTGACCCGCTCATAATACAGCCGTCAAATTTTATATATTTTGTATCCTGAGGGAAAATATCATTTTCCGTCCAGCCATATGTACCGGTTCTCACAATCCCCGGCTCATCCTCCCCGGATATGGTAATCGTCTTCGTCTCTTCATCCATCACCCAGCTCAGTCCGCCGTTCTTCCCAAACGTCCCGCTGCGCGGCACAGTCCCTTCCTGTTCCTCCGCCTGCACGCACATCCGGCTTCCGACCCATACCGCCAGACACAGCGCAAGACACCCTAAAACCTTCCGCGCCGCCCTCCGCACGGCCCCCAGTCCCTGCCGCGTCCGGCCCTCCGGCGGGCGCAGGCCGCTCCTCTCCGCTTTTCTTCCAACCGCTTCCATTCTTCTCCCTCCTGTTTTCCTGTTTCTTTCTTCCATATCCCGCGGAACACATTCCGCATTTCACGTCCCGGCCCTCCGGCCCCTCATTGCCCTGCCCGAGCCATAAACTTCCTTTATTATTATACTACCCCCCCATTTTGTCAAGACTGATTTCCGCTTTCCCCGGCCGTTTTTCCGCTTTTTCCCGGCCCTGCGGCAGTCCGCCCCGCCAAGTAACCTTTTTATTGACTTTCCCGCCCCCCGATGCTATATTAAAATCAGCAGGCGGGCCGAATGCCCCGTCAGGGAACGACATCCGCGAAAGGAAAGCGAAGGTATTTTTATGGATTCAGCACAGGTAAAAATCTATACAATCGAAGATATCTATGCCCTGCCGGAAGGTCAGCGGGCGGAACTGATCGACGGGCGGATGTACATGATGGCTCCGCAAAGGACAATCCATCAGCGGCTTGTGGGCAGGCTGGGCCAGAAGATAGCCAATTATATCGACGGCAGGAACGGGGACTGCGAGGTGCTCCCCGCCCCTTTTGCTGTGTTTCTATATGGGGATGATAAGAATTATGTGGAACCGGATCTCTCCGTTATCTGCGACAGGACAAAAATAGACGACCGCGGCTGCAGCGGCGCGCCCGACTGGATTATTGAAATCGTATCGCCCTCCAATCCCTACATGGATTACAATATCAAGCTTTTCAAATACCGCACGGCCGGGGTTCGGGAATATTGGATTGTAAACCCTGCAACGCACACGGTAAATGTCTATGATTTTGAAAATGAAACTGAATCAAACCAGTACAAATTCGACGACGTTATCCCTGTCTGCATATATGAAGATTTCAGCATCCGAATCGCCGACCTGATTTGAAGCCGCGGAAATCATTTTTCAGTATAAATATTCCTTGTCACTCCATTCAGTATTGATTTTGAAGGTTTCAACGTTAATATACACTCGAAAACACGAGGGCAATGCACAAAAACGCATAATGATTCACAAAACTGATTTCCGTGATTTGAAACCATTTAATCTTGAAAATATTATAGTTGTATGATATGCTTATTTTATTCAAATGTTAAGAAAGAGGAAAAAGCCATGACATTATTACAACCGGAAGACAATTCAACAGAATATACTATCTTCTGCCGGACAAAAGGTCGGTCGTAATATCCATGGCATAATTGGGTAAGGTCTTGATTCATAAAAGCTGTTCCTGACACAAAACCGCGGCGGATTCTGCCGCGGTTTTATTCATGACGATAAAATCCCCGCGGAGCGCGGCTTCCGGCGCCGCGCGCGACTCGCCCGGACATGTCAGGAACAAGCCAAAAGTTAGATACAAACTGCCGCTTTGCGGCAGTTGGAAATAGAGGTGAATAATGAGATACGAAATCAAACACGCGCTGGTGCAGTACGGCGCGGATACCATATTGGAGGACGTCAATTTTGAAATTCGCGACAATGAGAAAATCGCGGTGATCGGCAGAAACGGCTG
This sequence comes from uncultured bacterium, assembly GCA_948467735.1. GTDB lineage: Bacteria > Bacillota > Clostridia > Lachnospirales > Lachnospiraceae > Acetatifactor. The sequence continues at coordinate 2,172 of CAOKFN010000023.1, forward strand.
CGGCAAAACCACGCTGTTAAAGCTGATTACCGGCGATATCCAAATGAATAATTTAGACAGCGACATTACCTGCGGCATCACCATGGCCGGGAAGCAGAATATCGGCTTTCTGCGCCAGATTAGTTTTCCCGACGGGGAAATCACCATGGAGGAGGAAATTAAGAAAACCTTCGCTCCCATTTTCGCCTGTGAGGCCAAAATGAAAGAAATTGAACGGCAGCTTGGCTCGGCGGCTGACAAATCCCTGTTTAATGAATACGACCGTCTGCAGAAGGAAATGGAGGCCCTTCGGGGCTACACATGGCGGCAGGATATGGAGATTATGTTTCAGAAATTCGGCTTTTGTCTGGAGGATTTATCCCGCCCCATCGGCAGCTTTTCCGGGGGCCAGCAGACCAAAGCCGCCTTTATCAAACTGCTTTTGAGCAGGCCCGACATCATGCTGTTGGACGAGCCCACCAACCATCTGGATCTTCCCACCATCGAATGGCTGGAAGATTATCTGAAAAATTATGACCGGGCCGTGGTCATCGTGTCCCATGACCGAATGTTTTTGGACAAAGTGGCAGATGTGACCTATGAGATTGAATATCACAGAATCAAGCGTTATCCGGGGAATTACTCCGCCTTCATAAAGCAGAAGGAGGAGGCCCTGCTCAAGCAGGAAAAAGACTATGAAGAACAGCAGCAGGAAATCAAGCGTCTCACGGAATGGATTGAAAAATGGAAAAACACTCCCACCAAAGTCTCCGCAGCCCGTTCCAAGCGCATGGCAATCGAGCACATGGTGAAAATCGAGAAGCCCAGACGCTTTGACACCAAAGCCTTCCATGCTCTGTTTGTCCCCAGAATAGAAAGCTATACGGAAGTCTTGACCGCCAAAAATCTAAGCATCGGCTACGAGCAGGAATTAAGCCGGGTTTCTTTTTCCTTGCGAAAAGGGGAACGTCTCGCCGTCATCGGAGAAAACGGCAGGGGCAAATCCACGCTGTTAAAGACATTGGTTGGCGTCCTGCCCTCTCTGGGCGGAAAATATGCCTTCGGACACAATGTGGAATGGGGCTATTTCGACCAGCAGCAGGCCGTGAAGGATATCTCCGATCCCGAACAGACCGTATTGGAAAATTTCTGGCAGGAATATCCCGATTTCATGCGGGAACAGGTGCGAAGCGCTTTGGGCAGCTTCCTGTTTTCCCAAGAAGATGTGGAGAAAAAAATGGGACAGCTCTCCGGCGGCGAAAAAGTGCGTCTTGCCCTGTGCAAAATGTTCCAGACCAGACCCAACCTTCTGATTTTGGACGAGCCCACCAACCATATGGATATCATCGGAAAAGAAGCTCTGGAGCAGATGCTGGCCGCGTTTTCCGGAACCGTGCTGTTCGTGTCCCATGACCGCTATTTTATCCGGCAGACGGCCACGGGGATTCTGGAATTTGAAGGAGGCCGGGTTACGCAGTATCCCTATCCCTATGAAGACTACTTAAAGGAAAAAAAGAAACGGGCGGCGGAAAACGGCGGCGGTACCAACGCCCGGGCCGCAGGCTCCAAAGGAACAGGAAGCGCAAACCTCAAATCCGATCCGGACGCCCCCACTCTTTCGGATGTATTTGACAAAAAGACATATTACAATCCCGGAAAAATCAGATCCCGTCTGTCAACACAGCTGAAAAAGTACGAAGAACAGCTGCTTTTGAGCGAGAAGCGGACGGATGAACTAAAATTACAGCTGATGAATCCGGATCTTGGGGCCGATTATGAAAAACTGATGGAATTACAGTCCCAGCTGGACTCTGAAGAGCACAATCAGGAAACGCTGCTGGAACGCATGATGGAAACGGAAACGGAACTAGCGGAGCTGGAAGCAAAGACCGCCGAAGCATAACCGGCAGCAGCGGTCAACCTTCATAGGGCCCGCCGCCGCCAAATTTTCCCGTCTTTATTCCCGCAGGCCGCTGGGCAGATATTTCTCCCGGAGCAGACATTGCTGTCCGAACAGACATTTGTTCCGGAGCAGACATTGCTCATTGAGCAAACATTGCTCTTTGAGCAATGGAGCCAAATGCCATGCTTAAAGCCAGCTTTAGCTGGCTTTAGCAGTTGACGAATGCCGCGAGGGTCACATGCCAAGACATCCTTCGGACGCCTGCGGCTCTGCCGCGCTGCAAGCTTCACGCCCCGGCAGCCTGCGGCGGGGTTATTGAATTTGACTTAGGAATCGCAGTCATTATCATCCCTGTTGTCACGGCGGGACAATCCGGGATATTCCTGCCAAGGCGGCGGAACCATGCCTGAAACGTCGCAGTTCTCCCTTTCTCGCTCCCTTTCATTTCTTTCGCAGTCGCAATCGCGGTCACGGTTCTCGCAGGAAGGCTTCTCCTCGGCACAGCCGCACTCTTCCGGCCTTCTGTCCGGTCCCCTTCCGCACATCCCCCTGTCCCTTCTGTTCTCCCTGCCGCAGCAGTTAACATTGTTTCCGGCATTGCAGCAGGTACCGCCGTTTCCCCATCCGCCGCAGCAGCTAAGCAGCAACAGCAAAATAATACAATTCATAAACTTCTCCATATGATATGTTTATGGTATCATATGCAGCAGCAGTCAAAAAAGTTACGGGGCGTCGGCACTCTATCCGTCCGAAAGTCAACGGCCCCGCCGCCGACGCCTCACAAGCTCCCTCCGAATGCAGGCAAATGTCTTTTCCTCCCCCTCTTTTGCCAGCATCTTTAACATACGCTCCAATTTTAACTTCGTATATGGATGCATGGGTACATTTGTACTGCCGCCCCGTTCATAATATTCCAAGGGCGAGGCGTCCGTATACGATTTTCCCTTATATACCTTGCATGCGGCGATTCTGTCCATGATCATTTCCGCGATATACCTGTCGGGCATGGGTACCGGAACCATCCTTCCCTGTCTGTCATAGTCAATCCAGTACTCATAATGATGCTTGTTCCTTCCCTTATGATGCATCCATGCGCTGGAAAATCCCGACGCCTCACGCTCCGCATTGTTAGGGCTTCTATGTCCCTGAAAATATTTCACTCCCACCATGAATTCCGACGGACTAAACTTAGACATGTCATGAAAAATTCCCTGCCAGTACAACCCTACGCGAAAACAGCCTTTTGCCACCAGATATTTATGATAAGTGATTGTCTTAAAGTGAAGCAAAGCCTTGTTCATTGATTACTCCTTTACCAAGACAGCATCCTGCTCTAAATTAACGTCCTGCTCTAAGCCCGGGTCCTCCTCTTGCACGACTCTCTGCCCTGAACTGACTTCTTGTCCTATGCTGACTTCTTGTTCCCGGACACTCATGTACATTGCGATGCTTCTCGGAGGGATCTCCCGCAGAAGCTCCTGTCTTTCCCTGTCCGCTCCCATTTCCTGCCCATCCGTAGCAAACGCCAGCTCCCATTTCATCCCCTTTGGCAGCTTGGGCAATGCCAGCCTATGGTTTTCCCAATGCATATTGATGGCAAGATACAGGAAATCATCCTCCCGGCTCTTTTCGTCTTTCGCATAGATTCCGCACAGCATAATCCCGATATGCCGACAGTTTCCCTCGGTCTGAGGCCGCCAGGCATTCTGCCCATGGTAGGACAAATCCGGATAACCGCAGGCGATATAATCCATTAATCGCAGCGCTCTCCGGGGACGCAGAATCGGATGTTCTCTCCGAAACGCCGCCAGCATTTTCCAAAATTCCAACAGCTCTCCGTTTTTAGCGGCCCTGCCCCAATCCAGCCACGCCACCGCATTATCCTGACAGTAGGGATTATTGTTGCCTTTCTGTGAATTTCCAAATTCATCCCCCATGAAAATCAGGGGAGTGGACTGAGAAAGCATCACCATGCACATGGCGTTTTTCATCTGCTTTTTCCTAAGCTGCAGAACCTTGCGTCTGCGGGTCACGCCCTCCTCCCCGCAGTTCCAGCTGCAGTTATAATTGTTTCCGTCCCTGTTATCTTCCCCGTTCGCCTCATTGTGCTTATGCTCATAGGAGACCATATCGGCTAGGGTAAAGCCGTAATAATTGGTCAGATAATGAATACGCCCCGCCTTCTCGGGAATATACCGCATCTGGTAAAGCGCCCTGCCCAGCATATTCCCATCGCCTTTTAAAAAACCCCTCATGCAGTAATACCACTCGTCGTTATACTCAGCCGCATGGGGATACAAAGGCTGTTCGTTTCTTTCATAAACGGAACCTGTGTCAAATTGATAATACCATAGTTTCGTGTCCGCCAAGGCGTCGTCCGCCGCCAGCGTATCCGCGCAAAGGTTCTCTCCCAGCAGATGAAAACCATCCACATGATATTCTATGACCCAAAAGCGCAGAATGTCCCCTATTTCCCCCCGCTTTACCTCATTCGGAAAATAAAACTGCATCACAAGCTCCATATGATTCTCATGCAGCGCTTTTACCAGCATTTTAAACTCTGTCGCCGGGTCTTCGGAAGCGGCATAAGCCGCTTTCGGCACATAATAATACCCTTTTTTGTACCCCCAATAATTCAGTTTTTCTTCACAAAGCACACTCAATTCCACAGGCTTCGTGCTTGTGGGGATATTTTTCGTCTTCTCTTCTTTGATGGGAACCTCCGTAAACTCGTAAGCCGGCTGCAGCTCAATGGTAGTGATTCCGATTTCCTTCAGATAAGGTATCTTCTCCACAATACCTGCAAAGGTTCCCCTGTTTTTCACACCGGAGGATACATGCTTCGTAAATCCTCTCACATGCATACAATATCCTGTCACCTTATGATAGGGAAGTCTTGGAAAAGAGTCTTCCCCCCAGTCAAAGTCCTCCCGCAGAAAACCGGCTTTAAAATCCTGTACGGTTCTCTCTTTCCCATAAAAAACCTTTTTAGGGAAAAACCTCGCCCGCTCGTCGGGAATGATTCGGTCTTCCTCATAAAAATGATAAACACATCTCTGTGCGTCCACGTCCCGCACTGTTTTGCAATAAACGCGCCCAATTCTGTCCTCCTGCGAAAAAGGTATTTTCCGCAGCATTTTCCCCGTCTTTCTGTCATACAGCAGAATTCCGCAGGAAGACGCCCTAGAAACAAAGGAAAAACGCACTCCACCATCCTCAATGTGAGCGCCTAAGGGATAAGGCTTTTTCTGCAAATTTTTTTCCGTCATCGCGTTTCCTCCCTTCTGACAGTACAGCCGAATCAATTTTTGTCCTGCTGAAACCGCCATAGGTTTATTATAATAAAAAATCAGCAAAATCACAAGTTGACAAATACAGAAAAAACGTTATGATACAAGACAGGGGATAATAATTTCTATTTTTCCTATTGAGAAAGGCTTGGTGATTTTATGAAAAGAAAACATTTACTGCCGCGGATACTGTTGTCGTTCGTTCTGCTGACAGCCTGCTTTGCCGCATCCGCCCATATTCCGTTAAGCGACTCCGAGACAGCGCCCACAGGCGGCAGTCTCTCGGAAGAGCCAAAAACGCCCTCGAATACTATTTTACAGAATCCTTCCGCGCCTCCGCCCACGGAAATTCATGTGCCGACTCCCGCCCCCACGGAAGAACCCTTTGAGGAATACGACATTACCTTGATGTCGCTGGGGGACAACCTGCTGCATATGGGTGTGGTAAACGCCGGAAAACAAAAAGACGGCAGCTACAATTATGCATTTTTATTTGAAAAAATATCTGAATACCTTGCGATGGCAGACATCAAAGTCACAAATCAGGAAACCATTTTCGGCGGAAACGAACTTGGCTTTTCCGGCTTTCCCAATTTCAATTCTCCCACCGAGATAGGCGATTCTATCGCGGCCGCAGGATTTAACGTGGTGCTTCACGCCACAAACCATGCGGCGGATCAGGGACTGGACGGCCTGCAGCACTGCGCGTCCTTTTGGGAAAAATACCCTGACGTCATTATGACGGGCATCTATAAAGAAGTACCGGAATCCCGTATTTCCTACCTGACAATAAAAGATATTACATTTGCCATCCTGAACTATACATATGGCCCCAATCTGGCGTCGCTCCCCTCCAATTTAAGAGGGCGTCTGAATATGCTTTGTGACTATGATCGCAGTACGGGCGCTATCAATTTTACTGCTTTGAATCCTGAAGTGACAGAAGATATCCGCGAAGCAGATGAAAATGCGGATATTGTAATTGTCTTCCCCCATTGGGGAACCGAATATCAAACCACCCCTTCCAGCTATCAGCGCAAATTTGCGGCGGAGATGACGGCGGCGGGAGCCGATTTAATCATCGGCACCCATCCCCATGTCCCTCAGCCGGTGGAATGGGTCACTGCCGAAAACGGGGACAAAGCGCTCTGCTTTTACTCCCTTGGCAATTATGTCTCCACCCAGAAAGATTTTCTCTGTATGCTGGAAGGAATGGCTTGGGTGACTTTCCATGTCACGGAGACGGGCGTAACCATTGAGGAAAACCATACGGGCATCCTGCCTCTGGTAAACCATTATAGAAACGGCTCGCTGAAATCGGAGGGCGTATATCCCTTGGACGATTATACCGAAGAACTGGCCCTTGCCCACGGTATCTGGAATTACGGCGGGATCCCCTTCCATCTGGCTGACCTGTGGGCAAAAAGCGAGGAAATCTTCGGCGATATGATGCTGCATAAAACGGACATCCTGCCGCCGGAAAGCGGGGCCGACTAAGCCCCCTCCCCGGAACCGGCAGATTAGTCAATCACGTTTCTCACGCCCATTACCGTGGTATAGCCCGCGTTTCCTATCACAACACCCTGTTTGGGCGTGGCGGCATGAATCATCTGCCCGTTTCCGATATAGAGCGCCACATGGGTGCAGACGCCGTCGGAACCATAGCAGAGGATGTCCCCGGGCTGGGCTTCGCTGTAATCAATCCCTCTTCCCGCGCCGGACAGCTGCCCCGCAGGCGTCCGGCTCAAGGAATAGCCGAACTCTTTATATATCAGGCTTGTGAAACCGGAGCAGTCCGTTCCTCCCTCCAAGGTCTGCCCCCCATGCACATACCTGTTTCCAAGAAACTGCATGGCAAATTCCACAATTTGGCTGCGCAGTTCCTCGTTGGTGGAATATTCCGTATTGGGCGGAGCGGGACTTACAAAAGTGTTCTCCGATACCTGCTTTTCGGAAACCTGCTGTCTGGCCTCCAACGCCTTTTTCTCTTCCAGTTCCTTTGCTTCCTCCTCTAAGGTTTTGGCGTAGACAAATTCCTCAACGATTGTCACATACTCCGCCGCCACATAGCCTGACAGGCTGTCGGTATACTGCACCTTCAGCCATTCTCTGCCTTCCTGAAGCTCGTCCTGCAAAGGCTCGTCGTCCAAAAGCTTTACTTTCTCATCTTTATCAATATAACCGATTCGTTTTACCTCCGTGCCGGGACTCTCTCTCACGTTCAGCCTGTCCGCCTGAACTACGGCATAACGGGTCACGTACTTATCGATGACCGCCGCCGCTTCCTCCCCATACAGAAAATATTCGGCTTTAATATACCCTTGCGCGTTTCCGGAAATAATTTGAAACCAGTCATTCCCCTCCCCGGCCGTCCCCAGAACATGGGCTACCGCGCCATTGTATATCTTTCCCACAATGGCGCTTTCCGTATTCGGTTCCGCGCGCACGTTCACATAATTGGTCACGTCGGCAATGGCAAGATCCGCATATTCGTTTTCTTCTTCGCGCATGCACAGAAGCAAATCCTCTTCGGACAATCCGTACTTCTCCATACACTCATATATATGTACTTTTCCACGTTCAAATAAATTCTGGATTCCGGCAGTAAGGTGAACTTCCCCCGCTTCTGCCGTCAAGACCACCTCCGGATTCCCATTTCCCGCATAACACACTGTCCCGCACAAGCTGCCCGTCAAAATACAGCCGCAGACAGTGCTTATCCACTTGTATCCCATCTGTTCTCCCGCTTCTGCCTTTCATTAAACTCAATACATTAAGCAAAATACTTGAATTTACCCACCAGCTCCTTCAGCGCGTCCGCCTGACTGGATAATTCTTCCGACGCAGCCGCGCTTTCCTCCGAAGTAGCGGAATTAGACTCTACAACAAACGCAATCTGATTAATTCCTTCCGTAATCTGTCCCACGGCCTCAGCCTGATTATCGGACGCAGCCGCAATCTCGGCAATGGAATCATTTACTATCTTTGCATTGTCAACCACTGCAATCAAGGACTCTGCGGTAGATTTCGTCAATCTGGTTCCCTCTTCCACAGCCGTGATTGCGCTCTGGATCAAATCCTTCGTATTTCTCGCCGCTTCGGAGCTTTGGTCCGCAAGAGTTCCCACCTGCGTGGCCACAACCGCAAATCCTTTTCCGGCTTCCCCCGCCCTTGCCGCCTCAATAGACGCATTCAGCGCAAGAAGGTTGGTCTGGTCCGCAATTTCTTCAATACTGCCGATAATCTGCGCAATCTTGTCGGACGCCTCACGGATTTTTAACATAGCGTCCGAATTGAACTTCATCTGCTTATTGCTCTCAATCACCTGATCATTCATGCTGTCAACCACCAGACGGACCTTCTCCGCATTCTTGGCGTTCACCTGTATTTTCTCGGAGATATCCGTCATCATTGCCGTCAGCTCTTCAATGGCGCTGGCCTGATCCGTAGCGCCTTCCGCAAGAGACTGCGCCGCTCCCGCAAGATCCGTAGCGCCTTTCTGAACGCACTTCGCATTGCTGTCGATATCCTTCATGGCGCTGCTCAGCGCGGCGACAATTCCGCGGAAAGAATCACTGATCAACGCAAAATCTCCTTTATAAGTGGAATCGATGGCAATGGTGAAATTCCCTTCGGACAGCTCTGCCAGCTGTGTGCTGATATCCGAGATCACCACATTTAAGTCGTCAATCGTCTCCGCCAGACAGTTCATCAATATTGCCGTCTCGTCGTTTGTCTCCGGTTTCGGAGTGGGAGCATGCAGATTTCCTTCAGCCAAAAGCTTCAGACGGTCCACGGAAACCGCAATCGGTTTTGCAACCGCCTTGCCCAGACGGACGCCGTTCCTTACCCCAAAGAATGTGAACAATGCCACAAACACCACCGTCAGCGCCAGCGAAAGATAGAACATTCCCAAAAATTCGTTTCTTACCGCAGCCACGCCAATACTCCATCCCTCTGTCCCCGGCACCGGAGAATAAGCGACTACCTTGGTAACTCCGCCGTATGAATAAGTACCCGTACCGTTCTCTCCCGCCGTCATCTTTTTGCAGATTTTGCTGAAGTCCCTAAGCCTGCGGTCCGTATCTCCCAGCGCAAGCGTATCCTCCACACCCACTATTTCGGAATTAATATCGCCGATGGTAATGCCGTTGGAATCAATCATAAACGCGGTGCCGCCCCTGCCCACCTTTATGGAACGCATAATATCGTTCAAAAACTCGCCGTTGGGAACATAGACCACAACGCCCACCGGAGTCGTTCCCGGAATACCGTCTTCCCATAAGGGCGCCGCAACCACAAAGGATACCGCGTTTGTCACGGTGCTGTAGGCAGGCGTGGAAATATAGGTGTTTCCCTTCATGCCTTGCTTGAAATATTCCTTCTCCGATAAATTTACGCCGGAAATCACGTCCACTCCCTTGCTGTCAAGAAGATATCCGCCCTCGAAGTCATGGTCCTTGATTCTCTGCTTTAAAATAGCCGCTTTATCAAGCACCGATCTATTCGGATCCGCCAGCCTCGCAATACTGCCTGTCTCATAGGCAACGGAAACATACTTATCAATGGCCGCGGCCACATAATCGGCCGCCACATCCGACGTATTATTGATTGTCTTTGAAACTGCGCTTACGGATGAAATATAGCTTAAAATAGATATGATAACGCCCAGAACAATACAACAGAGCATAATGACCTGTGCAAACCGCCGTGAAATCTTTTTCTCAATACTCACAAAAGGCTTATCCTGTTTACTGCCGTCCGATTGATTCGGTATAATATCTTTACTTTCTCCCTGCATGATTTTCCTCATTTCTGCGCCGCTTTCCCACTTGACCTGAATTATCTTGATTGTGCCAAGCAACGCGCAGACACCATCTCACCGGAAGTTACATCTCAGTACCTGCGAACAATGGAAAATACCCTCTGCGAGTTCTTGATTGCCCTGAATAGCAGTGTACTGCTTTCAATTACCAACATGCCGTCTCTTGGCTGAATCCGGTTTCCATGATATCTGAATCCGAACACGACCCCCGCCAAATCCCTCCTCTCTCTATGTATAAGCAGAGTAAACAATAAAAAACAAAAAAACTATGTATTTATTATATCAAATTATTAAGAATTTTTCTACCCATATATAAAAATTCTGTCACATTTGTAACAATTTTACTAAAAATTTCTTATTATGAAAGGCAGCTTAACCTCCCGCCGCAGGGAATACTCTTAAAACTGCCTCATATGACAAGCTAAAAACTGCCTAATCGTTCTGCACATCGCCAGTTTAACCCTTGCGCCGCCGTCCAAAAAAAGGTATAATGGTTTTCAACTATTAAATCCGCAGCCTCACAGCGCCATTTTTTGAAGCCTGCGGAACAGTTATGAAAGGCATGGGTATTTCTATGGGAAAGAAAAATGAAGATGAAATGGAAGAAATGACGGTGGAATTGGACTTGGAAGACGGCAGAGTGGTAAATTGCGCCGTAGTCACCATTTTGACAGTGGAATCCAAAGACTACATTGCACTGCTTCCGGTAAATGAAAATGAGACGGATGAAGACGGCGAAGTATGGTTTTATCGCTATCACGAGAATCCCGACGATCCCAGCGAGGAGCCGGAGCTGGATTATATTGACGACGATGAAGAATATGAAAAAGTCGCGGATGCTTTTGACGAATATCTCGACAACTGCGAATTTGACGAACTGGTGGAATAATCCGCTCTTCTCTCATTAAGAAAAAGAGGATTTAAAAATCGGGAGGGCTGCCTGGGACGTTCTTTCGTACCTGTCAGGTAAAGAAGTTCCAGGCTCTTTTTAGCCCTCGTCATAGCCACATAAAAGATTCTCCTTTCTTCCTCTACGCTTGTTTCGTCGGGCATTCTGCCATGGGGATAATTTGTCTCATTACAGTCGGGAATCCACACTCTGTCAAATTCCAAGCCTTTTGCTCCATGCACTGTCAAAAGCCAGACGGCGGGTTCCTTGGTTCTTGGCTGCAAAGGACAGGAGACGCTTTTTCCTCCCGCCGCTTTTCCCCCGCCCTGTTTCAAGGCCTTGGCGTATTCCTCCTGAAACGCTTTCCATTGCTGCCAGCTGCCGAATCCCGCCGCGTCCTCCTTCAGCCATTCCAGCATATCCTGCCATTCCTGCTGCTTTTCCGGTCTCGTTCTCCACATTTCCTTCAGGTACCGCTCATATCCCACTGCTTTCAGAATATACTGCACCGCAGGAAGGGGCGGCATCCTGCGGATATTCTGCAGCTGTTTTTCCAGCCGGACCAATGCATTTATCACATTGATCTTCTGATGTTCCGGCATTTGGACCCTTTCATAATATGCCCGCATGGCTTGGAAATCCACAATACCTTCGCCCAGCGCCTCCCTGCTGATATAACGGGAGGGTCTGTTTATAATCCGCAGCAGCTGTTCCCTCCTCCCCTCTCCATGCGCTGCCTGCAGATACGAATTGATGTCCGCGGCTATGAAATGTTCGTAAATATTTGAGGCTTTCTCCCGCATCTCATAAGGAATGCCCGCCGCCTTAAATCTGGCCGCCGCACCCTGCATCCCGGCGTTGGTCCGAAAGAGCACCGCCCTGCTTTCCATGGAATGCCCCTCTTCCATGGAAGGGGAACAGTCCATTGTTCCGCCCCGTGCGGATAACTGCCTCATAATGTAGCAGTATTCCGCCTCCTTATCCACAAAAGCCCGAATTGACACCGGGCCCGGAAGCTTTTGAGGCGGTTCTTCTCTTTCCTGCCGAACCAGCCTTGAACTTCCAATCGTACTTTGTATTCCGAGCGTGCTCTGGGTTCCGGCAGTATGCAGCATACCTGCAGTGCTCCGGGTTTCAGCAGTATTTAAGACGCCGACAATGCTGCGGGTTCCGGCGGCATTCTGGGATTCCACATCCTCCATGCGGTCCGCCGCTCTTAGTTTCTTCTCAAAGCGATTTTTATTTTCCCCAATTACCGCCAGAGACGCCCGTACAATCTCCGCCCTGCTCCTATAATTCACATCCAGCAGGAGCCGCTTCGCGTGAAATTCCTCCGCAAAACGCCTCAGGCAGTCCGGTTCCGAGCCCCGGAAGCCATAGATGGACTGATCGTCGTCCCCCACGGCGAAAAGGTTATGGGGACTTGCGGACAATAATTTTACCGCTTCATACTGCACCGGATTAATGTCTTGAAATTCATCCAGCAGAATATGCCGAAAACGCTTCTGCCAGTACTCCCCGGCCGCCCGGTTTTCCCTGAGCAGCCTTTCGCATTCCCAGAGCATATCGTCAAAATCTATGCGGCCCGTCCGTTTCACTGCCGCCCCGTATTCCCCGCAGATGGCCTCAAAGCAGGACTGCCACTTTGCCGGAGCTTGACGTCCCGCCTCCGACAGACGCAGGGTGTTTTTATAATAGCTCACCGCGGACAATATCTGAAGCGCGTCCTCATTCAAACTGCGAAAAATATCCTCCCCTTCCGAAAATAATTTTTCCTGTGTGACATTAGGCCGTTGAACATTGGATGCAGATGGCGGGACATGCGATTGCCGGGCATACGATTGTAAAATAGGAAGCAGCAGAGATTTCTTTTCCGATAAACTTAATAAATGATTGGATTTCAGAACGTGAGATTCTCTTAAAATATGATAGAAAACGGAATGGAATGTTCCAAAATTGACGGGATGGAACACCGGGCCGCTTATCGCGGCCATTTTGTGAAAGCGGTTCTGCATGGACAGGGCGGCTTCTTTCGTAAAGGTAATCACCAGAATGCTCTCCGGCGGGACGCCCTGTTCCAAAAGATATAAAATACGGTTTGTGATAGTGAAGGTTTTGCCTGAGCCGGGGCCGGCCAATAATAGCAGCGGCCCCTCCCCGTGAAGCACGGCCCGGCGCTGGGCTTCATTCATTCCGCCCAGACGCTCTCTCATAGCCGCAGATACACGAAATTCAGACATTTTGCAGCTTTGCGATTCCCTTCCTGATTCTGCGTAAGGATTCCTCTTTGCCCAATACCTCCATAATCTCGGTGGCTCCCGCAGGCGTCATCTGCTTTCCCGATACCGCCGTGCGGATGGGCCACATCACATAACCGTTCTTACAGCCTTTCTGCTCCACATATTTTAACAGCGTTTGATACAGCCCGTCATTACTGTAATCTTCCTGCGCCTCCAGCAGAGGCAGTACCTCCGTAAGCACCTCCAGAGACGAAGCGCCGTCCGTCTTCATTTTCTTATGGGTATACATGGCAGTATCGTACTCCGGCAGTTCCCGGAAAAAGTCCGTCATTTCCTCAATATCCGGAAATACCTCGATTCTTGTCTTGACCATGGCCGCAATTTTCCTAAGCACCCCGGCGTCCATCAACCTGCCCGAAGCGGACGCTCCGCTCTCGGCGCAGGACTCCTCGACCACGCCCAGCGCCTTCTTCAAATAAGGCTCCGCCATCTCATAAAACCTGTCAAAATCCATGGCCTTAATATACTCGCCGTTCATCCAGCGCAGCTTTACCATATCAAACACCGCAGGGGATTTGCTGATTCTGTGATAGTCAAATTCCTTGATCAATTCCTCCAGTGAGAAAATCTCCCTGTTATCCTCGGGACTCCATCCCAAAAGCGCGATAAAATTCACAATCGCCTCCGTCACAAATCCCTGAGCAAGCAGTCCCTCAAAGGACTCGCTCCCTCCCCTCTTGGCCAGCTTCTTATGGTTCTCATCCGTGACCAAGGGCAGATGGACGTATTTGGGAGGCTCCCAGCCGAAAGCTTCATAGAGACGCTGATATTTGGGCGAGGAGGACAGATACTCGTTCCCCCGCACCACATGGGTAATATTCATCGTATGGTCATCCACCACATTGGCAAAATTATACGTGGGAAACCCGTCCGACTTGATTAATATCATATCGTTCAGCTGTGAATTTTCCACCGTAATATCCCCATACAGCTCGTCGTGAAAGGTGGTGGTTCCCTCCGCGGGGTTGTTCTGGCGGATGACAAAAGGCCTGCCCTCCGCCAGCTTGGCCTCGATTTCCTCCGCGGAAAGCGACAGGCAGTGCTTGTCGTAAACCGAGATTTCCTTTCCCTCCACCACCTCCGTTTTCAGGGAAGCCAGCCTCTCCTTATCGCAGAAGCAGTAATACGCCTCTCCTTTTTCGATTAACTCCTTGGCGTATTTCATATAAATGCCCGTCTTAACACGCTCGCTCTGCACATAGGGACCATATCCGCCGTCCTTATCCGGCCCCTCGTCATGTATTAATCCGGTCTGCGCCAGCGTCCGGTATATAATCTCCTCGGCGCCCTCCACGAAACGCTCCTGATCCGTATCCTCAATCCGGAGCAGAAAAGTCCCGTCCTCGTGCTTTGCGATCAAAAACTCGTATAAAGCGGAACGAAGATTGCCCACATGCATTTTCCCCGTGGGGCTGGGCGCATACCTTATCCTGATTTTCATTCCGATACCTCCCTGTCCGCTTTCGCGGACTTTTTTTTCATAATTCTTGACAGCTGCAAAAACCGGAAGAATTCCCGCTTTCACAGGCATGATATCAACATCCTGATCATTGGCGGCGAAGCCTTCCGGCTTCCCGTCGGAGGCTTATCTCATCCGCTAATACTGATACCACACATACGTCAGCGCAAGACTCGCCAGCAGGAACAAAACCCCTACAAACAGGGTAGAATTCCCGCCCTTCGCCTTCCTCTCTTCCTGCTTTTCCATTTTAAATTCATAAAAATCCGTCAGATTGTCGCGCACAAGCCCGGGAATCAGCGCATGAGCCCCTTTGCGCAGCGCATAGCCGAAGACGTCCAATATGCCCGTGGAAGAAACATACACAATGACGCCCATTGCAATAAACAAAAGCGCGGTCACGGTAAAGCCGTCGCAGATAATCAAAATTCTGTCCGCGCCGCTCTCCGCCTCAAAAATTCCCCGATAACACATGACGCCAAAGGAAAGCGCCAATCCCAGCGCAGCCTGCACCATATACTTCACATATTTCATAGGACGGCCTATTCCTGTACGCTGGCGCGGTATTTGTCAAATTCCGCCTGATTGCAGTGTACGAAATGTCCGGGCAGAATCTCCCGAAGAGCGGGCTTATCCACGCTGTAATCATGCTCCTTCAAGGGCACGTAGGTAATTCTTTTCCTCTGCTTCTCATACTCCGGATCCGGCATGGGAATCGCCGACAGCAGAGACCTTGTATAAGGGTGAAGGGGATGGAGGAACAGCTCGTCGCTGTCGGCAAGCTCCACCATCTTGCCGTAGTACATCACGCCGATTCTATCCGAAAAATACTTTACCACGGAGAGATCGTGGGCCACAAAAAGAACCGTCAGGCCCATTTTTTCCCGCAGATCGTCCAGCAGATTAATCACCTGCGCCTGAATGGACACATCCAGCGCGCTCACCGGCTCGTCTGCGATAATAAGCTCCGGCTCCATGACCACCGCCCGGGCCACGCCGATACGCTGTCTCTGGCCGCCGGAGAACTCATGGGGATACCGGCCCGCATGTTCCCTCACCAGCCCCACCATTTCCAGCGCTTCATAGACCTTCTTCTCTATGACCTTTTTGTCCTTTTCCCCGTTGATAACCAGTCCCTCGGAGATAATCTGACCCACGGTCATACGGGGATCCAGAGAGGCGATTGGGTCTTGGAAAATCATCTGGATATCCGTATAAAACCTTCTTTTTTTATGATCCCTCTTCGCCGCCTTGATTTCTTCCTGCTGGGCCTTGATATAATTTTCCAGCTCCGCCTTCTTTGCGGTTTCGGTTTTCAGCTTCTGTCTGGCTTCCTTGATATTCTCCCGATAGGACAGGGTTCCCGCCGCAATGCGCTCTCCCTTGAAGTAAATATTGCCGGAGGTGATGTCGTAGAGCTTGATAATGGAGCGGCCCGTGGTGGTCTTGCCGCAGCCCGACTCCCCCACCAGCCCGAACACTTCGCCCTTTTTAATCTCAAAGCTCACGTCGTCCACCGCTTTATTTTTCTTAAAATACTGGCATAGATGCTCCACCTTCAATAACGTTTCGCCTTCTTTTACCTTCGCTCTCTCACTCATGGGCCGCACCTCTCTTTGCTTTCATCCGGGCTATTCTGTCCGTAATCGTCTTAGGGATCTCTACCTTAGGCGCATCCGGATGCAGGAGCCATGTGGCCGCCTGATGGGTATCGCTGATTTTAAACATGGGCGGCTGCATCTCAAAGTCAATCTTAAGGGCATATTTATTTCTGTCCGCAAAGGCGTCTCCCACGGGAGGATATATCATATTGGGGGGGGTGCCGGAAATGGCCTCCAGCTTCTCGTTGGTCTCCACATCCGGCATTGCCGACAAAAGCGCCCATGTATAAGGATGCGCCGGGGAATAGAACATATCCTCGCTTGTTCCGATCTCCACAATCTTACCCGCGTACATCACCGCAATCCTGTCCGCCATATTGGCCACGACCCCAAGATCATGGGTAATGAAAATAATGGAAAGATGCCTTCTCTCCTTCAGACTGTTAATCAATTCCAATATCTGCGCCTGTATGGTCACGTCCAGAGCCGTGGTGGGCTCGTCGCAGATTAAAATATCCGGATCCGCCGCCAGTGCGATTGCAATCACGATTCTCTGCCTCATACCGCCGGAAAACTCGAAAGGATACTGGCGATAACGCTTTCTGGTATCGGAAATGCCCACCTCTTCCATCAGCTTCAGGGCCTTGTACTTGGCCATGGTCTTCGTAACCTTCAGAACCACTCCCGAAGCGTTTTCCTTGAAAAACGCAATCAGCCGCTTTGTCTCTCCGTCATAATCCCTTGCGTCCTTATTCTTAAGAACCGCCTTATAATGCTCTATCATGCGGTCCACGCAGGCCAGCACCGTCTCCTTGGCCAGATCCAAATCCACGGCGGTGGACGGCGGAACCTTCCATGAAGGCTTCTTTCCACCCGCGGCAAGTCTGTCATATTTTTTCTGCTGCTTATTATGGACGACAGCCGCCTTCTTATTCTTGCCGATACCCGAAAAATATTGATCCAGATCGCCCTTTAGGCTGATGGCAAAGGTGTACGCAACACTGTCCTTATTGATTTCCAGTCTGTCGATGGATTTCTCCACCGCCTCGGACATCACCCTGCAGGCCTCATAGCAGGCCGTCTTATCCAGATTCTCCGCAGTAAAGACGCCCCTCTTTTCCTCCAATACCTTCAACGCCTCCTGCTTCAAGGCATTGTGCTCCTTGGCGCTGTGTGCCAAGGCCTCCGCCGCATAATGGCGGAATTCATCCATAAAATGTTCGTCCGCATACCTGCGCAGATAGGCGTTCAATTCCGCCACGGGCTTATCCGGCAGGGCTTCCCCGGAAAAGGTAATATAATATCCCATATTGAAGAAGTCCGGTTCGTCTTTCTTTAGCGCCTCCTCCACAATCTCCTTTATCTGGGTGAGAATGCGCACGGTCTGGGGATATTCCTTCCTGCCGATCTCCCCTCCGCTCACCTTTTTCAGCTCGGCCGCAAGCTGCGCTATCTTTTCGGCATCCGTGCCGCTTACCACATAATCGTTCGGCACCTGCTTCGCCAGCCGGATAATCTCGTTGATATTATACTTCTCATCCTCAAACGCCTTTTTCTCAATGTGGAACAGAACGTCCTTGATGGCGTCCACCACTTCCTCAGCGGCTTCATGGGCGGTCATATATGCCTGTTCCAGCTCAATATGTTTAAACTCAAATTTATCGAAATTCTTACACATGGCCTTCAGCTGTTCCGCCTTCGCCCCGTCTCCCTTGGCGGAAGCTTCCACCATCGCCTTTTCAAAAAGCGCCAGCGTAGAGTTAAACGCCTGCCTGCTGGATTTCTGTCTGGCCTTTCCCTTCAAAAGCATGGCCTCCGTCAGCTGCTTTCCTATGCGCATGATGGGATTTAAGCTGGACAGGGGATCTTGGAAGATCATAGCGATCTTATCCCCGCGGATATGATAAAACTCATCCTCGGAAACCTTCAAAAGATCCATGCCGTCATAAATGATGGAGCCGCCCTCCACGATGGAGTTGCCCGCAAGAATCCCAAGGATTGCCTTGCTGGTAACGGATTTGCCGGAGCCGGACTCTCCCACAATGGCAAGAGTCTCTCCTTTTTGCAGATCAAAGCTGATATTCCTTACCGCCTGAACCTTCCCTGCGGGAGTGCGGAAGGAAACCACCAGATTATTGACAGATAATTTTTTCTCCATAGGTTAATCCTCCGTTCCACGCAGTGAAGGGTTGAAAGCGTCTCTCAATCCATTCCCGAACAAGTTAAAGGAAATCATCATCATCGAAATCAAAAGCGCCGGAAACAGTATCATATGAGGATAGCTTGCCAGCATGGGCTGACCCGCGGACAGCATGCTTCCGATGGAGGACAGCGTCGCGGAATCCAGATTGATGATGCCCAGATAAGAAAGGTTTGACTCCGAGTACACCACGCTTGGAATCATCAATGCGCAGCTTGTAATCAAAGTACCCAGCGCATTGGGGAAGATATGTTTAAACATCAGTCTGGCGTCGCTTGCCCCCAAGGTTCTCGCGGCCAGAATGTATTCCTGATTCTTATAACGGTAAAACTGCATACGCACTCTGGAAGCCATGCCCAGCCAGCCCGTGAGCACAAAGGCAAACAAAAGCGCCGGCACCACTCCCACCTTTCTGGACAAATGCAGCTGGAACAAAGTCGATACGACGATAAAGGGAACATAGTTCAAAATATCGGAAATACGCTCCATCACCAAGTCAACGGCCCCGCCATAATATCCCTCGACAGCGCCGTAAATAGCGCCGATGAACATATTGATGGCAGACACGCCCAGCGCAAGCAGAATACTGAATCTTGCGGCTTTGGCAAGTCTGGTCAGGATATCCTGCCCATAATTATTGGTGCCGAAGAGGAAACTGGGTTCAAAGCCGTAACGATACTGGAAATAAGTATAGGTAAACAGTCTCGTCTTATACCCCACCGCGCTGGAAGTACCTGTGGCAACGGCATACTTGTAAGAACCGTCGTCCCCCGGGACGCGGAGGCTGTCGTAATGTCCGTCATTTCCGGTCGTCTTGTAAATGGGGACAAAATTGCCCTCCTTGTCAAGCTTCGGAGCGCCTTTCTGGGTACACTCATACCACACGTTGGCGTTGTTCTTTAGAGATTCCAGCATAAAGGAGGAGGTGTTTACCGCCGGATAAATCACCTGAATCCCCGATTCATTCTGCCATCTCTGGATATCCTGATATTCCGCTTCGGTCAGCGTCAGGTAAATCATGCCGTTCTTTAAATAAGAATCCGTCCTGATATCGTAATAAGTGGTATTGGTAGTGCTGGAGGCGTCCTCATAATTCGCACGATAGACCTCCTTGATCGGGGACATGCCCGTTTCCTCGCCGATGGCAAGGCGGGAATAATAATCATTTTGGTTCACCGTCTCATCCATACAGCCGTCCCATCCCAGCCACCCGAGAAAGCGGCTCTTGGGAAGCAGCTTGCCGTACTGCAGATAAAGGGGATCCGTGGGCGTCATCGTATAATTATTCTCACAGAAAACAGGCACAAAAATGGCAAAGAGTATCACCAGAAAGATAATGATCGCCGCGATTACGGAGCTCTTGTTGCGGCAGAAACGCCCCATGGCGTCCTTAAAATATCCCACGGGCTTTGTGTCCAGACTCTTATCATGAATGGACTCCTCCCGCTTGTAAAATTCAAATTTTTCCTTGGGTATCTTCGTATAATCCACCTGTTTCATATTATCGCGCCCCCATTCTGATTCTTGGATCGATGAAACCGTAGCTCAAATCCACCACCAGCCCGGTCATCAGACTGATTAACGTATAAAATGCCGTCAGCAGCATAAAAATATTATAATCTCTTGCGGTAATGGAGTTAATCATCAGCTGTCCCACGCCCGGCACGCCGAATATCTTCTCGATGACAAAGCTTCCTCCCAAAATACCGATAAATTCTCCCAGAATCATGGGGAATATGGGCACCATGGAATTTCGCAGGGCGTGACGCACCGTGGCCTGCCCTCTGGTAAGGCCCTTTGTCCTTGCGAGAAGCATAAAGTCGCTGGTGAGCACCTCGGAAAGCTCCGCTCTGGTATAACGCGCAAGTCCTGCGATGCTTCCAAAGGAAAGGGACAATACCGCCGGAATCACCGACACAAACATAGCCCATGTAAACCAATCCGTACCGCTCTTCATCTGCAGAGGGAAAACCGACAGCTTGAAACACAAAAGATACTGCACCAGAAGCGCGTAGACATAGCTGGGCACGGAAATAAAGACCATAACCAAGGTAGAGATCAGGTAGTCCTGCCACTTATTCTTTTTCAACGCGGCATAAATCCCCAGCAGAAGTCCCGTGGGAATGCTTAAAACCACTGAGTAGATATTCACAAGAAGCGTGGCGGGCAGCTTGGATACGAATACGCTCCACACCTCCGAGCCTCTGTACAGCGTCTCGCTGATACCCCAGTCGCCTCCCAACAGACTCTTTTTTAAGAATATGCCGTACTGAACCAAAATCGGTTTATTGTAACCCAAGGCCTCTCTTCTCTGCAATATCAGATTCATATCCTGCCCATACTGCTGCACGTCCGTCATTGGAAGCAGCTTAACCAAGACAAAACACATGGTCAGAATTGCAAGAAACACCCCGATCATCAATGTAATACGTTTCAGGACATACTTGAACATGTACATAAAAAACCTTCCCTCCCTTACATTTATGTTTTGTGCGATACCATATTGTATGCCGCCCGCGGCGCCGTCTCCCGCGCGGCACTGCTTTTTGTGTGACACTGCCCTTTGTGTGACACTGCCCTTTGTGTCTATACAGCTCCCTCGGAACCTTTTCCGCAGAATCTGTATAAATACAAATATGCAGCTTTCAGCGGCAAAAAACCTCAGAAACCCACAAAAGGGGCGAAAACTCGCCCCTTTGGGTCCCTTATGATTACCAAGAGATTACTTGTAATTCAGGGTGCCGCCCTGAGAAGCAACATATGCGTCCCACTCAGCATCGGTATAGTTGTAAGTCATATATTTCTCACCGCCACGGCCGATACCATAGTAGTACTCTTCCGTACCATAGGTGATCTGCATACCCTTCAGACCTGCGGAAGCAGCATCTACCATGGGAATCAAATCATAAGTCTGCAATACGGCGTTTTCAAGCTCGGACAAAATCAACATTCTCTCTTCCGGCACATTATCGCTGGAACCTGCGCTGTAGGTCTTAGTAGTGCCGTCGGCCGCCGTAATCGTGATGGGCGTGCCGCTGATAGACTGCGTCCAATCCCATACGGAAGCGGTGTAATCCGTTCCGCCCAGCTTGATGGTAATGGTTTCCTTTGTGGTATCCCAGCTGGGATCATACTGATAAGTCTTGCTTGTGTACGCTTCCATCAAACCGTAAGGATCCAATGCGGAACCTGACCATCCCACCAGGGGCAGCATATCAACCTGATTGCTCTTCAATGCATCCGAGAACGCATTGCCCAGAGTGTCGTCCTTGCTAAAGACAAGCTTGCCTTCCAGCTTCGTGCCCTTTACCGCATCCTGATAAGCGCTTGACAGATATTCATACGCCCTTGCATATAAGTCGCTTGTCGAAGGAAGTCCGATCGTAAGAGACACAACGTCGTTTTCTTTCATCAGACCCTGCTCAATGGCAATGTCGTAAGCCTTGTCAAAATACTGCTTTGCCATATCAAGGTTATATCCTGTAATGCTCTCAACAGCATCGTCAACCGTCTCATACATCTTTCCGGCTCCGATATCGTCGCCCAATCCCCAGAAGTTGGCGAGAACCCATTTTGCCTCCTCATTGGAACGATAGCTGACAGCGTTCACAGGGTCGGAAATAATCAGCTCGGAATAAACGCCGAAGGCCGGATTGTTGGTGGGAACCGCAGCCAGCGCAAACGCCGCGCGGTCAAGGGCATATGCCAGCGCCATACGGAATTCCTTCACGGTGATGATGGTCTTGTTATAGCCGGCGCCCAGATTATTCTGTACGGTGGTCAAAGCCTTCACATCCGGATTCATAGCGAGGAAGTAAGTCGAAGGCCTCTTTGTATAATAGGTGTGCTCGCTTGCCGCATAGGTATCCATATCCGTCGCATCCAGTCCGTAGGAATCGGTCTTGCCGCTCAGGAACAGCTCAAGACGGGTTGCCGCTTCCGCCACAGTGCTGTAGACGATTCTGGTCGTCTGATAATAACCTGCTTTCACATCATAGAACAGGTCATTTCTCTCCAAGGTATACTCTTTGTCTGCCTGAAAAGCAGTCAGCTTGTAAGGACCGTAAGAGATGGTGGTGTCCACGGAAGTGCCGTAGGTATTGGTGTATACGCCGTCCTTCACGCTCTCGCATTTGGTGTACAGATCTTCGTTCACCAGCCATGAATCCGTGAACGCATACAGCAGATCAAATCCTGACATGGGCCTTGCAAGCACCACCACAAACTCCGTGTCGGAGACTGCGAAGATACCCACTTCGTCAAATTTCATCTCGGGATAGGTCTCCTCGAAATAGCAGAACTCCT
Source organism: uncultured bacterium (assembly GCA_948467735.1). Lineage (GTDB taxonomy): Bacteria > Bacillota > Clostridia > Lachnospirales > Lachnospiraceae > Acetatifactor. The sequence continues at coordinate 24,923 of CAOKFN010000023.1, forward strand.
CCCATTCCTTGTTGCCATAGTCGTCATTGGCCTTGTTTGCCGCCTCGTATGCCGCAAAATCGGCAAAACCCTGCATATGGGCAATGATCTCAACCAGAGCCTTCTGAACCTCCTCCGTTACCTTCACATAGCCGTCCGCGTCCGCGTTCGCCGTGATGACAGTGGTATAGAGATCCGCGCCGTCCTTCATAAACCATTCGCTGTTCTGCGCATACTGGCCCGCAAGGCTTGCGCCCCATGAAGCGCCGTCGTTGATATTGAGCACGACCGCCTTGCCGTCATAGGTATAAACGCCATTGGCGTCCTTGGTAAAATCTTCCATTTTGATATATCCGTTGGACATAACGCCCGTCACATAAACGGTCTTGCCCTGATATACATAATTCTTTGCGTTTACAATCTCCTTGGAACCGGAATATAAGGTATCCGCACGATAATTTCCTGCCACGGGATTCAACAGCAGTTCGGCGGAACGCACGAAATCCTGCGCCTTGATGGGGGTGCCGTCCTGCCAGCATAGGTCGCTTCTCAGCGGAAGCTTCCATGCCTTCGCGGTATCTCCCTCGGCAATGCCGTACTTGCCCACATACTGAGAAGTCACATCCACGGGCTCCCCTGTGGTCATGCCGGGAACAAGCGCCCAGCCGGTCTTATCTTCATTGTAGTCAAACACATAGAATGAGTCGGACAGGTATCCCAGCATATAATCTCCATCCGTGGAAGTCTGATAGGTATGAGGATTCCAGTTGGTAGGGCTTGCCGCGAACGCAATATTATAAGTATACTCTGCGCCGCTCGGTGCCGCCGTCGGCTGTGTCGTTGCGTCAGGGCCTGCCGTCACATCCGGACCCGGAGTAGCATCCGAAGAAGGCGGGTTGGTCGCCTGACTTTGGTTATCGTCGCTCTCATTGCCGCACCCTGTAAAAGACAACACCATTACGGATGCAAGAAAAAGAGCTAAAGCTTTCTTTTTCATAATATCTCCTCCTTACTTGATTCATTTCGCATACTTTTTCACTTTACCGCTTCAAAGTATTACACTTAACAAAAAAAAGGAGAAAATAATCTAAACTACCCACTCCTTTATGCGTAACTTTGGCTTTATGCAGTTGTGATGTATACAAAACTTACATAAAATAGAATAAACGATAACGCAAAAATTGTCAATAGTTTTTTATTTGGAAAATTTTAAGAAACATAACAATTATGCTGTGACGCAGATCCGAAAATAATAAGAAAAGCGGGGCTGTCTATTCCCGACAGCCCCATCTTCTTTCCGGCAAAATCCGCCCCGCTTAACGCACATGAAACGCCAGCAGGCCGGGATACTCCGCCGCCTTGCCAAGCTCCTCCTCTATCTTTAACAGGCGGTTGTACTTCGCCGCACGGTCGCTCCTGCAGGGGGCGCCCGTCTTAATCTGTCCCGTGTTCCATGCCACCGCCAGATCGGCAATGGTGGTATCCTCCGTCTCGCCGGAACGATGGGACATCACCGCGGTATAATTATTTTTGTGGGCCAGCTCCACCGCTTCATAGGCTTCCGTCAGGGTGCCGATTTGATTGACCTTCACCAGAATGGAGCCCGCCGTGCCAAGCTTGATGCCCGCCGCCAAGCGCTTTTTGTTGGTTACGAAAAGATCGTCGCCCACCAGCTGCACCTTTGCGCCCAGTCTCGCGGTCAGCTTCTGCCAGCCGTCCCAATCGTCTTCCGCAAGGCCGTCCTCAAGAGAGATGATGGGGAAATTATCCGCAAGCTTCTCGTAATAAGAAATCATGTCGTCCGTGCTCCTGACCACCTCCTGTCCCTTCAGGCGGCTCTCCCCGGGGAAATGGTACATCTGCGTCTTTTCGTTATACAGTTCACTGGAAGCCGCATCCATGGCAATCCATACGTCCTCCCCCGGCCGATAACCGGAAGCCTTAATCGCGTCCACCAGCATGGCCAGCACGCTCTCAGCGTCGGGCAGGTCGGGCGCAAATCCTCCCTCGTCCCCCACGCCTGTGGCAAGTCCCTTCTGCTCCAACAGCTTTTTCAGGTTATGATAGATTTCCGCGCAGATGCGCAGGGCGCAGGAAAAACTGTCCGCGCAGACGGGCATAATCATGAATTCCTGAAAATCCACCGTATTATCCGCATGTTTTCCGCCGTTTAAAATATTCATCATGGGAACCGGAAGCAGATGCGCCCCGCTGCCGCCCACATAGCGGTACAAAGGCATGGAGAGCGCCGCCGCCGCGGCCTTGGCGCAGGCCAAGGATACGGAGAGCGTCGCGTTCGCCCCCAGATTCTCCTTGTTTTCCGTACCGTCCAGCTCCACAAGCCCTCTGTCGATTTCGATTTGGTTCAGGGCGTTTCTGCCCACAAGGGCCGACGCGATTTTATCGTTGACATTCTTCACGGCATGCTGCACGCCCAGACCAAAATACCTAGGTTCGCCGTCCCGCAGCTCCACCGCCTCAAAGCGCCCCGTGCTGGCGCCGGAGGGAACCGCGGCGGTTCCGGTATAACGCCGGCCGTCTTGATGGTTTAAAACGGTCAGCTCCGTTTCCACCGTGGGATTTCCCCGGGAATCCAGAATTTCCCGGGCGTGAATGGATTTGATTTCCAGATATGTGATCATGATATCAGAACCTCCTTATGGTTTTGGCTAACGCTTATTTATTTTTGTAGCTTTTCCCAAAAAGAAGGTATTTATTCCGCTGTTTTTAGACTGCATTTTCAAAATAATTCAAAGAATTTACCGTAAAACTGCCCGGGCCCAAAATTTCTCATGTCGGTTCCATGCTCTTGAATGATTTTATCTGCAAAAAAATAATCTACTCAATTTCAAATACCGTTCCTTCATATTCCCGCAGCGCCGCAATGTCGCGTGCTTTCAGATATTTTCCCTGTACCCGGTCAAATTCCTGTCCGTTGATTAACCGCACCGTCTCTTCAAACGTATGCCACTGCACCTCCGTATGGTTTTCCTGCTCCTCTTTAGTCAGATGATTTTCATCGGGCGTATCCACGACGGTGACGACGAAATAATAGTTCGTCTGGGTATAGTCCAAGCAGGCCCGGTTTTCCGCGACGACACCAAGCTCCTTTATGTCGCCGCAGACGCATCCCGTCTCCTCGTACACCTCCCGGCGCAGAGCCGCCAGCACATCCTCGCCCTCTTCCACACCACCGCCGGGCAGACTATAGAGCTTGAACTTGTCGGAATACATTACCGCATATAGTCCCTCCCTGCTCTTTACGATGGCGCGGGCGGTCAGCCGGGGCGCCTTCGCGGACAGTCCCTCCTTTCCAAGAATCATTTTGTCATTCAATACACATATTTGTTTCATATTTATCCCTTTCCTTGGAGTCGGTACGCCTGCCGCACATACCGCAGCCATCCAAAAGCCGCTACAGACCTAATATCAACTGCCTTCCCATACCGTCAGGGCATGAAAATTCAGACATTTATACTCGCAGGCGATAAAATCCGCCGCCTATTCACGATGTTTTCCATTCGTGAACCGGACGGCTTTGCAGACTTCAGTAATTGTTTAAGAAATATTAAATAGCAATATTAGATATGTATAAATCATTCCCAAAAAGACTTGCTTTATTTTCCTTTCATGCCTATAATGAAGTCAGTTCGTACACAAACGCGATACCAAGAAAGGAAGTGTTATCAATGGCATTGGCACAGGAAAAGTACTTTACCATAGACGATATTTATGCTCTGCCGGAAGGGGAACACGCCGAGCTGATCGACGGCGAAATTTATTATATGGCGCCGCCCGGCACGAGACATCAGAGAATATTATCTTTTCTGCATCTGGAAATAGGAAATTACATTCGTGCAAAAAAAGGCTCCTGCGAGGTTTTTCCAGCACCTTTCGCCGTATTCCCCTTTGGGGACGATTCCAAATATCTGGAACCGGATATCTCCGTAGTCTGCGATAAGCATAAAATAAACGCTCATGGCTGTATGGGGGCTCCCGACTGGATTATCGAAATTGTATCCCCCAGCAGCCGTCCTATGGATTACTATACAAAATTATCCCTATATCGTTCCGCCGGTGTAAGGGAATATTGGATTGTAGACCCCATGAAACAAACCATCCTTGTATATGATATGGAACATGCCTTGGCGCCCGTCCTCTATTCTTTTTCCGATACTGTCAAAGTCAATATCTACGACGATCTGTCGATCAACTTTTCCGATATCGCCGGGCTGCCGGATTTTTTTCAGCAATAGCTTCCACATCCCGGAAATTCTATTGCCTAAATCACACAGGGGGAAGCATCTCCCCCTGCAATGTCCGGCCCTTTCCGCCATACTTAGAAACGATAAATTTCTTTTCCGGTTTGAAATCCGCCGAAGGAGTGCCGTTTCCGCCACACTTCCGAGCAATAAATATCTCTTCCGGCTTGAACGCCGCCGAAGGACTGCCGTGTCCGCCGCACTTACATGCGATAAAATCCGCCGCCGGCGTCTATAACGCTTTTCCGTCCAAAATCTCGCGATAGTCCTTATAATTTTTCTCCAAAAGGGCCGGCGTGTCCAGTCCGTAGGGGCATTTGGATCTGCATTTGCCGCAGTGGAGGCATTCTTCTATTTTTTTCATTTTGGCCTGTGCCTGCGGCGTGAGCTGTGCCGCGGAGGGGGAACGGCGTATGAGCAGACTCATGCGGGCGCAGGTGTTAATTTCAATCCCCGCCGGGCAGGGCATACAATAGCCGCAGCCCCGGCAGAAATCACCTAAAAGCTCCTCTCTGTCCCGGGCGATGATTCCGGCGATCTCCTCCGTCATCTCGGGAGGATTATCAATGTATGACAAAAATTCGTCCAGCTCCTGTTCGCGCTGTATTCCCCAGATGGGAAGCACATTGTCATACTGGGCCAGAAACGCGTATGCCGCCGCGGAATTGGTGATCAGCCCTCCGGAGAGGGCTTTCATGGCGATAAATCCCATCCCCGCCTTCTTACATTTTTCCACCAGTGCAATATCTTTCTGCGTGGCAAGATAACAGAAGGGGAACTGCAGCGTCTCATATAGACCGCTCTCCACCGCCTCCTCCGCCACATTCAGGCGGTGGTTTGTAATGCCGATATGGCGCACCATGCCTTTTTCCTTCGCCTCCAGCATGGCCTCGTAAAGACCGCTGCCGTCTCCGGGCTTCGGGCAGAAGGCCGGATTGTGAAACTGATATAAATCAATATAATCCGTGCGCAGATTGCCAAGGGAAGTGTGCAGATCCTTCCAGAATCCTTCCCCGTCCGCCGCTCCGGTTTTGGTGGCGATATAAATCTTATCCCTGATTCCGTCGAAGGCTTCCCCCAGCTTTTCCTCGCTGTCCGTATAAAAACGGGCCGTGTCATAAAACGTTATTCCATGTTCATAGGCCCTGCGCAGAAGCTTTACCGCCTCTTCCATGGAAACGCGCTGAATCGGCAGCGCCCCGAAAGAATTCTTCTCAACCGTGATTCCCGTACCGCCCAATGTTACTTTTGCCATTCATAACCCTCCATTCTAATCCCGCATCCGTCCTACCATATCCGGATGCTGTTTTTATTCCCGCAGGCAGATATGCCTTGCTGAGCAGACATTGCCTGCCGAGCAGACATTGCCTTCCAGCAATGAGCAGGCCAAAAAGCCGCCGTTTGCATACATTCCTTTGTGTCATTTCAGAATTGTACCGATATTCTAATAATTATCGTCATTAAAATCCGTTCCCTTCGGCTTCCTGTTCAGTACGACAGCTGCCATCACAGCCACGCCCACAAAGAGAATAATGGCGGCTGCCGCCAATATCATAACCCAGTTTATCTCCTGTGAGGATTCCGTGCTGTCCTGACTGCCTGCGGGCTTAACTTCAGGTGTAATCGACGGCTCCCTGTTATTTTCTCCGGAATTGCCCTCCGGGGAAGGCTTGGGCGAAGCAGTTGTCGCGGGCGCCTCCGTACCGCTTCCTGTCCCGGTTCCCTGAGCGCCGCTGCCGCCTGTCTGCGTGCCGCCGCCCGTTCCCTGCGTACCGTTCCCGCCTGTCTGCGTGCCGCCCGTTCCCTGAGCGCCGTTCCCGCTCTGGCTTCCCGTTCCTGTCCCCTGAGCGCCGTTCCCGCCTGTCTGCGTGCCGCCGCCCGTTCCTGTTCCCTGAGTACCGTTCCCGCTCTGGCTTCCGCTTCCTGTTCCCTGAGCGCCAGCCCCGCTCTGACCGCCGTTTCCTGCCGTCCCTTGACCGGAGCCTCCCGTATTCTGACTGCCATTCTCTTCCCCGGAACTGCCGTCGCCGGAATCCTCGTCCGAGACATTATCATCATCACCGGAATTATCGTCCTCTCCCGAATTATCATCATCACCGGGATGATCGTCCTCTCCCAAATTATCATCTCCGGGCCTATCGTCCTCTCCCGGCTCCTCGTCCTGCCTGTTGACTACCACCGGCCCGGTAGAGGTCAGTCCCTCCGGCTTCTTTAATTCCGTCCCATAGACATACTGAACGGAATCCACCGGCACGCTGACTGCCGCCGTTGTACTGCCGCCGTTCCCATCCAGAACAATCACCTTCCCTAAGGTCAAAGAATCCGACCCCTGCGCAAAAAGCGGCTCCGTCCCCGCTATGTAGACATTCAGTTTCTTCTCTTCCTTATGAAACCTGAATTCCGTAATTTTCGCACTGCCCGCGGCAAACTCAAATTCCGCCCTCTCCGCATCCGGCGAATCTATCAGCAGACTGAATTGTATGGAAGAAATCCCCTCCTCTCCAGCCTGCGGTAGAATCATCGTCACCGTTCCCGTCTCGTCCAGCCGGACTTCGTTTCCTCCCTCCGCCAAGACCCTTCCGGGCAGCAGAAGCGCCCATATAAGAGCTGCCGCGAGCATTTTCCATTTGTTTTTCTTCACGTTAACCTCCATGATTTTGTTTCGCGCAATCTCAACTCTGAATGAGAAACGCCCTGCGACACACCCCCCGGAACAAAAGTTCCGGGGAATGCCGCCGTCCTGCCGTACTTCCTTCCGTATGCCAAAGCCTTTCTGCTTTTAGCACTTCAAATTTCATGCCGCATTCGTGCGGATTATTGGCCGCCGCCCGTCTGCGCAATGCCGTCCAGCCGTATCTGCGGCAATGTCTGCGGCATGGTCTCCCACATGGAATCGCTGACGAGCCTCTGCCCCTCGTTGGTCAGGGCATTGTTGACCCGATACAGCTCCGCCCGCACTTTCTCTATTCCGTTCAAATCCGCCTGCTGTCCCGGTTCTATCCAATAAATCCATGTGCCGTCCGACACATTCTGGATTGCTCCCTCCTTCGGCACATCCGCCAGAATAATCTGCTGTGCCTTCAGATTTCCTTCCCCGTCCACGCCGCCTGCAGTCTGACCGTTCTGGTCATATAAAATCACCACGTTATAAGCCGGATTACCCTTATAAGCGCCCACGAATATAATGGAGCCTGCCGGAATGACGTCATTTTCTTTCTCACCGTAGCGATAGTCCTCCGCCAGCGTGCCAATGGCCGCGGTTCCGTCCCCGGCGCTTCTAAAATCCACATTGTCGCCGGTTGCGCCCAGCACATCCAATTCCCCGACGGACACCTGACTGCCGCTCTGGGTGTGCAGCGTAAGCTTCACCGCGTCCGCCGCATAGGTGCTGACATAACCGCCGTCTTCATTTGCAAAGTACACAATATCCCCGGCGCCAAAGCTTCCCCGGGCCGCCTCAGCCCATTCGCCGCCGCAGCGAAGCCAGACTTCATAATCTCCCGTATATCCTTCGGCTCCTTGGTACTTAAGTCCCGACACCGTGAGAGTTTTATGAAATTCCAAAATAATTTCAGCCTCTCCGGACGCCGAAGCGGTATATATGGTACTTGCGTCATTATCAATTAATTTTCCCGCGCCGAATACCTTCCCGGCCATATCTTCCGCTCCCGGCGTGCAGAGGGAATCCTGATTGGAAGCTGCGGGCGCATCGTCCGAAGCGGCCAGATTCTTCGTTTCCACCGTCCAGAAGGTTTTCTCCAGACTGCCGTCATGCTCTATCTTCATAGGCTCCAGACTCTTCACCGCCGAACGGTTCAGGTATTTATCAACCACCGTAATCTCATACCATACCACACGGTTATTCACATATACCGTGTCGGTAAACGTATTCTGCGTGGTAAATCCCGCCGTCTCCCTTATGGTCTCGCCGCCGGAAATCATGCATCTCACAATCTCATATCCCAGCACATCCGTTTCGGGAATGTTCTTTGAGCTGAGCGTAAAGTCCACCTGATTAGCGCTGCCCATCCTTATCGCCGCGCTCACTCCGTCGCCCACGGCGTCCACCGTACCCGCACCGTCCAAGGCACTTGTACCGCCCCGTAAGCAATAGGCCCTCGCATCGTCGCTCACATAATAAATCGCTCTGGTTTCCTTTTCAAACTGTTCCGCATAAGCTTTCGTCCCCTCATCCGGAGTCATTCCCCAGCGTTCAAAGAATTCAAGGATATTTTTCTCCGCCGCCCCACAGGACAAGCGCATAAGGTTCTGATTCTTATCCTGTGTCAGCGCAAGGGAAACGCCCCCGGGCGCAGGCGCTTTGGCCGCGGTTCTCGCGTAAGTATCCACCCGTGCGAAGAACAGATTTGCAAGCTGCTCATTGTAATCCGAATATGTCTTGAAATTGTATCCTTTGTCATAAGCCAGATGAAGCTGCCAGTACATTCCCAGCTGGGTAAATACGTTGGAAGCGCTGCCTTTCGCGCCGGACGTCACCTTTTCATATACTTTGTCATACTGGAACCGGACGCTTTCATTGGTATCCTTCGCCTGCGCCAGCACCGAATAATAATTATTCGTCACCTCCGCCACGGCGTAAGCCCCCTGATTAATGCAGTGTCCGATCTCATGGGCAATGCCCCATCCGAAGTAAGCGCCGCTCTGATACCTTCCTTCCTCATCGGATATCACAGACGCCGACGATACCATTCCGGCGCTTTCCGGCCATTCAATGCCGATATGATTGCCGGACGCATACATAAACGCCCCCGAGAACATTCTCTGATAACGGATGTTCAAATGTCCCTTCGGTATCCGGTTTACCGCATCCGCCGCACTGTTGTTAAGACCCTTGTGCTGATAGAACAGATACATCATGCCTTCCATTGCATCCATGGAAGAAAGAATCTTCTGTGCCTGCTCCTTTGTGCTGCCGCTGCCCGCGCCTTTTAATATCTGCTGTGCCGGAAGCGAAAGCATCATGGTATCCAGCAGAATGTCGGACGCGCCCAGAATACAGTTCTGCGCGTCATACGCATAGGCTGTCTGAGCATTGCCGGAATTTTGATGCGCCTCCGCATGCTTATCCTCCATCCCGCTCACATACTGACGAAGCTCCTCCACATAGGTTTGTGTTCTGGCAAGCCTCTCCGCATCGTCCGTCACCTGATACAAATCAAGCCTTGGAACCGAAACGCCGCCGCTGACACGGACAGCGTACTGATCGCTTTCATTTGTCCCCGTATACTGGACATACAACGCGCCTCCGGACTCAACGCCCGTGGTGGTCCATATCTTGGGAACCGTTATCTTGTTGGCGCCCACCTTCAGCGTCGCAATGACCTTGCTCACGGTTCCGGCCTCCGCATGATACTGGGTCGCCACCAGCTGGAGATTGGTATTTTCTCCCGTATGCCTGCTGTTATGCCCCACATAAACCATGATTTCTTCCTGCGCCCCACAGACAACCCCCAGCGGCTGCCATGCGTTCAGTCCGCCGAAGCCTCTGCCCGCGTCATTGGTGGTAATCTGGTTGTGAATCCTGACGGACGCGTTCAGCTTTCCGTCCTTCAAAATTGCCTCCGCAGTCTGCAGCTCCCGTTCCAACAGCTCCCTGTCGGGATGATACTCGCCGCTGACCTCATCCACGGTGTTAATCTTCACCCGCAGAGCGTCTATGGCCCCCTGCGTCACATCCGATCTCAGCACCGTGTGCAGATCATCCTCGTATAGAGCCATGATTTCATCCATCAAGGTATCATAATGATAGAAGTACACCTCGGCAACGGACAGGCTTCCCGACGCCGAATAACGCGCAAGGCCAAACTGCAGCTTTTTGGCATTGACCGGCTCGGAAAGCTTCAGGACATAATAAGACCTGTTCCCCGCGTCAACCTTCCTCTGCAGCGTGACATTTCCCAAATCCACCTGCTTTCCGTCTTCATCCCAATAACGGACTTTCGCATAGAAAATACCCGTATCCTGACTTGTCATGTCATAGAAAGCAATGGTGTCCATTTTGTACGCCTGATCAAACTCATAGGTAAGACCGTGCTTTAAACTCATGTTATTAAAGCCTCCGTCGTCCCATGTATTTTTAAAATAATAGGATTTCGGATCATGATCTACGGTTCCCCATGCGGTACCCGCGCTCGTATCCAGCCCGCTTTCCGTCATGGTTCCGCCGTTCATGACCGCGCTGACAATATGCGCCCCGGCTTCCCCGTCGGCGCCCGTATTGATCAAATTGTACTTGGGCATCACCGCAGGATTCATGTCCGTGGTCACAGCCGAAGCCTCAAGGGACGGCCCGCTCTCGCCAAACTCATTGACACCCGTTACATATACGGTATATTCCGTCAAGTCCTCCAAACCGTTCAACGTATACCCGTTCTCCGTGATACCCTCGATTCTTTGATATTCTTCCCCGCCGCTGCGCTTATAATAGAGATTGTAGGAAAGAGTGTCCTTCATCTGCTTCCACGTAACCACAATGCTTTGATACTTCCCTGCCGCAGCTACATTGTCCGGCTTATCCGGCTTTCCGCTTGGCTTTGGAACCGCCGACACCTCGTCGCCGTATCCGCTGCGCCAAGCGCCGTTCACTGACTGTACCCGAATCCGGTATTCCTCATAATTTACAAGCTCCTTCCCTCCAAAGCTTGTCAGGACAAGAGTATTTTTCACCGTCAATACGGTCTCCTGCCGGTCTCCCTGACTGACAAGCACTTCATAGCCCGTGATATTGACACAGGGTTCCCATGTCAGGCGGATCGACTTGCTGCCCGCCGACGCCGTAAGGCCTCCCGGAATATCCATTTCCGGTTCCGGAATCCTCTCCTCCATGCCGTTGACAAATTCCACCTTGGAGATTTCCGCAAGATTATTGTTATTGCGCATTCCCGTAATCGTCAAGGTCACTTTCTTTATGGCAGTCTGGGTTCCGAGATGGATGCGGATATTTCCATTGCCGTCCCGCTCCGTCCTGACCTGCGTGCTCCTTAAAAGATACTCCACGCCCTCTTCCACGGGAATCAGCACCTCCTGATCCGTTCCGCTTTCATCCGCATAGACAAGGGTGATAAGCGCCCTGCTGATAGGATTGTCCCCGGCAGTCTCAATGATAATCCCGTCCGCTTCCCCCGCCTTGGCAATATCGAACTCCAGCGAAACCGGATGCTCCACAATGGTTCCCCCCTGCGCGGGCGTCAGGGTGACGCTCGCCCTGTTTCGCAGAAGCTCCTCCAGATTTCCCTCCACCTTCGTATTCTCTCCCGCCTTCGGCTCCACCGCCGCCGCGGGCACAAAGGTTTCTATCTGTGCGGCCGTATCCTTTTTCACTTCATGCCCCATGGCAAGATATTCCAAATCCACCAGATTGACCATGCCGTCGCCGTTTAGATCCGCCGCGCCCAAAGTCTGCCCGCCGTCAATGGCATTGACCAGCTCGGTTCTGTCCGACCTGTCATTCCTGCCGTCCCCATTGACGTCCCCGATCAACAGCACTCCCGGGTGGGCCGCGCCCGCCTCATAATTGATTCCCCCCAAGAAACCCGTGGTGAGATTCACTGCATACGCCCTGCCCTCCACCATAATTTTCTGGGTATAGTCCTCAAATCCTTTCGCGGACAATGACAAAATGTACTCGCCGTCCGACAGCCCTTCAAAGCAAAGCCTCTCGGCGGCGGCCTGTTTCCCGCCTAGAAGGATGGAGCCCGACAGCCGCCTGTTACCGGAATCCGTAAGGCTCACCGTAAATTCCACAGGACTTTGCAGCACAAGTCCGGCCCCTATAGCCACGTCCACCTGCCCCATGCCTCCCGCATCCGACATGATGCTGCGCCTGCCGAATACATTGGAAGCGGCCTGCGCAAAGGATTCCAAAACCTGCGGAATGTCCGGCGCCGCAGCATGGGCCGGAAAGCCTGTTCCCAGAGCCAGCAGGGCTGCCATGAAAAGGGCGCCGCCCCTTTTTCTGATTTCCTTCTCCTTATTTCGATACATATTCAACCTGTTATCCTTTCCTCATCATTCTGTTCTACCCGGGCGCCGCCTCTATGTATCATTAGCCTATAATGCCGCGGAACATATAAAATACACTCCGCGGCCGCTGTCAATCCCTAAGATGTGTTTAAAATTATCGCACCCTTGTCAATATTCAGTTCCTTATCCTGCTTCTTTTACTTCCTTCACCAGCCTTACTGCTTTTTCAACAGCAGGGATTTTCCCGTCATTTCCACCGGCTGCTCTTTTCCCATGATCTCAATCAGCGTGGGCACAATATCAGCCAGACATCCGTTCTCCCGCAGAGTATACGCCTCGTCGTAATTTACCAAGATGAAAGGCACCTGATTGGTGGTATGGGCCGTGAAAGGCTCTCCGGTCTCATAATCCACCAGCATCTCCGCATTGCCGTGATCCGCGCAGATAAACAGGACGCCGTCCACCTCCTTGACGGCTTCCACCGCCCTGCCCACGCACTCGTCCACGGCCTCCACCGCTTTGATGGCCGCTTCCAGAACCCCCGTATGCCCCACCATATCGGGATTGGCAAAATTGATGATTATGACGTCATATTTTCCGCTGCGGACGGCTTCGCACAGCTTATCGCACACCTCGTATGCGCTCATCTGGGGCTTCAAGTCATAGGTCGCCACATCCTTGGGAGAGTTGACCAATACCCTGTCCTCCCCCTCGTTGGGCTTCTCCACGCCCCCGTTGAAGAAGAAGGTCACATGGGCGTATTTCTCCGTCTCCGCAATGCGGGCCTGCTTCATGCCGTTTGCCGCCAGCCATTCCCCGAAGGTATTATTCACGGCCACCTTGTGGAAAGCAGCTTCCTTATTGGGAATGGTGGGGTCATAATCGGAAAAGCACACATAGACAATGTTTTTTCTGGGGCCTCTGTCAAAGCCTTTGAAATCGTCGTCGCAGAAGGCTCTGGTGATCTCCCTCGCCCTGTCCGGCCTGAAATTAAAGAAGATGACGGAATCGCCGTCCCCAACCACGGCCACGGGCTTCCCGTTTTCCATAGCCAGCGTGGGCTTGACAAATTCATCCGTCTCCCCTCTGTCATAGGACTCCTGAATGGCGCAGACCCCGCAGGCGGCGGTGAGCCCCTCTCCCTTTGTCATTGCGTCGTAGGCAAGCTTGACACGGTCGTAATTATTGTCCCTGTCCATTGCATAATAACGTCCCATCACGGACGCGATTTTACCCACGCCGATTTTCTCCATCTCTGCGGCCAGAGCTTCCGCATATTCCCTGCCGCTGGCAGGGGGCGTGTCCCGGCCGTCCAGAAAGCAGTGTACATACACCTTATCCAAGCCGTTCCTCTTCGCCAGCTCCAGCAGGCCGTACAGGTGGGTATTGTGACTGTGTACGCCGCCGTCGGACAAAAGCCCCATCAAATGAAGGGCGCTGCCGTTCTTTTTACAGTTCTCCACCGCCTTTAACAATGCGGGATTCTCAAAAAAGGTGCCGTCCTGAATTTCCTTGGTGATTCTGGTCAATTCCTGATATACGATGCGGCCCGCGCCCATATTCAGATGCCCCACCTCGGAATTGCCCATCTGGCCCTCGGGAAGCCCCACCGCCATTCCGCTTGCGTTTCCTCTGGCAAAAGGATATTCCTTCATCAACGCATCCATGACCGGCGTTTTCGCCTGCGCCACTGCGTTGCCCTCTGACTTTTCATTCAGTCCATAGCCGTCCAAGATCATTAAAACTATCGGTTTCCTGCTCATGTTCTTCTCTCTCCTTGCATCTCCTCATCGCCCGCCTGTGCGGCAGACGTTTTCTATTGTCCTTACCGGAAAAATATTCCCGTTCCTGTATAAATTATAACCTGAAATCGCCGCAGGCGCAAGCTGAAACTTTTGAAGCCGATAAAATGACGCCTGTATCCCCCGGCTCATCGCCAAAGGCAGCTTCTCTGACAGGGAATGCTGCCTTATCGTATTTCATCCAGATACAGCTGCACCCTGTTCTCGACGGCTTCGCACACCTGAGCCTCATTTTTGATTCCGTTAAAGTAAACCTCAGACTCCTCATAGATAATGTCAAGAATAACCGCGGTCCGGATGGGATAAAATTTCGCTCCCTCCCACTCCTTCCTGTATTCCTCCAGCTTTTCTTCCGTCAGGTCTTCCTCCGTATACGTCACCTGTATATATGTCAGCTTCTTATTCGGCAGAACCTTTGGCATATCCCATGTCACGGTCTTTCCGTCGGCCACCCGCGCCCTCCACAGCTCAAGCCCCTTCCTGCTCACAGGACGTCCGACGACGTCAGGGGTCTGCACCTCGTCCCCCAGAAGGAAGCTCATGAATTCCCACGCCCCCTCCTTGTTGGGAGAATTGGAATTGACGCCCATGGCCATCAGGGACTCCGCCACCGCATGGCATCCGTCGTCAAACAGGCCGCCGCAAGTCACCTTGCCGTCCCTCTCCTGCTCCGCGGCGCTGTCAAACATAAAAACATTGTCAAAGGTCCGGTACTCCGCCGCGCCGGGAAGCTGTCCCTTCCTTCCGTCGTCCCCGTACCGTCCGGCCGCCCGGAGTATTTTTTCAAACAGCCCGCCGCCAAAATCACAGCTCCCCTTCTCCCAGTCAACCATCCCCCACAGGGTCTCCGATCCCCCGAGAAAGATTTCCAGAAGCTCCCGCGAACTCTTTCCGGCCAGAAATGCCCCGCCTCCCTCCCATGACAGCAGGGCGTCCGCCAGCACCTCCATGTCCGGCTCCTCTCCTCCTCCCAATACGCCCTCATCCATTCGGTACCCGAACATGTTCACATATGGGCATATGCTGTATATATGGCCGCCGTCCCGCCCATAGCCAAAAACAAAAGGAAAATAGTCTTCCTCCCGAACGCCTTCGGGGCTTTCCGAAGAATTCAAAAAAAGGATTTCCACGCTTCCGTCCTACAGCGCTCTGAAATCCTGTATCTGTGTCAATAAATGCTCCGTGACAAAAGACGTCCCCAGAAACGAGAGAAGACAGGACTGCTTCCCGTCCGCTATATCCAATTCCACGATTTCCCTGCCGGGGACGGGGATATCGTTGAATACGGCCAGCGATTCCCCCGCCGTCCCCAGATACTGCCTCCCCTGCGCGAGGCCTGCCATCTGAATCTCTTTCACAGGCCAGAAATCTTCCGCCGCAGAGTCAAGCACCTTCAGCGTTCTGGTCTTCTCCGCCTCATTCTCCATGAGCAGACAGCACCTTCCGTCGGACAGCTGGCAGAAATCCTTCACTAAAACGCCGGGGACAAAGGTCTCTTCATAGACGATTTCCCCCGATGGGGAGATTTTCGCAAATCCGGCCTCGGCCTTCTCATCGTCGTCAACATATTCCGGGTAGTTTGGCGTATAGTTTGCCCTGTGCCAGCAGTAGAACTCCCCCTCCTGACCGATATACCAGCTCCATCTGTAATGATAAAAAAGAGTATAATCTGTAGACACCTCCTGCAGCAGAAGCTCGCGGCTTCCGTCCCTCCGATACAGATAGACATCCGAACTTGTTGGACAGGCCTCCGCCCAGAGCTGCACCGGCTCCCCATGATAAAACTGTGTGCCGAGTAAAAGCCGGGCTTGGCCCGTCTGTTCCAGAGCAGATTGCGGCCATACATCACTCTCTATGCCTAAATAAAAAATATCCTCCGATTCCGAGACAATATCATAGTATTCCGTTCTCTCCGTAATGGCGGTCAAATCGTCCATGCCCGCCTGTATTCCCCTCCATAATCAAATACCCCGCTGCAGAGCAGAAGGTGTCCAAAGGACACCTTGGTATTGTGCCCCTCGCGGCATTCGCAAGCCAATTAAAAATTGGCTTTAATATCCATGCAGGCATGGCTATTTTCCTCATTGCTCAGCGAGCAATGTCTGCTCGCGGGAATAAAAATGAATCCCTCAGCCCGCTCATCTGCCCTCGATTATCTAGTCCAAAAGTATTACGTCTCTCGCGTCACAGTCAGGATGTTCGCAATAAGACACCATACAATTCCACCCATCTATATACTCCCTTTGATAACTTATAAATGTATGGCCCTCATACCATTCATATTCCAAATCCTCCCAGCGTTCCTCCCCGCAGTCAGCACATATAAGGAGCGTCCCCGTAACTTTATAATGGCTATCCTCATTACAGCTGTCTCCTGCGTCAGCCCCCGGAATACTTCTCCAAAATTTGTGGCTGCACATAGCCGCCTGCACAGGAAGCACATCAAAAGAAAGCATGCCCGCCAATGCCATACAAACGCCTGCGCAATGTATGGAATTATTCGGACATTACCCTGCACCGCTTTTTATAACATGCAATCCCATATTTATGAATCACAGTCATGCCGTCGTCAATCAGCGCTTCCTCGTAATTCTTGTCGTTGATTTGTTTCAGCGCCTCCCTGCATCCGTCATCAAACGCTGCTTTTTCAGCGTATTTAATTTCTATGATAATGCCGATTTCCTTATCCTCAACCTCCACGCTGATATCGCTATAGCCCTCGCCGGACTCGGCATTGGATCTGACCTTCCATCCCTCCGTCCCCGCAAATAATCCCAGTAAAATTCCATGGTAAAAATTCTCCTTCATTTCTTTCTTTACGCCGGTGTCACGGATGCTGATAGTTTTTCGCAGATACGATGTAAACCCCTTTTCTATAGCGGCGGCGTCTTTTTCCTCAAACGCCCTGCAAAAGCTTTCCAGCTTCTGTACGTCTTTTTTCGTCTCCACTTCAAACCATTCCTGTATTTGTTCCTCAAAAATCCACCGTATTTCCCTGTTGGGTATCACCAGTTCGGTTATTCCGTCATGATCCTCTCCACCCCTCGTCAAATAGCCTGTTGTAAACAAAATGCTCCATAAATTATCAATTTTAGAATCCAAATCTCTGTAGGTTAATTCCTGCCGTATTTTCTTAGAAATACTTTCACCGCCGACCAGCAGCTCAATCTCATCCCTAGTCGTTCCATCCGCCTTATCTATAAATTTTCTGATAATGCTGTTGCCGCTGGTATTTACCCAATAATTCTGCGGAGCCGCGGCTGGATTCATTTTTAACGCATGACAATAACTTACAACATCCCATGGACAATATATTTCCATTTCCCCAAAACGATAGCCGTCATACCATGCCTTCATGACGTCGTATTTTTCCATGAACCCATAGTAATCAAGCATTCTCCTCACCTCACCATCCGAAAAGCCAAAATATTCGTTGTATTGCACATCTTTAACCGTGTATACATTAAAGTTATTGAGGCCGGTAAAAATGCTTTCTTTGGTTACACGCATACATCCAGTAAGAACCGCAAAATAAAGACTGCTGTTTGTTTTGAGCGCCCTGCCGAACAGGCTTCTAATCATATTTACCATAGCGTCATAATAGCCTGTCTGGTACGCCTTATCAAGCGGCACATCATATTCATCAATTAATATGATGACGCTTTGTCCATAATGCTTCTGCAAAAAGCGGGATAACATTAACAGACTTTTTGATAAAAGTTCATCCGACATTGCATACTCGCCTCTGTCATCCAGCTCGACAAGTTTTTTGTACTGCTGCCGCTCTATCGCCGTCAGCTTATCACTGTCTGCAAGGAATGGGAATCTGACAGCCTCATCACCAATAATAGAGCGCAGAATCCCTTTCGCCGCGTCAAAATTCTCCCCTCCTGACTCTTTTAAGCTGATTGAAATCACAGGAAATTTTCCCATGTATTTTTTGCAGAGTTCCCTTTCTCCGGAAATTTCTAATCCGTCAAACAGCGTGCTGTCGCTTCCTATCTCAAAGAAGTACTTCAGCATACTCATATTCAAGGTTTTCCCGAATCGTCTTGGACGTGTAAACAGGTTTACATATGAAATATGTTCCAAAAGGTCTTGAATCAGCCTTGTCTTGTCCACATAGTAAAATCCGTCTCTACGAATCCGTCCATAGTCTTCAATACCTATGGGAAGATTTGCTTTTCCCGTCATATCACACCACCCTTATTCCATCTGTTTTTTGATAAGAGTATATCACATATCGCCGTAGAAATCACAATGTATTTTACAGATATTCTTCCTTTTCAATACTGCTTCGACTGTAAAATTTATATTGCCATATATTGATTTTAACTCAACCGGATATAAAATGATAAAATAAATTGCGCCGTTTATATGGGAAGCCGCTAAAAGCCTGCCATGCCGCCCGACGCACAAGCGGAAGGCATAATGCGCCGGGGCGGATTTTATCGCTGGCGGGTATGACATGCAAAGCCGTTTATCCAAAGGAATCCACGCTCTGGGAGAATTCTATTGGAATGATAGCGTTTTTATTTTGCTAAAATGAGTTTTGAATAGTAATACACATGTTCCGTCGTCTTTCTGCCGTTAGAAAAATGTTCATCGATAATTTTGTAGGTATCCCCCTCCTCGGGCGGCGCTGCCTGACCATACACCTCATAAAAAGATACTTCACCATTGCTATAATATGTGTACTTCTTAGGGCTGCCGTCTGCATTTCTCTCATATTCATACATAAGAACGGCAGCACCATCACTCAAAGAACTGTAAGACAAGATATATGCCTTGTTATCTACATACATATATGTCTCTTTCGACCTTCCGTCCTCTTCCCATTCCTCACTGCGTCTGTTCCAGTCATAACTGATTTTGATTCTGCCGCCGGATTGATCATACTCATAAACATAACGCGAGGAAGGCCTATATTCCTGAGCCTGATCCGTCTCCCAATAGAAAATTTCTTCTACGCAATTACCTTTCCCGTCATAGAAATATTCGATCCTTCTATTCGACTGCCTCCCGCTATAGCTGTTTGCGTTCCACTCCACCTGCAATAATCCGTTCTTATACTCATACCGATTATGGTAAGTGCTGGAAACTTCGCCGTTCTCCCCAAAATAATACAGCGTCCTGCTCTCCGTCATATTTCCGTCGCTGTCATAGGTATAAAACGTTTCAATTCGTCCTCCTTCCAAACTCTTCTGAACCTCGCGAAGGGTTCTGCCCTGAGCATCCCTCTCATATTCCGTAGTGTAGGGGCCATCCTTAATTCCATCGCCCGTCACTTTAGAAAGGTATCCGCTCTTCTCGTCATATTCATAATTGGCAAATTCATATACCCCTCCCCCGTCATCCACATCCACGTATTCCTCTCTCGCAAGCACCCAGACAGCCTGTACTTCGCCCTGATACTCTCCCAGACATATCCCCGTTCCGCTGTCAAACCGGTATGTCCTGCCGTCCACGACTACCGTTCCCTTCGCCATGGCTCCCGTCACAGGGTCAAAATAATACCTGTTCCCGTCCTTCTCGTTCCAGCCTTTCACCATGCGGCCGTTCCCGTCATAGCGCACCCATTTCTCGCTGCCGTCCTCATACTCCTGATAAACGTCCTTGCTCACAGCCTTCCTTCCGCCGTCCACATTGTCCAGCCAGTACCACGCGCTGCTTCCCGGGTCATAGATTTCCTTCCCCGGTATGACGGGTCATGGGGATCGTATCCCTGCCTTATCCCTCCCTCATACCAGTACTGCACTCCGCCGATCTCCGCCCAATGGTTGTCCGTACCGACACTGCAGCTTTCCATGATTCCTGTTTCCCGGTTGAAAGCATACTGCACGCCGTCAATCTCGCGGCTTCCTTTTAACATGGCCCCGTAGGTATAGTCGAAATAATATGTGCCGTTCCCGTTCACGTCCCAGCCCTTGACCATATGGCCGTTTTCGTCATAGCGGCACCATTTCCCGGTTCCGTCCTCACGGTCCGCGTAGGGGCCCGCGCCGGAATCCTGATAGACGTCCTTGCCTTCCGCTCTCTTTCCTCCGTCGATGCTGTCCAGCCAGTACCATGCGTCCGTGTCGGGATCGTAGATTTCCTTTCCGCGGCCTTCCGTCCCCTGCCTTACGCCGCCTTCATACCAGTACAGACAGCCGTCCTCTCCTCTTACCCAGCCGAAACCGGCGGCGGCCTCCCCGGAAATAGGGGCTGTCCCTCCGAAAATAATTGCCATGCCCGCCATACAGCCAAGCAGTTTTGCGCCTTTGTTCCTCATTTTTCTGCCTCCTTTGAGATTTCATTCCTATGATAGCAAAAATACATGGTTAGTATTATACAACACCGCTGCTCGTTTTACAATGTATTTCAATGCATTTGTAAGCACTGCTGATACGTCCCCCGCAGTTCTATTAGAAGAGAATCTTCGGAAGGAACAGGACTTGAAAAAATCACAGAATCCGATATAATAGATGAAAGAATCACAAGACTGGGAAGCAGGGGAATTACCATGATTACATTATTGTCTAAACTTTTTATCAAGAACCGCGAAGATCTCCAAGCGCCAAAGACCCGGCAGGCCTACGGCATACTGTGCGGCGCAACAGGCATCTTTCTAAACCTATGCCTTTTTGGGGGAAAATTTATCGCCGGGCATATCAGCGGTTCCATCGCCATCACCGCCGATGCGTTTAATAACCTGTCGGACGCCGGTTCCTCCATCATCACCCTGATTGGCTTTAAAATGGCCGGACAGAAACCCAATCCCCAGCACCCCTTCGGTCATGGGCGCATCGAGTATATCTCCGGCCTGCTGGTTTCCGTGCTTATCCTGCTCATGGGCTTGGAGCTTCTGGCGGCTTCCTTCTCCAAAATCCTCCATCCCGAAGCGCCGGACGTTTCACCCGTCATTCTTCTGATACTGCCGGCGTCCATTTTGGTCAAAGGCTATATGTACCTATACAACCGACGTCTTGGAAAAGAGCTGGACGCCTCCGCCATGCTGGCGGCGGCAGCAGATTCCTTAAGCGACATGCTGGCCACCTCCGCGGTTCTGATTTCCACGCTGATTTCCCGCTTTACCGGCCTTGCGGCGGACGGCTGGTGCGGCATACTGGTTGGATTGTTCATCTGCTGGGCGGGTTATCATGCCGCCAAGGACACAATCAGCCCCCTTCTGGGTCAGGCCGCCGATCCGGAATTCGTAAGACAGATTCATGACTTGGTCTTGGCCCATGAGGGCGTCTTAGGCGTTCATGACCTCATCGTACACAATTACGGTCCGGGCAGAATTCTGATATCCCTTCACGCTGAGGTTCCCGCAGACGGATGCCTCCTTGAACTGCACGAAAAAATTGATGCCATTGAACACGAATTAAAGGAAAAACTGTATTGCCACGCGGTCATACATATGGACCCTGTATGCATTGACGATGAGAAAACCGCCCGATTAAAAGCCGCCGCCGAATACTGTCTGCATGAAATCAATGAGACCCTCACCCTGCACGATTTCCGCATTGTGGACGGCCCCACCCATACCAACATGATTTTCGACGTGGTGACGCCCTATGATTTCCCCCTGTCGGATCAGGCGCTGACGGAATTGATTCAGGAAAAAATAAAAAAGTCCCATCCCAACTGCTCCGCCGTAATCGAGATCGACAAGCAGATGTGAGAAAGGGGCGCTTTCGTCAAATCCTCTCAATCACACAGCTGTGCTTTTTGCTCTTGGGATCATAAGCAATCCCCACGGCCGCAATTCCCCGGCCTGTGGGAAGCTCTTCCACCTTCATGTACTGATCGATGGCGGCGATATACGCGAACTTGACCACATACCTGAGCGCCTGTTCATTATTGTAGAAAGCAGGCGCATACTGCGTGCCGCGTATCTCATCTATGGCCGCTGCCACCGCCTCCCCATTGCCCGCAAGGGTATCCTCCAAAAGCTTCCTTGAACGTCCTATCAGCTCTATCCACTTCCGGCTCGCCCCCGTCCCCCTGAGAATCTTCTCAAACTCCATCCGCACCTCTTCATTTGGGATATGGGCCGTCCCTTCGTCCTCATTCCAAGTAAGATATCCCAGATGAATCAGCAGGGTCAGCACGTCGTCCCTGCTCCCAAAGGTCTCAAAGTCATTTTCAAACCCGTCGGTCCTGACTTCAACCTCCTCGCCCGCTATCAGCCGCGCAACAGTCTCCTGCAGCCCGTCAAAATCCATGTTGATATAGGTCATAAGCGCTTCCGCCGCGGAAGTCTTCTGCCAATAGGAACGGCATTTCAAATCCTGCATGGCGCACATGACGGAATAGGGATTATATACGGCCCCATACCCCGGAAAATCATATCCGTCATACCACTGCCTGACATCCTCGAAATCCATCCCATATTTTGTACAAAGCCGCCGTACCTCGCTCTCCGTAAAACCCGTGAATTCCACAAACCTGCCCGGATACAGGATCGTATATTCCCTAAAATCCGACATTGCCGACTGGGAGCCGTCCTTCTTAATGGGCAGGATTCCGGTCATATAGGCCCCGGCGACAGCCTTCGGCGTAAAGTTATTGTTCTTAAACCATCCTCTGAGAAAATTCAGGTACTTCTTCTGGGCCGCCCTATCGTTCTTTGCCTCACGGATTAACGCATCCCACTCGTCGATAATAAATACGAACTCCCTCCCTGACTTTTCCACACAGCCGATCATGGCGTCCGTAAGGCTTTTCCCATTCAATTCCGGAAAGCAGTCTATCAATTCCTTGTAAACCGCGTCGGCAATCATATTCGGCACGTCGAAAAGCGGAATATCCGTCCTTACCGCCTCGGAGATAAATCCGCTGATATCAAGATGAATCACATGATATTGGTTCATATGAGCCGGATATTCCGGACTGCGGGCAATCTCCTTGTCGCCAAAAAGCGCGTGGGAATCGCAGGAGCAGTCGTAGTACGCGCACAGCATCTTGGCCGCGTAAGACTTGCCAAAACGCCTTGGCCTGCTGATGCAGGTCAGTTTCACCATGGTTCCTATGGTCTGATTCACCACCGCAATCAGTCCTGTCTTATCCACATATTCCGATTCCAGAATTTCCTGGAATCCTTTATTTCCGGGATTCAAATATGTCCCCATCACAATCACCCTCCCATCCGGCGCTCTGACAGCAGCGCTTTCCTAAAGTTTATGCCGGAATCGGCGGAAAGTCAAGGCACTTTGCACATGGCAGACTTGAAAAATGAGGAAACTCAAATAATAATATCGGCTACTTTATTTTGCTGTCAGTGTCGTTGATAATCTCACCAAGCTCCCTAATCAGCAGTGCCGCCTGTCTATCGTCTTCCGTGAAGCTCCTCGTTTCCTTTTTCATCCTGTTTCTGCCGCTGAAATAAGCTGTCAAGGCGGCTGCCGCGACGACAGCCAAAGCGCCTATGACAACGCCGCCCGCTCCCTTATCGGCCTCTGCTTCTGCAGCGCTTAAGAAAATTTGTATCATATTGCCCATTCTCCCGCCCTCCTCTCTTTCCTTTTTCCTGCTCTCTTTCTTTTTCCCTTGCTCTTTCCTGCCGCTTCGCTCTTTCTTTCCGCGGCTCTCCCGCCCGCTGCTCCTCTCTTTCTCCCTGCGTCTGTCTCTCTTTCTCCTTATCTCATCCCCTGCTATGGCGGCCCCGACTATTTTCATCAATAATGCGCAGAATCTCGCCCGCATGTCGGGAGAGCTCGACAATAATATCCCTCTCGAATATTTTGTCATGCAGATCAATATGAAGTTCCGGAAACCTCTCGGCAAATTTTATCATCCCTTTCTCCGGTGACTGTGAATGAAGCAGCCGGCATAACCCCTGATCAATCGCGGCGTTAATGCCGTCGCAGTTATTTTTATCACAATCCCGTATGTATTTTTCCATCATCTCCGCCCGGCCGCCTCCGAAAAGATATTTTGACAGCCCTTTCACCCTGTCCCTGAACAAATACATCACATGCGCAATCTCCGTTTCCAAAAAAACGCCCATATTCCCTCCCTTTTAAACCGCTTCTTCCGTTACGCTTTCAGGATCGACAATTTTGTCCCAAAACTCCATAAAGTCCTTTGTCATCTCCCTGATTTCATTGATAAGCGCTTCTTCCTCTTCTAATAGCTCTATGTTCTTTTGGTATTTTTTCCTGTCGTCCACGCTTGTGACGAAGTATTCCAAGTTCTCGTTTAAGGACTTGTTCGTGTCTTTGAAATATTCGCTGATTTCCACGATCCGCTGCACCACCTGCCCTATCAGCGCCTTTTTCTCTTCCTCTATACATTTCGGCATGCCCATCTCCAGCCAGACTCCCCTTATTTCCTTGTTTGCGTCATGAAATATTTTGTCAAACTCATCCTTATCTATCTTTCTTGTCTTTTTCTTTTCGCAATTCCATGTATCGTATTTTATATTTTCACGAAGCCTTTGGAACAAATTTGGCTTTTCATACAAAGACTTACTCAAATATTCTGTCATTTTGCCAATACTTTCCCTCTTTTGAAATTTGCATTCCAAGCTTAAGCTTTCTTTTACAGGATTATCAAAGCTAAAATTAGGGACGGACGGAAGCATATAATCACAGTCATATTTTTTCAGCTTCCCTTTATACACGTCGATACACTGTCTCACCTCCTCGATTCTAAAATTAAGAATTTCCGTACATTCCTCGTTCAGCATGCACATGACGATTGCTCCATTGCTTTCTGCCTTCCAAATATCCTCTATTACATTCTCCGCGCTCTTCCGGACAACATCTTCAATCCACCTATCCGCCGCCGAATAAAGAATTTCGCCTTTCTGAGACTCAAGCTGCTCTGCGCTTCCTTTTTTTATGTACTCACAAAAGGCCTCCACTCCCTTCTCTCCGTACCCGTCCAAATACTGCCTAAAGCTCTTCTCCGTCTTGCCCTCCTCGATTTCCTTTATGTCTTCAAACCCCAGCTTCTCAGATTTGCCCCCTCTTTTCGCATCATCCTGATATATGCTCAAACTGCATACGACACCTTTCTTTTTTTTAAGCTCTTCCAGCCTCTCAAGTTCCCCCTGCTTAATTTCATCCACCAAGATTTTCTGTATGTCTTTCTTAAATTCATCTATGATGCCAGTTATCTCCTTGATAGATTCGTCGTCTTTCTCTATAAGCCTTCTGATATTGCCAATCCTGCTGATAATTGCCTGAATTTTCTGCTGTTGTGAATCAATTTGATAGGCAACCGAATTCACCAGCTCGTCTCTCGCCTTGGTCTGAGCAATATAGGCAATGTATTTCAGCAGATCCGGCATGCCGCTGTACCGTTTTAAATCCTCCAGCGTAATATTCTCCAGATTGCTGCACATCCGCAGATTTCCCACTTGACCGTCCAGAAACGACAGCTGGCCTCTCACATTCTTATGCTCGCCTGAGATGGCTCTTAAATCCATATAAAGGTCTTTTGACTGCTTTAATTCCTCGCCGCATTCCTTTTCCGCCTCCAACGCATAAAAATACTGAAGGGCGGATGTGGCGAAAATGGCGCAGTCGCTGTAGCATGGATCAATCTTCTTCAGCCTTTCCCTGATATAATCAATGGATTTTATGACTGATTTCGTTGTATTGGCGTCATTGTACCTTTGGTCGATCTTGTTGATGACCAGAATCAGGGAGGCGAACTTCTCCTGTTCATTGAATTTTTTCTTGATCTCTTTCAGGTAAGCCTCCTCCGTATCCGTCAGATGCTTGGCATAGTCGATGGCGAACACGGCCACATCGCTCTGCTCCATGGCGGCCCATGCTTTTTCCCGATGGGCCGTTCCCGCCGCGTCCGGCCCCGGCGTATCGAAAACCGTGTAGGCTTCAAAATTGCTTTTGGCGCTTACATACTCGATATCCATATCGGGTATGGCAAAGCCCTCCGAGGCATTCTCCTGAGCCTTCTTAAATTCTTCGCCGACCTTCCTGCGGATTCCTTCCGCCGAATCGGCCTCCGCCTGTTCGCCGTTATAGCTCAGACGGTACTTCTGATCCGGACTTTTTTTATAGATACAGCTGTTGGGCGTCGCAAGCTCCAGACTTGTGGGCGCAAGCTCCTCTCCGATCATGCCGTTCACAATGACGCTCTTTCCCGTCTTCTTAGAGGCCGCAACGGCGATTTTCAACTGCCTGTTCCGTGCCTTCTCAATCTGGCGGCGCACCTCTTCGCAGGAAGCCTTTACGTCCGCCAATATCTTCCTCTTTTCTTCGTTCCCTTTGTTTTCTTCGTTTTGTCTGCTGCCTGTATTTCCTGTGCTGTCTATGGTTTCTGTGCTGCTTGCGTTTCCTTTGTTGTCTGTGTCGCCTGTGGTTTCTTCACTTTCTTCGTTTCCTTCGTTTTCCTTACTTTCTTTGCCGCCTTCACCAATTTCTATCTCATCCAGTTCGGCCAGCGCCTGATTCAGCCTGCTGTCCAGACCGTCGATGCAGGCCATGAAGCGTTTGGCCTTGTCATGGTCCTTGGCTTCCTTTTCAAGCATAACCTCCGCTGTGGTAAGCGGATACCCTATATAAATCAGCTGCTGGACAACCTCCGCCAATGTGCTCCTCTGGTTGTCGTTTACAATGATTTGGCAGTTCCTCCCGTCAAGCAGCTCCACCAGCCTGCTTATGGACGCGGCGTGTTTCTTTACCAGCTTGGAACCGCCTGCCGTTTGACAGCAGGTCAGATCCAGTCCCTCTTTTTGATAACATATTTTCAGCTTAAACTGATACTCCTCCGCAAGCTTTCCGTCCTCGGCCAGCATGCCGATGTAGGCATACAGCGGCGTTGTCTTATGGGTATATATAAATACCGCCTTTTCGTCCGCTTCCATTTCTTTCGTTATCTTCTTGGCGTCGGCAATGATATTTTGCCCGTCTAAATAGATATATTTCATCTTAGCACCTCCCCGATGAATCATTGAAAGTGATTTCGTATTTTGTATTTTTTAATCGATCTGGTTCAAAAGCTCCCTGATATTCTTTAGACAGGCCGCGTTCAGCCTGCGCTTTCCTTCCCTTTCTTCTATCTCATCATATTCCTTATACTTGATAAGCCACATATTGTCCGAAAGGAATCTTCGGAATTCTCCCTTTCCCACATAATCCTTGATATCGTCAATAATTTTCTCTTCTTTTGCCGCGAAAGATTTTTCTATATTGATGGCGTTGACGAAGGCGTTCCATAAAATATCGTGGAGTATCTCCACATCGTCCTGAAAATCCTGCTTGATATTGTCATAGGCGCTGCCGAAATCCCTCCTCCGGCGGGCGTGGAATTCCACATACTGCTCCTCATAATTCTTCCTGTCGGCAATATCCGCCGTATATATGCTCCGGGACTCTTTTTCCCTTCCCAGCGCCTTCCTTAGCAAATCCTTGGCCAGAAAGCTCCGGGTTCTGGCATCCTGATTCCGGTCGATATCCAAACAGACCTTGGCCACAATATCCAGCACATTCAGCGGCGCAGCCCTGCCGATGAGCGTTACCAGATCCAATAATTCGTCAACATTGTCCTCAAAGAGAGCTTTCACCTGCTCGCAGGCCTTGGCGGCGTTCTCTTTCTCCTCCCTCCCGGTGTGGAGCAGCAGCAATCTGCACATGGGCAGGTCTCCGATTCTGTCGTTGATGTACGCGACGCTCTCATCCTCCTGTCCGGGCCTGTAAAAAATGGACAGACTGTAAAAATTATTCATATCGCTGTAAAAACGGTTCAGCCTCTCCCCGCTGCCATAGGGATTCAGAATCAATATTTCGTAGATATCTCTGGAAAAACGCTCCACAAGGCTCTGATAGTAATTGCTTTCCTCCCGCCCAATCATGGATCCAAACAATTCCCCCATGCTCTTCCTTACCTTCTCCGCATTGCGGGCGTCCTTTTTCACCCCGATGGCTTCCAGACATCTATCGATAATTCCCTCCTCGTACTTTTTATGTTCATCCAGCACCATCTTGACCACTTCTCTGCTGAATTCGTCATACATTTCGCGAAAATGCTCGCTGCGGATTCTGGCGTCAACCTTATTGGGCTGGGGATTCCCGCTCAGATCCGTAAACGCCTGATGCCAATGTTCGATTTCCTCATCCGTAATTCTGCTGTTCTCCAAGGATACAAGGCTGTCAATCTTTCTGCGGATATTGTCCGAAAGCGGCCTGCCCCCTATGTCGTTTCTAATCAGGCTCCGATATTCGTCCAAGCTCTCCGGAATCTTCTTCGCGGCCTCCCAAACAAAGTCCACCGTCAAGAGGCGCGTCTCGCCGTCCTCTCCTATTTCCTCCTTATATTCCTGCAAGACCTCCTTGAAGACGTCCTTCAAATCCTCCTGCAGCTTATTGATGCGGCGTTTTAATACCTCAAAGCGCTGGGTATCGTTATAATTTTTCAAAAGGGTTCTGATCTTCTCTATGCCGTCCCCGTGCGGAAGCCCCTTCTCCTCCACCGCTTTTCTGAAATTCTCTCCCTCAATCTGCCCGCATGCCTGAAGGTGCGCGTTTGCCGAGCCGAAAACAATTCTCCACTTTTCGCTTTCATTGACATAAGGGTATCTGTTTATCCACTCTTCATAGGTAATTTCTTGGTTTTTCGCGAAATCGCTTGCCCGGTCGGATTTATTGGCAAATACGAAAAGTTTTTCCTTTAACTGAGTCCCGTCGTTGTCCGACTCCCGGAAAATTTTCAGCACGTCCCCGGTAATGCTGGGCTCGTCCCCTTTTGCCACCATTACGATGGCGTCGGCACTCCTCATTTTGCTCAAGGTCTGTTCCTTGTGCATCTCCGTGGGCGAATTAAAGCCCGGGACGTCGTAAATAATCGCGTTCTTCATTTTATCCAATACCTTTGAGCCGATCCGCACTTCCTTTACCGCGATTGCCTGCGCGGGCTTTTTGATAAAACCCTGAAATTCCTCCTGCTTCAGCTCCTCTTCTCTGTAGGTTCTGTCCTGCTCGCCCAGATACCTTGAAATCTCTCCCTTATTTGAAATAATATTCCGTATATCTTCATTCAATGTCTCGTCAAACCGGCTGCCCTGTCCGCCGCGCTGTTCGTACAATTCCTCATACTTGGACATGGTAAGGGTCTTGTAGGAATAACTTTCCGCGTTTTCAATCCCTATCTTTTTCAGCTTGTCCACAAAGTCGCGTTCAAATTCGCCCTGCCCGTAGAACCTGACCACAGCGTCATCCACAGGGGCGTATCGGATGCAGGTCGCCGTATAGGTACAGCGCTGGTCGTCCGTGGGCAGAAGATTATTTTCGATGAACGCGTTTGAAAAGGAGCTCTTCCCCGCCTTCTCCAATCCCACGATGGCAATTTCAAATTCGTTATTTTTTAGCTTTTGATATACAAGCGCCGCTTCCGATTGGATTTTCCGAAGCCTCTTTTCCATATCGCCGGTGATAATGTCGCCGCTTTCCATCTTTAAAATGCTGGCTATTTTTTCGGCTATCTTCTGCGCTTTGTTTTCATACATTTGCTTTTCCGTTTCTTGGCTCATTTGTTACTCCTCCTTTGTTTGTCTCTTGGCCTTTTTTGTTTTCTCTGTCTTCGTACCTTTCTGCTTCTCTGGCTTCTCGCCTTTCGATTTCTCTGCGTTTTTGCCTTTCCCATACTTTCTGTCTTTTATAGCCTTCTTATATGCCGTTCACCCCCTCCGTCCTCTTAATAATCTCAATATTATCGCCCTGACTTCTAATCCACATATCTATTCCCCTGCCAAAAACCTCTACGGCCACCACATATACGCCCTCTTCTTTTGACAAGACCTTCGCAGTGGGCAGCCTGTCCAGCACGGCTTCTATATTTCCGCCAAAATACTTAAATGTTATCTTCTGCAGCCTGCCCCCATACATAAATTGAATCCTTTTTCTAAATTCCCCTTCCTTAAACTTATCCTTATACTCAATGCGGAAGGTCTCCCCCGGCACTTTCAGTTCCTTGATTCTATCAATGCGATAAATGGTTGGAAACGGGTCGTTAATAACCTCAAAATCCTTCCTCACGTCCTCGTCGTCTATGAATGCCGCAAGATAGAAATAAAACTCTGAAAACATAACTGCCGCGGGCCTGAGCCTGCGGTTCACCGCCTCCCCATCCTTTGTCCGTTTATATTTTATATCTATGTATTGGCTTTTGCGGATGGCCTGTCCAATCTCCCACAAGGTATCCATGAACCTTGTCTTATGCTGCAGCTCCGTATAATAGTGCAGTTCACTGCGGATAAGTTCATCGACGTCTTTTTGACAGCTTTGGGGGACACAGCAGGAAATCAGCCTGCAAACCATATCTTTCATCTCCTCTTTAATAAAAGCGCGGCTGTCCAGTAAAATCTTGCACAAAGCCAGTATCTCGCTGTTGGAAAATTTATGCCTGTCTAAATGCTCCATGCGATAGCCCCCGCCCTTCCTATCATACACAATGGCATTGGTACATCCTCCGTCCCCCATATCCACTAAGAAATTGCGGATACTGTCTATATCTCTCTGGATAGTCCGCTTATCCACTTCATATCTTTGAGCCTCCTCCGCCTTATTCACCAGATAACCGTTCATGAGCTTTGTGTAAATTTCAAGAGTCCGTTCCACCTTTTCAATCTTTATCTTTTTCATAAGAAACTCCTTTGCGATATTTCCATTATACTCATAGGTTATGACAAACTATGTCTATCTCAAATATTTCTTGGTTTAATTATTAATATAAACAGCCAAATAGTACCCTCTATGTCCAATATTCATGTCCACTTTTCTCTCAGTTCTTTTCCTGTGTGGTATTCGGCTGTCAAATTTCAGGCGGCATCTCATTCATTGAGATTCCGAGAAATTTCAATTGTTCCTCCGGATATGTCCGAAAACCCGGTCCGCGATCTTTTTACCTATGGATTATACCCCCCCCAACACTTCTGTCAATTAATTTTCTAAACATATCCTGTTGCTGCTTGTCAAGGACATACTCACCCTGTTTTCCATGCTCTAAATCTTGGAAAATGACACGCTTACATTTGTGTATGCCATTTGCATAACCTTAGCTTACACAAATGATGATATTAAATGTCCTTGTTAACTGGCTTTCTATCAGTATCCTTAACCGATTTCCGACAGAAAATCCCAAGTCGTTATAGTCCGCGTCAACCAGTACATACTTAATTGTGACATCTACAATCTCATCTTCCGTCAAGTTACAATCCTCTGGGTGGAGTGCTTTGTATAGTTAAAACAGATTCTTTCTATCTTGGAATAAATTCGTGAATACATATCAAAAATCGAAGACGGCCCACAAACAATAACAAACCGGCCTGAAAAAATGAAAACATCTTGACTGGAACGGCATTTAAGCATATTCTGTAAATATCCGCGCAGATAGGGCCGCAAAGCCAATCCTCTGCCCGGAACATGGCCCGCGGGAATACATATGAAAGGAAAAATCGTCATGACACAAAAAAACGTCCGCTTAACAGAAGCGGAGCAAAAAAGATTGGAAATTATGGAAAAACGATACCGCAAAGCCGCAAGAGAACGTTTTGAGATCCGCACGGCCCATTATCATCAAATCACGGGCGGGCATTACACTTCCATTACCGTCAGGGATCAGAAAAGCCGCTGGGGAAGCTGTTCCACCAGCGGCACTCTGTCCTTTAATTATCGTCTTATCTTTGCCCCGCCCATTGTGCTTGATTATGTGGTGGTTCACGAACTCTGCCACCTGACTCACATGAATCATTCCAAAGATTTCTGGAACATGGTCCGCAGCGTCATGCCGGATTATCAAATCCACAGACAATGGCTGCGGAACCACGGCCATGAGCTGACTCTGGAAGCGCATCTGACCAAGCTGGGCATCCCTGTGGCCTTGGATCCTTAAGCACAGGCTTCCGGCCTCTCCCGGCCGGCACGCCCGACTGCTGTTACGGCGCCGCTTTTGATGTATCGCTCCGGCAGTACATACCATTCATAATAACCCGCAAAATCCCCGTCAGCGATTCTCGTCCACATAAATCTGCGCCCTGCTCTGGATTATCTTGGCCGTCTCCTCCGCGGACTTCTGTCCGGAATAAAATGCCGCCATCTCTTCATTGATAATATTCATCACTTCCTGATTATTGTACTGGCATTTCTTCACGGAGAAAATGAAATCCACCATTTTGTCTATCTGGGTCTGCGTCAGCTGGGGAAGAGGAATCTGTTCGCCATTGAGATAAAAGGTATCTTCATACTCCACCTTATTGCCGTCCTGATCCAGATAAAAGGGCTTATTCAACGCTTTTTGAGCGTTCTCTTTGAAATATTTCATCTGAATCGGAAGGCCCCATCTCGAATCTGCGGTCTGATATTCCTCCGTCAGATAATATCTCACAAATTCCCATGCGCCCTCTATGTTTTTGGAACGGGCGGAAATTGCATAGGATTCCGTGGCATTGACATAGGAACCCGCCCCGCTCTCCGTAGGGAATCCAATGTAGGATACATCTTCCCCGATACGTCCGTTAATCGTATAATTCATATTGCTCACATCCGCAATGGATGCAGAACATAGGATCGTCCTGTTATCCCTATACTGGGTCTGATAATTCATCCAGTAATCTTCCCCATAATAGTCCTCTCCCAGCTCTACAGGAAGACTCTTGGCATACTCCATCATCTTAATAAAATTCGGTGAATTAAAATCACATTTTCCGGTTGATACATCTATAAAATCAGAGGCGCAGAAATCCATCATAACATTAAAGAAATCATCCCGGGTGGTTTCTCCGATCAAAGAAGTCTTTTCCGGCATGGACGCCACCAGCTGCTGGGCTTCTTCCATGGTCCAAGAGCTTCTGTCTCCCACAATGGAAGTTTTAGCAAGCATGGTTCTCACCGTGAAGCTCGGTATCACATAGTGCAATTTTCCGTTCACGGAATATGCGTCAAAGACACTCTGCACAAATTCCACCTGAGACAGCTCCTCATCCTCCTTAATCAGCTTTCCGATATCCGCAAGCCATCCCTTGGCCGCGTAATTTGCTGTCGGAAGCCCCTGTGCAATCAGGATGTCCGGCATATTTCCCGTGGTGATATCATTGTTCAGCTGCTTTAGTCCCGCCTGATAGTCATCATAATTGTTATAAGACTCATAATCCTTGATTACAATACGATATTCTTCGCTTGCGCGATTATATTGTATCACTCTCTTCTTTATGTCATTATTCACATAATTGCCCGCCAGCACCAGAACCGCCTTATCAGGAATATCTTTCGGATCCACATGGGTAAAGAGTCCTGCCTTTATTTCATTGTCATAGTTCTCAAAAAATATTCCGATGAAGGAATCAGCGTCCAGTTCGACCAAACCGCTCATATTGGTAATATTTAAGTCCGAATTGACATAGCTCATCCTCTGGGTGCTGTCGGCGTCTCCCACATTGTATGTATAAACGCCGTTATTGTTGGTGTAAATCAAATCGGAATTCGTTCCCGGAATCAGAATATTATAGCCGCCCCACAACAGTGAAGAGGGCATTTCTCCCGGAGTCCCCAGCGCATCCGTGGCAGGATCATAGGAAACGATATATTGTTTTGCCATATCGCTTTCATCATAATACACCGCCAAAAAGGTGCCGTCCGGCTTGGAAATCAGCTGATTCAAATTGGTGAACAGCGTTCCCGCCTCCTCGGGAAGCGGCTTCCTGTCGGAGATATTTCCCTGTGCATCCACCGTCATTTTATAGACATTATCCCCTGTCAGCATCAAATACACAGTGCCGTCCTGAGCCACATTGACCGCATTGACATAGATATATTCATCTTCCGTCTGCAGGCCTTCCAGCTCTTTCTCCCACTGCATCTTTCCTTCCTGATTCCATGCAGCAAGATAATAGGTCTGTTTGGACTCATAGCTGTCTACACCATACTTTTCATACTGATGCTGGTGAATGCCGTATATGGTTCCGTCGGGAGCTATCGTATAGTTGAAATAATTATCATACTCCCATACATTCGACATATTATCCTCAACTGCCGGAACATCCGTCGTACTAACCGCAGCTCTGGGCATCGGCATGGGAACCGCGCCTCCGCCGCCATTTGTGTTATCTTTTACAGGTATCTCCAAAGAATTCACCTGTATATCCGTGCCGTCCTCCTTCATGGAGATCAGCCTGATATCCGTCTGGCCTCCCTCGCTCCAATGATAGACCTCCGCCATCAAATATACCATGCCGCCGCTGTGAAAAGTATTGCTGAGATTGTAACCGTCTCCGCCAAGCTCCGGCATAGTAAACTCTTGAAACTTGTATACACCCTCTTTCGCCAGTCCCGCGTTCTCCATTTTTCCACCGCTGCCGCAGGCACACAGCCCTACCGCCATACCCATAGC
This sequence comes from uncultured bacterium, assembly GCA_948467735.1. Taxonomy (GTDB): domain Bacteria; phylum Bacillota; class Clostridia; order Lachnospirales; family Lachnospiraceae; genus Acetatifactor. Next base: position 59,289 of record CAOKFN010000023.1, read on the forward strand.
CAGACATAAGCCGGCCGCCTTCTTAAACCATTTTTTCATAATCTCCTCCATTCCAGTTCCGTTTTTATTCCAGTTCCGTCTCTTCACTCCGATGCCCTTAAGGGGAAGTAATTTTCATCTGCTTCGCAGCTGGAAATTCCTTCCGGGCATCTCCGTTCCGAGACTGTTTTTTGTTTCCGGTTCCGTTTTTAGTTCCAGTTCTGTTTTTGTTCTGGTTCCGTTTTTGTTCCGGTTCCGTCTCTTCACTCCGATGCCCATAGGGGAAGGGGGTTTCATCTTCGTGATTTCCATCCGCTTCTTTTTGCGGTTCTGCCGGGTTCTTCCAGATAGCCTAGGTCGTCGGCTTTCTTTCCCCGCCGCTTTTTCTTTTCTCTGCCCGCTACGCCTTCTTTTCTGTCGGTTCCGGCGGCGCGCAGCTTTTCCACCTGCCGCTCCGCCTTATCCTGCAGCTTCAGCCGCACGTCCCGCAGCGTCCAGCCCTTATGCTTCCACCAGATAATGAAGAATACCAGCGCAAGCGTCACGGGGTACAGCAGAAACAGAAGCTCCATCAATGTCAATACCGTCAAAATATCCTCATATCCTCTGGCAATGTTCTCCCAAAATGGATAGATAATGGCTTTGCCGTTCATGGAACGGGCGCCGAACTGTCCCAATAGCTTCAATCTTGAGAGAAGGGAATAACGGGAGCTGTTTTCCACCACTTCCACATTTTTCTCATCCGACCCCAGCTTCTCCTGAATAAATTTGTAGGCGAATTCGGAGACGGGATTGGGCATCACGATTTCATAATGGTTGATGCCGTTGCTTTTCCCAAGTTCATCCAGCGTCTGATAGGACACATACACCAAGGTACTGTCCAGTCCTGCCGCCTCCGCCAGCCGACCGTCCTGCCTGTGTACCACGCCCGCCACAATATGAGGTTCACCGCCGATGCTTACCGTCATTCCGGCCACGTCGCTGGAACCGAAAAGCTGCCATGCGGCGTCCTCGTCCAAAATACAATAATCCTTCATCAGATCATTTCCTGAAAAATAACTGCCATAGAGAAGCGTCTCCGGATGAAACAGGAAAAAATCGCCGCCGATACCAATCGCGTCCGCCTGTAAGCTTGTTTTATCCGTCGAAAGGGTTATGCGGCCGTCCGCACTATAGGCATCCGCCCACAGTCTGGCCCCCGCATTCTCCGATTCCTGCATTACGGAAGCGTCTGTCAGCGCGCTGTCAATGGTATGCTCAAATTCAATGATAGAACTCTCAGTGACGCCGGAATTTACGGAGAAAAAGCAGCTGACCTGAGAAGCGTCCTTCTTATCGCTCCACCTCCCGGCAGCCTGCTGTGAAAGCTGGCTGCCGCTTAAATGGCTAATTATAAAAAACAGAATCAGGAAAATCAGAAGGGAGATTCCTCCGCTGATACCCAGTACTATTTTTTTCATCGCTTACCTCTTTATTCTAAACTCAACTGGAGGCCAACCGAACCAGCTTCCCTGCCTCCACAGGCTTGGTGGAAGTGGTGATCACAAATTCATAACCGTAAAGAGCGGCGCTGATGGCAGACTGGGTATCATCGCTTGCCAGCACCTCCACATCCACTCGGCTTGCGGTATAACGGGTGCCCAGAGGGCTTGCCTTCGACTCCACAATCAGTATGAACTTGCCGTTGTTGTCCTCGCGGATAGCGCTGTTGGGCACAATCAGATCATAGTTTGCGCTCTTCTGGCCCACTGACAGACTCAAATTCAGTCCCACGGTCGCGCCATTGCCTGTAACGTCAAAGGTCAGCTGTTTCTTCTGGCTGGGATCGTTTTTGTCCGGTTTGATGCTTGCAAGCGTCACCGTCAAATCATCATATCTCCACGCGTTGACCAAATCCGCCCTGTCGCCCACGGACAGCCGTTTTGCCTGCTCGTTTGTCACGGAGAAGCTCAAGGTATATCCCTTGCCCTCCGGCTGCATCACTGCCACCGGGGTTGCTGCGGAGGTGGTATTGCCCGCAACCACATTCAATGAGCTCACCGTTCCAGAGATGGGCGCCACGATGGTGGTTCCGGTGGTTTTCTCCCTCAGCTCATCCACCTTCTCCTGCGCCTTGTCAATGGCTTCCCGCATGGACTGCAGATTGCCCACTCTGTCAATCTGACTCTTGAAATCCGACAGCTCCTTTTCCTTCTCGGTCAGCGCCGTCTGTCTCTCCGTAACCACGGACTGCTTCCGGGTGAGTTCCTCCTTCGCATCCGCCAGCTCCGCGCCCGCAATACTCTGCTGGTACTTCAGATTGTTCACAATCTGGGTTTTATCTTCATTCTTCTTGGCTTCCAGCCTGTTCTCCGCATCCTTCAGAGCCTGCTCTTTGTTCGGTATCTCCCGCTCCAAGTCCCCGATGGTTCTGTCATAATCGGGGATATAATTATTCTCATACTCGGCGGCCCTGTCTCGCTCCCCTTGCAGATTGTCCCTGAGCTCATACACACGGTCGCTCTCTTCTCCCTGTTCCCGAATCGCCGCCTCAAGCTCTCTTTCCAGATTGGAAATATTGTCTTTGATGCCCTGCAGCTCTCCTCTCACCCTGTCGCGTTCCCGCTCCATCTCAGCTTTATAATTCCTAGCGTCTTCCAGCTCCCGCTTTGCCTCGTCCACGGCGTGCTGTTCCTCCGCGGTATTCACGGTGCCTTCAATGGAAATCTGGGTGGTGAAAGCATCATACCAATTCTGTTTTTCGTTTACAATCCTTTGGGCTTCCTTCACGTCATTTTCGGCCGCCTTCACGGCGTCCTTCGCGGCTTTGACCGCATTCTGCCTGACGGTAATCTGATTTCGGTAATCGGAAAGGGAAATGCCGTTCTCGGCGGTCTGAATATCGGAAGCGGTCAAATCCGTGCTGAGCAGCGCCTTCTCATAGTCGCCCTCCGCCTTCTCCAATTCGTCCAGCGCCGCCTTCAGCTCGTCGCTGTCCTTGTCTTCCAGATAAAAGAGCACATCTCCTTTCTGGACCGTATCTCCCTGCCGCACTGCCACACTGGCTACCTTTCTGGATTCCGTCACTTTCACCTCGTAAGGGTCGCCGCTCTCCACCACTCCCGAGCCCCGTATCTTTGCCGTAATGCTCCCTGACTGCACATACTGGGTGGCCACTTCCGGCAGGGAATAGTTCATGATGGTCTGGGAGAAAAAGGTGAGCAGCAGCATAACCGTCAGGAATACAATGGCCGCGTTCTTCACCCATTCCCTTCTTTTTGTTCCGTTCTCGTTCATAAATTTTCCTCTCCTATTCCAGTTCCGCATCCGCCCTCCAGTACCCTTCTCCGGCAGAGAAAATTTCGTCTCAAAACCGCAGCCGAATTTTTCTCTGGGTACTCTACGGGCGGATGCTGTTTTTATTTCTATTCCAGTTCCGCATCCGCCCTCCAGTACCCTTCTCCGGCAGAGAAAATTTCGTCTCAAAACCGCAGCCGAATTTTTCTCTGGGTACTCTACGGGCGGATGCTGTTTTTATTTTGCTTCCAGTTCCGCATAGCCCTATTCCGGGCTATCCGCCCTTTCCGGCGCCCTGCGCTATCCTTTGATGCCGCCCTGATAGGTAATTCCGTCCACCAGATATTCTTCTCCGTACAGGAATATCAGCAGGCTGGGCACCATGTAAATCGTGGCCACCGCGAAAGCCAGCCCGATTTCCCCTTTGTTAATCTTGCTTAAGAACACCGACAGAGGATGCATCTCCGCGTCGGTGAGCAGAATCAGGGGCTGCTCCACCATATTCCAATAGTCGATAAACACCAGTATGGCGGCGGAGCAGATGGCGCCTTTACACAGCGGCAGACAGATGCGCTTGTAAATCTGCCACTCTCCCGCGCCGTCTATCTGCGCCGCTTCCATCACGGAATCCGGAATTCTGCGCATAAATTTCGTCAGAAGAAAGACGGCGAAGGGCGATGCGATACCCGGCAGCCAGATAGCCCAGTTGGTATCCAGCATGTTCATCCAGTCGCTGACCAGATAGTTTGGCACCAGCGTCACCTGATAGGGCATCAGCATCAAAATAATATACATGAAGAAAATAATCTCTCGAATCTTTCCCCTGTATCTGGCAAAGCTGTACGACGCCAAGGAGGCCACAATCAGCTGGAACAGTACGATTGGACCCACCAGTATGACGGAATTCCAAAACTTCAGCAGATACTCGGGACTTTTCAATAGCACCGTGTTATACTGGCTGAAAGATACCATATCGGGAATAAATTTTAAATTCACCTTCTCCGAAATATATACCTTTCCGCCGTTGGCGTCGGTAGCAAAGACAGAGCCGTAATTGGCCGAAATTTCTGACGCCGCCATGAAGGAATTAGTAATCGTCAGCACAATGGGCATCAGGAACAGGAAAGCGAAGGACGCCGCCACCACGGTAGCAAGAGCTATCTTGCCCTTCTGCAGCATTTTCCTGCGTTTCACGCTGGAAGGCCCCGCAGACGACGAGCTGCCTGCCTGAAGCTCATATATGCTTTTCTTCTGCTTTTTCAACCTTCCACATCCTTTCCAAAACGATCTTCGGCAATAAAGAGGATTCCGATAATTACAATCATCACCAGCGACATCAAAATAGCCGCCGCCGACAAGGTCTGATAGTCCAGCGTCCTGAACTTATTGTTCATAAAATGCTGAAGCGTATAAATGGAATCATACGGATAATCGTCCGTGAGCAGATACACTTCCCGGAATACCTTGAAGGAATTGATCAGCGACATAATTGTTACAAATAAAATCGTGGAGGACAGATAACGTATCTTAATATGGAAAAATGTCTGCAAAGGCGTTGCGCTCTCCAATGTCGCAACCTCCAGGATATCCTTCGGCACGCTGGCCAGCGCCGCCATAAACAAAATCATGTTATATCCCAGATTCTTCCATAGAAACAATATTACCACAACCACCAGCGCATAATCGGATTTCAGCCAGTCTATCTTATCCCCGCCCAATTTCACCAAAATCTCGTTCACAGTGCCGTTATAATGAAAAAGCACCTGCCATATTAACACAATGGAGGCCACCGGCACCATCATAGGACTCAGGAAAAAGGTCCTAAACTGGCTCCGGAACGGAAGCTTCGCCTCCAGCACAATGGCCAGAAGCAAAGACAGCACCACCGCCAGAGGCACAGCGACGATAGAAAAAGTAAAGGTATTATGAACCGCTCTGTTAAACGCGGAATTGTTCATAATACTGATAAAATTATCCAAAAATACAAAGTTTCCGCTGATGGGATTATCTACCAGCGAATAGTAAATGATAACCAAAAAGGGAAGGATAAAAAACATCATCACGCCGATAAAGCTGGGGGCAAGAAACGCCCCCGAGCTTATTTTCAGCTTGCGTGTCCTTCGGCTTGTTTTGATATGATTTTTAGGCTGTTTGATTTTCTGCTTCTTACTCACTTTTCATCCTCGTTCCAGATGTAATTTATCGATTCTCTTCCACATAAATCTTTACGCGGCTCTGAATGATATTCGCCACTTCATCCACGGATTTCTGGCCCTTATAGTAGCCCTCCGCTTCCGTGTTGATAATATTTATAATCTCGCTGCCGTAATTGTAGGAAATCGGTCTTGCGGCCTCAATCAGCGCCATCACCATATCCACCTCTTCCTGCGTGGTAGTATGGTATTCAAAGGACCAGCCGTCGCCGTAGGTCATGCTCCCTCCGCCGCCAATGATGATTGTCTCCCCGGCTTCATCCTGATAGGTCTCCACCTTCGTGGCGTCCGCAATCATGGCGTCCAGCTTCGCCTTCACCGTGGGAAATCCGTACCAATAACGTCCGTTGTCCTCCCGTGTCAAATAACTTTCAATAAACGTCCACGCGCCCTCCTTATTTTTCGATTTGGAGGCGATTGCATAAGCCTGATTTGCCATGAGCGCATGCCCGCTTGCGCCGTCCACCGTGGGGAATCCGATGAAAGCTCCCTGTCCCTTGAACTCTTCTATGGGAACCTGAACGCTGTCGAAATCGGAAACGCCCACCGTATCCAGAAGCACTTCGCCCCTCTGTATCCTGTTGGGGGTGGAAACCATGTCGCCGTTGTAGTCTATATCGTCCGGAAACCGGTTCACAAATTTCAGCAGACCTTTGAACTCATCCGAATCAAACTTGCACTCCCCTGTGGACCAGTCCACGAAAGCGCTCTCATTGTACATCATCAGATACTGCATAATTTCGCTTTTTGCCGTCCTGTCAAAAAGCTCAGCGCCCGGATGCGCGTCCGCATAGGCAATCATCTCGTCTATGGTCCAGCCCTGTTTTCCCTCGAAATCCGCCTTATTTCCTATTACAGTATGTATGGAAAAGGTACTCGGAATGCTCACCAGCACATCATCGTAAGTATATGCCTTTAAGACGTTTTCCACCAGACCGGCACGATCCAGCACGCTGCTCTTCTCCAGCCATGGATTCAAGTCCTCGAACACCCCCTTGGCCGCCAGCTGGGTAAGATTCAGACCCGCTAGGTCAATGATGTCGGGACCGTTCTTGGAGGTCAGGTCATTGTTCATATTTGCCAGCGCATCCGTCAAAGCAGTGGAAAAATCGTCATACACATCCCCCATGTAGCTGCGGATGCTGATATGGTATTTATCGCTGCTCTTGTTGAATTTCACCGCCGCAGCCTGTATTTCGGAATTCTCATAGAGGGTGCCGATTAAAATGGTCTGCTTCTGGACGGTTTCGCTGCTCTTTGTCTTGGTCAGCAGGGCAATCCCGCTGTCATTGCTCTCCCAGTCCCGATAAACCGCCGCGAACCTGCCGTCCTCCAACACGCCGAAGGCCGACACGCTGGAACCGTTGATATCGCTGTCCAGCCATTCAATCACCTGCTCTTTGGTCTGGGAAGCAAGGTCGTATTCATAGACTCCCGTGTTGTCATAGAGCAGGAAATCCTTCTCGATGCCGGGGCCGAAGGAAGTATTGGAGCTGCTGTTGGTATTAGGGAAATTCGTATAAACGGTTCCCACCTTTTTTCCTTCAAAATCCAGCTCCGCCACATTATAGCCGGTGGTTCCCGAAGCGCCGTCGTTGGCATAATAGTTTACATACACCTTACCGTCCCTGCCGCATCCTAATCCGTTAATCCAGCCGTTGGATATCTCCGTCAGAGAAAGCTTTCCCTGATCCTTTCCCTCCGCGTCATAAAGCCACACCATGCTCTCCGAACAGACATAAAGGCGTCCCTGACCGTCCGCCGCAACGGCCCTGATATAACTGTTCTCCGGGTCTTCCTTCATCTTCTCGGTCAGATTCACGGAAAACACCTGATTTCCCTGCGGGTCAAATTTATAGAGAATCTGCCGGGAATCATACCCATCCTGCGTATCGGGCATCGGAATGGACTCGTATGTAATCGCATAAATGCTGCCGTCGCTTCCTATGGTATATTCATTGATATTGACGCTGCTCTCCTCCGGCCATATAAGCGGAACCTCCTCGGCCTTTCTGTCCGTCAGAGAATATCTGAAAAACTTATTTTCCCCCTTGCCCGACGCTTCATCCCATGTCCACGAAGAATAATAAGCGTAATTTCCAGCCAGCTTCATGTCATAATAGGATGTATTCTCATCCTCAAGGGTAACAAATTCCGGTACATAGACCCATTCCTTTTGAACAGTATTATCGGTCCCCGCATTGCCGCAGGCCGCCAAAGAGAACGCCGTAAGCAGCGACACCGCCGCAGCCGCCAGACGCTGTACCAGTTTCTTTTTCATACACATACACCTCTTCCTAAAAAAATAAAAACTCAATATGCGGTCCGACCATAATTCCCCGAGCCACATATTGAGTATAACACACTATTTCAAAAATGCACCTTAAGATTTTATGAATTACAGAAAAATAAAACTTAATATTGCAATCATTTTGTAATTATTTGTTTTATTTTAAGCGAATATAATATTTGCGAAGCTCCCTCTTTCTCCTTCTGTGCCGCCACATGCTTCCTATGTGATTATAGAGCCAGAAAGACTCCACAAGCAGGCAGTTGGCCCTCCCCATCTTTTCTTTGGTGGTCTTTCCATAATATTCCCCGCCGCAGACGGCCGCCTCCTGTCCCATCTCCTTTACCAGCGCGATTAAATCGGATTCACAGGCAATATCCCCTGAAAATTCCGTATGTCCAAGTCCCACGCAGTCCGGCTTATGGGCGTCGCTGCCGCCGAAAACAGGTTTGTCAAACTGTCTGGCTATCTCCATTGCTTTGGCGTTGCTCTCCGGACTTTCACAGGAATTAAAACCCTCCAGAAAATCAAATTTATCTATAACCGCAAGCTGATTGCGGAATTTTCTGGTATTGTTAATGCTTAAGTACTTTTCGCCGCAGGGATGGGCCGGTCCTAAAATCCCTCCATATTTATGGACGATATCGATTAAAAAACGTACCGGAAGCCCCCGCAGCTCCAAAATTTTCAGTTTTACGCCCTCCGGCATAATCACTAGAATATGTCCCGCGTCAATGGTATCGTACTCGACGCCCTTCAGCACCACAAAGCTGCTGTCATAATTATCCCTTACCCTCTTCCATTCCCGATAGCCGTTGTAAGAATCATGGTCGCTGACAAGCATACCGTCATATCCTTTTTCCTTTAAAATAGCGATAAATTCCTCAATGGGCACCTTGCCGTCAAGAGACCCTTCTTTCGTATGGCAGTGCATATCAAATTTCATTTAGACTAAATCCTTTCTTAATTATAGTTCCGCAAAGCGCAATTTTTGCGCTTTGCGCCCTCCCAGCCCCTTGCCCCGGCAGAGAAATCCCCGTCTGAAAACCACAGCCGGATATTTCTCTGGGTACTGTGCGGACGGATGCTGTTTTATTCCTTTTTGAGTTCCGCATCCGCCCTCCCAGCCCCTTGCCCCGGCAGAGAAATCCCCGTCTGAAAACCACAGCCG
>CAOKFN010000024.1 GCA_948467735.1 uncultured bacterium
TTTATGGCATAGCTTTCTATCTCCTGAATATTTTTATCATCTTCCAAAATATAGACTAATGACATAAGCACCGACTTCCTTTTTCTTGTAGTGATAGCTGCTTTGCTGTAGTTTACTGTATACCTCAGTAAACCGCAATATAAATTATACAGATAATTTATATTTCCTCAAGTTTTTTCTAACGAATACTTATCTGTATATTCTTCAAACAGTTCCTTATACCGCTCGTTCCTCTCTTTGACATTCCGTGCATATTGATGTAATGCGTGCTGGTCTGTTTCAGATGCCATCTGCTCCTCCGCTATATTGGAACAATGCTTCGCAATACGCTCCATGGAAGTGACCATATCTGTAAGCGTCATGCCCAGTTCCACAGAACATTCCCCCTTTTCCAGCCTCCTGCTATGGTTCTTTCGGATCTCTTTTTTTACTTGGCTGATCACATCGGCAAGCGGGTCAACCCGGAACGCCATCTCTTTGTCCCCGTGTATAAAACCGGAAACCGTACATTCCACGATCTCGAGAGCCGCCGCATAGATCAGCCCTGCTTCGACAGCCGCTTCCTTAGAAAATTTTTCTTTACCCTCATAGAGCTTCTTTTGTGCGAATGCGATGCCCTTTGTATAATCGGATATCCTTTCCAAATCCGTAATGCACCTGCTGAATTGATTGATGGTTTTACTGTCCCGTTCTGAAAGGGGCTTTATTGAAAGCTTTGTCAAATAAGATGATAACTCGTCTTCCATGACGTCTACCTCCTGCTCAATTTCCATGATTATCCGCACTGCATTCCCATCATATTTTTCCTGTACGAATACACATAAACTCATTGCCTTTAAGACAAGCTGCGCCATATCACACACTACATTTTTACATTGTGCAGCCGCAAACGCAGGCTTTTCCAGAAACCTTTCGTCCAGCACTTTTCCAGACAGTTCCAGTGTTTCGTCCTCTGACTGTGGAATGGTAAAATATGCGAGTTTTACCAGCAGCTTGGAAACAGGAAGCAGTACAATTGTGGAGACAATATTAAACACGCTATGTATCACCGCAATAACCGCACCGTTTGCCGTATCCGATAAAAAAGCAAACGGCACAAAATGATTCATGGCATAAAATATGGTCATAAATACAAATGTACCTATCAGATTAAAATAAAGATGTACCAAAGACGCCCTTCTTGCATTCCTGTTTGCCCCGACACCGGAAAGCAGGGCTGTGACACAGGTTCCGATATTCTGCCCCATGATCACCGGAAGCGCCGCTGCCACCGTTACGCTTCCGGCAGCACACATCGCCTGCAGAATGCCGACAGAAGCAGAAGAACTCTGGATAACTGCGGTTAAGACCGCTCCGACCATCATACCTAAAACGGGATTTTCAAATGCCGTAAAAAGCGAGGTAAATTCCGGTACATCTGCAAGCGGCTTTACAGCGCCGCTCATGGTTTCCATTCCAAACATAAGCACCGCAAATCCGAGCAGAATCGTTCCCACATCATTCTTTTTGGTACTCTTGATAAACATCACCAGTATCACGCCGACGAACGCCAATATCGGGGAAAAAGACGATGGTTTCAGAAGTTTTATAAAAAAATTCCCACTTTCGATACCCGAAAGGCTAAGAATCCACGATGTAACTGTCGTACCGATATTTGCCCCCATAATCACGCCGACTGCCTGCGACAGTTTCATAATACCGGAATTGACAAACCCCACTACCATAACTGTCGCAGCAGAAGAGGATTGCATCACCGCTGTCACGCCTGCTCCAAGCAGGACAGCCTTCACAGGATGATTCGTCATGCGCTCCAGTACCTGCTCCAGCCTGCTGCCTGCCATCTTGGACAGGGCGTCTCCCATCGTTTTCATTCCATATAAAAATAATGCCAGCCCGCCAATCATTGTCAACAATCCAAAGAAATCCATTTGACTCCAATCCTCCATAAAGAATTGTCTTATGAGCAAATGATATCCAATCCATGTAAAATCCAAAAGATAATTTCTGTAAAATCTATGTAAAATTCTACCGTTTCCAACTGTCCAAAATGCGGCTGCAATTCAGGATGCTGTCCCGCCAAGCCCTCCGTTAAAAAAACCAGCCGCAGATGGGCTGGTTTTTGCCATATCATGATTGAATTTTGCTGCCTCCGTGATTCTCCTTCCATAACCGCCGCCTCATCAGACGCTGAACTGCCCGGAATTCTCCCCCTTCTTCAAAAAAGCCGTGCAGTCGGCTTTCGTCTCCTCCCGCAGCCACTCCGCCTCTTCCTTGGTCAGATAAGGGGATACCTTTTCATAGACCGTCCTCTGATAAGCATACAAAAGCGCCCTGTCCGTCTCCGTCAGATATTTCTCGTCGATGGCCTCCATATCAATGGGCGCCCAAGTCAGGGTCTTAAAGTGCATAAACTGGCCGTATTCATTCTTCACGTCATTCTCCGCAGCCATCACATTCTCAATACGAATGCCGTGGCTGCCCTCCACATAGACGCCGGGCTCATTGGTAACATCCATCCCCGCCTCTATGACGGCCTCTGTTACCCCTTCCATGAAACGCCATCTCAGCCCTTGAGGGCCTTCATGGACATTCAGAATATACCCCACTCCATGTCCGGTTCCGCATTTATAATCCAGTCCCATATTCCAAAGGGGCTGTCTTGCCAGTATGTCCAGATTTCTTCCGGTACAGCCGTGAATCCAGCGGGCGGCCGAAAGCCTCAGCATCCCCGCGGCCACCATGGTATAGTGCAGCTTGATCTCGTCGGAAATCGGCCCTAACACTATGGTTCTGGTCACGTCCGTGGTGCCGCCCAGATACTGCCCGCCGGAATCCACCAGAAGCATCCCCTCCGGCGCAAGAACCGCGCAGTTCTCAGGCGTCGCCTCATAATGCATCATGGCCGCATTCTCCTTATAGCCCGCAATGGTGGGAAAGGATAAATCCAAGAATTCCGGAATCGACCTGCGCAGCTGTTCCAGATAATCGGCCGCGGAAATCTCCGTAATTTCTGTCCCGGAATTTTTTATATTTGTCTTCAGCCAGTAGATAAATTTCGTCACGGCCACGCTGTCCTTCAGGTAAATTTTCTCCATATTGGCAAGCTCCACCGGATTCTTCACCGCTTTCAAGGCCTCCGTGGGATTGGGCTTCTCCACAAGCGTCTGCTTCTCTTCCAGTATCTTGTACAGATAGTAGCTGCAGTGGCGGCTGTCCGCAAGAACCTTTCCGCCCGCGGGCAGATTTTTCAGGAAATCCGTCACGGTTCCATACTCTTCCACACAGATTCCCTTCCCCTCCAGATAGGCGCTTACCTTCTCGTCCAGCACAGCCTTTTGGATAAACAGCACCGACTTTTCCTCGGAAAAATAGCCGTAGGACATGGCCACGGGATTGCATTCCACATCACAGCCCCTGATGTTAAAAAGCCACATCAAGTCGTCCAGCTTCGTCAGCACAAAGCTGTCCGCGCCTTCCTTTTTCAGCTTCTCCATGACGTCTCCCCGCTTCTCCTCGAAGCTCCTGCCCGCAAGGGCCTCGTCGATCAAAAATACCTTTCCTGCGGGAAATTCCGGTCTGTCCGTCCAAATTTCATCCGCCAAATCCTTATCATAACTAAAACGGATTTCCTTATCGGCCAGCGCCTTCTCATAGGATATTCCCGCCTTGGCGGAAATCACTCTGCCGTCGAAGCCAAGGGTCTGTCCCTGCTTCATTTCCTTCTGTAAGAATTCCTTGATTGTGGGAACCCCCTCGTCCTGCATACGGAACAGGGTAACGCCCGTCCCTTCCAGTTCGCGCTCCGCCTGAATAAAATACCGGCCGTCCGTCCACAGCCCCGCCCCCTCCTGCCAGACCAAAAGCGTTCCGTTAGAGCCGGTAAAATTACAGAAATACTCCCTTACCTTAAAATAGTCATTTACATATTCCGAGTTGTGGAAATCCGCAGTGGGAATCATATAATAATCGATTTCCTCCGCTTCCATCGTACTGCGAAGCGCCCGCAGACGCTCCTTATGAATGTTTCCCTTCCCCATTGTCTCGTTATCCTGAACCATTATTTAAACACCTGCCTTTTTGTAATAATTTCTCCTGCTTCCCACACCTGCCCCATGCCGCCTGCATGGAAAACGCTCCCTTCTAAAGATTCCTCATGCCGATATCCCGTCGCAGACCGCGCCCTCCCGAGGATCCAAAATTATCGGTACGGATAGACATTCTCGACGTGAAAAATATGGTATTCCTCGGTTTTCTTTTCCCTCATCCGGCTTAAAAAATGACTTGAAAAGTGTCCCTTCCAATCGAAATCGTAAAGGACGATGGCCGTGTTCACTCGGCGTTTCAGCTTATCCGTATATTTCGCTTTTAAGACCTCGATCATTTTTTCCCCGAAGGGAAAATCCTTCAACAATTCTTCCGCCCGGTTGGTCTTTTTCTCGAAAAATCTTATTTCAATATGTCCGTTGAAATCGCCTTGAAGACAAAGCTCTTCCATAAACCGTTTTGGCTTTCCGTCCACTATCTTCATAAATTCTTCCGCCGCCTGCTGGGATTGAAAAATTCCGCCAAAGATTTCAAGCATATTTTTATCCAAACTCATTCCGTCAATATTCCTCCCGCCATGGCTTATATGTCTATTCATCTTTTGGTCTGGGACCATTTGGGAGAGGCTTTCCGTTTTCATCTCGGTTAATAGGAGCAGCTTTCAGATGAAACTGTATACACCCGTCAGCACATGGTATATTCATTTCATATTTTTCTTTTTCACCTCTATATGTAAAATCACCACCGCATCTAATAACTTCACACCATGTATATACTTGCATCATTGTTTTAGGACACATTCCGGCAGGACATTCATATGAAAAGACAAATCTATCTCCTTTTTCCAATCCAAGCCGACAGTGCCCCGCTTTTCCCTCTATTGCCGTCAATTCAAACTGCCAATCTTCAGTACACCATTTTTGCATATCAACAATCTCCTGTAATAAAAATCCTAATTGATATATTTGATTATTAAATCCTGATTTTCCATTTACAATGTATATTTATAAGTCATTTTCCATCAGGTACATAATTCCGAAAAGGGAGTAATTTTACAACCTGATTTTAAACGGGTACGCTATTCCGAAAAGGGCGGGGAAATTCCCTGCACGCCTGAACCGCCTTCGACGTGCCCACCCGGTCGCAGCCTAAATTGAGGAACATTTCCAAATCCTCCAAATCGGATACGCCGCCCGCCGCCTTTATTTTCACGTCCGGCCCGATATATTTCCGAAACAGCTCCACATCCTCCCTGACGGCCCCGCCCGTGCCAAAGCCTGTGGAGGTCTTGATATAATCCGCTCCTCCGTCGGTGACGGCCCTGCACATGGCAGTCTTTTCTTCCTCCGTCAGGTAACAGGCCTCCACAATCACCTTCAAAATATGCTCCCCGCAGGCCTCCTTCAAAGTCCTGATTTCCTGTTCCACCTTATCAAATTCACCGTTTTTCACATCGCCGATGTTAATCACCATATCAATCTCGTCGCAGCCGTCTTTCAGCGCCTGCCGCACTTCCGCCAGCTTCGCCTCCGTCACGCTGTAGCCTAACGGAAATCCCACCACCGTGCAGATCGTCAGCTGATTTCCAAAAGTGTCGCGAATTCTTTTCACATAGGACGGCGGGACGCACACGCTGGCGGTATGAAATTCTATCGCTTCCTCGCAGAGCTTTTGAATATCCTCCCATGAAGCATAGGCCTTCAACAGCGTGTGATCCACCTTTCCCAGCATTTCCTTTACGGAACGTTTCTCTTCCATCATAGACTGCTCCTTTTCTGCCGCAGGGCTGCTCCTCTCTCACAGGAACTTCTGCGGTTCTGTCGCAGAACCGCTCCTCTCTCTTAGGAACTTCTGCATTTTTATTATAAAAAATCGACTTCTCTCATATCACATCCGCAGGAATTCCTTCACTACATCCTTCATCTGGTCCACATCGCACTGCTTCTCATGCAGTACGGGGGCGGAGCGGATTTCTTCTATGGCGGCAGGCACCTTCACCTTCGCCAGCCCGGAAAGCTCGTCCACCAGCTCAAAATCCCCCATGGCGTCATACTTTGCATCAATGGCGTTCATCACGCTTCGGGTAAATTTAAACGGGCTGGCAGTGGAAGCGATAACGGTCTTTGTATGGTCTTTTGTCTCTTCCAGATACTTCCGGTAAACCGCCGAGGCCACCGCCGTATGGGGGTCGATCACATAGCCGCAGGTTCGGTACAGCCGATTGATTTCCGCCGCAGTCTCGCTCTCCGATGCGAAACCGCCGTAAAAATCTCCCAGATTCCGCTTCATTTCCTCCGTAATTTCATATTTCCCCTGACCGCCCAGCGCCGCCATCAATTCCCGATTCTTTTCGGCGTCATTTCCGGCGATACGGTAAATCAGCCTCTCCAGATTGCTTGAGATCAAAATATCCATGGAGGGAGAAGAGGTCAGCACAAACTCCCGGTTCCGGTCATAGGTTCCGGTGCGGAAAAAGTCGTAAAGCACCTTATTGTCATTGGAGGCGCAGATTAACCTGCCGATGGGCAGGCCCATATTTTTCGCATAGAAAGCCGCAAGGATATTGCCGAAATTGCCCGTGGGAACCACCACGTTCATGGGCTCCCCCTCCGCAATCTTCCCTTCTCTCAAAAGCCTCCCGTAAGCGTACACGTAATAGCATATCTGAGGCACCAGTCGGCCGATGTTGATGGAATTGGCGGAAGAAAATTGATACCCCTTCCCGTCCATCTCTCGAGCCAGAGCCTTGTCCGCAAAAAGCTTCTTTACCCCGGTCTGGGCGTCGTCGAAATTCCCGTGAATTCCCACCACCAGCGTATTGGCTCCCTTCTGAGTCACCATCTGCTTCTCCTGAATGGGGCTGACCCCGTCCTTGGGATAAAACACGATAATCCTCGTCCCCTCCACATCGGCAAATCCCGCCAGCGCGGCTTTTCCCGTATCCCCGGAGGTGGCGGTAAGAATGACGATCTCGTTTTTGACATGATTCTTACGGGCGGAAACCGTCATCAAATGGGGCAGAATGGACAATGCCATGTCCTTGAAGGCTATGGTGGCCCCATGGAACAGCTCCAGATAATAAGCGCCGTCCGCCTCTACAAGCGGCGCAATCTGGGGCCTGTCGAATTTGGAATCGTAAGCTCTGTCAATGCAGCTTCTCAATTCTTCTTCCGTGAAATCCGTCAAATAGAGCTTCATCACTTCATACGCCGTCCCGCGGTAATCCATTTGGGACAGCTCCTCTAAGCTTTTGTCCAGCTTCGGGATGCATTCCGGCACATAAAGCCCGCCATCCTCCGATAAGCCTTTTAAAATCGCCTGTGAAGCCGTCACCGGCTCCCCTTTTCCCCGGGTGCTTTTGTACAATATTTCCATAAAAAATCTCCTTTAACATTCTTTTCTTTTCGGGCAAGTATACCACAAATTATCGTTATATGCAAGTCGGCTGAAAATAGCCCAGCGCAGAACCAATGATTTCTGCATCCTCCTGAATCATACAATCCCCAGCTCATGAATTCTGCCATATACTCTCTCAAAAATATACTGATATTTCTTATACATTACGCTTTTTGATAAACGCATAAACTTCTCTTCGTAAAATATCATATTGGTATCCTTAATGTAACGATGAGCCAGCCCCCTTAAAGTATCCGCCGTGTTGAACATCTGGCTGAGAGTGTCCGCTGCGTCGCGCAGAAAATAATCGGCCGTAAGCGCACAGTTAAAATCAAACAACGGCGCAAGCTGTTCAATCTCTCCCGTTTCATTGTTCATTAAAAAGCCGTAATTCTGTGTATGCCTGTCTGTATTTAACACAATATAATCCAATACTGGTATGCTGGCAAACTTCATGCCCCAGCGTTTCATGCAGTACTGCGCAAAATCCATTCCACACCTTTTCACATACTCCATGACTTCCCACGCTTCCACAAAAGAATACTTTTCTCCTACGAAATTCTTGCAGATAGAGACAAGCGCTTCTCCGTCCACAGTATTTTTGGTATCGCTGACGTAAGCCACCGTGTCGATTCTATTCTTAAAACATCCCAGAATATCAGATGCAAGAACTTCCATTCTAGTATTTACATTATCTTGGTTTTTATCGGATTTTAGCAGATACAGATTATCACCCAGCCGAATCCAGCCCTTCCGGAACAATCCTTTCGTGGTCAGCTCCGGACAGATATTGCTTGTGGTGATGGTAGGATTTACCCCGCTCAAAGACAAATCTATGATATCTCTCAGTTTATTCTGTCTGATATTCACATTGGCCCAATTCACATTTTCATTATCTTCCTTGATCCAATAACTATCCTGTATGGATACCCCTTTGCACTTGATACAAATATTAACCCTGTTATCAACGGAATCAATTTGAGGGATTTGAAATGCGGCGTATATCTGCTTCGCATTGTCCCTTGACAGAGACAGCACCCTGCTGCTCAGATAGCTCTTGACCTCCTGAATATTATGTAAAATATCCTTGTTGAACACCTGTCTTCTGAGATTTAACCTCAGATAATACGGGAGCAGATCCTCTCTGATGGTCTCTGCAATAAAGTCCTCCAAATCAAAATACAATACTTTTGTATCTTTTAACATCAAGTACATTTTCATCCACCTTTATAGTAATATTTACGCCCCTGTCCGCCTTCCTGTCAAAACCGCCATATTTCAAACCGTCATTTCCACCGCCGGATTCCCTTTATGTCAAGCGCTGACGCTAACTCTTATATCGTATTATCTTTTATTATATCAGCCCGAATTCATTTTAACAACAACTTCTTATACCTCTGACATGACAAACACAAAAATATTTCCATCCCTCCGATGTAACGGCCATGTCGTGTCTGAAAACTCATTCTCCCTGTCCGCACTCCCTAAAGTATCCGTTCCGTACATAATTTCCCGAAAATTCATGTGAACAGCCGGCTGGGGTTCGATTTGTCCAAATTCTCCCTCAAATCAGACAATTTCTACTTAAAAAACTCATGCCCTCCATGGACAAACAAATGGGTCAGGTTCTCGTCAAACCATTTCATCTTATTCTTGTCCGCGGATTTTCTGGCGGCGAAATACAGCGCACCCTGAGAGATGTCCTCCCCTGTCAGGGCACGTCCCACGGCGCTGATGGTCTCGTCGCTGATTTTCACCTGATAATAGCTGCCGTCGGAAACGGGTGAAAACTGTGCCGTCCCGTTTTCCATCTGGAATACTACCCCGGACACCGTATCCGGAAATTCCTCGTCTTCCATCCGGTTCAGAACCACGTTTGCCACCAGAAGCTTCCCTTCCTCATCCTCAGTGCCCGCCTCTGCCTCCACAATCCGCAGGAGCGTCTCCAATTCATCGTCGGGCAGGTTATATATGTATTTTTGTTCCAAAAGGCAGTAATCTATGACCCTCTGTCCGGATATGGCCGTCTCCACAATCCCCAGCCCGCTCTCTTGTCCGCCGGAAGCGGGCGGTTCTTCCTGCACCCATGCCTTTTCCCTCTCTTTGGCTTTCGCCTCCAGCTCCTGCAGCTCCAATTTCAGCCTCTGGACCGGCTGAGAATATAATCTGACAACATCCACTCCCCTGACGCACAAAAAACACGCAAAAAACAAAAAGCTTCCCAATACCAGAAAACTCACGGCTCTCCTATACATATTCCACCAATCCTTTCCCATACACCCGGTCCGCATGATATTTTAAAACAGCACAAAATGTTCCCTACTGTTAAATTCGGCCCGCTGCCTGTCCGATATATCAAATATATGAAGTTTATCCCGAAAATATATCTAAAATGGAAGTATTTTTTATATTTGACATGCAGGGTAGGAGCAGTATGAACAAAAAATCAACTGTGAAAGTGAAAAACAAAAACTTAAATCTTCCGGAAGGCGTCTTCTCCGCCGCAAAAAAAAGCGGGGAAGTGTATTATCGCGCCTCTCTGACTTATAAGAGCAAGCATATCAGTCTGGGCAGCTTCCCCACGGCCCAAGCCGCTCACGCCGCCTATCTGGAAGGGCTGCGCCTCCTGCGGAATCCTGCCGTAGATGTGAATTCCTATCGGGAAGCTTCCCCTCTGGCATTTGAAAAATGGGTTTCTCTCCTGAATTTTCGGGACAATGGGCTGTATTCGGCCAATCCTATCTATATGTCCCGGAAATTATTCTACTACTATTTATCCCCGTCCCATGTCCTGAAATTTGATCCGGACGATTTATTTTATTATGCCTCTCATAAAATCATGAGCCGGGGCGGTCATTATTTTGTAGCGGATCACGGCTCTCAGGTCAGCATTGTCACCAGATACGGCATCAGACCCTATGCCAGAGAAGGGCGGGATTTCCGTTTTATCAACGGGGATAGAAATGATTTCCGTCGCGAAAACTTGGAGATTGTAAATATTTACCATGGCGTTACCCGGGAACAGAAAAACGGACAGTACCTCTATACTGTCCGCATCCATATCAAGGGAAATTATCTGGTAGGCCGTTATGACTCGGAGATAGAGGCCGCCATCGCTTATAATAAAGCGGCGGACGTGCTGAAAAAAAACGGCGCCGCCAAAAATTTCCCGCAAAACTATATTGAAGATATCTCTCCCAGAAAATATGCGGAAATTTATACCTCGCTCCATATTTCCCAGCGCATCCTGAAATACCGTCCGTAGCAGTATCCCTTTCTATTTGTCCGCATAATTGATAAAACTAATATTCATGTTCACATTTCCCGAAATCCCGTCCACGGCTCCCTCGTAGTTATACTGCCACATGGTAAATTTATAGGGATAATCCGGAATATCCTCCGCCTGAGAAAGCCAAACGTCGTAAGCGGTAAGCTTCGACAGATCGATTTCCTTCAGCAGCCATTCCTTATTGCCATAAAGCATGGTTTTATATCCCGCGCCGGCAATGGTATCCATGAACGCCTTGGCAATATCGGTTTTCTGTTCTCTGGTCAGGGCGTCCGTTCTGGCCGTATCGTTGGGAATGAATTCCATATCATAAGCCACCGGATAAGTAATCTGATATCCCCCGAGATTATCCAGAACCATCCTTGCCTCCTCAACAGCCTCATTCACCGTAATCGCCTGAGAAAAGAAATAGACCCCCACATCCAATCCGGCTTCCTGCGCCTGTTCCAGATTTTCCTTAAAATTCTCATCCAAAAGCAGCTGGCCCGTGCCATAGCCCCTGACACCTGCACGCAGCATGACGAAATCAATCCCCGCTTTTTTTACTCTGGCAAAATCCACCGAATCCTGCTGTTTGGAAATATCCACCCCCGCAAAGGAAGTTTTCCGGCCGTTTTCGTAATATTTCATCAGATTGGACTGGCACACCAGCTTTGTAAAGTCAAAATCATGCTGGGGCAGATAGGGATTGATTAGAACCCATTCTTCCCTGTCATCCGCATATTTGATCAAGGTATGCTTTCCGTCCGTGGAAGGGTCTTCCACTGCCGGAGGGGCCTCCGTGGGGGCAGGCGTCTTTGTAGGTTCCGGATACATATCCCAGAAATCAAAGTCATCCGGGCTCAGGGTGCTGCCGGTCAAAAGCTCTTCAATATCCGTGCTGGTGGTGACAGAAGAAACCGCACCTCCCGACGCCTGTATGGAAGAATTCTGCTGGTTGTGATTCCTGCGGCTGTTGTTTTTGTCATTGATATACAGCACAGCAATCAAAATCACCACCACAAAAATTGTCACCGCAATCATGGCCGACACAATGGTTGACGTCATACCGGAATGTTCATCATAATCATCGGGCATTCTCACAAACGCTCTCCTCCTTTTTCTGTTTCCGCAGGCGGAAACTTATTTCTCTATTCTCGCATTCCCGTTTTCGCATACAGGAACTTTTATGTCAAATTCTTTTAATACTCTTCTTCGGACATTTCTCCGCGCAGGCGCCGCAGCTCACGCACTTTTCCTGATTGATTTTCGCATGAAAATCCGTCACTGACACCGCTTGGGAAGGACAGTTTTTCACACAGATGCCGCAGCCGATACAGCCCGTCTGACAGGCTTTCATCGTCACGGGCCCCTTGTCCGTGGAGCTGCAGGCCACCGCGTATTTCGCCTCATAAGGAATCAGGGATATCAGATGCTTCGGACAAACCTCCACACATTTTCCGCAGGCCCTGCAGGCCTCTTTGTCAACCACCGCCGCGCCGTTTATCACATGAATGGCGTCAAAAGGACAGACCTCCACACAGGTTCCATATCCAAGGCAGCCGCTGCTGCAGGCCTTTGGCCCGCCTCCCGGCACAAATCCCATCACCCGGCAGTCCTTTACGCCGCTGTAATCATAGACTTCCGTCACCTTTTCGCAATCTCCCTGACAGGCAACAAACGCCGTCATGCGCTGGGCCGCACCGGCTTCCACTCCCATTATGGCCGCAATTTTCTCACCGACTCCGGCGCCCCCCACTGGGCAGGCGTTCACAGGCGCCTCTCCCTTTGCGATGGCGGCGGCCAGACCGGAACATCCGGCATAACCGCAGCCGCCGCAGTTATTGCCCGGCAGTGCGGCCAGCACGGCTTCTTCCCTTTCGTCCACTTCCACCTTGAACCGAATGCCCGCCGCTCCCAGAAAGAGACCCACAAAGATACCCACGATACCCACAATGGCGGCGGCGCTTAAAATACCCGTTATACTCATTTGTCCAATCTCCTATTCCAGTTCCGCATCCGAGAATCAATGCCCTTCTCCTTGGAAGGACTGCTGTCCGTTTCCGGACATCAGTCCTTCCGGCCATTGCTCCTCGGATGCTGTTTTGATTCCAGTTCCGCATCCGCGAACCAATGCCCTTCTCCTTGGAAGGACTGCTGTCCGTTTCCGGGCACCAGTCCTTCCGGCCATTGCTCCTCGGATGCCGTTTTTATAACAGACCCGAAAATCCGCAGAAGGCAATCGCCATCAGCCCCGCGGTCAAGAGTACCAAAGGACTGCCCCGAAAGGACTCTGGGATATCGTTATATTCCAGCTTTTCACGAATTCCCGCCAGAATCACAATGGCAATCGTAAACCCTGCAGCAGTTGCAAACCCGTTCACAATTCCGGCCAAAATCCCATATTCCTTCTGTACATTGGTGATGGCCACCCCAAGCACCGCGCAGTTGGTGGTAATCAGCGGCAGATACACGCCAAGGGCCTCATATAACGCAGGCATTGCCTTCCGCAGAAACATTTCCACAAACTGCACAAGCGCCGCAATCACCAAGATAAACACAATGGTTCTCAGATACTCCACATGGAATCTTTCAAGCACGTATTGGTAGATTACGCCCGCCACCGCGCTGGCAAGGGTAATCACGAAAATAACCGCGGTTCCCATGCCCGCCGCCGTATTTGTCTTTCTGGATACTCCCAAGAAGGGGCATAACCCCAGAAACTGGCTCAGCACCACATTGCTTACCAGAGAAGAACCTATCAAAATAACGAGCAGTTCCTTTACGCTTTCCATTTATTTCCCCCCTTCGATGGCGGACTTGGCGCCTGAGGCTTCGTTCTGTTTCCTATCCGGTTCGGCTTCTGTCCGGTGTTCCTCTTCTGTCTTGGCTTCCGCACCCGCTTCTTTCTTCATCCCGGGCTTATCTTCCGCACCGGCTTCTTTCTTCGTCCCGGGCTTATTTTTCACTCCGGCGCCCGCGTCATAAAAACGCTTCCCGCAGCCGGTATCCCCGCAGTTCATGCAGTCCTCGCTGCAGCCGGAGCCGATTTTTTCGTAAGATCTGCCCTGTTTTTTCCTGACATTTTTTATGTAATTCTGCAGCGCCACAAGGGCCGCCAGCACGAAAAACGCACCCGGCGCCTGTCCGAAAATCCTGATCGGTTCAAAAGAATCCGGCATCAATTCAAAGCCAAATAACTCCCCCGCGCCCAAAAGCTCTCTGACCGCACCGATGCAGGTCAGGGCAAAGGTAAAGCCAAGCCCCATCCCCACGCCGTCGAAAAGGGAAGGAATGGGCGGGTTGGAATAGGCATAGCTCTCCGCCCTTCCCAAGATAATGCAGTTTACCACGATCAGCGGAATATATACCCCCAATGATTTGTTCAGGGAAGGAATATAGGCCTCCAAAAGCAACTGCACCGCCGTCACAAAGGACGCGATAATCACGATGAACGCCGGGATACGTACTCTGTTCGGTATGATGCTCCTGAGCAGAGAGATAATCAGGTTGCTGAGCGCCAAAACCACCATGGTGGTCAGCCCCATTCCAAGGCCGTTCATGGCGGAGGTGGTGACGGCCAGCGTGGGACACATT
Source organism: uncultured bacterium (assembly GCA_948467735.1). Classification (GTDB taxonomy): domain Bacteria; phylum Bacillota; class Clostridia; order Lachnospirales; family Lachnospiraceae; genus Acetatifactor. Next base: position 14,306 of record CAOKFN010000024.1, read on the forward strand.
CCCAGCGTCAGCACAAAAGTAGGGTTCTCTTTTATCAGGCCGTTGTACAGCCTCTCTCCCGCTTTATTCATTTCCGGCACCTCCCTCCCGCAGCAGAGCGCACACTTTCAATCCGCCGTTGACCGCGTTGGTTACGGCTCTTGTGGTGATGGTGGCGCCGGATATGGCGTCTATCTCGTTATCGGCGGCCGCGCCCGCCTTGGTATAGGCAAAGGCCTCCACATTCTTGTCATGAAACTGCGGCGCCAGCTCCTCCGGGGCCAGCATGCCAAGGCCCGGGGTCTCAGATATTTCCAAGATGGAGATATCGTTCAGTGTTCCGTCCAAGGCCACTCCCATATATAATACAATATTGCCCCCATATCCTTCTGTGGAAATTGTTTCCAGCACATAGCCCAGCAGTCTGTCATCCTCCCCCAGCGCCCGATAGACGCTTCCGATTTTCACTCCGTCCCGGGACAGCTCCTGCGCCAGCTCATCCTCCACCACATAATCCAGTTTCTCAAAGGATGACGCCGATTGGAATACCTTGCCGCAGGCCTGCTGCACCGCTTGTTCCTGCTGAATGCGAATGGGATCCTTGGTCAGCTCATAGACCACTCCCAGCACCAGCCCCGCAATCAAGGTAATGGCAAACAGGATTCCCGCCTCCTTTAACATGACAAGCACATCGCTCCTGCCGCTTGAAACCGTTATTTTTTCAGTCCGCATTCCGCTTCCCTCCCTTCCGATAGCCGAAGGCTGTGGGTTTCGTGTATTTCTCAATCAATGGAACCAGAAGGTTTCCAAGAATAATGGCGTAAGAAACGCCCTCCGCACCCGGGCCGTAAATCCGGAAGATTCCCGTCATCAAGCCTAAAAAAACGCCGAACACATACTGCCCTTTGACCGTAATGGGCCTCGTCACATAATCCGTGGCCATGAAAAACGCTCCCAGCATCAAACCGCCGCCGGAGAGCTGGGCCGCCAGATAAGCGGGGTCAAATCCATGCCCGCCGAATATGGCAGCAAACAGCACAAATGTCGCTATGTAGCTGCCCGGGACTTTTAAATCAATCACTCCCAGCAGAAGCAGAAAACAGGCTCCCGCCAGCAGCGCGATAACGGATGTCTCGCCGATGGTACCCGCGGTGTACCCGAGGAACATATCCAGTGCATTCACCTGTTCTCCCGCTTTCAGCGCCGCAAGGGGCGTAGCGCCCGTATAGGCGTCGCAGTCAAAGGCCGTCATTGCATTGGGGAAGGAAAGCAGCAAAAAGCATCTTGCCGCCAGCGCCGGATTCATGAAATTCTGTCCTAAGCCTCCAAACAGCATTTTCACCACAAGAATGGCAAAAACGCCGCCCAAAGCCGCCATCCAAAGAGGGATGCCCACCGGCAGGTTCAGCGCCAGAAGAAGCCCTGTCACCACCGCGGAAAGATCCATAATCGTCATATGCTTGAGAAGATTCTTATTCTTCTCTGTATCCTTATTTCCTGCGTTTTCCTTTCCGCATTTGTACAATCCAAATAGGAATTCCGTCAAAACCGTACTTACTATTGTCACCAGAATCACCGCCAGCGCCCTGCTGCCGAAATTGTATATTCCAAATCCGGCAGCGGGCATCAATGCCGCGATCACCGCAAGCATGATGCCGCTTGTGGTCACTCTGGAACGAATATGAGGATTGGAAGATACCTTGTACAATTCACTCATAACATTTTTCTCCTATTCCAGTTCCGTTCTTGTATTTTAGCGCCCTTTTACTTTTTTCTCTTTGCCAGCTGAATCCTGCGCATGGATTTAATCTGCTGGGTCAGGGGGCGTTTGGCCGGACAGACAAAGCTGCAGCAGCCGCACTCGCAGCATTCCATTCCGTAGTTCTTGACAAAAGCGTCCTCGTCAAAATGCTCCGCGTAATACGCCAGCCTGCTGGGAAGTATCCTGCCGGGGCAGACCTCCGCGCAGCGCCCGCAGTTAATGCAGGGACCCGGTTCCATGGCGGATACCTCATCCCTAGAGAGGGCCAGAAGCGCCGTGGCCGTCTTGGTGGAAGGCACGTCCAGACCAAACAGGGCAAATCCCATCATGGGGCCGCCGCATATGATCTTCTCGGGAGTTCCCTTGAAGCCCCCCGCCGCCTCTAAAATCTCGCTGTAGGACGTGCCGATGCGCACTCTGAAATTGGCGGGATTCACCACCGCATTTCCTGTGACGGTGACAATTCTTTCCGTCAGCGGCCTGCCCTCCGTAACCGCTCTATGTATGGCAGTAAGGGTGTCCACATTGTTCACCACGCATCCCACATCTGCCGGAAGCATGGTGGAATTAATCCTCCTGTTTGTGACGGCGTAAATCAGCTGGCGCTCCCCTCCTTGGGGATACTTAGTTTTCAACGCTTTCACGCTGATTTTTTTCTCTTCTTCTGTCAGTCTCCGCAGGAGGGCGATGCAGTCGGGCTTATTGTCTTCCACCGCCAGCACTCCCTGCGCATTGGGGAAAAGTTTCAATACGATTTTCAGTCCGCCTATCAGTTTTTCCGGTTCCTCCAGCATCCTGCGGTAATCGGAAGTCAGATAGGGCTCGCACTCCGCGCAGTTTGCAATCACATATTCAATCTTGTCCGGCTCCTTGGGGGAGAGCTTTACATGGGTTGGGAACCCCGCTCCTCCCATGCCCACAATTCCGGCCTCTCTAATCGCTCCCACAATCTCTTCCCGGCTCATTTTATCCAAAGAAGCTCCAAGGGGATGAAATTCCGTCTCCTCATACTGGCCGTCATTTTCTACAATGATGCTCATAACCATATCGCCCGCCGCAGCACGCCTAGGCTCAATCGCTTTCACCACACCCGACACCGAGGCATGCACGGGGGCCGATACAAAGCCGCCGCTCTCCGCAATCTTCTGTCCCGCCAGCACCCTGTCCCCCTTGGCAGCAATGGCTTTGGCGGGCGCGCCGATATGCTGTGACAAGGGATACGCCAAGATGTTTCCGGGCAGAACGTCCCTGATAGGCTTGTCTTTGGACAAATCTTTCCCGTCATAGGGATGGATTCCCCCCACAAATGTCAATTTCGCCATATTCTCCTTACGTCCTTTCGCCGCGATTCGGCCCGCCGCATATATCGGATTGCGGCGATGGCCGAATCGCAATATCCTTTCGCAGTTTCTCCATACAATAAATATACTATTTTTTTTCATAAAATACTACTGTAAAATGAAATTTTATGCTATGATAAAAACTGGAAACAATAGAATATGCTCTCCGCAGGATTCTATTGTCATGAATCAGGATAGACTGCAGCGAAGGCAGCCTATATGAGAACGGAGGCTGATATGAGAATTTCAGAAGAAACACTGGATAACTTTTCTATTGCTTATCCTCTGGACAGGCAGGCGCCCTTGGAACGCATTCTTTTTATCGATATTGAGACCACCGGTTTCACCGCCAAATCCTCCTGCCTGTACCTCATAGGATGCGCTTACTATCTTGCCGGAAAATGGCGGACCATTCAATGGCTGGCGGAAAATTACGATCAGGAGGCCGATATTCTGAAAGCTTTTTTCCATTTCTCCAGACTATACCGCTATTTAATCCATTTTAACGGCAATAATTTTGACCTGCCCTTCATCCTTCAGAAATGCGAACTGCTTTCCCTGCCTTACAATTTCGACAATCTTCAAGGCATCGATCTATACAAAAGAGCCGCGCCCTACAAGCGCTTTTTGAAGCTTCCCAACTGCAAACAGAAGACCTTGGAGCAGTTTCTGGGCGTTGACCGCAAGGATGTGTTTTCCGGCAGCGAGCTTATCGGCATTTATCAGGATTATATCAACCATCCCACCGAATTCTCGGAAAACGCGCTGCTCCTGCACAATGCGGACGATTTAAAGGGAATGCTGGAGGTTCTGCCCATTCTGGCCTATTATGATTTATTTAACGAGCCGTTAAAGGCAAAAAAGGTTCAGGCAAATACTTACAAGGATCTCAACGGCTGCAGCCGCAGGGAATTGATTATCATGTTCCATGCGGATACGCCTCTGCCCAAGCCCATCTCCGCCAACGCCTGCGGCTGTTATTTTCGCGGCGCGGATACGGAATGTTCTTTAAAAGTGCCTATTTACGACGAAGAAATGAAATATTTTTATTCCAATTATCATGATTACTATTATCTCCCCGCCGAGGATATGGCGCTGCACAAATCCGTGTCCGGCTATGTGGACAAGGCGTATCGGACTCCCGCCTCCGCTTCCAACTGCTATACGCGCAAGACGTCCGCCTATCTGCCCCAGTGGGACTTGGTGTTTGAGCCGTTCTTCAAGCGGGATTATAAGAGCCATGAGCTTTTTTTTGAGCTGACGGACGAAATGAAAAAGAACCGACAGGCTTTTTCCACCTATGCGGCGCATATTTTGAGTATGATTGCCGCCAGCTAGGTCAATCCGCTGAAAGAGCTGATACTCCAAAAAGCCCCGCAGAACAGCTTTCGTGTCTGCGGGGCTTTTTGCGGCTCAGCATATTTCTTTTATGCCATAAAAAACCGTCAAGGCTTCTGATAAAAGAAGGAACTCTTCCTGTCATAGCCGATTTCCTTATAATTGATAATCTGTTCCGTACTGCCTATAAAAAGGATTCCCTTGCTGGCCAGTGATTTATAGTACTTGCGGAACACCTCGTCCTTGGCTTCCTCCGTAAAATAAATCAACACGTTGCGGCAGACAATCAAATGGCAGTCCGTGGGATATGTATCCTTCAACAGATTGTGCTCCTTGAATTCCACGCGGGCTTTCACCTCATCCGCAATCTTGTAGGAAGGTCCCACCTGCGTAAAATACTTTTTCTTCAAATCATCAGGTACGGCAGCTATGCTCTTCTCCGAATACAGACCTGTTTTTGCCTTTGCAATGACTTGTTTATCCAAATCCGTAGCGTTTATCTTAATATTGCCCAGAGGCAGATGCTTTGAAAAAGCCATGACCAAAGAATAGGGCTCGTCGCCTGTGGAACAGGCAGCGCTCCATATTTTCAGATTCTTTCCGAATTTGTTGATAAGCTCCGGAATGATTTGTTCATCCATCAATTTCCACTGCTCGGGATTCCGGTAGAACTCGGAAACATTAATGGTGATATAATTGACAAATTCATCAAACAATGCTGTCTCGTTTTTCATGCCATAGACATACTTGTCATAGCCTTCTATCTTATGCTTGGCAATCAGCGTGTCAATGCGGCGTTTCATCTGCTTTTCCTTGTAGCAGCTCAGATCGATTCCCGTCAATGACAGGACTTCCTTTTTAAAGTATTCATAATCATATGCCATAGCAGTCACCATCCCGTTTTTTATGTCAACAATTTATACTGCGCGTTGAATCAATTTACCGTCATGCATGATAACGAAAGTCCGTCGGCCGTGCTTTTCCGGAGCATCGGCAGACTTTATCGCCCGTGAGTACAAGCCTGTTAGAAAGATTTGTCCACAAGCCCATATGCATACGCAATCGGCTTATGGACATAAAATCAATTATTCAGCATCCTCCTGCGCCGAAATTGCCGCGTCAATATCCACGGGAACTTCGTCCTCCTCCGTATCCGGAGCGGCCATTGCTTTGATGCTCAGAGAAATCTTGTGGTCTTCGCCGTTAAAGTCAACCACCTTCGCTGTCACTTCCTCGCCTACCTTCAATACATCGTCCGGTTTATCCACATGCTCCTTGGAAATCTGGGATACATGAAGCAGGGCGTCTATGCCGGATTCCAGCTCGACGAATGCGCCGAAATCTGTCATTCTTGCCACCCTTCCGGTCACTATCTTACCTGTGGCATACTTTTCTGCGGCGTCCTTCCAAGGATTGGCGTCGTCAAATTTCAGAGACAGCGCAATCTTGTTTCCGTTAATTTCCTTAATCAGAACATTTAATTTCTCGCCGACCTTGAACACCTTCTTGGGATGCTCGATGCGTCCCCATGACATCTCGGAAATGTGAAGCAGGCCGTCGGCGCCGCCCAAATCCACAAATGCGCCGAATTCGGTGACGTTCTTCACAACGCCTTCCACCACATCGCCCTCATGGATTCTCTCAAAAAGCTCCTTCTGAAGTTCCGCTTTTCTGGCGGCGATCAGCTGTCTGCGGTCTCCGATGTATCTCCTCCTCTTAGGATTGTACTCGCTGATGACAAATTCTATTTCCTGACCGGCATACTTGCTTAAATCCTTCTCATAAGTATCCGAGACAAGGCTTGCAGGAATGAAAACTCTCATCTCCTCCACAATAACGCTCAAGCCGCCTTCCAATACCTGAGAGACCTTCGCCTTCAGCACTTCTTTATTATTGTATGCCTCTTCAATTCTCTTATTGCCTCTGTCTGCAGCCAGACGCTTATAAGTCAGCACTACCTGTCCTTCTCCGTCATTTACCTTCAAGACCTTTACTTCCATGGTATCTCCGACTTTCACCGCTGTCGTAAGGTCCACACTGGAATCATTGGTATACTCGTTTTTGGCAAGAATACCATCCGACTTGTACCCGATGTTCAATACGATTTCATCCGGCTTGACATCGATGACCGTACCTTCGACTACCTCTCCTGAATGTATTGTCTTAAAAGAATTTGGATCCTCCAACATTTGTTCAAAAGTTAATTCTGACATAATTTTGAACCTCCTCGATTAATTTATTTGGGGTCGAAGCCCCCGCAGTAATACCCACCAGTCGAACAGCTTTAGGTAGTTCTAAATGCAAGTCATCCAGTGTCTGTATAAAATAGGTATTCGCACATTCCTCACTGCAGATTTCATAAAGCTTTCTTGTATTGGAGCTGTGCTTTCCTCCTATCACGATCATGACGTCAGCTTCCGACGCAAGTTCCCTGGCGGAACGCTGGCGTTCTTCCGTTGCGTTACATATAGTATTAGCCACAGTACTATTGTAACCTTTTTTTTCTAAAATTTCAACAATATTATAAAATTTCTTGTAGTTAAATGTCGTTTGAGCAACTATGCACAATTTTTTCCCGTCCAGAGGCTTAAATTCTTCCGCTTCCGCCAAATCTTCCAGCACTGTCACCGGCCCTGTACACCAGCCGATAATCCCTTCCACCTCCGGATGTCCGGCGTTGCCGACTATGACGATATGGCTTCCCGCCCTGCTTTCCTGCTCCACCTTTTTCTGTATCCTTGCCACAAAAGGGCAGGTAGCGTCAATGCATTCCAGATGTTTCTCCTCAAGAATATGGTAAATTTCTTCCGGAACTCCGTGAGCGCGGATAATGACGCTTGCGGGCAGGGTATGATTCTCCGAAAGCTCCAAAAGCTCCTCTTTCGATTCCAATACCCTGACGCCGTTGCGGGTCAGATCCTTTACCACTTCCTCATTATGCACAATAGGACCATAAGTATAAATATTTTTCCCGTTTTTTATCTGTTCATACACAGTATCCACCGCGCGTTTTACGCCAAAACAGAAACCGGCATATTTCGCAAGCCTTACTTCCATATCATCCTCTCCCGCCGCTTTTTGTCATAAGGGCTTCTCGTTTCTCCGTCAAATACCGCGGCTCTGCCTGCACATTTGGGAGATGGCGGATATCACCTCTTCCACCGGCATATCCGACGTATCAACCAAAACGGCGTCCGGCGCCTGCCTTAAGGGAGATTCCTCCCGATGCATGTCCCGATAATCCCGTTCCTCGATATCCGCCTGAATTTTGTCTAAATCCCCTGCTTCTCCTTTTGCCGCAAGCTCGTCATATCTCCTCTTTGCGCGCACCCTGCTTGTGGCAGTCAGATATATCTTAAGCCGGGCGTCCGGCAGAACGCAGGTGCCGATATCCCGGCCGTCCATGATGCAGTCGCTCTTCGACGCAAGCTCCTTTTGCAGCTCCACCAGTTTCTTTCGCACCTCCGGTATGGGGCTGATTACGGAAGCCGCTCTTCCCACTTCCTCCGTCCGAAGAAGTCCGTTTACATTTTCACCGTTTAAGAGCACTACCTGCTCGCCATTTTCGTAGCATATGGTAATATCCGCCTGTCCGCAGCTTTCGATAATCTTTTCGGAATCCGTCAGAGGCACCTGCCTGCGCAGCATGAACAGCGCCATAGCGCGATACATCGCTCCCGTATCCACATATATCAGATTCATCTCTTTTGCCACCGCTTTTGCAATGGTGCTTTTGCCCGCTCCCGCAGGCCCGTCAACCGCCACGTTAAAACTCATCGTTATACCTCCTCCGGTTCTGCATCCGCCCTTTACTATCCTTGCTGCAGAGAGGGATTGTCGGTTCCGTTTCGGATTCATCCGCTTTCGAGACTCCCGTCCCTTCGTGTCCGGAAGGCTCTTTACGCCGCGAAGGGCCGCTGCCCGCCAAATGTCCGGTGGACCATGCAATCTGCAGGTTGAAGCCTCCGGTCATTGCGTCCAAATCCAGCACTTCTCCCGCAAAATACAATCCCGCAGCCTTCTTCGACTCCATTGTGGACGGATTGACGTCCTTCAAATCAATTCCTCCTCTGGTGATGACCGCCTCCTCAAATCCCCGCAGGCCCGAAACCGTGAGCGGAAGGCGTTTTATCAGTTCTCCCAGCCTTTTTCTCTCTTCTTTGGTGATTTCATTCACCTTTTTATCCGGCCGGATTCCCGAAAGCCCAATCATCACAGGAATCAGCTTCGCAGGAAACAGTCCCCCCAGCGCGTTTTTGAACTGTTTGTTCTGATTTTCCTCGAAATCCCGAAGCAGGCGTTTGTCAAGCTGTTCCGTATCAAGAGCCGGCTTTAAATCTATGAAAAGCTTTGTCTCATTTCCGCCTTTTTTGCCTGCTTTTTGATAATAATAGCTGCTGGCGGAAAGGACCAGCGGCCCGCTGACCCCAAAATGGGTGAAGAGCATTTCTCCAAAGCCTTTATATAATTCCGCTTCCTCCCGACACATTTTCAAAGAGACGTTTTTGAGTGTCAGGCCCGTCAGAGCGCCGCACCATTCTTCCTTGATGTTCATGGGCACAAGCGCGGGTACACATTCCGAAATCTTATGTCCGGTCTCTGCGGCGAAACGATATCCGTCCCCCGTAGAGCCCGTGGAGGGATAAGAAAGCCCTCCGGTACAGACGATGCATCTGTCCGCAGGCAGCACCTTTCCGTTCGCCAGCCGGACGCCCACAACCCTCTTATTGGCAGCCGGGCCTTTTCCTCCCGTTTTTTTGCCGGCCGCATCGACGGATGGAGCGCCGTCTTCCCCGACATTTTCCTCTACCAGCAGTTCCTTTACTTCCGTATTCAGCAGAATTTCCACCCGCCTCTTTTCCAGCTCCCGTCGAAAAGCGGCGATCACATCCGAGGAATGATCCGATACAGGAAATACCCTGCCGCCCCGTTCCGTTTTCAAACGACACCCCGCCTGTTCCAAGAAATCCATTACCGCCCCATTGTCAAAATGCGAAAAGGCGCTGTAGAGAAATCTGCCGTCCGCACATATATTCCTAAAAAATGTCTCCCTATCCGCGGCATTGGTCACATTGCATCTGCCTTTTCCGGTCAGAAAGAGCTTCTTGCCCAGTTTTTCATTTTTCTCTATCAAACATACTTTGTCGCCGCAGCCGGCCGCAGCCACGGCCGCCATCATGCCCGCCGCGCCGCCTCCCACGATTACCACTCTGCTCAAGTCCCTCCTCCTTTCCAAATGTTTTCGGCAAAAATCCATATAAGCGAAAAGAAGCACCGCCGCAGTAAAAACTGCGGCTAAGTACTCCTTTGTGTCAAAGCATGGCAAGCTATGAAGGAGTCCGGCAGCCCTCCTCTCGCCGAATTATTGCCGGAAAACCGCTCAATTTCTCCTTCTCCCTATCCTGTCAGGAGATTTAAACGGGATAAGCTCCGTTCTTGGTATCCGCCTGAGTCATATCCACCTTGTCCTGCTGTGCCTGACGATACTTGAAGAAATCCGTGGCAACCTGCGGGAACAGCGCATAGCTCAGTACATCCTCATCCTGCTGTTTCCATTCGCTCATCTCGGATTCCAGCTTGCTCATCTCGTTTTCCAGCATATCCGCATAACGGCAGGTAATTCTGGTCTCGCCCGGAATAACCTTATCGATGATTTCCTGATTCATCGGCTTCACCGTCTGGCCGTATTCGCCGCGCAGCACTGCCTTTGTCTCCTTGGTGGCCATCTTATATCTCTCGCCCATCAGCACGTTAAACACTGCCTGCGTGCCTACAATCTGGGAAGAAGGCGTCACCAGAGGCGGCTCGCCTAAATCCTTGCGGACCTCGGGAATTTCCTTCAGCACATCGTAATATTTATCCTCTGCGTTCTGCTCCTTCAGCTGGCTCACCATGTTGGAAAGCATGCCGCCGGGCACCTGATACAAGAGGGTCTTGATATCCACGCCCATCACCTTGGGATTCAGCAGGCCGCTCTTCAAGCACTCATCCCTGTAAGGACGGAAGTAATCCGCGATTTCCGCCAGAAGGTTCTGGTCGAAGCCGGTGTCGTAAGGCGTGCCCCGGAAGGTCTCCACCATCACCTCCGTGGCGGGCTGGGAGGTTCCCATTGCGAAAGGACTCATGGCGGTGTCAATCACATCCACCCCTGCTTCCACCGCTTTCATGTAAGTCATGCTTGCCACGCCGGAAGTATAATGGGTGTGAAGCTGAATGGGAAGCTTGGTTGCGCTCTTCATGGCCGCAATCAGCTCGGAAGCCTTATAAGGCACCAGAAGGCCGGCCATATCCTTGATACAGATGGAATCCGCGCCCATTTCCTCAATTTTCTTGGCGGTGCTGGTCCAGTATTCCAAGGTATACGCGTCTCCCAAGGTATAGGACAGGGCAACCTGCGCATGGCCTCTGCCCTCCTGCTTCTTCATTCTGTTGGTTGCGTTAACCGCTTCCTGCAGGTTGCGCAGGTCGTTCAGACAATCGAAAATACGGATAATATCAATGCCGTTTGCAATGGATTTCTGCACAAAGGCATCCACCACATCGTCCGCATAGGGTCTGTATCCCAGAATGTTCTGTCCGCGGAACAGCATCTGAAGCTTTGTATTCTTGAATCTGTCCCTCAGCTTCCGAAGTCTGTCCCAAGGGTCTTCCTTCAGGAAACGCAGGGATGCGTCAAAGGTGGCACCGCCCCAGCATTCTACCGAATGATATCCCACCTTATCCATCTTTTCCGCGATGGGAAGCATAAATTCGGTGGGCATTCTCGTAGCAATCAATGACTGATGCGCGTCACGCAGTATCGTTTCCGTAATTTTAATCGGTTTTTTTGCTTGTTCTGACATTTACGAATCTCCTCCATTTAGAATTATTCATTAAAACACACCAAAGATTGCCATGAACGTACCTGCCGCAACGGCGGTTCCGATAACGCCGGCCACATTAGGTCCCATAGCATGCATCAGCAGGAAGTTGGTAGGATCCGCCTCCGCGCCCACCTTCTGGGAAACACGGGCCGCCATGGGAACGGCGGATACGCCTGCGGAACCAATCAGCGGATTTATCTTGCCATGGGTCGCAACGCACATAATCTTGCCGAACAAAACCCCCGCGGCCGTACCGAACATAAACGCAATCAGTCCCAGCGCCACAATCTTCAAAGTATCCAGATTCAGGAAGGCTTCCGCGCTGGTGGTAGCGCCCACGGAAGTACCCAGCAGAATCACCACGATATACATCATGGCATTGGAGGCCGTCTCCGTCAGCTGACGCACAACCCCCGACTCGCGGAACAGGTTGCCCAGCATCAGCATGCCCACCAGCGGCGCCGTGGTAGGAAGAATCAGGCATACCACAATGGTGACAATAATAGGGAAGAGAATCTTCTCCAGTTTGGAAACCGGACGAAGCTGGCCCATCTTAATTTTTCTCTCCTTCTCCGTGGTCAAAAGCTTCATAATGGGAGGCTGGATAATGGGTACCAGCGACATATAGGAGTACGCTGCCACCGCAATGGGCCCCAGAATCGCCGTCTGCCCCAGCTTGCTGGCAAGGAAAATGGAAGTCGGGCCGTCGGCGCCGCCGATAATGGAAATCGCCGCCGCAGCCATGTCGTTGAAGCCAAGGGCAATGGCGCCAAAATACGCGGCAAAGATGCCGAACTGCGCCGCCGCCCCCAGCAGAAAGCTCTTGGGATTGGCGATCAGAGGGCCGAAATCCGTCATGGCGCCCACGCCCATAAAAATCAGAGAGGGCAGGATTGCCAACTCATCCAGTTTATAGAAATAATACAGAAGGCCCCCCGCACCGTTTGCGGCGTCCTCTGCATGGAGCATGATGTCGGGATAAATATTCACCAACAGCATACCGAAGGCTATGGGAGTCAGAAGCAAAGGCTCAAACTCATGCCGGATAGCCAGATAAAGGAAAAAACACGCAACCAAGATCATCAGATAGTTTCCCCATGTGAGGTTAAAAAACGCCGTCTGATGAATCAGGTTGTTTAGCGTAGAAGCTATATATTCCATTTGTTGACCTCCTGTTGTGTGTAATCCGCAAATACACTTCCTTCTACTTCAAGGTAGCAAGCACGGCGCCTGCTTCCACAGCATCGCCAACAGCCACATCAACACTTGCAACAGTACCGTCCTGAGGCGCCACAACAGGGATTTCCATCTTCATGGCCTCGATAATCACAACGGCGTCGCCCCTCTTCACGGCGTCGCCCACCTTCTTCTCAAGCTTGAATACCTTTCCTGCTGCGCCCGCTTCTATTTTAATGCTTCCCGCACCGCCTGCGGATGCCGCTGCCGCGGGAGCCTTTGCAGGCGCCGCTTTGGGAGCGGCCTTGGGAGCCGCGGGAGCCTTTGCCGCCGCAGGCGCGCCCGTGGATGCGCCCTCTTCCACAACTACATCATATACATTTCCATTGACCGTAATGGTATAATTTTTCATTTTATTATCCTCCTAAACCTTCTATCTTCTTCTAATGGAACGCACTACAAATCCGTCCGCGGACGCGGTGCTTTCATATGCGGCAATCGCCGCCGCAATCACCGCAGCCAGCTCGGAATCATCCTCTTCTTCCACTGCCGCTTCCTGCTCTTCAATCCGGGCCATGGCATTGTCGATGCCCTCCGCCTGTGCAGGGCCTTCCTTCGCCGCCTTTTTCTTCGCCGCATTCTCCTGAATCTTCGGAATAATTCTGAAACAGGAAATAATCAGGCTGATCAGAATCAATACGATAAACACGGTACCCATGCCGATCAAAGTATTCAGCGCCGCTCTCGCCATCAGCTCGCCCATGGTTGACACGGGGTTCAGAGCGGCGGATTCCAGCCGGAAAAACTGATCATTGGACAAAATAATCTCTGCCGTCGCGTTCTTCTTCTCTCCCGTGACCTCTACTTCCACGATAATCTGCTTGCCGCTGATACGGGCGCTGGTTCCGGTGGTTCCGGTAATCATCCCCATGGATGAAGCGGCGGAATGGAAAGACTCAATTCCTGTGGAAAAAGCGTATCCGTCCACCAAAAGCCCCGTATCCTGCCCTATCATGGTCTCGATTTCTTCCATGGTATATTCATCATATATCGAAGCATTCTCGTCGCTCATCAAATTAGAATACATATCGAGGACGATACGTTCCGCAAGCCATTTCGCGTATTCCACCTTCTGCTGCTCATATTCTGTCAGCGGTTCCTCGCTTCCGCAGGCGGTCATTCCGAAGATACAGGCAATCATACAAATCAAAGCCAAAAATTTCTTCATGTTATAATCACCCTTTCTACACTGTTCCATGTTTTTTTGCGGGACGATCTTCACTCTTGGTAAAGAGCATTTCAAAAGCGCCGATCACATATTTTCTGGTTTCGGCCGCTTCCACGATCTGATCCACATATCCTCTCCGTGCGGCGCTCGCCGCACTCAGCTGCAATGCCTCATATTCCGCCGCTTTTTCGGCAATCACTTCCGCGCCCTGACCGTCGTACATAATCTTTGCCGCAAGCTTGGCCTCCATGGTGCCAATCTGTGCGTCAGGCCATGCAATAGTGACGTCCGCCCCCACTGCCTTGGAATTCATCACGGACGCCGCCGTGCCAAGCGCCCTGCCGATCACTACATTCACCTTGGGTACCGATGCTTCCGCGAAGGCGTATGTAAGCCTTCCGGCAGCCTTTGCGATTCCCTTCTCGGAACACACATCTGCCTGATACCCCTTAACATTGGTCAACGTCAGCACGGGAATGTTGAAAGCGTCGCAGAACTTCACGAAATCCGCCGCTTTCTCACAGCCCTCCACGGACAGCACTTCGCCCAGCTTCTCCACCGTTTTGCCGTCCTCGTCGCAGATTTCACTGCGGTTCGCCACAGCGCCCACGGTCACGCCGTCCAGCTTCATAAAGCCCACCGCCATATTCTTTCCGTAATCGGCTTTCACTTCAAAGAAATCATTGTTATCCGCCAAAATGGAAAGCGCGATGGAAGTATCCCCCGTACAGCCCGCTATCTCCGGGTTCACACGGTTCAAATCATCCGTACACTCTATGATGTCGCTGCCTTCTTTATTATTTGCGGGCAGGAACCCAATCAGATCTCTGATTTTGGAAAGTACGGACGCCTCGTCCCCGACCGCATCCACAAGGCCGCTCTCCTTAGACTGGAATGCCGCCGAAGAAGAATCACACTTGGTAATCACATTTCCGTCCAGCGCATTGGGCGCGTTCACGAAAAGCTTCCCGTTCTTCTCTTCCATAAAAGTAAAATCCGTCAGCGTGGAAAACAGCGCAAGTCCGCCCCCGCAGCTGCCCAAAATTGCGGTAATCTGGGGGATTACGCCGGAAGCCAGCACCTGTTTTTTATAGATTTCCCCAAAGGCGTTCAGCGCGTCCGCCGCCTCCTGCAGCCGCAGTCCCGCGGAATCAATCAGGCCGATCACTGGGGAACCCGTCTTCATTGCCAAATCATAGAGATTCGCGATCTTTTTGGCATGCATCTCACCCACGGTTCCGTTCATCACGGAGACATCCTGACTGTATACATATACAGGTTTTCCGTTCATTACCCCATATCCTGTGATACATCCGTCAGAAGGAGTTTCATTAGGTTTCATATTGAAATCCGTGGCCCTTGCAGTCACAAGTCCGCCAATTTCAACGAAACTGTTGTCATCGAGCAAAGCAGCTATTCTTTGACTCGCTTTTGAAATAGTACTCATGCTTTCAGTCCTCCATTTATAATATAGAAATAAAAGTAAAATAAAAACAATCCAACATCGGGGAACCAAGCCAAAAAATATAGTGCCCCATGATTATTGTCGGTAGTAGTATACCATAAAAAAAGCAACTCGCATAGAACGAATTGCAATTTTTTTAATATTTTTTGAAAAAAATGCTGTCGGGAGCCAAATATCCCAAAGTTCCTGCGTCTCGGCGGCGAGGCTCCCTGATTTTTTCTCCTCTCTAATCTGCCCAATCCTATCGGTTCTAAAACACATTCAACCCAAAACAGAAATCATATTTGTTGATACCCCATCAACCCGCTGTGAAAAATTTGATTTTGGTACTTCCGCCAAATTTCCCATATTAAGGCGCATATTATAGTATTTAAGTTCCCCATTTCAGCCAGCCGCTGTTTATTGAGCAAAATATTTCCCTAACAATACTCTTTTTTCTCTGCTTCAACCATAAAATTTACCGGAAAACACCCGGGAAAAATACTATGAATGACAGTCACCATATTTTTAAAATCCACCCTTAGCCTTTGAGCCTTTATATTAAGACAAATCTGTTCCCAGTCAATTTCCTTATGATATATTTCTACATACTTGGCAATCTCAAATGCCCTAAACAGGAATCTCTCCGCCATATTGACACTATTCCCAATAATGTGATCATAAGTCCGGGCATCCAACAAAACATGCATATATAAATGATAGAACAGATACAGCAGCTCAGCCGTATGATCAAATATATAATGCCGATATCCCTTATAATCTTTTAAACTAAGATGATCGAAAAAGAAGCTCTCATCCAATTCAACCGCCGGATGAAATAAATACCTGTGCAGCTCCAAGCTGATATGGCCTTTTATATATTGAGTATGATGTCTCACCTTTTTTATACAAGTATAACCCTGCTTATTTATTAATTCCTTAGAACGATCAAATGTATCCGGCCATACATATATATCGATATCGCCTGCCGGACGTAAATAAATATTTTTATATAATGCTTCCTGCAATATCTCCCCCTTAAAATACAGCACCGATATATTTGAATCTTTAAAATCCGCAAATAATCGAAGCATATAATCTTGTTTTACAATCTGTATGACACGATTATCGTTTTTCATTCTTCCTGCCAAATCATGTAACGGATAATTTTCATAATAATTTTCCATGATGGCTGTCAAACCATTTCTTTTTATCAGCAGGAACTTTTCATCTTCCTTAAAATTGTTATCAAGATATTCCCTTATCATAAACTCCGCGGACATCCTAACCTCCTTCGACTAACAGTACTGCCTCTTTTTCATAAGCAGCGGCTGAAATCCCGCAATATAAACCAAATGAATGATATTTCTTTCTATTCATTCATGCCTGTAACGTTTTAAAAAAAGATTTGATATTCGTATCATATTCAGATATTGGCGGAAGCTTAAGAATGTAAAAAGGGATTTCATCAATCATTTTGGAAAATAAAATTGTATGGCCAAACGATTGTATCATCCTTTCTTCCATATAATCCTTTCCAACAACAGACTGTATCAATAAAATTTTTTTGGTTACTTTCGATTCTATTTTCTCAAAAGAAAAATTACTGTTATTACTTCTTACCATAAAAAATATCTTTTTCAACGGAAGCTTTTGATATGTTTCTTCCGGCAATAAAATTTTGGCCTTTTGAGATATGCTGTCATAATATTTTTCATAGCATCCATCCTTGATTGTTAATTCATAAGTATTTTTACACAGCTTCAAGGTTCGCGCCGCCCGATATCCAAATAGTTTATTCCCGCATATGTCAACCGCCACACAATCATCCGAAAAAATAGGACAATACCTTTCCAAATACATTGCCAAAGTCGTTTTTCCCATAGCTTTGTTCCCGCTAAAACAAAAAAGAAAACTGTCAATCTCAACCGCATTGCAGTGAAGTATAACCTTATCCTTAAAAAGACAAAATACGGACATCGGAATATTAAAAAAAGAACTATACAGATAATCAAGATTGCTTGTTTGAACATAAATACAATTTCTTTTTGGATATAAATAGTATTTGATGTCTTCTCGAAAAGTTACCACATATTCCGGTTCTTCAGGCAGCTCTTCATTCACCAGCAGTGATATGATATTATTACGGCTTACTGTCGGCTGTTCAAATTTTATTAACATATCAAATACAATATCCGTTTCCAAAATAAACTGATACAAATAATAATACCTCATCATTTTTCCCCGTCTATATAATGTTTCGCCTGTGTATGAAACAATTGATAATATTGTCTTTGTGTCTTCATCAGCTGATCATGGGTTCCGCTTTCCGCAATACACCCGTTCTCCAGATAAAAAATGACGTCCATTGCCGTACACATGGAGAGCCGGTGCGTGATCACAACCATGGATTTTGCTTCCGACTCCTTCAATAATACCTGAATTATTTCATGCTCCGCTATGGGGTCCAATGCGGACGAAGGCTCGTCCAGCAGCATAATCGGCGCGTTCCTGCCCAGCGCCCGGGCAATACACAGCCTTTGTTTTTCGCCGCCGGAGAGCACAATGCCGTCCTGATTAAATTTTTTGGTAAGCATTCTGCTCCAATCCTCAGCCCCCTGAATCCTGCCGCCCAGCCCTGCCTTCTCCAGCACCTCGCCCGTAGGCCCCGCCGAACCGAACCATATATTTTCCTCTACCGTGACGCAGTACAGGCCAAAATTTTGAAAGACGGACGTAAAATTACGCCGATAGCTTTCGATGGGAATATTTTTTAAATTCCGTCCGTCAAACAGAATTTCTCCTTCCGTAGGATCATACAGACGCAGAATTAATTTGATAATCGTTGTTTTTCCCGCTCCGTTCTCTCCCACAATCGCCGCCCTTTGTCCGGGTTTTATGACAAATGATACATTTCTCAATACCCATTTGTCCGAGGTCGGATACCGAAAAGAGACATTTCTAAATTCCATGGTATGTCCGCCCTGCGGACGCGGTTTGGCCTGTTTTTCCTCTCCGCACGGGACGCAGGAGCCCTCCGTTTCTATCTTTGGGACATAATTCACTATCTTTTTATAGTCCTCCGCATAACGGGAATTCTGCACCATTTTAGGAATCTGAATCACAAGGGACAATAGCTGCCCCGAAAGCCTCTGCACGGCGGACAATGAAGATACAAATTCTCCCAGCGTCAGCCTTCCCGCAAGAATTAATATGGCGGCAATCGCCATAGACGCCGCCATTGATACTGCCGCAGCCGCAGGCTGTAAAAAACCTGCGGCATGATACTTTTTCAGATGTTTCTTATATGCATCCGTTACTTCCTCCGCCGCTTTCTGATATTTTTCTTTCATAAAGTCAACCACATGGAACAGCTTATCCTCCATTTGAACATTGGCGGAGAAACACTGGTTTTTATAATAGCCCTCGATACGTCCGATTCGGGTATTATCATACTTATATTGATAATCCAGCTTATTCTGTCCGCAGATCACGATATAAGATATGATTGTCTGAATGGCCGCCGCTGCAAGAAACCAAGGCGAATAGCTTGTAATGATAAGCGAAACCGACACAAACGTAACGATATTTGACACTATGGCGATTGTTGAACCGACCAGCGAAGACACCTGCTGTTCTCCGGAATGCAGCGCCCGGGAGTATGCATCATAATATTCCGGAATGTCAAAACACTCAAAATCAAGCTTTTGGCTTGCGGACATTCTCTCAAGCGTCATTCCGATAGAAACTTTTCTTGCCAGACCTGCAAAATAATAATTTGTCCATGCATCATAGCCTTCGGTAATCAGCCTGACGGCACAATATGCCAGAATCACAAAGAGCGAGTTTTTAATATCCCCTCCGGCCACCGCATCAATGACATATTTAATGCCAAGCACATCCAGTCCAATCTGCAATGCCTGAAACACAGCGCTTATAAAAAACAAGGGAATATACGCAAATGCATATTTTTTTATGTACCCAAACAAAAATAGATTATTTTTTATTACACTTTTCATAGATGTACTGCTCCAAAAACGTATCATGAAAACCTTTTAACGGATTACATACAATTTGATGATTCATAAGCCACTGAGCCGGACATAACCCCCCGCAGCAATTTGGATAATCTTTACATGTAAAGCATCCCTTTTCAAACAGCTGCTGATAATTTGGCCTCAGCCATTGCGTATGCTTATAATCATCTATCTCAAAAATTCCATTACGTATTGTGCCTATATTATTCCAATCCTCATCATCCAAATATTCTGTGCATTTGCGTAAAGTGCCGTCTGTGTCAACAACAAATGCATAGTTCATTCTGGCATAACATGCGGCGGCCACAGGAGATAAATTGGTCATATATCGTTGAATGCTCAAGTTATTCCTCTTGAATAACTCAATAATGTAATCCAATGCAAACGCTTCCGCCTCCGCACTCACAGGAATAAATTCCTGTTCAAATTCCGGCGTCGGATTAATGCGTATCGCATATAGCACAAATCTTTCATCGAAATCTTTTTTGACCATTTCAATAAATTTCGGCAGGCCTTCCAACATATCAGCATGATAATTTATTCTGATAATCACACCTAAATTGGGATTATCAATATCCTTCATATCTAAAAGATTTTGATATATTACCTTCCATGTAGGTCCTCCATTCTTTAAAACCCGCAGGCTGTCATGATATTCCTCACATCCGTCAACCGTGATTTGATAAGAAAAAAGATGAAGCGACAAAAGCTTTTCTGCTTTCTCCTTTGTCAATAAATAGCCGTTCGTTGTCATACTCATATAAAAAGTCACACCATTGGCGTCACAATAGTTTTTCAGCTGAGTTGATATATTTACTATTGTGTCATAACATAACATTGGCTCTCCGCCAAACCATTCTAATTGTAAAAATGTAATACCCCTGTTATCCTTTAAATAATTTTTAACAGCCAGAACAAGTTTTTCCTCCACATCGCTTGTCATATTTATATGCTTTTTTGTTTCATAACAATATTTACATCTAAAATTACATTCTCGAGTAGGCAAAATAATAAGACGTAATTTACTTTTATTATTACTCAATAACGACGCAATAATATCTTCCACGACAATGGTTTCATCCACACTTTCTTCCACGGCAATTTTCGTATCAATTAATCTTTGATCTATCATTGATTCATCTAAATTTTGTTCATTTAACTGATGAATTTGAGATATTAAATCATTATCAAAAATAGAACACTTTAATCCCGTTAAAGAATTATACAAAAATATTTTTCCTTGGTTTTCAAAAATAAAATTGTATTTTGAAGCTTTATATTCTTTTGACATAACAACGATTCTTCCTTTATTTGAGTTATAAAGAATCTTGATTGACGGCGACTTAAAACTATAAAACTAACTGCATCCACACCCTGCGGTATCATTCACCTGACAAGGAGAACAGCCGCATTGGGCAACCGTATTACATTGAGAACAGCCGCACTGCGAAACAGAATTACACTCTCCGCCTCGACCTGAAGTCCTATACACATCAACAAAATCAAAAACTTCCATAAACGAACCCTCCTTAAATCAGAAACATCATCAATCAAAATCCTTAAAAATTATACGGCGGCAAATAAAATAAGTCAACATATTTTTTAACTCTATAATTAAATTTATAAAATTAAAATTTTTCTATAAATCTATATGAATATTTTTTTCATCTCTTCTTCAATCAATCCATTAAAGCAGAAACGATCCACATAACGCCACTCTGCCAAGGCTATTGATAACATGCGACAAACAAATCAGCAATAAGCGGCATAAGGAAACGTTAAAAGCGTTCATAATCCATAAAACACACATTGTTTATCAAAATGAAAGCGCAAAAAAAGCAACCCGCATAAAACGAATTGCATTTTTTATATATTTTATTATTGTTATAAAAAATTTACGAAAACGAAAAAAACCTCTCCAGTATCTCTCTCATGCACCATTCCAAATCAATTTCCTCCACGGAATCCACGGTGACGATGGTTTCCCTCTTATATATGGTATCCTCCACGATATACTCTATGGTTCCCACCTCCGTTCCGGCCTCCACAGGCGCGGCGAGCGTATCTTTCCAATGATATTCCACCCTGACTTGTTCGTCCGCCCGCATCAGCAGTCCGTCCGTCCATTTTCCGCCGGAAATGCCCGCACCTGCGCCGCCGTCCAAGCCTCCTTCGTCGGAAACGCCCGCACCCGCGTCCCCGCTTCTCTCAGCAATCCGAAGTCTCGTATAAGCATTCCCGCCGAGAATATCCGTCTGCCCGTTCTGCACCAAAACATCCTTCAGAAGACTCTCGTCAAAGACCGTTCCCTCCTCGGAAAAGCTTCTGTAAAAATAATTGTCTACGCCGTACTCCATCAGTTCTCTTGTATCGCTCCACTTATAATTCTTATTGTTGGGCCACCCACAGGCAAGAAGGGCCACCACAAACGTCCTCCCGTCCCGCTCCAGTGCGCCCACATAGCAGTACCCGGCCTTATTGGTAAAGCCGGTCTTTCCCGTCAGCGCGCCGCTCATCATGTCGAGAAACGCATTGTGATTCACGCAGGAAAAACTCCTCTCCCCCGTACCAAAACTGTAATTCCTAGTCCGGGTAATTTCCAGAAAGGCCTCCCTTTGGGGAGATTCCTTAATGCAGTACGACATTATCCGAGCCAGCTCCGCCGCTGTGGTGCAGTGCTCCTTTTCCGCCGTGCTCCCGTCCTCCAGAAGAATCGTCTCCGACGCATCCAGACCATTGGGCGTGATGAACCATGTATTTTCACACCCAAGCTCCGCCGCCTTTTTGTTCATCAAAGAGGCAAAGGCCGCCACCGCCTGCCTGCTCTCCTCCGCTGTGTAATCCGCCGTATCCTTATCCTGAAGTTCCTTAGAAAGATACCTCTTCCCTACAAACTCCGCCAGCGCGGCGGCGGAATCGTTATGAGATTCCAGCATCAAAGAATGCAGCAGATCCCGAACCGTATACTGCTCCCCCTTTTGTATGTACAGCTTTACTTTCGGCATACCTGCCGCATAGGAGGATACCGTGAGCACATCGTCCAAAGAAACGTTTTCCAGTACCAGAATGCAGGTCATAATCTTTGTCGTGCTCGCCATGGCCATGGGGGCGTCCGGATTCTTCCCATACAGCACCCTGCCCGTATCCGCATCCATCAAAACCGCCGCCGACGCATATAGAGACTGTTCCAAGGGAGGCTCTGTCCGGGGCTCCTCCTGAATATGCATTCCAGTCAGAAAAACATCTCCAAGCCCCGCAGCGTCCATCCTTCCACCCGCCAAGGTCCAAGGCGTTGTCCAAGCCTGCGGCATCTCCGACTTCCACTCCATCATCCGTCCCGGCTGACCGCCCGCACAAGCCGACAATGCCTCCGGCTGACCGCCTATCGTCTGTCCCGACCTGCCGTCCACATGACCGCCCGCCAAAGCCTGCCGTCCTTCCACATAAGCCCCAAGGGAATCCGCTCCCATCGCATTTACGGCCCGTATCTGGGAACAGCCCCAAAAAAACACACAGAAAAAGCCCGCAATTATTTTTTTCATCCACATTTTATTCATCCGCAGTTTCTTCATCCGAATCTTCCAAAGGGATTTTTAATAATATATGAGACTGTTTTCCTGTTTTATGCTAAACCTCCAGCTGCAGCGCAGCTTCCGCTTCCGCCTGCTGCTTAAATTCTTCCATCTGCACCGGATTCAGCGACGGAAGCTCTTCCAGACTCTTCACTCCGAAACACCTAAGAAACTGCTCCGTTGTACCGAAAAGCAGAGGCCTGCCCGGCGCGTCCAGCCGCCCAAGCTCCATGATCAAATCATATTCCAGCAGCTTATTGATGGCATGGTCGCAGCTCACCCCCCGCACACGTTCTATCTCTATTCTCGTCACAGGCTGCTTGTACGCAATGATGGAAAGAGTTTCCAGCACCGTGTCCGTCAGCGCCACCTTTCTGGGCGCCTTGGCAATTTTAATCAGACTCTCATACATCTCCGCCTTGGTACAGAGCTGCACCGAATTCTCAAACCGGGTCAGCATGATTCCCCTGTCCTCCTTCGCATAGCGCTCCGCCATTTTATCCAAAATCGCATCGGTGGTCTTCACATCCTCTTCTATCACCTCTGCCAGACGGCTGATTTCCACGGATTCTCCCATGGTAAACAGCACCGCTTCTATCACCGCTTCCGCCTTAGCTCTCTTCATTCCTGCCGCTCCTTGTTCTATGCGGCCACGCCGCCGAATTTCCCCGCCGCATCATTCTCCGCCCCGCATCATCTGCCGCCGACGCCAAATCTTTCAGAAAAAGAATGCCGACGGCGGCACAGTCCGCCTATTTTGCAGTCTTCAAGGATTCTTAATCCCTCCTGCGCGGACCTTCCAAATTATTACAGCAGCGAAGTAATCAAAATATCGTCAAAAATAGATTCCTGACTTATGACAATTTTGCCCGTCTTCATCAACTCCAGAATAATCAGGAACGTGACGATCACTTCCATTTTGCTGGCCTGCTTCTCCAACAGGCTCCTGAAGCCAAACTGCCTGTGTTCTCTGGCAAAAGCCTCCACATACAGAGTTTTCACATCCATGTCAATCTCGTCTTTTTCAATATTTCCGTACTGACTGCGGATGGGGTCAATCTTGTCCTCCTGCCTCCTGATAATGGACTTGAAAATTTCATGAAGCCTGCTCAGAGTCATGTCGCCCAGCAGCTCTTCATAGTTTACCGGCGCACGGTAGCACGCCACTTCCGGGGGCAGATCTTTGGTTCGGTAGAGATTTCTGGCCGCGTCCACCTGACGATCCCTCAGCTCCAGCGACATATACCTGCACATCTTATATTCCAGCAGCTTCTCCACCAGCTCCGCCCTTGGGTCTTCCTCTTCCCCCTCCTCGTCCGCCTCCTTGGGAAGCAGCATCCTGCATTTAATGTCAATCAAAGTAGCCGCCATCACAAGGAATTCGCTCATCACGTTCATGTCGTCCGTTTCCATCTGCCGGATATATTCCAGATACTGCTCCGTGATATCCACAATGGGAATGTCGTATATATCTATTTTGTTTTTATCAATTAAATGAAGCAGAAGGTCCAGCGGGCCTTCAAATACTTCCAGTTTTACAGGTATCGCCATAGCATCACCTTCTTATCTAACCTAGGGCGTGTCCTAACCATTCCCCATCCCCGCCAATCGGTCCCTGACAATCAATCCCCATCAACCTCTCCCTGATAATCAATCCTCATCAATCCGTCTCTGACAATCAGTCCACATCAATCTGTCCTGACAATCAGTCCCCGTCAATTCTTCGGCTCAAACTGCAGCACCCACAGCTCCGCCGGATTAAACACCCTGACCGGAATAGTATGGCTTCCAAGTCCCCGGCTCAGCACCATCACCGCCTGATTTTCCCGAAAAATGCCGCCGTCATATTTGGGGAACAGCCGCAGAGCGGGCGAGAGAACCCCCTTCCCCCAGAAAGGGACCCGGGCGACTCCCCCATGGACATGTCCGGACAAGGTCAAATCCGCCCCCCATGCCGCATACTGAGGAAAATAATCCGGATTATGGGCGAGCAGCACCGTGTAAAGATCCCGCGGCGCTTGTCCCAATATTCCGGTCAGATACTCCGGTTTCATGTCCCCTATGCGGAACCGTCTGTAAAAAGCCTTATCAATCTCCGCTCCATAGATGGATATTCCGAATTCCGGCAGCTCCGCATGACAGTTCACCATGGGTTCAATCCCCATCTCCTTAAGCGCCGATTCATACCTCTCGGCCATATCCGAGTAAATTTCCGGATATAATTTCAGACGATGCTCATGATTCCCATTGCCATAATAAACGGGATACTCCCGCGCCAGCTCCCGCACAAGCTCCAAGGCGGGTTCCATGGAAGCCTTCGGCTTGGCAGTCAGCATGTCGCCGGCTATCAATATAAAGTCCGGCTGCTGTTCCCGAATGGCCTCCAGCAGTTTTTCGTTATTTTTTCCATAGCGCTTGTTATGCAGATCCGTCAAAAGCACCGCCTTACAGGGCTTTCTGATTCTGCCGTCAGCCGCCGTATGCCTTTTTACCACAAAACGGCTGCTGTCATATACCATGACCCACAAAAGCGCCGCCGCTCCGATTCCCGCTAAGGTAATCAATACATCTATTATATTTTCCACCATATTTTCCGCCCCGACAGCGCCAAAACCGCCCTCCATGAAAATTTTATTCTCTGTTTAAGACCTGTCTGAAAGTTTCCCCAAGCTGCACGCGCCTCTTGGGGAATCCCTTTCCCAGACACGCCCTCTGAAAAAGCCCCTCCCCTACAGGAGAAAGAAATGAAACACTTTTTTCAGATAGTCAATATAACCGGCTTTATCCACGCTCTCCGTAAACAGCACCGGCACGCTTCCGATCTCCGTGCCGTTCAGAAAATATCTGGCCCTGCCCGCCTCGGCTCCTTCCGTTACGGGCGCCTGAACCGTCTCCGGCAGCTCAAGCACCTTCTCCACCGCGGACAAATCACTGCCCGCCGTATCCAGATAACGGAATTCTCCCTCATATCGGACTCCGACCTTCTCCGTAATGCCGCCCTCCACAAGCAGATCCTCGAGCGCTTCCCGATTCTCATCTATGTAAATATCACACACACCAAACCCGTAGGTCAGCAGAATCTGCGCATCCTCAAACCGGGTCTTATAATCCGGCGCCCCCATCACCACCGCGATTAAATCAATGCCGTCCTTAGACGCCGTCGCCGAAAAGCAGTACTTCGCCTTACTGGTGGAACCGGTCTTAAGGCCTGTGGTCCACTGATACTGTTTCAAGAGTTTGTTCGTGCTGGTAAGCGTAAATTCTATGGTGCCCTGTCTGGTTTCATGAATGATGTTCTCCATCCAGATTTTGGTATAATTAAAGATATCCGGATGCTTTGTGGTCAGCTCCCGGGACATGATCGCCACATCCTTAGCGGTAGTGTAATGATTATCTGAATCAGTCAATCCGCAGCAGTCTTCAAAATGGGTATCCGTCATGCCAAGCTCCGCCGCTTTTTCATTCATCAGATCCACAAACGCCCCTTCGCTGCCCGCGATATGCTCCGCCACCGCCACACTGGCGTCATTGCCGGAGGACACTGCGATACACTTAATCATCGTATCCAAGGTCTGGGTTTCCCCCGCCGCCAGATATACCTGAGAACCGCCCATGGAAGAAGCATACTCGCTGGTCGTCACCTGATCCGACAGGCTGATCCGCCCCGCATCTATGGCCTCAAAGGTCAAAAGCAGCGTCATAATCTTGGTAATGCTGGCCGGACTTCTCCGTTCCGTGGAATTCAGCTCATAAATCACTTGTCCCGTAGAGCTTTCCATCAATATCACAGATGGGGAAGAAATCACGGGCTCCGCTCTCGCGGGAAGCATCATGGTATATAGAAGTACAACCGCCAAAAAAACTGCCGTAAAAAATCTCTTTCTCAACATAAAAATGCCACACTCCATATCCCTCTCTCTATCTAAAGAATATGAGAATGCAGCCCAATATATGCCATTACGGCGGTAAACTCCGCCCTTCATTTACAAATCTTACTTCTATCCGCACGCCGCATACCGGACCCCATACAAAATAGCAGTCCGGCTCATGCTGCGTACATAGAAAATCCCCGGCTGTGAAACCGAGGATTAGCTGGCTAGTTATATTTACGCTTCCTAGCAGCTTCAGACTTCTTCTTGCGTCTTACGCTAGGCTTCTCGTAATGCTCACGCTTGCGAATCTCCTGCTGAATTCCAGCCTTAGCACAGCTTCTCTTAAAGCGACGTAAAGCGCTGTCCAATGTTTCATTTTCTTTTACGATTACGTTTGACATATCTTCCCGACCCTCCCTTCAGTCCCTCTAGCAGCATGACTGGTTGGGTTAATATTATGTATTGCTTATCGCATATACACAAGTATCATTATACCACAAAAAATGAAAACGTCAATAGTTTTTTACCTGTTTTTGCTATTTAATGCTTGAAAACTGCCTCCTGATACCATTTCGCCTGCTCCTGCCAGATATGGGCGTATTCCCCGCCCGCCTGTAGAAGCTCTTCATGGCGGCCGCACTCCACCGCGCGCCCATCCTTCATGACAATGATCTTATCCGCAGTACGGCAGATTCCCACTCGATGGGAAATAATAACCGAGGTTTTTCCCTGAATCATTTCCCCAAATTGAGACAAAAGCTCATACTCCGCCAGCGGATCCAGCGCACTGGATGGCTCGTCCAGAATAATGATGTCGCTGTCCTTCCACAGTCCTCTAGCAATCGCCGCCTTCTGCCATTCTCCGCCCGACAGCTCCTGTCCGCCGAACTCCCTGCCCAGCTGGGCGTCCAGCCCGCCTGCTCTGCGGATAAGCTCCTCCCCCGCCGTCCGTCCCAGCAGCTCCTCCATGGCTTTGTCATCTCCCATGCGCGCAAGATTGGCAATGCCTATATTTTCTCTGAGCGTAAAGCGATAACGCACAAAGTCCTGCTGTACCATTGAAATATGGGCATACAGACTCTTTCGGTCAAATTCTTCCGTCGCGTGCCCGTCATAGGTTACTTTTCCCGCCGAAGGCAGATATGCCCCCGTGAGAAGCTTGGAGAGAGTGGTTTTGCCCAAACCGTTTTCTCCCACAATCACCACATGCTCCCCTTTCCGGATTTCAAGATTCAATCCACAGAGCGCCTCCCTCTCGCTGCCCTTGTAAGAAAAATGCGCCTCCTCCACCGCAATCCTGTCCTGAAACGGCTCATACTGTTTTGCGCCGTTTTTCTCCACAGGTATGGCAAAATAATCATAATATTCACTCACAACATGTTTGACATAAGATAATTCAGACGTCCCTGCCATGTTTTCTGTCATCCGCCCCCGCGCAGCCTTTCTGATATCTTTTCCTAGCCTCATGGGTCATGATATCCGCCAGCCTTGTGGGCAGCGGAATATGACTGTCCTTTGTGACCATCCCGTTCGTAAGCGTCATGGCGGCGTCCAAATCTATCCGATTGCCGATTGACAGAAAAACAGGCTTTACTCCCTTATGCGTCCTCAACACCCGCCCATATACCTCCCCGTCAATCACAATATCCGTGTAGGCAGACTGCTCATCCTCCGGCATGGTATAATCCACATTCTGGATTTTGTAATAACTTTTTGCAACGCCGATAGCGGGCTTCTCCAATAATATGCCCGCATGGGACGCCAGCCCCATATGCCGGGGATGAAGATAACCGTTTCCGTCAAAAAAGTAAAGATCGGGCCGATTTTCAAGCAGGCGATCCGCCTCTAGGAACAACGGAATCTCCCGAAAGGCAAGACATCCCGGAACATATGGAACCGTCACCCTGCCCATGTACTCCTTTTTCTCTATTACCTCTTGGGAGCGATAATCCAGAACCACAATGCAGCATACGGCGTACTCGGCGTCCCCCTGCTTCCAATATGCCAAATCCACTCCCGCTATGGTTTTGATGGAAGAGCCATCGACGGAAAACGCCTCTTTTATGGAATGCTCCTGGGCCTGTGGTATTATGAGCCTTGATTTCAGTGCATTTTGGATGCGAATGAATTCCTGCTCCAGACTTTCTTCTATTCTTCTCTGCATAATTTCTTACATTCTCTCTTCTATGCCCTCTGCCTTTTGCGTATTTATTATCCGAAGCAGATTCCTATTACGTATGTCAAACCAGTATATTGGTTAGCTCCATTTGCCTGTAAAATATAGGCAAAGCCTCAGACAATTATCAAAATAATCTGCCTTACTTGCCTATAGGCAGATTCAGCTGACTATCATGTTGGTCAGCCTTACCTGCCCATATCATCTACAAGCAGATTGATCTGACCATCATGATGCCATAAAGTCAACAACCCCCTGCAAGTATCAGGGTATGGAATCTTCGCGGCATTTGCCAAGCCTATTTCAAATGGGCTATGAAATCATAAAAACTGTACGCTCTTTTCAGCCGAATTCCTGCCCCCCATCCTTCGGCAGCCTCACCGTGCAGTAAAACAATTCCCTGTACTGTCCGTCAACAATTCCCCGCCGCAGCTATGAACAATGCGTTCCACACTGCGAAGGCCGATACCATGCCCTGCCTGATTCCGTCTGTCCGTCTTGACACTATGAAATACTCCTCCCTCTCCTTGGACATTTTTCATGGAATTTTGCACTCGTATATAATAACAATACTCCGTCTCCTCACATTCCACCGCGATTAATTTCTCCTCCGCCTGCTGTCCCGCCTCCAGCGCATTGTCCAGCAGATTGCCAAGCAAACCGCAGATTTCATTTGGCTTTAGCAGCAGATTCGTCAAATCGCAGAGAGACAGCTGGACGGAAATGCCCTTCTTTCCGGCTTTCGCCAGCTTGTCCGCCAGCAGGGCGTCCACCACCAAATTGCCGCTTTTCATGGGCAGAGCCAGCCCGTCCACATCCTCTGCAAAAATACGCAGATAATCCTCCATCTGGGAATATTTTCCTTCCTGCAGCAGCATGTTCAGCAGCGTAATATGATTTTTTAAATCATGCCAAAGCTCTCTGATCCGCTGATAATGCGTCTCAATGCTCTCCAGATATATCTCGGCCTCCCGTTTTCCGGCCTCCTCCCGCCGCAGCATCTTTCTCTCCCGCCGCTTCTTTTCATATAAATAATAGGAAAAATAATATGTCAGCAGAACCGCCAGAAGCATTGTCAAAATCCATGCCGTCAAAAGTCCTGTCCGCCCGATGTCATGGTTTGAAGCCGCCGTATACATAGTTGATCTTGCGGGAATATGCCCCATGCTCAAATCATATATGCCCAAACCTTGTCCGCCCGAATTGCGTATATCCGAATCCTGTATTCCAAAATCCTGCGTGTCCATACCCTGTACACCCAAATCCCACATGCCCAAGCATTGTTCGCCCGAATTGCGAGTATCCGAACCTTGTATTCCAAAATCCTGCATATCCGAACCTTGTTCGCCCGAATTGTGAGTATCCGAACCTTGTTCACCTGAATTGTGAGTATCCGAACCTTGTATTCCAAAATCCTGCGTGTCCAAATCTTGTATGCCATAGATTGGCATTCGGTCTTTTTCCGGCTGGAATATCGTCATATTACACCATATAAGCATGGCAGAAAATAAGAAAAATAAGATAATTCCCACGGTCAATCCGTCCATGTACTGCCAGCCTTTGTTATTCTCTTCTCCGTCACATTCCCATTCCGTCTCCTCACAGCAGCTCATCCTCCGAACCGGCTCGCCGCCCCTGCGCGCTGCCCTGTCGCTCCCATCCACCGTCCTTCCGCCCATGCATACTATCCTGCCCCATTGCCGCGCCCGCCAGCAGTCCCGCCGCCAAAATTCCCTTGGAAATCAGCATCCCCGCCGCCTGCAGCACTCCCGAACCGCCGCCTCAATCTGCATTCCCGAATACCTTCTAATCTGCTCCACATTGACCAGAAAACTCTTATGACAGCGCAGAAACCGCTCTCCAAGCTCCCTCTGCGCCTCGTCCAGACTGCCGTAATAACCATGCTCCTCTGCCGCCGTCACCAAATGAATCTGCCGCCTGTCACTCTCCAAAAATAATATCTGCCGCCTGTCCACGCGCACCCATTGTCCGCCCGACTTAAAAGAAAAAAACTCTCCGGAAAGCTCCCTCACAACATCCGCAAGCACTTGGGACAGCTTCTCCGTAACCTGACTCTTTAACAGATACCGAAACGCCCTGACCTCATACCCTGTCTGTACATAATCGATAAAACCTGTGAGATAGACAATCAGCCCCTTCTCTCCCCTCCTGCACAGTTCCCTTGCCGCCCGAATGCCGTCGTCCGTTCCCTGTTCCATCTGCACATCCAAAAAGAACACATCCGCGGACGCCCCTCTGTCAACGGCCTCCAGCAGCTGCTCCCCGCTTCCATACCCGTCACTTCCACATCATAATCATGAGCAAAGCTATCCTGTAAAATTTTCTCATGCAGAAATTCTCTGTACCGCGGCTCGTCGTCGCAGATAATGATTCGCATATTCACTCCTTACTCTATATACGGGAACCGGTGTCCAGCGACAGATATAAGCATTCGCCATACTTTTTCCGGGATTGTATTCGTGAACATAATCATCTATCATTTCCCGCTCAACACTGCAAAAATGCACTCTCGGCTGTGAGTATAAATTATAGCACATTCCCTGAGAGAAAGGAAGAAACTCATTGTCCGAAAGCATGGATTTCTCATGAAATGGATATAGAAATTTTTTAAAAGACTCTTTAGAAAACCTCCTTTACAAAACCTTTATAGAAAGAGCTCCACACAAAAAGTCTACAGACAGCAAGGATATCTCACTGTCTGTAGACTTTTTACTTCCTAACCTGCCTGCTTCGGCTCCATCTCTCGATTTCATCCCTTGCAGGAAAGGCATATGAAATTCTTTTAACGCAGTACGCCCAATACAACAAATCGTTCATCATCGGAATTATTGGTGCAGGTGGAAAGCGTCACAACCTTCTCTCCCGCAGCCGGAGTTACCGAGCTTTTAAAACAAGACTTTTTCGCCATCTCCGACTTCCAATTGGTAAAATCATCTTCCGTTGAAAAGGTCAGCTGCCATACGTCGCTGTCCGAAGTCGTGATAAATCCGGCAAACAGCTCAAGGCTGTACGTATTATCCGGAGTCACCAGCCAAATTCTCGGATGCTCATTGTAGTACTCCTGCTTTCCATAATTCATCAAGGACGCAAACATAGAGCCGTTCTTCATATTATGTCCGTTGAGAACACTGTTGGAATCCTGAAATCCCTTATCGTTCTGATAATCCAGAAATATACTTCCGTTTCTGTTGTTCGTTCTGTTGGCTAAGCGGTACAGGTACTCCTCATTATCTTTCCCCTGTACTACAGGGTAATTGATCATGGTTCCCGCACTGTAAATCCAGCCCACAATATCGGGGTTCTGCTGATGCAGGCCGTTGAAATCCACAATGGGCGCACGGTCAACCACCACGGGAGCTTCCGTAGTCTGCGGTTTTGATGTGGACGCGGGCTGCGTGGTCGGGTTCGCACCCGGCTCCGGCGTCTGAGACGCCGGAGCTTGGGATGACGTACCCGCATCTGCATTGGGTGTGGGCTGGAGGAGGGTCTCTCCTGCGATCGTGACATATTTCGCCATATCCTCGTATGCCTTATCGCCCTCCGAATATTCCCTCACCACCAGAAACAACATAACTGCAGCCACTATAATAACGACGCCCAATCCTGCCATCAATGCAATTTCATGCTTTTTAAATTTCACTGAAACTTTTTCTTTTTTTTCTTCGCTCATGTTTTTATCTGTTCCTGCGGCGCTTTACAACCACATAAGCTCCAACGCTTGCTGCGGCGGCAAGAACCATGGTCCACATCCACAGGAAAACATACATATTGTCTCCGGTCTTGCCGGGCGCTGTCTTGTTATCAGACACATCCTCGCCTGTCTCTTCAGGATCGTCGTCCTCCGGTTCATCCGGCTGTTCTTCAACAACCGGCGTGACCTTGCTCCAGCCGATGGTGAAAGGTGATGCGCTCATGATGGTAAGCTCCAATCCCGCGTCGGTCTTGGTATATTCCTCATTTACGATCTCTCCTGCCTTCTGGCCGTTGCAGTTCATGGTAATCAAATGGCTGACAACAAACACATAATCATCTTTGTTAGTGCCTTCCGGATAATCCAGCACGATTTTCACACCGGTCTTAGGGAAGTTCTCTTCCGTTGCCGGAACCCATGTCCTGCCTTCATCCAGACTGATTTGTACGGATACTTCTCTTACTTCCGTATGCACTTCTCCTTCCACCGTCACATTTGATCCGGAAACCAATGCCTTAAATACTTCCTCAGCCTTTTTCTTCACATCCTCTACGATATGATTTACCAGCTCTTCCACCGTATTGCATCCGGTCGCGTTCTTCACCTCTTCTGTCATAACAGAGTCCGGAATTTCATCCTTGACCTCAGGCTTCACCATAGGAACCGCGGTCGGAACCGGTGTGGGTTCGCCGGGTTCGGGTGTAGGCTCGCTCGGTACGGGCGTAGGTTCGCCGGGTTCAGGGGTAGGCTCACTCGGTTCAGGCGTAGGTTCGCCGGGTTCGGGAGTAGGCTCACCGGGTTCAGGGGTAGGCTCACTCGGTTCAGGCGTAGGTTCGCCGGGTTCAGGTGAAGGATCGGGCTTCTCCTCTCCCGCCTTTACTACATTCAATGTAGGAACCGGAACCTGCATCAAATCAGTATCATATCCGATATAGAAACCTGCATCGGGAGACTGGTTGTATGCGGAACCATTACATGCCATCTGGGCACGATAAGTAGGATCGTGCATCAGGCTGTACAAACGATAGTCCATTACCTCGGTTGAGGTGTAAATGCGGATTGCCGTATTATCCTGTGTCCTAAATGCAAGTTCTTCTCTCCAGTCGCCGAAAATATCAGCCTGGAAGCAGGGATTTGCCTTTGTGGTATTGTTGGAATAGCATCCTGTGAAATAGTTGGAAGCGTTCATCTTGCCCGTCTCCCAATTCCATGTAGCCCAATAAGGTTCTCCACCGTTTTTGCCATCCACAAATTCTCTTCCCATGTCTCCGTTAAACCATGCCATATGGTTTACGGAAGAAGGTCTGCTGCCGATTTCGGTTCCATCCGCCGCTCTCAGCATTCCCACATCACTTGTACTCCAAGACTCCACTCCTTCATAATTAGGATCAATATCTCCCGCAGCACCGCGGCCTACATCGGCGTCAGCATAAACTTTGTAAATAAACTGACCGTTTGCCGCGTCATGCATTTCAACCGCCGCATCATTGGGATGTTCCTCATGCACCATGAAGGCTTCCAATCCGGGATTCTTCAGGTTCATATCAGTAACACGCTCTGCATCTCCGTGTCCGCCATATCGTTTGCCGTAATCAGATAAAGAATACAACAATTTGCCGTCATTGTCAATAGTTGCGGAACCATATACAACTTCCTGGCAGCCGTCGCCGTCCACATCCGCTACGGTAAAGCTGTGCGCACCCTGTCCATACAGCGATTTATTCGCTTCGTCCTTGGAATCGCATACCCAATAGGTAACAATCTTCTTATCAACCACATCAAAAGCCGCAACCACCGCTCTGGTATAGTATCCTCTTGCAAATACCGCATAAAGATTCTCTCCGTCCAAATATGCTGCGCCGGACAGATAACGCTCGGAACGTCCACCGTAGCTGTCGCCCCAATCGCCCACTTTTCCTCTCTGCGGAATGTACTCAATGGTATCGAGAGCAATACCTGTTTCACCGTCAAATAATGTCAGATAATCAGGTCCTGTGATAATATGTCCCATCTGACTTCCGCTGGTACGATAATCCGTCACTTCTTCGGTTCCGTCAACAGGCGTTCCTGCTGCGTCAACGGATCCGTCGGCAGTTCTCATCATGACTTCCGCTTTGCCGTCCCCGTCTAGGTCCGCAACCACCGGCTGGGTATAATGCGCGCCTGCACGGATATTAATGCCCAGATTAATTCTCCAAAGTCTGGTTCCATCCAGCTTATAACAGTCAATGTATACGGGAGAGGTATAGCCATGCTGGGAATTATCCCTTGACATACCATCCCATTTTACAATAATTTCATATTCACCGTCGCCATCCACATCGCCCACATAAGTATCATTGGGTATATATGTATAATCTCCGGTAGAAAGATCAATATGGGTTGCATCAATTTCACTGCTCTTGTACTGAGACTTGATATGTTCTTTTGTCAGCTTGCTGTCGTAGTAAGGCTCCGGAACATCCATCTTCACTTCCAGATAATCCACGCCCTGCACGGACACTTCTTCACATTTTTCTCCTTCCGTGCCGTCAATTACTACGCTGACCGCATACTTGGAGCTTTCCGTTCCGTCCACATCAAGGAAGCTGGTATTTTCCTCTGCCGTAAAGGTACGGATTGCCGCGCCGTCACGATACAGAACATAAGATGCATTTTTTGCATACTCATCTCCGGCCAGTCTCCATCCCACATAAACGCCGCCGTCAACTTTCATTGCTATCAGCGCTCTGTCCAAGTACTCCGCCTGTACATTAAACTGTTTAACAATGTCAGCCTTAACAAGCTCGCTCGCTGCGGATTTGCCGCCAAGTCCCACTGCCACCACCTTGAAATAACGGACAATATGCGTGGGAAGATTGTACACGAATTTCGCTTCATTGCTGGTTCCAATCAGTTCATAATCCTCAAGACCCTTGGTCTCATATTTGGTTCCTGCCAGAGAAGTTCTGTCTCTGTCGGACCAGTAAATTTCATAATAAGACGCATTGGGCATCGCATCCCATGTCAGCGTGGTAGATTCCTCTGCCACTTCCACCTGAAGATTTACGGGTGTTTCAGGAGCGGGAACCTCTGATTTGGCCACATCTGTCGCATCGCCGCGCCCTTTCAAGCCTACTGGTGCCACCTTGAACAACAGCTCCATATGATTCTCAAGGCTGCAGGCATAATTTGTATCCGTGGTCTTTCCGGCAAGAGTAAAGCCGTCCAAACCTTCTTTGCCTTCCGCATCGTTCTTATTGATGTAGTAAATTTCATAATACTTTGCGTTCTCTGCCGCGCTCCATGAAAGGCTGGTTGCTTCCGCCGTCATGCCTGCCACTTTGAAGTCCGCAGGAGCCTTGGGAAGCGCCTCCGCAGAAGTGATAATTGCCGTTGCTTCGCTTCGTCCGCCCAATCCTGCAGCTACCACCTTATAGCTCTTATCCAAGTGTTTTGCATTCTTGTACTCAAAACTGGTGGTCTTTGAAGTGCCAAGCAGTTCATATCCATCCAATCCGGTCTCCGCAGCACTGCTCTTATCTGCAGCATAAATTTCATAATAAATTACATTTTCAACAGCATCCCATGAAAGCGTCACGGAATCCGGCGCTCTGTCGGAAATAACCGCGTTGCCGGGAGTTGCCGGCGCGGGCTTGCTGCTATCTACTATTTCCAGTTCCACATTTGCAGAAGCAACAGTCTCAAGCCCTTTCTCACTGACGCCTCTCACAAAATAGGTATAGGATTTCAGCGCTTCTATCTGTGTATCTTTAAAAGAAGTGCCCTCTACAGTACCAATCTTCTCCGTCACGCCGTCCAGAGTGCGGTATATGTTATAAGAAGTACATCCCAGAGAAGCCTTCCATGTAAGAGATACGCTGACGTCCGTGTTGTCAAAAGTTCCCTCCACATCTGTGGGGGCATTAATATTAGAAATAATAACGGCGTTCGTTCTTGCGTTTCCGTCAGCGGTTGTGAGAATATTCATCTGTCCGTCAGATACCGTCACACCCGGAATCTCAATAACCTTAAACGCCTTTACCTCATCTGCACCAATCGTTGCAGACCCCGTATAAGCTTCATTATTCTCAATCTTAACAGTAGTCGTATTAGCGTATGTAGTTCCTACAACAATCTGAACATTGTAGGTACCGTTAGGAATGTCCACATCAAAACTGCCTTTTGCATTTCCCAGCAGAACATAATCCGTGTACACATCTGAAGGAATGGAAGAATACGCGCCATTCGCCAGCACGGTCTCACTGCGTCCCTGAAGAGCCGTAACTGTGGTATTAATTCCATATCCTTTGTCCGCAGAATATCCGTAGTCTTGTAATCCATATTTCTTGCCATTCTTCTTATTGACAAAAATACCCGTCCATCCGTCCGCAGTCTTTGACCCTTCGATATTGAAGTCAAAATTATATTCCACAGGCGTAAAGACACTGGGATCCACAATGCTTATGTTAAACTCAGCGGAGAATCCTCCATAAGAAACCGTGATCACCTGTCCTGCAGCCGCTTTGCTGGAATCAAAACCGGAGATTGTACAATCGGCTGCGGCAATCTCCTTTTTGGCGCCGCTGTCGTAGATGGCATTCACCACCATTCCGGTATAATCCGCGGCATCATTTAACATATAGGAAAGCTTGTCGGGCTTTTTCGTTACTTCAATCCCTGTAATTACAGCCTCCTTTACCGTAACGCTAAAGGTACAGGTAACATCCTTGCCATTCTTATCCTGTGCTTTGGCAGTAATGGTAACATCCTTATTTCCTGCGGAAGAAGAATCCAGCGCTCCCACTACATAATCATCCGCCGTCAATGTTACCACTGTTGTGCCGTCATCATAAGTTCCCTCTACTACCAGACCCTCCGTACTCACCTCGGTGTCTCCGACAAAATATTCTGTCTTTGTAGGAGGGGTCTTCACAGCAATGGAAGCTAATTTTACATCATTCACGGTAACATTAAAACTAGTCGCAACCGCATTATTCTTCTTATTTGTTACCGTAATGTTCTTAGTGCCTGCCGCAGAAGCATCAAAAACACCAAAGTCATAGAGTTCTTTAATAACTTCAAGATCAGTTAATTCTTTTGTGCTGTTATCACTATAGGTTTCCGTAAGCACCAGACCAGTGAGGTCAAGCTCAGGCGCATTAATCACATAGTTCTGTGTTGTGGGCTGTGTGGTCACGGCTACGGAACTGAGCGCTATCACGTCTACATTTGTTGTTACATCCATTCCCATGTAACGAATGGTGATTTCTTTACCCTGTGCCGCTGTATCGCCAAAATCACTTACCGTATAATCCCTGTCCAATGCCAGATCAGCTAGCTTTACTGTCTCTGACTTTCCAGTAGAATATTCAACAGTAAGCGCTCCTTCGCCTGGAATAAATTCTTCACCTGCCACCTGAGTTCTTGGCGCCTGTGCCAGAGTAACTGCGGTGACATTTGATACTTTAAAATCACCCAGCCATCTTAAAGTACCTTTGGTGTTTTGATTCAAATAGAAATCAATATTTTTTATTTCCATGAATTCAAATGTCTGCGATACAGTACCATTAGAATATTTAGCCTCATCCAAAGCAATCAAATCAGCCTGACTTGCTTTTTTGCCATAAATCCAATTACTCTCATCGGTACTATACGCATCCTTTGATGAATAATATGCCATCTGCACATCCCATTTCATGACACCATCACTTGTATCATCTAAATAGAATACTGCCTTACCCTTCATCCAAGTGTTTTTGGGAATCTCTTCCTCAACCAATTTAAAGAGTTTATTTGCATCTTTGGTTTCTCTCTTGTCTGTCAGCCATAATTCATATCCATTTGTTGTCTCATATGCGCCAACAGTGAACAGCGGCTGTTTTGTATCGCCACTGTTATTACGATTATAGAAAGTTACGGTCTCATTTACCTTTCCGGCAGGCATCAATTCAAATTCAACAACTGCTGTACCACCGGTAATTTCATTTGCTAAATTGGCACTGGTAGTTCCACCTGTATTGAATTTTAAAGTTACAGGTTTGCCTTTACAATCCGTAGCAACATCCAATCTGCCATTCCCACCAAGCACGCCCCCATCATGATTCGGCAGGGTATCCTCTCCCTGCCATGCCAGAATATATGGGCTGTCATTTGATACTCTCGCATCTTGATCACCGCTGAAAGTCGTAATATCCTGACCATCCTCAGAAGCCGCATCATTCTGAGTGTCATCAGAAGGTGCATCACCCTCCCCATCATCAGAAGGCGCATCATTCTGGACGTCATCGGAAGGCGTATCACCCTGATCACCCCCCCCATCCGCTTCATTGGTAATCGGCGTTTCTTCTTCTGCATACACCGTACTCATCGGTGCGGAAGTAAGCGCCATTGCCGCCGCAAGCGCCAATGCCAGAATTTTGTTCTTTTTCATCAGAACATTTCTCTTCATCTTTTCCTCCTTTTTAATAAGAAAAAATTTATATCATATCACTACGATCCGGTGCGGAAAACCGATAAACAGACCAAATTTCGGTTCCCTCCGCACCAAATCCATAGTGAATGATCCTTGTATTACTCTATTTCCTTACTGCTGTATTACTAACCTGACTGCCTCATTTCCTTACCGTCTCACTGTCCCTTCGGCACGATGCTACGATTTGTCTCCATCCTTATTCTTACCGCGCAGCTTCAGGAATGCGAACCCGCCGGCCCCTGCTGCCGCCAACACAAGAACGGTAATCCATATCCACATGAAGCTGTCCATGTTGTCTCCGGTCTTTCCGGGCGTTGTGCTCTTATTGTCATCCTCATCCGAATCGGACGTCTCGTCGTCATCCCCATTGTCGTTTTCCTCGGGTGACTCTGTGGGTTCAGGCTGCTCCGTCGGCTCGGGCTGCTCCGTCGGCTCGGGCTCGGACTGTTTTTTGTCCCATGCCACCATGAAAGGAGAAGCGCTCATAATAGTAAGCCGCAGGCCGTCTTCCGTAGGTTCATACTTTTCTTCAATGATGTCGCCCACTTTGTGATAAGGATTACTCATGGTGATCAAGTGTGTGATTACGATATTATAGTCCTTTACATTGCTGAAGTTGATCTCTTCACTCGGGTAAGGCAGAGTCACCGTCACGCCCGTAGACGGGAAGTTATCGCTGGTAACAGGCGTTCCGTCGCTGAATTCAAGCCTTACATCGCTCATCCAGAGATTCTCTTCCTTGAATTCCATGGACTTATCCTGCGCCTTGGCAGCCGTCTCCGCCTTCATTGCGCTTATCAGCTCATCCATTGTCTTCCAGCCCTTGGCCATCGTAATCTCATCCGTAATCTCAAAGCTGTTGATATCATTCGGAGTTACAATGATTTCCGCTTCTTCCACATAAATCTGGTCAGAAGTGATAGCATTGATCTCCTTCATGGAAAGCAGCCTGTAAATTGCCTTCACTGCCTGTTCCACACTTAATGCATTTTCATAGTCAGGCGCATAAGAGTACTCTCCTCCGCCCCCGCCTAGGTTTGCCGCCACTTCGTCCGAAAGGACCTGCGCATCCGCCTGAGCCTGAGCCTTCTCGCTCTTCTGTGCGGCGATATCTACCTCCATCACAACATCTGCGTTTGCCAGATTCTCTTTGTAATAATCCGCATAAGCCCCTGCGCCCACCTTTAAGGTAAAGCTGTCAGGACCGCTCTCGCTTAATGTACTGCCGTCAGCCGCTTTGAAAATATTGTACTTCAGGCTTGCCACCTTATGAGAACCCCAGACATTGGAATCTCCTGCCAGCGCGGTGTACTCCTTGCCGTCAGCGGTAATGGTAATGACCGCATCCGGATCCTTCAAAGCCGTTTCCTTATCAAAGACAATCTTGAAGCCGTCGTCCATATACAATACCACCATGGACGGAGCCGACGTCTTGCGCTGGTTGCGGACGCTGTCGTCGTGCCATTCCTTGTAAACTTCCGCATCCTGAACGGTGATAACGCCGACATTGTTTTCCTCTACGGTCTGTTCATAAACCGCACCCATGCCAAGGGAGATCAAATTCACGGGAATATAAATCATACCGTTATGAACTCTGGGCACTTCATTGGGATTGATGCCCTCGGAGAATTTATTTCCCACTTCTCCGACCTTAATTGTACGGACGCCCGGTCTCACATCCACATTCAGGCCGTTGCCCGACGCCGGCTGGAACGGATATTCCAAAGTGATTACGTTTTCCGTCACGCCCAAAATCTTATAACCAAGGTATTCCGCAATGGGAAGCATCGGAACCATCACTTGGTTTGTGCCATGAATGCCTTCATAGGTCACTGTCTCATTGTTGTAATTCTCCAGAACCAGCTTGTACTCGCGCTCCTGCTTTGAGGAATCCTCATTAAGTATCTTACTTGCCGAGAAGCTCTCATCCGGGAATCCGGGAGCCGCCAGCTCGTTTAAGTACTCTTCGATCATGGTATAGCCGGATTCCGCGATATTGTTCCTGTCCTCCGGATTGTTAGGATCAAGGCCGTGAGCCGTCTCCCATGCGTCAGGCATGCCGTCCTGATCCGTGTCAAGACGATACCATTCGGAATTCGGATCGTTCACATTAATCTGCTCTCGGCTGTTTAAATAATTCTGGTCAAATCTTACGCCGTTCTCGTCATGGCTCTCTGCGTTGTGCAGCAGAATCTTGCCGGTCTGATTCCTTACGCCGTCCAGTATTTCGGTGTCAATGTCGTCATGGTTCAGCTTTGTAACGCCGTTCTTATCATGATACACGGACGCGCCGGCAAACTGCATGACTTTCGCATAAGCCTCTTCCGCGGTGTCGATATGATCAAGAGAAACCATATCCATCCGGTTCTTAATCACCACCAAGGGAATTTCATAATCATACGGGAAGGTAAAGCGGTCCGGATAATTGCTTCCGCTCTCCGAACCGGGCCCTATCATGCCCGTACCGGTATTCACGCCGTCCAGAACGCCGTTCTGGTTGGAATCCAGCAGGTTGCCTCCCAGATAAAGGAAGTACTTGCCGTTGCTGCGGACAATGGTGCGGTAAGGGTTCTTTGTGTCAAGGCCCGCAATGTAATAGTTATTCACCACATTGCCCCAGCCCTGTCCGCCGGAGTTGCCGCCCGCCACATAAGGATACTCGCCCCAGTTGTACAATACGTTATTGGTCCAGTCCATAATCCCCTTAGCCTTGGGGTTTCTGTCGTTCTGGTTGCCCCAGAGGCAGTGGTGTATGGATGCGGAGCTCCACTCCTGCAGGCCGCCCATGGAATGGGTTCTCACGCCGCTGGTTATGATGGACCACTGAATGGTCATGTTGTTGGTCCATCTGGCGGAGCAGTCCTCGTCACTGCCGTAAGTAAAGGAGCAGTGATCAATCATGATATACTTACAGTTTTCCGCAAAGAAGGAATCATCCTTGGCCGTAGCCTGACCATGCCTGAAATGTACATAACGAATAATGATATTCTCGGAATGGGACAGGTAGAAATTCTCTCCTGTCAAGGTGATGCCCTCTCCTGGCGCAGTCTGTCCTGCAATAGTCACGTTCTTATAGGTCTTTTTGTAAATGGCTTTGCCGCTGATATCGATGGAACCGGCCACGTCAAACACAATAATTCTGGGTTCTTCCGTATTTCCGCCGTTTTCCAGAGCCGCCGCAAGGGAACCTTCCCCGGTAGAATTTAAGTTGGTGACGTGAATCACTTTTCCGCCTCTTCCGCCGGTAACATATGCTCCATAGCCCTCTGCCCCCGGAAACGCAGGCAGGTCAGACAGTGGAGGAAGGTTTTCAACCAGACTGTTGGAAGAATCCGACTGTGCGGGAAGCCCTGCCTCGAATTTCATCTCAGCATTGGCTGTCATTACCGTACCGGACAGCATTGCGGCACACAATACTGTCGCTAACATCTTTTTATACTTCAACGCAAACTCACTCCTTTCTCTCATCTATCTACTCAAACATGCGATCCGCATAATCGGAAGGCAGGCTGGTCTGGTCTATATGTACAATCCTGTTGATCATATAGGAAAGATTATCCCTGTTGACGCCCTTGCCGATGCCATAATATTCTTTGCCCTCATGACTGTTGCGCGTCTCCACGCTCAGCTGGAACGCCGCCTTCACATACTTGCTGTACCACGCGTCATCCTCCACATCGACGCGGTCGATCTTGGTGTCCGTAAAGGTGGTGTCAATGTCAAACATATTCACCAGCATCACAGCAATCTCCTCCGTGGTGATTTCTCTGCCAAGACTTGCCATAACAGCTTCCACATCCGTCAGATTCGCCTGACCGTCAAACAAACCTCTCTCATACAGAGTCTGAACCGCGTAT
Source organism: uncultured bacterium (assembly GCA_948467735.1). Classification (GTDB taxonomy): domain Bacteria; phylum Bacillota; class Clostridia; order Lachnospirales; family Lachnospiraceae; genus Acetatifactor. The sequence continues at coordinate 57,116 of CAOKFN010000024.1, forward strand.
CTAAGCGATTCCTCCGTAGTAAGGCTGTCGTCAACCACCTTTCCGCTTTCCTTGGGAACCGCCAGCTTGATTGTCTTAGAAAAGCTTACCGGATCTCCGTCGTTGTTAATGGTGCTCAAAGTAACCTTTACTTCTACCTCTGTCTCCCCTTCAGCGGAAGGAATTACCGTCAGAATATTCTCGGCCACATTCGCATTTCCGGAAGTAATCTCCCAGCTGAGTCCTTCATTGTTCGCAGTCTCAATGGGAAGTCTCACTTGACGCTTATTGATATGGACCACCTTATCTACGTCCAAGTTCACCAGTTTGTTGTTGATATAATTTACCAGATATTCCTCAATGTCATCCAGCGCCGTGTTGGGCCGCACAACCACGTTATAGCTTGCGGTCAATCCGCCTGCGCTTAAGATGACCGGAACTTCGTCGCCGGGCTGCGTATTGTCAAAGGAAACATCGTACTTTGTCACTTCCGCCGTCTTCTCTTTGACGTCTCCGTTCGGGAACAGATATTTGTATTTACCCATCAGAACCAGTCCCGTCCTGTTCAGGCCGTCGCCCACGGTGTAGTCCGTCTTCTCTGCGGGCTTTTCAATCCACAGTTCAACAAGTTCCTTTGTAACGTCTCCTCGAATTGCCTCAAAGAACATATTGTCATAATAATTGGTGCCGTTTGAATTCACCAGCTCAATGGAAGCCACATCGAATACCGTCGCATCCGAGGAAGCCGAACCGGTGGTGGTAGGCGCCATGGTGCTCTTCAAATACAGATCCTCGTCAAACTCCGCATGTACGACCCACTCGCCGCTCTTGTAATCGTCAATCTTCCAGACAACCGCGTCAAACACTAAGTGACCCTGTTTTGCGGATTCATCCAAATCGATGTCCACCGACAGCTTTGCCCATTTCTTCACAGGCAGACCCGGGAACTGTCCCGCCATTGCTCCGTCGGTTCCGGAGGTCTTCTTATCTATGTACAGATTCAGATTGCCGCTTCCGTACTGAGCGAAATCCACCATGGGCTTTCCCTCGCTGTTCAAGATGCGCAGGAACAGAGACGCCTTGCTGGTAGCCGTTGTCAGGAATTCCGTTTCAAAATGTACGGTTCCCGTAGTGCTGGGAGCTGCCAGAGTCATGGTAGAGCTTCCCTTGTCAAGTTTGATCTTATTGCTGTCATTGCCGTAAGCATCCCCGCCTGCGGCGCTGATTTTGCTGCCGCTAAATCCGGTCTGAGCCACGCTGCTCTCATCCGTATAGCCGAAGGTCACATAGGAACCGTCGGGCGCGGGCGTTATCTTTACATTATAAGAAGCGGTAAATTCTTTGTCGTGATCCGTCACCTTGATCGTAACCGGAGCAGCATCCACAATCTGACTGGTATCGCATTCCACTTCATATTTGGTAATCTTATAAGTCTTCTCTTCCACCTTGCCGTCGGAATAATGCACGTCGTAGGTACCGGTCAGAACAAGACCCTCCGTGCTGATCTTGCCGTTCTGAGGGAACTCCGTAACCGCTGCCGGGGTTGTGATCTCCATACTCTTCAGAATCTTGTCCGTTATGGTCACATAGCCGTTGATTCCGTTGCCGTCGTCAAATTTGATATCGTCCACATAAACGGTACTGCCAGTATTTCCAATCTTAATGGCGCCAATATCAAAGCTTGTAAAACCATCTCCGGCCGCACCGTTAGCCAGTCCTTTGTCAAGATACAGCTGCTGCGTACAGTTTCCGGCGTCCTTCCACTCCTCATCCAAATAGGAATCCTTATACTGTACGTTCATTGTAAATTCCAAGACACCGGTCTTATTGGCTTCATCCAAATCGATCTCCGTCTTCACCTTGACCCATTTCTTTGTGCTGATAATATCTTTCCCTGCTATCGTTCCCGCATTTGAAGTTCCGGTAATATCAGTTCCATAATACAGGTTCAGGTTGCCGCTGGACTGCTGGGAATATGTGATCAAGTTCCTGCCTTCGCTATCTAAAATCTGGACGCCCATGATATTTCCATTGTGATTGCCCACAGTCTCCAAGCTCACCTTGCCGGAGGAGATGGGATTCTTGAGCGTCTTGGTGATATAACCGCCTGTAATACTCAGCTTGTTGGTGGTATTGCCGCTCTGGTCGCCGTTATGCACCTTCAGAACTCCTTCGCTGCTTTCTTCGAGTTCCAAGTCGGAAATATCATCCGCGTCAATATACACGAAAGACTGAGAGTCATCCGCCGGAGCCAGAACCTCAATCTTGCTGTAAGCCACGCCTGCTCCCGTGCTCTGAATTGCCAAAGAACCTAAACTAAACTCCGTCAGATCCGAAGCACAGCCGCTTGCAGCGCCCCAGCCTTCGTAAGTTTGGTTCGACACTACCGCGCCTTCCTTCCACTCACCCGTGTCTAAATCTTTATAATAAGACTTGGTGGTGAATATAAGTTTCTGTTCCGCATTGGAAGCAGTCAGGTCAATCTCTGTCTCCAGACGAACCCATGCGCCTATCTGTGTCGGTACCACCGTTTCATAGCTGTCTGCCGTATCCGTATTTTTATACAGATTTAAGTTTCCGCTTTTTTGCTGGATAAAGTTAATCAAAAGATTCCCTGCTCCATCGTAGAGGCGAAAATGCGCTATGTTATTCTTATTGGCCTGATTAAATTCCACATTGACCTTCACTTTGCCCGCGTTCAAAGCATCCCATGATTTCGTCACGGTTCCCCCCGCATTAAACGCAAGATTCTGACCAATACTTCCCGCCAATTCTTCCGTGCTGAGCTGTATCTTGTCGGTATCTCCCGTAAGTCCCAGCTCTTCCACGCTGACAGCATCGCCCGCATAAGCGAAAATCTTTGCAGCATCACTGCTCTCCACCCTTACTTTAAAGCTGTCGGTAAACGCAGTATTATCATTATATGTAACAATTACCTCCTTAAGCCCCTCCGTGGACATGTCCGGAGTGCTTAACGTATAAGCGTCCGCATTCAGATCCGCAGCTGTTCCGTCAGACATTACAGATTCCACAACAAGCCCCTCAACATCCAATGTCTCGCCTTTGGCGTAAACCTTCTTAGTCGGCTGAGTCTTTATCCGAATGCCGGTCATGATGGCAGCCGGAACCTCCGTCTCAGTCTCCAGCTTCTTTCCGCCATAGCAGATTACATATTTGCCCGTATCGTTTTCCTCTACGGTGTAATCCACTCCGCACAGCAGATTCTTCAACGCTATGGTCTCCTCCGTTCCGGTGGAATAAGTCACCTTCACCGCCGCTTCACCGGGTGCAAAGTCTTCTCCCGGCGTCTGTTCTCCGGGCTGCTCCGCCAGCTCAACATTGGTGATATCATAAAGATACATGTCGCCGATCCATCTGGCTTTTCCACTATTGCTTATGGTAATGGCATTTAAGTCAAACGGATGCTCTGTACTTCCATCTGCTGTACTCACTGTACCGTTTTCACCACCACTCACTTTCAACAAATCTTCTTGGGTAACAGAACCTATGACTGTCCATGCATCTGGTTCCTTACTGTATCCGTTCTTTGTACCAAAACACGAAGCACTCACCTCAAATTTCAGCACATTGTCCTTAGACTCATCAAAATACAATTCTATCCTAACCCTGTGCCATCTATTATCTGTATTATAAGCGCCTAATGGTACTAATTCATCTCCTCCTTCTGTACTGGTTAAATAAATCTTCTTCTTATTTGCATTTGCGCAGACAACAAACAAAGTTTCACCTGCGCTATTCTGCAAAACTACATTTTGCACAGTACCGCTTACCGGACAAAGTTCCACATCAAAAACAGCTGTCCCCTGTTCAATTTTGCCTGTAAAAGGTATTTTAACCGAACTGGATGCGGCCATTGCCAATGCGTTATTTTTATTAAATTGCGGGGTTTCCGTCTGATTTATTCCATCAAAAGGTGATGATGCTGCCGTTTCCCCCTCATAGCTGAAAATATATGCGCCCTCAGCTCTTTCCGAAAAAACGCTCTGCTCTGCATCCGTATTGTCCGCAATTATACCTGCATTTGTTCCTTCTGTCGGCATATTTCCGTCAGCATTGTCTACAGACGTATCCTGCGCCGGCAGCTCAACAGATGTACCGGCATCCGTTCCATCTGTAGATGCATCCAATTCTGTCCTGTCTACAGGTACCTCTGCACTCGCTCCGTCCACAGGCACCTCCACGTTTGTCCCATCTACGGGCGCACCCCCGCCAGCGTTATCCTCTGACGTGCCCATGCCGTTTCCGTCTGCCGGGTCGCTGATATCCGCAGAATTGTCCGACTGGGTCTGGTCTATAGGACTGCCCGCATTCGCGTCATTCGCCGAAACGTCTGTGCCCGACTCGGCTGTCGGCGCGCCTGCATCCGACCCGTCCAGCACACTGCCCATGGATTCGCTCGGATTTGCCGCATCCGCAAGCACACTGCCCATCGAAACCGATGGACATGCCATCAGCGCCGAAAGCATGACTGCCAGTGCCTTGTTCATTCTTACACGAACCTTCTTCATTACTTCCTTCCTCCATCATCATTTTTTAAGATTGGTGATTTTTTTCATGAAAATTTTTGTTAATTTTCACTAATTTCAGTATAGCATCCACCCCCCCCAATTTGTCAATCGGGCAATAAGAAATGATGAGAAGTTAGCAAGATTTTCATTCTAAACATTGCTGGACTTGCTTATTTCTGCCATAAAATCCACACCCTGCCAGTATGATTTCTGGGGCATTTCCCATAAGAAAATCTCAAAAAAATACAGACAATGAAAAACTAATTTTTCACCGCCTGTAACGCTGTACAATTCCTCCAAAAACGAATACATCCCCGCTATCCGCAGGATATTCGCCGCCATATTTTTACAACAGTCAAATCCCCCCCGCAGGCGGAAGACATCCCAAGGACGCCTTGAACCCTCGCGGCATCCGCTAAGCCCCTATCAAATCGGCTCCGACATAAAACATGACTTTATGTCAAAGCAGGCAGTGTCTGCCCGCAAAAATCAAATACCCCGCCGCCCGCCGCGTCAGCAGCAATATTCCCTGTGCTGGCGTGTGCATAAAAAACCCCGATACGAACGCATCGGGGCCATGTCAAAAATATCATATTGCAGCTTCTTCCGCCTTTTCCTTACCGCGGACTTTTTTCGTAATTATCCAAAACCATTTTCGCAGCTATCCCAGCTGTCCCTCCAGCACCTTGGAAGCCTCCGCAATACAGTCGGGAATGCCCGCGGGATTCTTTCCCCCCGCCTGCGCCATATTCGGGCGGCCGCCTCCGCCCCCGCCCACTTTTCCGGCGATTCCCTTAATCAGATTGCCCGCGTGAGCGCCCTTTGCCAGCGCGCCCTCCGTGGCCATGGCAATCATATTCACCTTGCCGTTCTGAGCGGACAATAAGACAACCACGCCCTCCCCCAGCTTCTCCTTCAGCTGATCACCCAGCTCCCTGAGACCGTTCATGTCCACGTTATCCACACTGGCCGCCAGAAGCTTCACTCCCTTTACCTCCACGATCCTGTCCATCACATTCCCAAGAGCGTCCTTGGCCGCCCTGCTCTTCATGGACTCCAGCTCGGAGGAAAGGGCTTTGATCTCGGCCATCACATGCTCGCATTTCTCCACCAGAGCGGACGGCGCAGTCTTCAATATCCTGCCCGCCTCTTCCAGCGTCTCTTCCAGCTTTTTGTAATAAGCCGACACTCCATTGCCTGTGAGCGCCTCGATTCTGCGGACTCCTGCCGCCACCCCGTTCTCCGATATGATCTTAAAAGAAGCAATCGCCCCCGTACCCGCCACATGCGTACCGCCGCAGAGCTCCACGGAGAAATCCCCCATTTTGACCACACGCACCGTCTCGCCGTATTTCTCTCCAAAAAGAGCCATGGCCCCCGTTTTCTTGGCCTCCTCGATGCTCATAACCTCCGTCTCCACAGGCAGATTCTCCGCAATTTTCTCATTCACAAGCGATTCCACTTTGTCCAGCTCTTCCTTCGTCACAGCCGCAAAATGGCTGAAATCAAACCGAAGCCTCTCCCCGTCCACATAGGAACCAGCCTGCTCCACATGAGTTCCCAATACCTCCCTGAGCGCCTTCTGAAGAAGATGGGTGGCGCTGTGGTTCCGGCAGGTGTCACGGCGTTTCCCGGCGTCCACCGTAAGCGTCACGGCGTCGCCCGCCTTCAGCATTCCTCCCGTCACTCTTCCGATATGCCCCACCTTGCCGCCCAGAAGCTTGACGGTATCCAGCACCTCAAAGCTTCCTTCCTCCGCGGTGATGAGTCCGGTATCCCCGTTCTGCCCGCCCATAGTGGCATAAAAGGGCGTCTCCTCCACAATGACGGTGCCGATCTGTCCGTCGGACAAGGCCTCCACCAGCTCCGTCTCCGTGGTCAGCACAGTGATCCGCGAATTGTGCTGCAGCCTGTCATATCCCACGAAATTCGTGGTTATGGCGGGGTCGATGGATTCATACACCGTCACGTCCGCTCCCATATAATTGGTGGTTTTACGGGCCTTCCTCGCCATCTCCCTCTGCTTCTCCATGCACACGCCAAAACCCGCATGGTCAATGGTGAATCCTTTTTCTGCAAAAATTTCCTCCGTCAAGTCAATGGGAAAACCGTAAGTATCGTAAAGCTTAAAGGCGTTTTCCCCCGAAAGCTCCGTCACGCCCCCGGCCTTCATTTCCTCCTCCATCTGGGACAGGATGCCCAGTCCCTGATCGATGGTCTTATCAAACTTTTCCTCCTCCTGCGTCAGCACCTTCAGAATAAAATTCTTCTTCTCCTCCAATTCAGGATAGCCGTCCCGGCATTCCCGAATGACCGTCCCGGCCAAATCCGCCATAAATCTGCCCGGAATCCCCAAGAGCCTCCCATGTCTGGCCGCCCGCCTGATCAGACGGCGCAGCACATATCCCTGTTTCTCATTAGAGGGCATAATGCCGTCGCTGATCATAAATGTGGTGGAACGGATATGGTCGGTAATCAGACGGATGGACACATCCGCAGTCTCGTCCTTCTGATACTCCGCTCCCGCAATCCGGCACACATGATCCCGAATCGCCTTCATGGTGTCAATGTCAAAGACGCTGTCCACATCCTGAACCACCACCGCCAGACGCTCCAGCCCCATGCCCGTATCGATATTTTTCTGGGAAAGCTCTGTGTAATTGCCGTGGCCGTCGCTGTCGAACTGGGTAAATACATTGTTCCACACTTCCATGAAGCGGTCGCAATCACAGCCCACCTTGCAGTCCGGCTTCCCGCAGCCATACTTCTCCCCTCTGTCATAGTAAATCTCGGAACAGGGGCCGCAGGGGCCTGCCCCATGCTCCCAGAAATTGTCGCAGTCTCCGTTTTCATCCCGATAAAAGCGGGTGATTTTCTCCGCCGGAACGCCGATTTCCTTTGTCCAGATATCAAAAGCCTCGTCGTCTTCACAATAAATGGACGGATACAGCCGCTCCGGATCCATCCCCACCACCTTGGTCAGAAACTCCCAGCTCCATGCGATGGCCTCATGCTTGAAATAATCCCCAAAGGAAAAATTCCCCAGCATTTCAAAAAAAGTCAGATGCCTTGCCGTCTTGCCCACATTTTCAATATCTCCCGTCCTCACGCACTTCTGGCAGGTAGCCACCCTGCGTCTGGGCGGAATTTCCTGCCCCGTAAAGTAGGGCTTCAAGGGCGCCATGCCCGAGTTGATAATCAACAGACTGTTATCGTTATGGGGCACCAGCGAAAAACTCTTCATCTTCAGATGCCCCTTGCCCTCGAAAAAGTCAAGAAACATCTTTCTCAGTTCATTTACACCATATGGTTTCATGGGTTTGTCCTCCTAAAATATTCCGTCATATTCTTGCGATGACAGGGCCCGCGCGGCGATTTCTGTCATACTGCTTATGATAACAGGGCTCGCGCGGCGATTCCTATCGCATCACTTATCAGAACCTGACATTTTACGTCCGGCCCCGCGTTCATAAGCTCCACCAGCGCCGACCCGGCCAAGAAAGCCGCCAAAACCGTTATTTATATCTGCGTTTATGGTTTTATGGAGTTTCATGCATTTTGTCCGTCCTTCAACTGATTTAGCTCTTCGAGAGAAAGTCCTGAAACACTTGATATTTCCTCCAAGGCATATTTTCCCGCCGCCAGCATACAAAGCGCCGTTTTTTTCACGCCTTCTTTGATGCCTTCTTTGATGCCTTCTTTCCTGCCTTCTTTGATGCCTTCTTTCCTGCCTTCTTTGATGCCTTCTTCCCTGCCTTCTCTCAGAGATTCCTCTCTTAACTCTTCCATGATTTTACACATTTCTCTCACTCCCTCCGGATTTTCCTTCAGATACCTTGTGCGTTCCGCCATCAGTTCAAAATTCATCTCACCCGCATCCGCACAATTAAAATCATGCATCAGCTTCCCAATATCTGAGTCTCCCCGATATTCTCCATTCACATAAAGAATATGTTCCCCATCCCCAAAATTCTCTCCCGTGATAAGATTTATCCGCTCAATGGGATAAACTGCTTCTCCTTTGTGAAAGCAGTCCTTCTCTGTTATAAAAATCGTATAAGTCTCCGGCAGCTCGCCAAACTCCTGCCCCGCATGCAGGTTCTCCACATCCAGCACGCTGGAATGATATCTTGCCCTGTGCGGATCCGCCCCCTTATCCTCTCTTTGGATTTCCAAATCATATTTTTTCCCCAGAGAATCCGTCCCAAGAGCATCCAGACAAATAGAACGCGCCCCCGCCAGCCTTTTCATATCCTTCTGTGTCTGGCAGTCAATAATCCGCAAATCCTTCCGGCCTGTAAGAATGCGCAGTACAAATTCCGCCAGCGGAATATTGTCTTTAAAAAGGCACCGCATAAAATCATCATCCATCGGCCGCAGCAGCCGCAGGCGCTGTAAATCTTTCTGACGCCGCTCTTCTGCCCCTGTCATAATCATCCCCCCTATCCTTCGGGGCATATCTGCCGTATCTCACCCATAGCGATTGTCAAATCACAGCCCGACTATGCCGCCATATCATTCCTGCCCTTATGCGTTTCCATCCATTTTCAGCCGATTTATTTCTTCGAGAGAAAGTCCTGAAACGCTTACAATTTCCTCCAAAGCATATTTTCCCGCCGCCAGCATACGACGCGCCGTTCTTTTCACACCTTCTTCAATGCCTTTTTTTCTGCCCTCTTCAATTCCTTCTTCAATACCTTCCCGCAGCGCTTCCTCCCTCATCTCATCCATGATTTTACTCATTTCTCCCATTCCCCTCGGATTTTCCAATAAAAATTTTACTCAAAATATACTACCACAAATCCTCCGGTTTTTCAATCCATGTCCGAGTCTGAATTTCCCCATTTTGAAAGCGGATCGTCTTGAATCCCCGAAAAGACAGTCCTCTCCAAATCACACGACATCACCATTTTGAATTTGAGGCTCCGTATGGAATCATCACTCACAGCACCGCCATTCCCTACCCTAACGCATACACTCTCAAATCCGCATATTCCCCAATCATGGGCGCCAGCTGCCGGAATCCTATTTTGCCGCCTCCCAGAAGCGGGCCGTATGCGGCGCCGTCGTCCACATACCGGAACACCTCCACCTCTTCCACCAAAAACCGCACCGTATCCCCCTTCTTTTCCAATGCGATTTGGTACATCTGACGGCATTCGTCCGCATCGGGAATCGGATCCCCGCCCTGAGCCGTCAGGTAAAAGCCGTAGCTTTTGCGCAGGTTGCAGGTATGCAGCGCCCTCTCGTCCGGCTCCTTCCTCCGAAAATAAGACACATGGAACGCATTGATATCGCCGTGATGATACTGCACATATTCCCCGGTGCGCTTTGTGAGCGCCTCGTCAAAAATATCCTCCCCCTTTCGCCCTTTCGCCGCAAAAAACAAAATTGCAAGCCCCGGCTCCTTCACGGGCAGAAATTTCCATTCAATCCTCACATCCGCCGGAAAATCCTCCGGACACCACAGCACATAATTCGCCTTCTGCCCCTCGTCCGCGCTCAAAGCGTTTTCCAGCCGAAGCCGCCCCTGGGGGAAAGAAATCTGCGCCCTGCCCTCCAGCACAAAGCCCCGAATATCCTCTTCACATCCCAACGGATTCTCATAAATCAATTTTCCTTCCGCCATACTATCCTCATTTCCGCGCCGCCGCGCTTTTTATTTTACTCCCTTTTCGGAAAACTGTTCCCAATGCATCAGCCGCCGACTACAGGAAAAATTTCATATTGGGAGCACATATCCAATGTCCATGGCCGCTCCTTTACAACTTCAAATTTTTAGATATTGTTATATATGTATTTCTGTAAAACGGCATTTTAAGCATACTTGTATTCCATAGTTTTTTAAACTC
>CAOKFN010000025.1 GCA_948467735.1 uncultured bacterium
GGGGAGAATTTTAAGCCGCAAAGGTCGCAGCTGAAAATTCTCCCGGGCGCATCGGCTTCGAGACTGTTAAAAATCATGCCGTCAAGTTCCGTCTCTGCGCCGCAGCGCCCCGACAGGGGAATTTGCCGCAGCGCTTTGGTGGAAAGTATTGTTTTATGCAAAGAAAGAGATAATCAGTGCGACGATAAATCCTGTGCCGCCCACCAGCGTTTCCATAATGGTCCATGTTTTCAGATTGGTTTTCTCGTCCAGCCCCACCAGTGATTTCACCAGCCAGAAGCCGGAATCGTTAAAGTGGGAGCAGACGGTTGCGCCGCCTGCCACTGCTGCGGTAACACAGGCCAGATACAGGGGCGAGAGCTCCGAGATGCCCGGCATGGCGGCGACGATGCCCGCGGCCATGGTCATGGCTACGGTTGCGGAACCCACGCAGATTCTCACCAGCGCGGCCACAATAAAAGCCACAATTACCAGAGGGAGTTTTGCGGAGGACACCGCATTGCCGATGACGTCGCCAAGGCCGGAATATTGGAGCATATAGCGGAGTACGCCGCCGCAGGCTGTCACCAGCAGAATCAGACCTGTGGGCTCCAAGGATTTTGTCATTATTTTTTCCAGCTCCGGCAGAGTGTAGCCATGTCTGGTTCCCAAGGCGAACATCGCGGCGATGGTTGCGATGAGCAGCGCAACAAAAGGTTCTCCCAGAAAACCGAAAATGGGCTGCAGTGAGGACAGCGCAGGGATGATGCCCGCAACGGAGTTCAGCACAATCAATACCAGAGGGATTAATATGATTCCCACAATCAGGCCGAAACCGGGCAGCTTGGATTCGTCGAAATCCTCCTGCTTCGCCACATGCTCCGGCACGGGAATATCATATTTTCTGCCGCAGTATGCACCCCAGACAGGGCCTGCGATTATCATGGAAAAAATACCGCAGAATATGCCCACCAGTATGACCCATCCCAGCTCCACATTCAGCAGTGTGGCCACCAGCACCGGACCGGGGGTGGGAGGAATAAACGCATGGCCCACCGCAAGACCCGCCAGCAGGGGGATGACATAATATAAAGAGGAGCGTTTTGTCCTTTTGGCAAGAGAAAATGCCAGCGGTATCAGGATAATCAGTCCTGCGTCAAAGAATACCGGCATGGCAATGACCAGACCTGTGATTCCCAATGCCCATGCGGCTCTTTTATCGCCGAATTTATTGACCAGCGTTACCGCAATGGACTGAGCGCCCCCGGAGGTTTCCAGAATGGCGCCGAACATGGAGCCGAGGCCTACCAGAAGGGCAATGCCCTTCAGCGTATTGCCGATGCCGTCGTTGACCGCCGCAATGATATCGTCAAAAGGCATTCCTGCAAACAAACCGATGGATATGGCGCCTAACAGAATGGAAACCATTGCGTGGATTTTGAATTTGATGATAAGTACTAATAAAATTACCAGTCCCAGCACTGCCGCGATAATTAATCTGGCAGGATTTAATGCAGCCGTTTCAGGTGTCATATTGTTGCCTCCTGTGGACACTTTTTGAATGTTTGATTCTATTGTATCATGTTTGATATATTTTATGCTGTAAACATTTGATATTTTTTTATTTATAGGAAGGCCTGCGAGATTTCAAAAGTGTGGATTGACCTGTCTGTTATTCAAGATTATAATAGAAGGGTGAAAAGAATTTCTAAGACCTTATCGTACATTGCCTGCCTGTTAAGTATTTTAAGAGACGTAACTCGGGCAGGAAATATTGTCAAAAGGCATTTTTAGGGAAAGGAAGGGGTTTAAAGTGTTTGAGTTTACGGAGGACTGCATTATAGGGATAGAAACGGTGGACGAGGAGCACAGGCATCTTTTTGAGATATTAAATCGGGCCTATCTTCTGGTAACTACGGATTATCACAGTGATTACTATCAGCAGCTGAAGGAAATCATTTCTGAGCTTGACCGTTATGCGGAGGAGCATTTTGCCCATGAAGAAGAATATATGGCGAAGATATGTGATCCGGAGCTGATTCTTCAGAGGACGCAGCATGCATTTTTTCGGGAAAAAATACTTGAGTTTGACTTGATAAATATAGATGCGATGGAGGAACAGCAGAAGGTTCTGTCGGATTTGGTCAGTTTCCTTGCAAGATGGCTGTATAGTCATATCCTTAGCAGTGATATTATGATTGGAAAGCTGCCGCCGTTAGAGGAGTGGATGATCAAGGAAAATCCCTGTGAGTTTACGGATGAGTATCTGGTGGGAGTGGACTTGATAGACGGAGAACATAAGGAGCTTTTCCGTATTGTTGACAGGGCAAACCGCTTGGTGAAGAACTATGATTCCCTATCCGGATATGACAGGATTATGGAGATATTAAATGAATTGAAAGAGTATACCAAGGAGCATTTCCGGGATGAAGAGGAGTATATGGAAAGCATTCATTATGAAGGGATTGACGCGCAGAAGCGGGCGCATGAGGCATTTATCGATAAGCTGGAAAATATAGATTATAATCAAATTGAGGATAATCCGCAGGAATCTCTTCAGAAACTGCTGGAATTTCTTCTGGGCTGGCTTATCAATCACATTATGTATGCCGATAAGAAAATATCGGCCGGACGCTAAACTATAGTTAAAATCCTTCTCTTCTACATACTCTGAAAAGAAAAGCCGCCGTACATATATAGTATCTGTTCTTTCCCGCATAGGATATTCTGCCTCTACAGCGTGCCGGATGTTACGCCAAATGTATTGTTCCGGCATAGCTGAATTTGACAGGATATCCATGCGTGAGAAAGCGCAGGTTCTCTGCGGCGGCCTTCTGGTTTCGGGAGCTTAATCGTTAGTGATGACCGTAATTCCGCTCTTTTCCGACACTCCTTCCAGAATGGTATTCCTGCCGCAGCGCACAATTTGGAAATCCTGCAATTCTTCCAGTGGTTTTAAGCTGGTAACATTATTATTTGTAATATCCAAGTATTGCAGGAGGGGTAGATTTTCTACAAATTCAATGCTGTCTATCCGGTCGGAAGCCAGGGATAATTCCGTCAGGAAGGGGAAGCTGTCAAACAGTTCATAATGTGTTGACATTTCTATGGTGGTTCTGTCATTGCTTCCAAAGGAAGGGTCTTTCATTATGGAAAATTCGTTGAGGTTGAGAATCTGCAGGGATTCGTTCACGGGCAGATTGTCGAAGTCAATTCCGCCTTGGCATTCGGACAGATTCAAATAATATAAGCCCGGTATGCCGAAAATTTCCTCAATATTGCCATAAATATTAGTGTCTTCCAAATCTAATATCATAAGGCTGGAAAGCCGGGTCAGCGGTTCCAAGGTATATAAATGGCAGTCCTTGAGCGTCAGGGAAAAGAGGTTTTCCATAGGCACTAGCACTTCCAAATCCCACCATGAAATATCGTCAAGAACCAGACTTGTGACATTCACCGCATCCTTTAAGGGAGCGGGGTCATCCACGTTTTTCAGGTACAGCCGCTCCAGTCGGGTGAGCTTTTCAAGGGAAGGCAGGTTAAAAATGTGACCAAGGGAGATGGTCAAATCTTCCAGCATTTCCAGTTCGCTGACAGCGGAATAATCATCGTCTTTAATTTGATAGTTATCGGTCAATGACAAGAGGACGAGATTAGGGCAGCTTTTCAATGCCTCAAGGCTGGTAATTTTGCTGTCCTCGATGCGCAGATGGGTCAGGTTCGGCATCGCCTTGATGAAATCGATGGTTTTCAGCTGAGAGGATGCGATTCCAAGTACTTCCAGCTTGGTCAATGACATCAGGGGGCTGTAGTCGGTCAGGTCGTCGCAGTCTTCCAAGGTCAATCCCAAGAGATTGGGGAACTGTGCGAGCAGGGAAATATCCTCCAAGTCATCGTAGTCCACGGACAGATACAGCAGGCTGGGGAAGGATTCCAGCCCTTCGAGAGATTTCTCGAAAAAGGTGGATTCAACGCCCAATTCCTCAATATTTTCCGGGCTGGGTATGATTTTCAAAAGTTCTTCAATGCTGTTCTCCGCATAGACCGCATAAAGGTGGTACAGGCCGTCCAAGTCGCCCCGGTCCAAGTCGTCATCGATGGAGAGAAATTCCAATCCCGTAAAAGCGCCAAGGTCGGACAGCTTTTTGTCCGTATAGCTCTGGAAGGTTAATACCTGTGAGTCCCCATGATTCAGCTGATAAGTGATGGTCTTCTCGTCGGTGTCAATTTTAAGAGCGGTGAGGCTGTCATATTCTTCCGCAGTGATAACGCGATAGCCTTTGTTCCAGATTTCCTCTGCCATCTGTATGAAAAAGGTGGATTGAGGAATCTTTCTGCGGACGGCAGGCTGTTCGGTGGGCTGGACGGAGGCGTCGTTTTCCATGGAGTTGACGAGGTAATCCAGCAGATCCGAAGAGGATGGGCTGGCAGAGCCTGCATGGCTGCCATATTGTACCGCATGATCCAGAATGTCAGCCGTGTTGGAAAAAAGGGTTACTAAAAATGCGGCCGCACCAATGAGGACGACAGCGCTTATGATGCTTATGACGGCAATGATTGTGCCGGAATTCTTTTTCGGTTCCATGGGCGGTACGATGGAGGCCGGATGGAAGGAGGCGCTGTTCTGGTAAGGGCTGCCGTTTTGTCCGGAGGCATTATTCTGGTAAGGGCTGCCGTTTTGTCCGGAGCCGTTATTCTGGTAAGAGCTGCCGTTTTGTCCGGAGCCGTTATCCTGAAAGGAGCCGCCGTCCTGCCGGGCGGCATCGGTTTGAGCTGCCGCATTGGAAGGCTGACCGACAGGATATTCGTAAGAAGCTCCGGAAGCCGTCTGCTCCTGCTGGCTTCTTACATAATATCCGCAGTTTTTGCAGGTCATTCGGTCATTTATCATTTTTAGTCTGGTGCCGCACATGGGGCATTTTTGAATTTCGTTTGCCATATTTCCTCTCATTCTGCCGCATGGCGCGGCGGTTTTGTAATTGTTTCATGAACTGCGTTTATGGAAAAGCAGAAAATCTTCCAAAGCAATATTATACTATCAAATGCCTTGATTTTCAAGCCGGAGATGTGATTGCGGCCGGTCTTTTATCGGTGGGCTTTTAGATGTGGGATGTGAGTCTGCCGGGTTTTTGCGAGGTAATTTTGTCTGGCTTTTGCGAACCGTTACGCTCATTGGGACATCGCGCCGGCCTGCCTCTTATCTGCGTCGGCCCGCCGTATAAAAATCAGATTGACAAATTTTCGGAAAGCCGATATGCTTAACAGAGAACGGGTGAGAAAAGAAAAGGAATTTTGG
This sequence comes from uncultured bacterium, assembly GCA_948467735.1. Classification (GTDB taxonomy): domain Bacteria; phylum Bacillota; class Clostridia; order Lachnospirales; family Lachnospiraceae; genus Acetatifactor. The sequence continues at coordinate 5,276 of CAOKFN010000025.1, forward strand.
AGAAGGGGCGGCGCACAGGTACAGGAAGCCGCGGCAATATATTATCTTCACACATACCTGACAGGAGGAGCCGGGACATGAAATTTGAACCGAAGACATTGGATTTTGAGTTAAGCCCTTATACGGGGCTTACAAGGGAGAGCTGGCTGGAAGCGGGGAAATATATGCTGGAGGGAATTTTTCAGCATATTGATGACTTCCGGAATCCTATAGTGATGCCCAGAAAAGAAACAGAGATTACATATCCCCATCTGAAGGCATCCGAGCAGACGCAGGCAATCCAGCGCAAAGCGGAAGTATTTGAGGGACTGACACGGACCTTTTTCATTGCGGCGCTCATGATTTCCAATCTTCCCGATTTGGAAATCTGCGGATATTCCATGGCGGAGTATTATAAGAATCAGGTGCTTCGGGTGTGCTCTAAGGAGGACGAGCTGTATGTGGGCACCTATGCGGACCAGCAGGATATGGCCGGGCACGTGAATCCCGTTCAGGCGTTTCAGCAGACGGTGGAGACCTGCGCTCTGGTAATCTGCCTTTGGGTCAGCCGCAGGCAGATATGGGATACCTATACGAAAGAGGAAAAGGACGTAATCGCGGCGCTGTTAGAGGGCTATGCCCATGAAAATACCGTTCCTCAGAACTGGCGGCTGTTCAATATGCTGGATATGGCGTTCCTGAATATGGAGGGGTATCCTATCAGGAAGGATGTGATGCGGGACCATGCGCAGGCCATACTGAATTATTACGCGGGGGACGGATGGTATCGGGACGGGCATTCCTTTGATTATTATTCCTGCTGGGCGTTTAACGTGTATGCGCCCATCTGGAATCTCTGGTACGGATATGAGAATGAGCCCTATCTTGCGGGGAAATTTGAGGAGCAGTCCAATCGGCTGATGGAAACCTATGGGGATTTCTTTGACAGGGACGGCTGGACGAATATGTGGGGGCGCAGCAGTATTTACCGCAATGCGGCGGCCAGCGCTTTTGACGGGAATATGATGCTTCAAGGCGGCAGGATGGACCCGGGCAGGGCAAGGAGGATTTCTTCCGGTTCTTTGATGCAGTTTTTGGGAAGGGAGGATTTTCTGTATGACGGAGTGCCCACGCTGGGCTTTTACGGGCAGTTCTCCCCTCTTGTGCAGGGCTATTCCTGCGCGGAATCCCCTTTCTGGCTGGGAAAGGCGTTTTTGTGTCTGCATCTGCCTCCGGATCATCCGTTCTGGACGGCAAAGGAGAACAACGGCACATGGGAAGCTTTGGGGGAGCGGGAGGTGAAAGAAACCTGTCTGGACGGGCCTGCCCTCTGCTTTACCAACCATCAGGCCAACGGGGAAACCATCCTGCGGACGGGAAAGGTGTCAAAGCGCCGGGGGGATGAGCATGGGATGTGGGCTTATTCCAAGCTCTGCTACAATACGAAATATCCTTGGGAGGCGTCGGACAGGGAGGAGGTTCCGGTTTCCCGAAGGGTACTGGGCGGGTCCGAGGTGGAGGCCCAGCAGTATGTCATCAACGACGCGGGAGCGCTGGAAGAAGGAAGGATGGTTTTAAAGACCGATGTCTTTGGGAAGGCCAATGTGACCTTCTGGCATGGGTTAAAAGACGGGGTGCTGTACCGCAGGCAGTTTTTTGATTACGGACCGGAAAAGGACTGTCATTGGACACAGGCCATGAATCTGGCGGATTTTCCGGTGCCTTACGGCATTCTGCGGGCGGACAGGCTGAGGCTGTACAAAGCGCCCGCGTCCATCACGCTGGGCTCCTATGGGTTTCCGGATAACGGAACGGAAATCATGGAAAAAAGCTGCGGGGACGCCAAGGCGATTGTGTTAAAAGGAAGGGACGCCGCAGGATGTGAAAAGCAGATGGCGATGACCATTTACGGCGGCTGGAGAGAGCTGTCCCTGCTATACAGAAGAGGAACCAATCCCGATTCGGAGAAGTCCATTGTGATTTACGCGTCCATGAAAAGGGAGAAACAATACGGGGGATTTGAACCTTATGTGTTGATTTCACAGGTCATTACCAAGGAAAGCCATGAGGATTTCGCGGAGCAGGAGCTGTTTCCGATTGAGGACGTGATCTATGGGGATCCGGAGCGCTGTGGAAGCTATGGGCCAATCATTTTGAAAATGAAGGACGGCGGCGTGAAGAAAGTGGATTTTGAAGGCATAGAAGGGAAGCTTTTGCTGTGACAATATGTTTATGGAGGGAACATTTTTCCGAAAAGGGAGTATATTTTCTAATAAATACTTGCAAAAAGAGCAGGAATTCTTTAAGATGTTATTACCTGACACAAAGAGACGATATCGGTATGATATAAGTCGTTCCGATATCGTACCCATTAGAGAGAATGAGGATAGGAAATGGCAATCGGACAAAATAAAGTAAAGCTCATGAAATCCATGTCGCAATTAAAAGAAGCAGATTATTCGGCGGTGCCGGAGCTGAAAGAAATTTATCAGAGGCTTTTGAAAGGCAGGAAGCAGTTTGCGGAGATTTTTGAAAAAAATATCAAAGCGGTGATGCAGATAAGCTCCTTGGATCTGAATATGCAGTATCAGACGAAGCAGATTATGGAAATTTCCCAAAATGTGGAGCGGGCCTCGCAGACCATTTTCGGCTCGGCGGCAGGCAGGAGCCAAAGTCGGCATGAAGAATTGACCAATACCATTGTGGACGTTTCCACGGAGACCGGGGAGGTATATGAGAAAATTGAGTCAAGCCAGAATGAGCTGACCAATATTAAGGAACTATCCCAGCAGACCATCGTGATATCCAGACAGATGCAGCAGGATATGAACGAGCTGATTCAGGTGATTGAGAATATGAACGAGGTCATCAAGGGAATCGGTTCCATTTCCATGCAGACGGATCTGCTCGCGCTGAATGCTTCCGTCGAAGCCGCCAGAGCCGGTGAGGCGGGCAAGGGCTTTGCCGTGGTGGCGGGCAAGATACGGGAGCTGGCGGAGGAAACCCAGACATTGACGGGAAGCATGGGGGATTTTGTGGACGGAATCAAATCCGCTTCTCATAATACGGTGAAAAGCGTCAACAGCACCATTAATGCCTTGGATATCATGACGGAGAAAATAGACCATGTATGGCGGTTGAATGATGAAAATGAGAAACATGTTTCAAAGGTCAATGAGTCCATGAGTTCTATTGCGGCAGTCAGTCAGGAGCTGAGCAGTTCCATGCTGGAAATGGAAAATCAGCTGGTGGAGAACACAAATTTTATGCGCAGGGTCAGTCAGGATTTGAAAAAGAGTACGGAGCCGGTGGCGGAGATTGAGAAGACATTGGACGATACCGTGAAGCAGATGGGCGGTTTGACGAAGGACGCTTTTTTCCATCTGGAAGACAAGGAATTCGCCGATTACGTGAAAAGCGCCGTTTCCGCTCATCATGCGTGGCTTGGCAATCTGCGTAAAATGGTTCAGGAACGGACGGTAACGCCTTTGCAGCTGGATGCATCCAAATGCGGTTTCGGACATTTCTATTATGCCATGAATCCCGCAATTCCTGCGGTGGTGCCTATCTGGGCGGCTCTTGGGGCCAAACACAAACGTTTCCATAAATATGGGGAAGAGGTAATTGAGGCGCTGAGAAGGTCGGATTATTTTAGGGCGGAGCAGCTGTATCGCGACGCGGAGGCTTATTCCAAGGAATTGATTTCCGATTTGGAACGGATGCGCAGGATTGCGGAAGGGGATATTTCATAGAGACTGCGGGACGCGGCCGTAAGGCGCTATCTGCGTTAATTATATGCGCCTCCTGCAGAGGCGAGGCCGTCAGCGGCATGACGGACGGGAAGTGTGTAAAAATCTGGTGAAATATTATTCTTTTGAACAGAGTGCCGCAGCGGGGCACTCTGTTCTATATGCAGCCCCGGTCTTATTCTTCTACAATTATCTTCACGGTCGTCGTTTCAGGTATGATTCCATCATCCACCATAAAGACAATAGAATATTCACCGCGCTGTTCTCTGTGGGGAGTCCATGAAAATTCACCGCGCTCCGGCAGAAATACCGCGCCTTGGGGCAGGCTGGGACAGGACAGGGTAAGAGGTATTTTCATGCCTTTTACACTGTAATTTAGGCGGGCGGCTCGTTCATTGTATATCATGCCGCTGTCCGCCTGCGCCGATATATCGCTGGCGGGATTGCGGACCGTCAGGGTAAAGCGGCAGGTGTCGCCCGGCGCGATGCGGACGGGCGGGACGGGCCGGATAAAGGGACGGTGAACCGCAAGCGGCAGCGGATAGCCGTCGGTATCCGCCGCAAAATGATATCCTGTATCGGGACAGGGGACGGTGGGGTGGGGATAAAGGCTGTCCTGAGGAGTACCGGGGGCGGGGGCATTGATTTCGATTTCTTTGACCCATGAATTTCCCAAACTGTCCTGTTCTGCGTCGGAGGCCCGGCGGCAGTTATGGTGCAGCACCAAAGGCTTCAGGATTTCAAATCCGGTTACGGAAGTGGTAAAATAAGGCTGCTCCGGCACATTTTCCGCGTTGGTATGTCTCCTGTAACGGTCGGTAATCACCGCAATGGGAGCCGTCTCTTTTTCACAGTATGCTTCCAGTCCGTCCATGCAAATGTCCGCCGCGTCGTCAAACACACATACGTGCCGTCCGTCGGGTACTTTGCAGGTAAACGTGATATTTCGCAGGGTCAGACCGTCCACATGCTTCGCAAAGAGCCCGTATGCGGGAAGAATGCCCCAGCAGCTTGGCTCAGGATAGACCTCCGGCAGTTCCGGCACATTGTAGGCGTCGTCCTTCCAGCATTCGCGCACCGCATCCCAGTCCGCCCGGGGCAGCAGACCTTCGTTTTTCAGAAAGAAGGTATTGACCAGCCATGGTAGATTCTGCACCTGAGCCTTGGCGTGAAATTGGGAATAGCTCCAGTTTGTGTTCAGCTGGCGCTGTTCCACGGCGTGCTCCATCGTCAGGCCGCCCCGATATTCCACGGAGATATTTTCCAAGACTACATTTTTGATATGGGAGTCCGTCAGTCCCATCAGCAGGATGGGATAGCGGGGGTCAGCGTTGGTTACGGTGACATTGCGGATGCATATGTTTTCTACGGACGCCATTTTCTCGCAGCCGATGCCGTTGGCGTACAGGGGCAGGTCTGTTTTTGAAAGCTCCCGGGTAAAGTCAGTCTTATATGCGCCATGGGAAATACCGGCGTGTTCCCTGACTGCCGTAAGGGCTTCAGCCTGCGAAGAACCTCCGGTTTGGGAAGGAGCCTCATCCGGCAAAGAAGTGTTTTTCATCCGCCAGCTTTTCAGGTAAAAATGCCCCTCCTGCTCTTCATAGTTAGCCGGATTGCACTGTACCGGATCCGCGCCGTCCACAATTTCAAAACAGGAATGTCCGTCCACGGTGACGGTTTTCGTCCTGTTGTAATGGGGAGCATACCGTTTGGCCGGATAACAGTGGTAAGGACTTTTATCCGGCAGAATCCAGTTCCTATTGTCCAATCGCACGTTATCTCCGGAGGCGGGATATTCCGCAGAAGCGCCCGTACCCGTCACGGGGAATCTGGCTCTGTCCCCGGCCCGCAGGAAAATGGGGGAGCTGGATACATTGTCCAGAGTGCAGTCCTCAAAAATCACGTCGGTCAGGGAGGAACAGTCCACCGCTTCCAGACAGAAGCCTCTGGAACGGTCGAATTTTACCCGGCGGACGGTCACAAGATGACAGCCGCAGGTGGATTCGGTGCCGAATTTTACCCTTCCCGTGGGGCCGCATCGATCCGTGGCGATGAGCTTGTCCCGGGTAAATTCTCCCGCATATACGCTTCCGGCGTCGTAGCCGCTCACAATGCAGTCTTCAATCAACACGTTTTGAAGCGGCAAAAAGGCCCCGGCCCCAAAGGAGGCCTTCAGGCATAAACCGTCGTCGGTCAGGGAGTTGCAGGTGGTGTGAACCACGGTGACGTCCTTACAGCAGTCGATATCGAAAGCGTCCCGGGTGGTATCCACCAGAAGCCCGTCCGCATACAAATTCTCACAGCCTTCCGCAATGATGGCAAAATGGCCGCCGATGGTGAAGGAGAAATCCTTCAGCACGATATTTCTGCATCGAACCAAGGCGATTCCCTTATTCCCAAACCATTCTCCCTTATGGCCGTTTTCCTCCCTTGACTCGGGTTCCGAAGGGTCCCCTCCCTGCAGCACATATTCCAAAAGTCCGTCTTCTTTTGAAAAACGTCCGCCGGTAAACAGCCCTTTTCCGTAAATCATAATGTTCTCCAAATCGGCGCCGTAGACAAGGCTGTTGGCGAAGTAAGAATGGCCGTGGTCTTGGATTCCGGCGTAAAGATTTACTTCCGGTTCGTCGTAACTGCCTCCTTCGCCGGACTGTTTTTCATAAAAACGAGCGATATCGGTTTTGGCCGCCGCCACCACCGCGCCTTCTTCCAGACAGAGGTTTACGTTGCTCTCCAGACGAATGGTGTAAGTATAATAGGTGCCCTTTGGAAAGAGCACGGTGCCGCCCTCCGAGGCCGCGGCGCGGATGGCGGCGTTGACCGCCTTGGTATTGTCCGCGGGCGTGGAAGCTTCGGACGCGCCGAAGTCAAGGATGGAAAAAATTCTGTCTTTTGTCAAGGCTTCCGGGCGGATGGACGCGCCCGACGCCTCCGGAATGTGATATGCTGTCATGAGAAAATCCTTTCTAAAAATGCTGCGCCGCTTATGGGGCTTTTAAAATATAATTAAAATTCCGTCACAGGTTCTGCGGATAAATATTTCTGGACAAATTCTTCCATGGGGCAGGGTCTGCTGTAATAAAAGCCTTGGATATAGTCGGGATTCAGCTCGTTGATCCGTTCCAGCTCGTCATGGGTCTCAATGCCTTCCACCACCAGATTCAGGCCGATTCGGTGAACCATTTTGATGATATGTATCAGCAGCTCATGCTCATAGTCGTTGCGCAGGGCTTTTACGGTAAAGCTGCGGTCGATTTTAATGATATTGGGCCGCAGGTTTCCAATATTAATCAGGTTGGAATAGCCTGTGCCGAAATCGTCCAGCGCAATGCTGACGCCAAGTTTTTTCAGCTTTTTCCATACGTTCTGCACGGCGGGGGTATTTTCCAGATGCCCGCTTTCCGTCAGTTCCACAATGAGGCTGGCGGGCGGCATGCTCGCTGCCTCCAAGGCCTCCGCAATATCTTCGTACAGGGGGCTTTTCAACAGCTGGATATAGGAAAGGTTTACGGAAATTACAAAATCAGGATACTTCTCGCGGCACTTTTTGCACATAATCAGAGCGTTTTTGATAATCCATTTTCCTACGGGGATAATTAGACCGCTTTCTTCCAAAATGGATACCAGCTCCAAAGGCGGGACATATTCCCCGGTCTGGGTGCGGAAACGCAGAAGAGTCTCGGCGGCGAACAGTTCTCCGTCCGTGGACACCACGATGGGCTGGAAATATAGTTCAAAGCCGTTGAAGTCTTCTTCCAGAGATTTCCTCAGACTGCTGCGGATATAACGTATCCGTAGAAAAGTTTTGTAATCTTCCGGTTTGTAAAAATAAAGCTGGTTTTTGCCGCGGTTTTTTGCTTCCGTCAGCGCGAATTCCGAAAATTTCATGGTCTGGCTGTAATTCTGCGCTTCTTCCGGGGTGAGGTCTCTCAGGGAAAGGAGGCCGGCGGAGATAGTATAGATCGCTTTATATTGTTCTGCGGAAATGATATTGTCCACGGCGGAGCGGATATTGTGGTAAAGCCGGTTCATTTCTTCGTAGCCGGCGCCCGAGAGATCCAGCACCATGAATTCGTCGGAGACAATGCGATAGGCAGACTGCAGGGGGCCGAGGCATTTCTTGATACAGTCCGCAACCGCCCGCAGTACGAAATTGCCGTATTCGGAACCATGTCTCTCGTTGATGACTTTAAAATCATCGATGCCGATTCTAAGGAACATGGCGTCATACAGAGAGGAACCCAGAAGCTTCAAATGTTCTTCCAAGGAGGATTCGCCTCTCAGGCCGCTGACATTGTCCGCCTTCTGGCGTTTCCCGATTTCGTTGATACAGCCAATCATCAATCTGGCGGTGCCGTCCGAGGATTTCAGGATGCGGCCTTTGACATTGATCCATACGGGAGAGCCGTCGCGGCCGAGCCAGCGGTATTCCAGATTGCGCTCGTCTTTCTGACCGGAATTTACCTCCGCCATATCCTCGATCAGCAGGGGAATATCGTCCGAATAAGTAAAGGTGCTGATAGTTCTGGGCACATCGTGAAATATGTTGGCGGGCATTTTGAAGCGATCCAGCGCCCGTCTGCTGATATAGTATGTATCGCCGGGTATATCGTAAACATAAAGATAATCATTCATGCACAATGAAAATTCTTCTGCAATTTCACAGAAATCTTCAAAGGTCTTTTTCCTGTTTTCCCTCTCCATAAGTATGCTTCCTTTCCGATAGTAACATAGTGATGATGACAGAGCAGTAGTTCTATGTCAATTATACTCTAAAATGGAAAAAATACAATTGAGAAATGAAATATGTTTGCTGGAAATCAGGGAAGTTATATTGGCAGGCAAAAGAATTCAAACAGTGCAAAAATCTGCTTGACATTTTGCCCAATAAGGGGTATTATCCAAAATAGTTTGAGAGTCAAATAAATTGACCTTCAAACTATATGATGTAGTATGGAAAGCTGCAAGAAAGGACCCGGGCAGCAGCTCGGCCGAAGCCGGCCGTTTTGAAGTAAAAGATAAGCGATGTAAAAAGCGGCGGGCAGGCGCAGAAGAGCGGAAGCAAATTCAATCAAGAATGAAATCTAAAAAAGAAAAGGAGAAGAAACTATGTTAGAAAAGTTAAAAGCAATTATCGAGGAAAAGCTGAATGCGGAAGGCGTTGAGATTACGGAGGCCACGGATTTTAAGGAAGATCTGAACGCGGATTCCCTCGATCTGTTTGAGCTGGTAATGGCATTGGAGGAGGAATTCGGCACGGAAATTTCTTCCGAGGATTTGGAGAAGCTGGCCACGGTGGGAGATGTGATGGAGTATCTGGCAGGCAAGGGGATTGAGGAGTAAGCTTGAAAGCAATTCTAAAATTCAAGTCAAATACCCCGCGGGAATAAGGAACGCAGATTAAGGCACAAATTTTGGCTGGGGTCTGAGTTTGGAAGTGAACTTCCAATGCCGGATCTGACGGTCTGTCATCAGAGGGCAGATATTGAAATTAGTGCCCAAAGAGGGGGGTTTACACACCCTCTTGAGAGGCGGGCATGGAGGTGTAAATATGAAAACAAGAATAACGGAGCTTTTAGGGATAGAGTATCCTGTGATTCAGGGCGGCATGGCATGGGTAGCGGATTATCATCTGGCCGCGGCCGTCTCCGACGCGGGGGGATTGGGGCTGATAGGCGCAGGCGGCGCCCCTGCGGAATTTGTGCGGGAACAGATACACAGAGGGAGAGAGACGACGGATAAGGCGTTCGGCGTCAACATTATGCTGATGAATCCGGAAGCGGACGCCATTGCCAAGGTGGTGGTGGAAGAAGGCGTAAAGGTAGTGACTACCGGCGCCGGAAACCCGGGCCGGTACATGGCGATGTGGAAGGAAGCGGGGGTGAAGGTCATTCCCGTGGTGGCCAGCACGGCCATGGCTAAAATGATGGAGCGGGCGGGAGCGGACGCGGTAGTGGCAGAAGGAATGGAATCCGGCGGCCATATCGGCCAGCTGACCACCATGGCGCTGGTGCCTCAGGTGGTGGACGCGGTGACGATTCCGGTGATTGCTGCCGGGGGAATCGCGGACGGCAGGGGGCTTGCCGCCGCCCGTATGCTTGGCGCCGAGGCGGTGCAGATAGGCACGCGCTTTGTGACTGCCAAGGAGTCCATCGCCCATGAAAATTATAAGCAGAAAATCATCGGGGCCAAGGATATCGATTCCGAAGTCACTGGCATGAGCCATGGACATCCGGTGCGTCAGCTGAGAAATCAGATGACAAGGGAGTATCTGAAGCTGGAAAAGGCGGGCGCTTCCTTTGAGGAGCTGGAAAAGCTGACGCTGGGGGCTTTGAGGAAAGCCGTGGTGGAAGGCGATACGGTAAACGGCACCCTGATGGCGGGACAGATTGCGGGCCTGATTCGCAAAGAACAGACCTGCGGCGAAATCATCCGTGAAATCATGGAACAGTGCGAAGAAATATTGAGAGCGATAAAATAAACGACAGTTCCCGGCTTTTATTCCCGCGGGCAAAGAGGATAAGCTTGGAAGGCAACTTTCAAATTTTGAATTGATGCCCGGCAGAGGCGGGCAGGAGGGTAAAAATATGGGAAAAACAGCATTTCTTTTTCCGGGGCAGGGGTCCCAGTACTGCGGCATGGGAAAGGATTTTTTTGACGCCTATGACGCGGCAAAAAAAGTCTATGTGCAGGCGGGGGAGGCCGCGGGCATGGATGTGGCAAAGCTATGCTTTACGGAAAACGATGATTTGAATATTACGGAATATACGCAGATTGCCATGCTGACTACAGAGATCGCAATTCTGAAGGTGCTGGAAGAAAAGGGAGTAAAGGCGGACTGCGCCGCGGGCTTAAGCCTTGGGGAATACGGCGCGCTGGCGGCGGCAAAAGTAATGGAGCTGCCGGAGCTGTTCTGGCTGATTCACTGCCGGGGCGTTTATATGCAGGAAGCATATCCCACAGGCGGGGCCATGGCGGCAGTGCTTGGGCTGGATGCGAAAACCATCGGGGAAATCTGTGAGAAAACCGATGGGATTGTGTCCATCGCAAACGATAACTGCCCGGGGCAGATTGTGATTACCGGGGAGGAGGGAGCGGTGCAGGCCGCATGCGCAAAGCTTCAGGAGGCAGGAGCAAAGCGCTGTGTTCCCTTGAAGGTCAGCGGCCCTTTTCATTCCGTGCTGCTGGCAGGCGCAGGAGAGAAATTGGCGGCGCAGCTGGAAGGAATGGCGGTGAAAAAGCCCCAAATCCCTTACATCTGTAATGCGGAGGCGGACTATGTGACGGAGAGCGCCCCCATAAAGGAGCTTTTGGCAAGGCAGGTGTCGAGTACGGTGCGGTGGCGCGAAAGCATGGAGCGGATGCTGGCCGACGGCGTTGACACATTTCTTGAAATCGGGCCGGGAAAGACCTTGGCGGGATTCTTAAAGAAAATGAGCCGGGATGTGAAGGTATTCAGCATCGGCACGGTGGAGGACATGGAGAAATTTTTCGCGCAGACGGGGGCCCATGCGTGACGGCATTGTCGGGCAGAGGGAATCAATATTGGAAGTAAATTTCCAAACGGTGCAGTACCGCGGGCGAAGGCGGCGGTATGCGGGAGGACAGGAATGAACGAAAACAAAGATTTGCAGGCGGAACGATATCTTGCGGGAAAGGTGGCGCTTGTCACGGGCGGGGGCCGGGGAATCGGCCGTGCCATTGCCTGTGAGCTGGCCAGACAGGGGGCCGTGGTGATTGTAAATTATAACGGTTCCAGAGAACGCGCGCTGGAAACCGTGGCGGAAATCGAGGGATTCGGCGGACAGGCGGAGGCGGCGGGCTGTGACGTGTCGGATTTCGGCGCCTGCGGCAGTATGATAGAAGAGCTGATAAAAAAGTATGCCCATGTGGATATTTTGGTAAACAATGCGGGCGTTACAAAGGATAATCTGCTCATGCGCATGAGCGAGGAGGATTATGACAAGGTGCTGGATACGAACCTGAAAGGCGCGTTCAATACCATGCGTCATTTATCCAGATATTTTCTGAAACAGCGCGGCGGAAAAGTCATCAATATTTCCTCCGTATCCGGAGTGCTGGGAAACGCAGGACAGGCAAATTATTCCGCATCCAAGGCGGGGCTGATAGGCCTGACCAAAAGCGCCGCAAGGGAGCTGGCCGGCCGGGGCATCTGCGTCAATGCGGTGGCGCCCGGCTTTATCGATACGGAAATGACGCAGGCGCTGCCGGAGAAGACAAGGGAGGCCGCCGTCGCCTCCATTCCCATGGGAAGAATGGGCAGCGTGGAGGATGTGGCCCGGCTCACGGCCTTCTTGGCAGGAAGCGGGGCCGACTATATCACAGGACAGGTCATCTGCGTGGACGGCGGGATGACCTAAAAACAGTTCCGGAACGGAAACGCCCGGAAGAAATTTTCAGCTGCGAACTAAGCAGATGAAAAATTCTTCCCTGTAGGGGCGTTGAAGAGAAGGAACGGGACTGGAATAAGAAATAAAAAAACAGTTCCGGAACGGAAACGCCCGGAAGAAATTTTCAGCTGCGAACTAGGCAGATGAAAACTTGTTCCCTGTAGGGGCGTTGAAGAGAAGGAACGGAACTGGAATAAGAAATAAAAAACAGTTCCGGAACGGAAACGCCCGGAAGAAGTTTTCAGCTGCGAACTAAGCAGATGAAAACTTGTTCCCTGTAGGGGCGTTGAAGAGAAGGAACGGGACTGGAATAGAAGGAACGGAACTAGCATAGGAGAAATTTGAAGATGAGTAGAAGAGTTGTAGTGACGGGCATGGGCGCGGTGACGCCCATCGGTATCGGCGTGGAGGCGTTCTGGAACGCCGTATGCGAAGAAAAAATCGGTTTTGCGCCCATTACAAGATTTGACGCTGCCGACTACAAATGCAAGCTTGCGGCGGAAGTCAAAGGCTTTGAACCGGAAAAGTATATGGATAAAAAGGCGGCCAGACGTATGGAGCTTTTCTGTCAATATGCCGTTGCGGCGGCAGGGGAGGCCATTTCCGATGCGGGACTTTTGATGGAGGAGGAAGATGCATATCGGGTGGGCTGCTGTATTGGCAGCGGTACCGGAAGCCTGCAGGCAATGGAAAGGGAATACGGAAGGCTTGTGGAGAAAGGGCCTTCCAGAGTGGGCCCCCTGTTTGTGCCCTTGATGATATCCAATATGGCGGCGGGCAATGTGAGCATTGCATTCGGGTTGAAAGGAAAGAGTCTGAATGTGGCTACGGCCTGCGCCACGGGCACCAATTCCATTGGCGAGGCATTCCGCTCCATTCAGTACGGGGAGATGGACGTCTGCGTGGCAGGGGGAACGGAAGGGGCCGTTACGTCCTTGGGAATCGCAGGATTCTCGGCGCTGACCGCGCTTTCCGCCAGCACGGATCCCGCAAGATGCTCCATTCCTTTTGACAAGGACAGAAGCGGGTTTGTCATGGGGGAAGGCGCGGGCGTTGTAATTTTGGAGGAATTGGAACATGCCAAGGCCCGGGGGGCGAAAATTTACGCGGAAGTGCTGGGATACGGCTGTTCTTCCGACGCATATCATATCACTTCTCCGGCGGAGGATGGTTCGGGGGCCGCCAGAGCCATGCAAAACGCCTTGGAGGACGGAGGGATTTCTCCGGAGCAGCTTACTTATATCAATGCCCATGGCACCGGCACCCATTTGAACGATTTGTTTGAGACGAGAGCGATAAAGCTCGCCTTTGGCGGCCATGCAAAGGAGATGAAAATTAATTCCACGAAATCCATGATAGGGCATCTGCTGGGAGCTGCCGGGGCGGTGGAATTCATTGTCTGCGTGAAGGAGATTCAGGAGGGATTTCTCCACAGGACGGCGGGGCTGCAGGAATCGGAGGAGGAGCTGGATCTGGACTACTGCAAGGAAAGCTGTAAGATGGAGGTTCCCTATGCCCTCAGCAATTCTCTGGGCTTCGGGGGACATAACGCAAGTATTTTGATTGGGCGGCCGTAGGACGCGTGACCGCCGGAATAGGAAATAATTCTTGAAAGGTTATATCTGTACAGTTCCTTAGAATAATTATGAATCTGCTGTCATTCCGCAAAATCTATGACAGGGCGTCGTGGGTGCGTCAGGCCGATAAGGGTGGAAATCGTCAGGCCGATGAGGGCAGAAATGGGAAGGCCAATGCAGGCGGAAATCGGAAGGCCGATAAGGGTGGAAATCGACAGGGCCATGCGGACGGATATCTTCAGGCCCATGCGGACGGAAAGCGGCAGCCCCATGCAGATGGGTAGATGCAGATCAGACAATAGAAAGACGAGGAAGTGAATATGATGTCATTGTATACGGCAAAGGAGATTATGGAGATTCTCCCCCACAGATATCCGTTTTTACTGATAGATACCATAGAGGAGCTGGAGCCGGGAGTGCGTGCGCTGGGGAAAAAATGCGTCAGCATGAACGAGCCTTTTTTTCAGGGACATTTTCCCGGAAATCCCGTGATGCCGGGAGTATTGATTCTGGAAGCTCTGGCTCAGGTGGGAGCGGCGGCGATTCTTTCTCTGCCGGAATGGAAAGGCCGCACCGCTTATTTTGCGGGAATTGACAAGGCCAAATTCAGGCAGAAGGTAGTTCCGGGGGATGTGCTTATGCTGGAGACAGCCATAGTCAAGGTGAAAGGGCCCGTGGGCGTGGGAAAGGCGACAGCGTCCGTAAACGGTAAAAAGGCGGCGGAGGCGGAGCTGACCTTTGCGATTGGGTGAGCGGGGACTGAAAGAAAAACAGTTTTAAAACGGAGCAAATTTCCATGAGCGGGAATTGGAATGGAGTCATGAAAATGAGTGGACGATTTAAAAAAAGTTTGCAGGAAAAACGAGCGGCATTTTTTTCTAGGATTTCTTTGAAGAAATTTGGCGCTGAGGAAGGAAAGGGGCCGCAGGAGGATTCCGCGGCGGAAAACGGTCCGGAGGCGGAAAAGGAACAGCCGCAGGAAAAAGAGGCGTATTTGATTCGCTGTCCCAAATGCGGGAAGATGGTGGATCGGGAAAGAGTAGTCAAAAGAAAGTATATCTGCTATGAGTGCGGCGGTTATTTCAGGGTGAAGATACACAACCGTATCCGCATGATTGCGGATCCCCATACCTTTGAACCATGGTTTACGGACCTGCCCGTGCGCAATCCTCTCGGCTATGAGGGCTATGAGGAAAAGCTGGCGGAGGCGAGGGAGAGGACGGGACTGGATGAGGCCGTGACCGTGGGACAATGTAAAGTATTTGGGGAAGATATTGTGCTGGGTATCTGCGATTCCAGATTTTTGATGGCAAGCATGGGGCATACGGTGGGAGAGAAGATTACGGCGGCCGTTGAGCGCGCAATGGAAAAAAAGCTTCCCGTATTCTTGTTCTGCTGTTCCGGCGGGGCCAGAATGCAGGAGGGAATTGTCTCTTTGATGCAGATGGCGAAAACCTCCGCGGCGATTCAGAAGCTTGGGGAAGCGGGGCTTTTGTACTGCACCGTGCTCACGGACCCTACGACCGGAGGCGTTACCGCCAGCTTTGCCATGCTGGGAGATGTGATTATGGCGGAACCGGGGGCGCTGATTGGCTTCGCGGGGCCAAGGGTGATTAAACAGACCATAGGGCAGGAGCTGCCGGAGGGATTTCAGACGGCGGAATTTTTGGTAGAGCATGGGATTATCGACGGTATTGTAAGGCGGGAAAATCTGAAAAAGACCATTTATTTCCTGATCAAAGCCCATCAATGCAGGGCGGGAGAATTCGCCGATTTTACCCCGGGGAAGGATTTTCATTTTGAGCTGAATGAAATAATCAGGGAACAGGCATGGTCGGTGCGGCCCAAGGACGCATGGGAAAAGGTAAAGACGGCCCGCAGGGTGGAACGTGCCTCCGCCTGTGATTATATGGAGCATATTTTTGAATATTTTGTGGAAGCTCACGGGGATAGAAATTTTCGGGACGATCCGGCCGTCATCGGCGGCATCGGTTTTCTGGACGGCCAGCCCGTGACCGTCATTGCGGAGCACAAGGGAAAGGACATGAAGGAATGTCAGGAGAGAAATTACGGAATGCCCATGCCGGAAGGCTATCGAAAAGCCCTTCGGCTGATGAAGCAGGCGGAAAAATTTAACCGTCCGATTGTGAGTTTTATCAATACCTCCGGAGCATTCTGCGGCATCGAGGCGGAAGAAAGGGGGCAGGGGGAAGCCATTGCCCGCAATCTGCGCGAGATGTCGGCTTTGAAGGTTCCCGTATTGTGCATTTTCATCGGGGAAGGCGGCAGCGGCGGCGCATTGGCGACGGCGGTGGGAAACGAGGTGTGGATGCTGGAAAACGCAACCTATTCCGTTTTGTCGCCGGAGGGTTTTGCGTCCATCTTGTGGAAGGATTCCTCCAGAGCCAAGGAGGCAAGCGAGGTGATGCATATCACGGCGCAGGATATGTACCGGCTGCATGTCATCGAGAAGATTATTCCGGAATTCGGCGGCGCTGACAGTACCACAGCGGAGGCCATCGGCGGTTATTTAAAGGAACAGATAAAGGATTTCCTGAAACGTTTTCGGGGGATGACCGGTGAGGAAATCGCGGAGCAGAGATATCAGCGTTTCCGTAAGTTTTAGCGGGAGTCAGCGATATACGGCGGGTGATAAAGCCCGGAAGAACATTAAAATACCACTCCCTTTTGAAGATTGGAATAGAGGTTTAATATTATGTCAATCAGGATAATTGGAACCGGAAGCGCGCTTCCGGAGAAGCGGATTACAAACGAGATGCTTGCCCGGATGGTGGATACTTCGGATGAATGGATCAGAGAGAGAACCGGCATCCGCAGCAGGCATGTGTCCACAGGAGAGACGACGGCGTCGCTGGCGGCGCAGGCATGCCGCAGGGCATTGGAATATGCGGGCAGGGAGGCGGGGGAGGTGGAGCTTCTGCTGACCGCGACCTGTTCTCCGGAGGAGGCCCTGCCCTGTACGGCCTGTCAGATACAGGACAAAATCGGCGCGGCGAACGCCGCCGCCTTTGATATCAATGCCGCCTGCGCGGGATTTTTGTTTGCGCTGCAGACGGCATGGGCATATGTGGAAGCGGGAGTTTATCGCAATGCCCTGATTGTGGGTACGGAGGTGCTGTCTAAGCTTGTGGACTGGCAGGATCGGAGTACCTGCATTCTTTTTGGGGACGGCGCGGGGGCCGTGCTGGTGGAAAAGTGCGACAGGGACGGTGTTTTGAGCTTTGTGCAGCATTCCGACGGCAGCAGGGGCGGCGTTCTTGCCTGCGGCAGCGGGCGGCAGGCGAGTCCTTTTTCCTTGGGGGCTGCTGCGGCGGACGCCGGAATGAATTCAGGCAGCGGCGCGGCGGACACTGGAATGAATTCAGATAGCGGCGCGGCGGACTCGGGAATAAATGCAATGCGCTCCGAAGCAGGCACATTGGGGATGGCGGCGGATTATGTGCGGATGAATGGCCGGGAAGTGTTTGCCTTTGCGGTGCGTCAAGTGCCTGCGGCCATTGAAGAGGCGCTGAAGGCGGCCGCCCTTTCGGTGGAGGATGTGGATTTGTTTGTGCTGCATCAGGCAAACAAGCGAATTATAGAGGGAATTGCAAAGCGGCTGGGAGCGGATATTTCCCGTTTCCCCATGAATCTGGAACGGGTGGGCAACACTTCTTCCGCGGCAATTCCCATACTCTTAGACGAGCTGAACAGACAGAAGCGGATAGAGAAGGGACAGGTTATTGTGCTTTCGGGCTTTGGGGCGGGGCTTACTTACGGCGCCTGTGTGCTTAGAGTGTAATATTTTATTCCTGCGGGCAGGGAGCCAAGCGGTCGTATAAAGCCGGACAGGGGCGGGCTTTTGGGCCTTTGGCGTTACGGCAGGCGGCAGGGACCGCCGCCGAATTTGCTCTGCGCCTTAGAATGGGGGCTTGACTTTTTTGATAAAATTGGTAAATTATAAGGTAAGAGGGAGGATATTGGCAGTAAATGGCACATAGCACGAAACGTTCTCTGAACGAACTATTGGTAAGCCTGTTCAACCATGTGATGGATATGGAAGCAAAGGCGGTCATTACAGAGGAATTCAGCGATATTACCAATAATGATATGCATATTATAGAGGCAATCGGCGTGGAGGAGCCTAGAAATATGTCGTCGATTGCCCATAGTCTTTCCGTGACCGTCAGTACTTTGACTATAAATATGAATGGTTTGGAGAAAAAGGGTTATATCATAAGAGAGCGCAGTCAGGAGGACAAGCGGGTGGTGCATGTAATTCTCACCCCCAAAGGGAAAAAGGCTTTTTTCCATCATAGGGATTTTCATAAAAAGATGATAAAAGCCATCGTGAGGGATTTGGGTGAGGAAGAAATGGAAATACTGTACAAATGTCTGACAAATCTAAACCGCTTTTTGGAATCGGGGGCGGAAGAACAGCCATAGGAGCGGCGGCAGAGGATGGAAGTGCGTCCATGGAAGCCGGAAGCAGAAGTGCGGGCTTGGCAGGAAGGCGAGGGATATCATGAGTACAAGTGAGAAAGAGAGCGGAAAATTCGGAAGGATCAAAACGGCCGTTTACGGCAGAACGGTGGTGATTTTGATGGGCTTTCTCGCGCAGCTGATTCTGGTGATGGCGGGGTATTCATGGCTGAGCAGCTACAGTTTTTGGTTTTACGCTTTTTTTCTGGCCGTCAGCGCAGGCGTAATCATATATATGTTTAATGCGGGCGGGAATCCGGATTTGAGACTGGCTTGGATGCTGCCCATCGCTTTTTTCCCCGTTTTCGGGTCTATTTTTTATGCAATCATTGTGTGCCAGCCGGGTATGAAGGTGATGTATGAGAGGCTGAAACGACTCTCGGAGAAAACGAAAGAGTATGTGCGCCCCAGAAAAGAAATCAGGGACAGGCTTCGCGCCGAGAATCCCCATATGGGCCAGCTGGCGCGTTATCTGGAGCAGTGCGACAACAGCCCTGTGTATCAGAATACCAGCATGAAATATTATCCGCTGGGCGACAGCCAGTTTGTGGATATGGCGGAGGAGCTGCGCAGGGCGGAAAAATATATTTTCATGGAATTTTTTATCGTACATGAGGGCAGGATGCTGGATACGATTCTGGATATTTTGAAGGAAAAGGCAAGGAGCGGGGTGGAGGTCCGGTTTATGTGCGACGGCACCAACGTGCTGTGGAATCTGCACAAATCTTTTCCGAAGCTCTTGGAGAAGGAGGGGATTCAATGCAGGATGTTCGCGCCCATCAAGCCTATTTTTTCTCCTCATTATAACAACCGCGATCATCGCAAGATACTGGTCATTGACGGTAAAGTGGCGTTTACCGGAGGCATTAATCTGGCGGATGAGTATATCAACGAAAAGGAAAGGTTCGGCCACTGGAAGGATGCGGGGGCCATGATAAAAGGGGACGCGGTGGAGCGTTTCACCTATATGTTTCTGGAAATGTGGAACGAGGCGGAGGAAGAGCCGGAGGCATATGAAAAATATGCCCTGCCCTCGGATGCGAAGGTTCCAAGCGACGGCTACATGATTCCCTACAGCGTCAGCCCGCTGGGGCCGGAGCGCGTGGGGGAGAGGGTATATCTGGATATCATTAATACGGCCCATACCTATGTGCATATTATGACGCCCTATCTGATATTGGATTATCAGATGATTATGGCGCTGTGCTATGCGGCAAAGAGGGGGGTGGAGGTAATTATTATCATGCCCCATGTCCCTGATAAAAAATATGCCTTTGTGCTGGCGAAGACTTATTATAATCAGCTGCTGGAGGCCGGGGTGAGGATCTGCGAATATGTGCCCGGATTTGTCCATGCGAAGGTGTTTGTGTCGGATGACGTGAAAGCGGTGGTGGGGACGGTAAATCTGGATTACCGGAGTCTGTATCATCATTTCGAGTGCGGGCTGGTGATGTATGAGAATTCTCAGATTGCCGTGATGGAACAGGATATACAGAATACCTTGGAACAATGTATGGAGATGCGGGTGGAGGACTATAAGAAGCTGAAGCTTACGGACCGGATGCTGGGGAGGATTATGCGGATGGTGGCGCCGTTGATGTAAAGTGTGCGAAGAATTTCTAAGCCTCACACTGCGTATTGTTACGGGAAGTGTGAATGATTGGCGATGTATTTGGCATAAAAGGGGTATAAGGATGAAAGGGCAGGATGATATTCCAAAGCAATCCTTACTGCATGTACTGAAAAACATCTGCTGGATGTTAAAATATGTTTTTAAGTATGCCCAGACGCTGGCGTGGGATAAAGTGATTAGAATTCCTATCACAGCGGCGTCGTCATACATTAATATAAATTTAGCCCGCTGGATTCTGGACAGCGTGGAGCTGGGGAATTTTTGGGGCGTGGTTTTGAGAATCGTGATGATATATTCGGTGCTCATTGCCGGAAACTGCATCATGTCGGTTATGGCCGTTTTGGTCAATCCCCAGAAAAAAATAAATTTGTGTACGGGAATCAGAAAAGAGTTAATCGAAAAGATAGGGAGAATTGATCAGCTGAATTTCCAGAATCCAAAGTTTTTTGACGATTATACATTGGCGCTGAACGAGGTTGACAACAGGGCGGTTCAGGTGTTGGAGACTGTCGGCGTGATGATAACATCCATAATAAGCTTTTTTGTGATTACGGGCACAGCCGCGGGCATCAACAGCCGCTATGCCATTTTTAGCATAATAGCGGCTTATTTTGATGTGGCGCTGGGGATGATTCGGCAGAAACTGAGCTATAGGCAGACATTGGAAACTACGCCGGACGGAAGAAAGCGGGGATATATCGGGCGAGTTACATATCAGCCTGAGTTTACGGCGGATTTAAAGGTCTATCCCAAATTCCATAGACTGCTTATTTTTAAGTATGAGCAGGCGGCCCAAAATATCAAGCGGATTATCTATCAATATGCGAAAAAAATCATCTGGATAGATCAGGCCCAGAAGCTGACCGGAGTTCTGTTTAAGGGCATGCTGCCTTGGATATGGATTGCGTGGCTGTTGATCCGGCAGGAGATAAGCATTGCCGAGGCTGCGGTTTTGTCTTCGGCGGCCATTTCGCTTCCGGAAACCTTCCAGAAGTATCTGTCGAATTTCCAAAATATGTATTCCCACAGCCTTTATATCGAAAAATTAAAGCAGCTGTTTTCTTTTGGGGAAAACATTGAGCGGGACGATGAGGGCAGGACGGAGCTTCGGCAGCCTGTCAGCATTGCGCTGGAAGACGTCTCCTTTGCATACGCGCCGGATATGCCCGCCGTATTAAAGCGGGTTTCTTTGGAAATAGGGCATGGGGAAAAGATTGCCATTGTGGGATTTAACGGAGCGGGGAAGACCACGCTGGCCAAGCTGATGATTCGGCTGTATGACGGCACGGAGGGCAGATTGTCGGTCAATCGTCAGCCCATTGATACATACAGTGTTAAATCCCTTCGGTCAAGGATAATCTATTTAAGTCAGGATTATAAAATTTACGGTTTCTCCATTGCGGAAAATATTTTGATGCGTCCGGTTTCGGGAGAGGAGGATGTTAAGCTGGTTCATTCGGCGCTTCGGCGTGTGGGATTATATGAAAAAGTCTCCGGCTTCCCAAGCGGAATCAATACCTGCGTGACAAGGGAGTTTGACAGCGAAGGGGTGTATTTTTCTGGAGGGGAACAGCAGAAGCTGGCTTTGGCGAGAGTATATGCGGGAAATTATGATTTTGTCATATTGGATGAAGCCACAAGCGCCTTGGATCCGGTCAGCGAGGATGAAATCCTGAAAATGATTTTTGATATGTTCGACGATAAAACCATTGTGATGATTTGTCACCGTCTGGCAGCGATTCAATATGTAAGTCATGTGTATTTTATGGAACAGGGCGAGATGAAAGAGGAAGGGACCCATCGGCGGCTTATGGAGCTTCAGGGACAATACGCGGAATTTTATATGACGCAGGCGGAGAAATATGAAACCAAATAATTTTTCTATGAGGAACCAGCTTTTGGCGCGGCAGTATTGAATCAGTGCCTTGGCTGGGATATGCTGGGGGCATGGTCAAACGGATACGGATGGAGTATGTTTTGAATGTTTCACGAAAACGGATTGATTCAAATTAAAACCTGTGTTAGTATTCATATACCCGACAAAAAGCGCTGCGGATTACATTGTGAAATGAATCTGGATAGGAGGCACGCTGTGGAGGATGTCGCTGTAGAAGTTCGTGTGAAAATAGGGGAAGAAATATTAGAAAAAAATGTGCGGATGGTATTCCATTCCAGAAATCCGGTGTTTCATCAATATCATGTGAATCTCAGGGACACTGGTAATAACAGATGGATACGGTTATACTGCAAAACCGAGGAGGAGGCGGGGATGCTGGCTCAGGAAATTCGGGAGGGTAAAATAACGGATTTAACAGGTTATCCGGCAGAGTGGAAATAGGGGATGAATTGATCGGGGAGCTGTCTGTCAGGATGGTTCCCCGATATACATGTGGCCGTAAATTTTTTTATGCGGAACTGAACGGAGCCGATCTGAAAGGGAGTTATCGGGGGTGTTTCACGCTTTAAAATGCTGTTTTTCATAATGCTTTGCAAAAGAGAGCAGAGACTCATAGCAAAAAATAACAAAAAATTTCCTCTCATTGTAAATTCTTTTGTTGATTATGTGATAAAAAAGTATTATAATGAAAAAGGGGAATGAGGATTTTGACAACATGTAATTCATCATATTTTTAAGAAAGAAGGGGGCAGTATGAGCGGTAAGAATAGCGGCGGCGCAAAACAGGCGGGAGGAATTGTAAAAGGAAAGAAGGGGCTGAATCTGATAGTCAAGCTCACGGCGGTTATTTTGGTGCCGATGATACTGCTGGTGATTGTTGCAGTGGTCGGGCTGAGCCGTGTGGGCAATAAGACGGCAGTGAAGATGGCCGAGGAGCAGCTGATTACGATGAAATATATGATGCTGCGCAATATCGGCACGATTAAAGGGAAAAGCAGGATTGTAAACGGGCAGTTTTACATAGGGGACAAGAAAATGTCCGGCGAAGAAGGGGTACTTGCTGCTTATAAGGAAAATACCGGTGTGGATACGCTTATTTTTATGGGAACCGATATTGTGGCGTCCAGTCTTTCCTATTCGATACAGGGGTCGGAGATCAGCAGCAGGATCAGCAATAAGGTTTTGGGAGGGGAAGACGTCTTTGAGCCTTCTCTGAAGATCGGAGGCGTGGAATACTTGGCGTATTTTGCGCCGATGGATCTGGGAGAAGAGACCATGGGCATGATTATGGTGGCTCTTCGAGTGGACGAGACGGAGGCGGTTTATAAGAGTATTATTTTATCCAACTCGATTATCATGGTGGTCATTGTGGCGGCATTCTGCGCAGTGGTGGGTCTTGTGGTGATGATTATTGTAAAGGCTCTGCTGTCGGTGGCAGGAAGTCTGGACAGCGTGGCCGAGGGCAGGCTGGATTTGAAGATTTCGGATAAGCTTCTGTCCAGAAGCGATGAGGTGGGAAAAATTGCGCGTGCGGTCTATTCCGTGGTGGAGAACTTTTCCCAGACCATTGCCGGGATTTTCAAGTCTATGAAAGATATGAACGAGTGTACTTCTCAGTTCAGCAATAATTTTGAAAGCATCACGCAATCCATTGAAAATGTAAACATTGCGGTGACTGATATTGCGGAAGGCGCTACCAAGCAGGCTGCGGACACTCATAATGTCAGCGACAGCATTGGCGATATGAACAAAGCCATCAATGCGGCGTCCGAGAGCGTCAGTGATTTGAGCAGCAGCGCGGACATTATGAAGAGAAACAACGAGATGGTGGATATGACATTGAGGGAGCTTTTGGATATCAGTGTCAGGGCAAGTCAGGCTGTGGATGAGATTCAGGAGCAGACCAACCGCACCAATGAATCGGTGCAGGATATTCGTTCCGCAACGGATATTATCGCGGGAATTGCCAGCCAGACCAACCTGCTGTCCTTAAATGCCAGTATCGAGGCGGCCAGAGCGGGAGATATGGGCAGAGGGTTTGCGGTGGTTGCGGAGGAAATCCGGGGCTTGGCGGATCAGTCCAAGGAATCCACGGACAAGATTCGCGGTATTGTGGAGAATTTAATTCAAAATTCCAACTATAGTGTGGAAATTATGGGCGGCGTGGTAGGCGAAATACGCCAGCAGAACGAGAAGCTGGGCGTGACGCAGAACGCGTTTAACAGTCTGAATAAAGAGGTGCTTCGGGTGGTGCAGGCTATCGAGGTCATTTCCCAGCAGCTTGATAATATTGAAAATTATAAAAACGGCGTTATGGAGAGTATTAACGGTCTTTCCGAGGCTTCACAGAACAATGCGGCGAGCACGGAGGAGACTGCGGCTACCATGGATCAGCTGGCGGATATTGTGGCGGAATGTAAGGCGGCAACCGCAGAGCTGGTAAATATTTCCAATGATTTGACGGAGAGCGCAAAGAGATTTAAACTGTAAGAAATAGGCGAAGCTGCGAGGTTTTACGCCGCGGGATTGGAATAGAATAAAGTGAGAAAGGTGTATGCCGGGGACAGCATACACCTTTTTAAATGAAAAAAATCGTCATATCAGGGGATTATGGAACTTATTCATAATTTTATCGTTTATATAGTCAAAGCATAGATTTAGGAGGAAGAACTTATTTCCAACGGCAGAATTTCTTACAGGCGGTTCAAGTTCCCGAAAGCAGTAAAAATTCCGAATGCGATAAAAATTTCACAGGCGGTATGAATAGGAGGAGAGGGAGTGAAGGATACGGAAATAGTGGATTTATATTGGAACAGGGAGGAGAGGGCGGTTTTCGAGACACAGAAGGTCTATGGCAGCTATTGCTATAGTATTGCGTGGCATATTTTGTATTCCAAAGAAGATTCGGACGAATGTGTAAATGATACATGGATGCGGGCATGGAACAGCATACCGCCAAAGCGCCCGGAACGTCTGGCATTGTTTCTCGGAACAATTACACGAAATTTATCTTTGGACAGGTGGAAGGGTAAGCATACCATGAAACGGGGCGGCGGAGAAATGATTTTAGCGCTGGACGAGCTGACGGAATGTGTTCCTGACAGGCGCAGTACGGAAGAGACGGTGGAAGCGGCGGAATTAGAACGGCTGCTCAATGAATTTCTGTATTCTCTTCCGGAGAGAGAGTGCAATATTTTCTTAAGGCGTTATTGGTATGTGGAGGAATATGGACAGATTGCAAAGCGCTATGGGATGAAATTGAACACGGTAAAGACTTCATTGTTTCGCACGAGGGCAAAGCTTCGGAAGTATTTGGAAAAGGAAGGTGTGGTATTATGAGTGTTGATCGAGAAGGGGCTTCATTACATTCCTGTGCTTTGAGGATTATGGAGGCGATGTCGGGAGTGGATGAAGCGCTGCTGGAGCGCAGCGATAGAAATGCCGGAAGCGGCGGCAGGAATACAGGAAACCGCGGCGGAAAAGGCGAATACGGCGGCGGGAAAGGTGAAATCAGAGACGGAAAAAGCGGAAACGGCGATGACAAAAGCGGAGGCGGTCTGGGCAGGAGGCCGCTGTGGCAGTATGGCAGGGCATGGGCGGCCGTTTTATGCTTGGCGGTTCTGGGTGTTATATCGTGGCAGGGATATCTGATAAAAAACGGGTTTGACAGCGCGGCGCCGAATTCTGCCAACAGCAGCGGCAATGCGGGCGGGGCGGGCAGCGACGGAAGGGGCGGTTCAGGAGACAATCCGACGGGGATGACTGTGCCGGGAGAAGTACCTGAAGATGGAAACGCAAATCAGGGAAATGCTTCGGGAAACGGTTCGGAAAACATTATGGATAATAGCTCCGGAAGCGGCAGGGATAAAAATGAACAGAAGACGGACAGTATTGACGGTATGGAAGGGGAGGGGACGGAAGATATAGGCAGTCTGATTGTGGATCAAACCACGGAAAGCAGCAGTCTGGGAAATATCGTAATACTCACGGAGGAAGAAGCCCGAAACAGAGAGGGGCTGGGAAACTATATTCCGCAAAAGCTTCCCGACGGATATGTTTTTGAAGATGCTTTCTGGAACGAGGATACGCAGACGTTATCCGTCGGCTGGAGCCGAGGAATGGATTCCATTCTGCTGTCGCTGAAAACGGCGCAAGACTGCCAGACGGTGGATACGGCGCTTGCGGAAACCTATGATGTGCATTTATATGAAATTCCCTATGGGGAGACGGTTCCGAAAGAGTATCGGAAGATTTTCAACCACCCTGTGTTTGCGTGGGAGGATTTTACGCCGGATATTGTCAAGAGCCGTATGGCTTCATACAATGACCGGGGAGACACCGATACGCCGAGAGGAAATTTTGGTGTGCTTCTGCCGGAGGGTGTTCTGATAGAATTTCATGGGCACGGTACGGCGGAGCAGATATGGGAGATATTTCAATCCATGGGGCTGTAATACACAGCCCCTTTTTAGATGCTGTAGTTATTATTGTTTTTGTGGAATTTTTAAAGATTTGATTCATATTCGTTTTCCCGCATGCGATAACCAATGCCGATTTCTGTGAATACATATTGCGGCTGGGCAGGGTTCTTTTCGATTTTGCGACGGACATTTGCCATGTTGACACGCAGAATTTGATTGTTGTCGTCTATATATGGCCCCCAGATGGCGCTCATAATGGAATGATAGGTCAGCACACGGCCTGCGTGCTCGGCCAGCAGGGTGAGAAGCTGATATTCAACTTGGGTCAAATGAATCTGCTGGTTGGACAAAGTGATCAGCCTTTTTTCAAAGTTGATTTCCAAGTCGAGAGATTTATATATTCTATTCTGGGGATTGCCCCGGCAATGCCGCAGGGAAGTACGGATGCGGGCCATCAGCTCCGCGTTGCTGAAAGGCTTGGTGACATAGTCGTCGGCGCCCATGTCCAGTGCAGTGACCTTGTCGGTTTCCAGAACGCGCGCCGAAACCACAATAATCGGAATATGATTCCAGATACGCAGCTGCTTCAGCACTTCATATCCGTCAATATCGGGCAGGCCCAAATCCAGCAGAATGACGTCAGGGCAGAGGGAAGCGGCAAGACTTAATCCCTCCCGGCCGGAAAGGGCGGCAGTGACATTATAACTGTTTGCGCTTAAAATAGTGGTGACATAGGAACAGATATTTTTGTCATCTTCTATCATTAAAACATTGATTTCATTATTCATATGTTTTCCTCTTTTGCTTTGGGCAGGGTAAAAACGAACTCTGCGCCGTATCTGTGATTCCTGATAGTCAGGGCGCCTTGGTGGGCGTCCAGAATGGCCTTGCAGGTGACAATCATGATGCCCCATCCTCTTTGAGCGTCTGCGGCAGTGCAGAAGGTGCCCTCGAAGGGGTGTTCTAAGGCGTCCTCCGGAATTGCGGTTCCACAGTCCCGGACGGTAAAGGACAGCATTTCGCCGCATTCTTCTACAAACAGTTCTACGGGCTTCCGGCCGCAGGAGCGATTCAGGGCGTTTTCCAGCAGATTGATGATTACCTGCTCTATCAGCAGAGCGTCCATGGGAAGAAATATGTAATTTTCCGGTATCGTGACATGAACGGTGCTGCCGGGATGACGTTTTTCCAGCTTCTGTAATGCTTCCCCTATGACTTCTTCCACAAGCTCTTCGCTGGTATGAATGGCGGCATTGTCCTCCCTCATGCGTGTCACAGCCAGCAGATTTTCTACCATATTGATGAGCCAGTCGGAATCCTCATAAATTTTGGCCACGCCGGCGAGCTTTTCAAGATCGCTTAAAAGTTCCCAATTTTCCTGCAGGGTCAGGCTGTTGCCAATGATGCTCGCCAGAGGAGTGCGCATATCATGGGAAATGGCGCGGAACAAATTGGAACAAACTCTTTCGTTTTCGGAAGCGGGACAAGCCGTATCCGATTGTGAAGAACGCTTATTTCCTTCAAGGATTTTGTTTCTTGCAGGGGCCATATTTTAACCCTCCCTTCATAGATGTATCACCTATCGTTCCTATTATATCCATTTCGACAGCAAAAGACAACAAAAATCGTATAAAGAAGGTGTTAAGGAATTGTCTGTATACAATTTGTACTGCTTGACGACGGTTTTCAGCGCGTCCAGCGTCCCGAGGCGCCGCAGGGAAGAATCAGACCGCTCTCCTTGACAGGAAGGCCGATTTCATCCGCTTCCACATGTCCGCCAAAGCGCTTTGTGACAATGCTGTTAAGCATATACGAAAGAACGGCCGGCTGCAGTCCTGTGGTGTATGAGTTTACCAATAGGAACAGAGCGTCGTCGGAGAAAAGCTCCGGCATTCGTTCCAGCAGAGGCCAGATGTTTTCCTCAATTTTCCAAATCTCACCCTTCGGGCCGCGGCCATAAGAGGGAGGGTCCATAATAATGCCGTCGTATCTGCTGCCACGTCTGATTTCCCGTTCTACAAACTTTACGCAGTCGTCCACCAGCCAGCGGATGTGCGCATCTCCCAGACCGGAAGAGGCGGCGTTTTCTTTTGCCCAGCCAACCATGCCTTTGGAAGCGTCCACATGGGTTACTTGAGCGCCGGCGGCGGCCGCGGCCAGCGTGGCGCCGCCGGTATAGGCAAAGAGGTTCAGGACTTTTATGGGCTTGTCCGCAGGCCGTCCTGCCTTAACGATAAGATCGGAAAACCATTCCCAGTTCACAGCCTGTTCCGGAAAGAGTCCGGTATGTTTAAAGCTGAAGGGCTTTAATCGAAAGGTCAGGCGTGAGGAGGGAGTGCGGCCGTTTCCGCCAAAGGTGTGTTCTCCCAGCGTATAAGAGATGCTCCATTCATCCGGAAGCCGGAAAAATTCCCATTCGCCGCCTCCCTTTGGACTTCGGTGATAGCAGCCGTTTCTGGTTTTCCATCCTTTGTGCCTGCGGGGAGTATTCCAAATGACCTGCGGATCCGGGCGCACTAATAGATAGTCTCCCCATCGTTCCAGTTTTTCTCCGTTAGAAGTATCCAAAACCTCATAATCCGTCCAATTTTGTGCAGTCCACATAGCTGATACATTCTCCTTTCTCTCTAAGGCGCCGGATAATTGTGAAATTTTAAAAGCCGCGTAAATATCGGTACACGAGCAGCGCCATAAGTTTGGCTTCTTATAGTCGGGCCGGGCGGGAAAGCGTCAGGCTCCGATAGGCTATATGACAGGAAACGCCGCGCGAGCCCTGTCATCATAAGTTATCTTATCATATCTTAGGTGCTTTTGGAAATATTATAAAATAATATATGCGGAATGGCTTCAAGGACATCGGCGGGTGCGGGAAGGGCGCCGCGGGCGGGGACTTTTGAAGGGAAGTGGAAAAGATTCTGATTGCAGGTTGTAAAGTGTGTAAAAAAATGGTAAAATGGTAGAAGAATTACAGGGTGGACAATAAGAATATGCCCGGAGGAAAATCAATGGATATATTGAAAGACAAACTGGCGCACAAATTGACGGCGCAGGAGATGATTAAGGCCAACACAGAGGCGGATACGAAAGAAATGAATCAATTGAAGGGTCAGGTTGCCGGATATGAAGAATGTCTGGCAAGGCTGCAGAAGCTGATTGATGTGGGTACGGTAAAGCTGGCAGGCGCCCATGTAAACGGCGAGGAAATCAATCGCCTTGTGGCAAAGGCTTTGCAGCAGGATACGGAGGGACTGGAACAGCTTCAGGGCAGGCTGACAGGGCAGCTTGACGATATAGGGAAAGCTATGAAGCAGCAGCTGCACAGTGTGGACTTTTCCGTAAAACAGCAGCTGAATAGTGTGGAGAAATCCATGCAGGAACAGCTGGGAAGCATGAGCAGGGCCATACAGGAACGGCTTGACAGCATGGGCAGTACAATACAGCGGCCGGAAAGCACGGATCAGGGCCGGATTCAGGCTGTTCAGGAGCAGTTTGCAGAGATGGACAGGTATATGCATGAGCAGTATGACAGCATAGACAGGGCCATGAAAGCGCAGCTGGAGGGCATGGACAAGCTGATGCAGGAACAGCTTATCAGTCTGGGCAGAGCAATGGAAGAACAGCTTGGCTGCATGGACAAGTCCATGCGGGAACAGCTTTTGGGCGTGGGCAGCGCGGTACAGGAACAGCTTGGTATTGTGGGCGAGTCGGTCAGGGCACAGTTTGACGGCGTCAACAGATTTATTCAGGAACAGTTTGCGAGCTCAAATCAATTTGCGAGGGAACAGTTTGCGAGCGCAAATGAATTCACGAAGGAGCAGTTTGCAAGTGCAAATGAATTCACGAAGGAGCAGTTTGCGAGTGCGAATCAATCCGCACAGGAGCAGTTTGGCAGTATGCTGCAGTCCATGCAGGAACAGCTTGACAATGTAAACCGGCTTATGGCAGGGCAGCTTGTCAATCTGGATCAGTCCGTAAAGGAACAGCTTGGCAGCCAGCTGGGGATGATGGCAAGGACGCTGGAGGAAAAAATGGACCGTCTGAGCGAGCAGTCGAAGCCCCAAGAGGAGGAACCGCTTTCCGAAAGTATTCACAGGGAATGTGTGAAGGTCTACCGCAATGTGCAGGCTGTGGTAGTGGAAGAGAGCGGCAAGCAGGGCGAGGCTATCACGGAGACAAAAGCAGGGCTCGCTTCCCTGAAAGGGAAAGCAGGCTTTATTCTGGGAGCTTCCGCCGCGGCCATGGTGTTCAGCCTTGTGGGTCTGGTGATTCAGATTCTCAACTGGCTGAATGTCATATCATTTTAACAGACAGGCAGGTAAAAATATCATATGGCAAAAGAAATCTGGAAACCGGGGAATATGTTATATCCGCTGCCGGTGGTCATGGCAAGCATGGAGGATTTCAACGGGAAGTATAATATTATAACCATTGCATGGGCGGGGACGGTGTGTACCAACCCGCCCATGGTCAGCATATCCGTCCGGCCGGAGAGATATTCTTTCCCGATTCTTCAGGAGAGAGGAGAATTTGTCATCAACCTGACCACCAAAAAACTGGCCTATGCGGCCGACTACTGCGGCGTCAAAAGCGGCAGGGAGGTTGATAAATTCAAGGAATTGGGGCTGACGCCTGTGACGGCCGAAACGGTAAAGGCGCCGATGATCAAAGAGAGCCCGGTCAATATAGAATGCAGAGTGAGTCAGGTGATACCGCTGGGGTCCCATCATATGTTTCTGGCAGAGATAAAGGCTGTTCATGCGGACGATAGATATATGGATGAAAAGCGTAAGTTCCATTTAGAATATGCAGAACCGATTGTCTATTCCCATGGAACTTATTTTATTTGCGGAGAACAGATTGGCACCTTTGGGTACAGCGTGAAAAGAAAATAAGGGTGCGGCGCAGAGACTAGAATAGGAGAAATAAGGGTGAAAGAACTGAAAACAGAGCAGGTGCAGGTGAAGCTGCTGGCCATGGGGATGGTGCTGTTGACAGCGCTGCTGCTGGCGCCTCTGTTTGCGATTGCTCATTACAGCGTCAAGTGTGTGGACGATTTCGTGTATTTTAAGGACCCGGAAGCCTTGTGGCAGTCAACGCATTCCCTGTATGCATTGATAAAGGCTCAGACCTTATATGCAATAGAGTATTGGAAGACATGGCAGGGAACTTACTTCAGTGAATGGCTGATCACGATTATCATGGGAATATGCGGGGATAAATATTATTTTGTGGGGGCGTATCTGGCAATCGGGGGACTCGTGTCAGGTGAACTTCTGCTTTTTAAGGTAATTTTTGTGAATATTCTTTCCGCGGATTGGGGGCGGACTTTGATTGTGTCCCTGAGCTGTATATTGCTTCAGATTCTGTTGATGCCTTCGCCGGCGGAGGCGTTTTTCTGGTTCTGCGGCACGGGGCTTTACACGTGGATTTATGTGCTGGCGGCGGTATTGACGGCGCTGGTGCTGGACGCCGTATGCAGACGGCTGAAGGGCTGGAAGGCGGCGGTGCGTGAAGCGGGCATTCTGCTTCTGGCATTTGCCGTCGGCGGCAGCAATTATGTGATTGCCCTGTTGATTTTTGTTATCTGGGGAGCCGGCCTTCTTCTGCTATGGCTGTATCGCCATAGAGACCGGGTGATGATGACTGTAAATTTTTTGTTTTATCTGGGATGCATGCTGCTGTCCGTTTGTGCCGTTGGAAATCAGCAGAGGCTGAATGCGTCGAATATGGAAGGGTATTCTGTTTTGGAAAGCATAATACGTTCCGTTTGGGAGGCAATGCTTTATCTATGTCAATGGACGGTGCTGCCCTACATTGTGGCAGGCCTGATGCTGGCGCCGGTTATGATAGGGATTGTAAAGAAAAGAAAATACCGGTATCCGCTGCCCTTTCTGGCGACGGCGATTACCTTTGGGATGTTCGCGGCTCAGTTTACGCCGAATTTATATACGCTTGGTATCATCGGAGCCGGCAGAGTACAGAATTTATATCGCATGACAATGTTAATCTGGCTCTACGGAAATGAATTATATTGGATTGGCTGGTTGATGTGGAGAAAGGAGCGCCAAGACGGCGGACAGGCGACAAGCATGCCGGAAAAGGAATCGGAAACCTCATGGCTTCTGGCGGGGTGGTGTGCGGGGCTGGCGGTCATGGCAGGTTCCTTATGTCTCTGGGGCGGCAGCACGGTAACTTCCGTCAGCGCTTTTTTGTCCCTTCATAGAGGAGAAGCCCAGAGGTACAAGGCGGAGTATGAGGCCAGGCTGGAAATCCTGCGGGATGAAACGGTGCGGAATGCGGAGCTTGCGCCGTATACCTCCGTACCTTATGTGCTGTATTTCGGCGATATCGTATCGGATCCGGAGGACTGGGTCAACCGGTCGGTGGCGCACGCCTTCGGAAAGGATTCCGTGGTGCTGAAGGAATGAATGGGGAGCATTCTTTTGTTAAGAATATATTGATGATAGAGGGATGAGAATGAGAGATAGACTGCGGATGCTTGCGACAAAAAGGACTTTGTATATTTTATGCTTTGCGGCGCTGAATCTGATTGAATTTCTGCGGGGGACTCAGACCGGAAATATCTGGAAGGCGGCGGCAAACTGTACGGGTCTGGTGACGGCGGTAATCATTATCAGCGTGCTTCCGCTAAGAGAGCTGATTGACAGAATAAACGGTATTTATGTGCTGCTATGCGCGGCGGCCATGGCAGCGGCGCATATTTACTGGCAGCTTCATCCGGGAGTGTTTCCTTGGGGGCAGGTACAGACGGCAATTCTAAATATCTGCTGGATGGGGATTGTGCTTCGGTATTTTTTCAAAAAGATTGTTGTGGAGAAGTCGATTCCTTTTCGTCCCGGGGCAGCGGGATGGCTTTGGATTGCCATGTCGGTATTGATGATTCTGTCCGTGAGCGGGAGATGGCTGCCCTTATGGTTCCTGCTGATGTTCGGCGCGTTTTATTTGACAGATTATGGGAGAGAGGATCGAAAGGCACTTTGGGACGGCATGATTGACGGAACCATTTTGTCTTTTTTTGCCATGCAGATTTATGCCTATGGTTTCCGGCCATATGACGAGCTTCGGTACAAGGGGCCGCTGTCCAATTCCAATATGACGGCGCTGTATTATTTGATTGTCTATTTGATGTGTCTGTATAAACTGCATTTGCTGCAGGAAAGAAAAGCCAAAAGGGGGATAAAGCTTTTCTACCTGACCGGCGCGGGAGGAATGCTCTGCTTTCAGATTTTTACAATGTGCAGAACGGCGTGGATTGCGGCTTTTGTCATCACGGCCTGCTATGGAATTCTGGTGGTAAAAAGAATCTGGGGCTGCGGCTGGCTCGGGACAATCTGCAGGGGGGCAGCGCTTCTTTTGGCCGCGGGACTGACTTTTCTGCCCGTTTATGGCACCATTCGCTGGCTTCCCGTCATACTGCATCATCCGATTTGGTATGAGGGCGAGTATCGCGTGGAAAAGGTGCATTCTTATGATTCTCCGGATTCGGAAAAATATGTGGATTTAAACGAATTCATGGAGGCGCTGCTGGGCAGGATTATCAATACGCTCAAAAGCGCCGGACGACGTCGGCCTTTTGTTCTGTACGCGTATGCTGCGGAAAGCGAGACGATGGATATGGAGAGGGTGGATCTGGTTTGGGTGCCTTGGACGGAGGATTTGAGTCTGAGGGAGCGGCTGACCATTTACAAGGCGTACTGGGATGACCTGACTTGGTATGGCAATGGGCCGGACAAGGGATTTTACCTTATCGGGGAGGGGGATTATTTTTCCAGACATGCCCAGAATCTGTGGCTGCAGATAGCATATACCTATGGGATACCGGCGGGGATCCTGTCGGTAATTTTATCGGTATTTTTGTTGTTTGTGCATGGGAAAAGCGTACTGCATGAAAAGGAAAATCCTTATGCGGTGATGCCGTTTTTTGTGTGCGTGCTGTATGTGGTGTTTGGCCTGATGGAAATTGTCTGGAATCCGGGGCAGCTGGTGATGTTTTTAATGTTTTTTGTGCAGCATCCCCAGTGGAAGGAGGGGGAATAATTTCCCGTGAAGCGGTAAATTTTTCCTAAAACGGATATTTTTTACCAAATTGGAAATACTGATTTTCATTGCATCATATTTGCATCTTTGTGACGCGGGCGGCAAATTTACTTTACAAGCTTGGAAAATGTTGATAGAATGGTTTTACTGTCGCAATTTATCCTGCTGGAATATTGGTAAGCATATGAAAAAGAAGAAAATCAATCATAAAAAATACAAATTTACATATATTAAAGTTACAATGTCCACTTTGTTTTTGGGCATTTTATTCTTGAAGGGGTATACGCCTTTTGAACACACCGGAGAAAATATTTTCCATATACAGGTAAATGGTCAGGATGTGGGAACTCTGGGGGACAAGTCCCATGTGGAGGAGCTGCTGCTGCAGGCTCGCAGAAACGTGGTTTCTGTCAGTGACGATCTGGTGTTTATGGATGTGGATATGGCCGTTGTGGGAGAAGAAGTCTTATGGGGCGAGGTTGACAGAGAGGAAGACGTGCTCCGAAGGATGGAGGCGGCGCTGCAGTCCGGCGTCTATGAGACCATGCAGCGTTCTTATACCTTGAAAATCAACGAGTATATTATCAATCTGGCAAGTATGGAGGATGTGCGCGGGCTTTTACAGGCGGCCATTGATAAATATGGCGGCGAAGGAAAGTTTATCGTGGAGCTGAAGCAGGATGCGGGTAAGGAGTTCAACATATTTACGCCGAATATAGCGCGGTCTTCGTCCGATGAAGAGGAACGGCAGTCACATATGGAAGCGGGCGTTGAGAAATTTCTGGCCGGGATCACGGGGACGGAGGCGGAAAGCGGAGAGAAGGATTTTGGGGATTATGACCTTGGAATTCAGGAAATGCATTTTTCGGAGGATGTGGAGATTACAGAGGCATATCTTCCGCCAAACAGAGTGACCTCTCTGGAAGACGCCATTCATCTGGTCCTTATGGAGCAGGAAATGCCTGCCGTCTATGAAGTTGCCGCAGGGGACACATTGACCGAGATTGCAATTAAATTGAATATCCCCATGGACAAGATTGCAGAGATGAATGGCATGAAGGATATCAATGATATATTGAATATCGGCGATCAGCTGCTGATTACGGTTCCGGAACCGGAATTGTCCGTAGAGAGGGTGGAAGAAAAATATTATGAGGAAAGCTACGAAACCGATGTGATTTACATTGACAATCCCGACTGGTACACCAATCATTCGGTATTGCGCCGACAGCCCTCCGCAGGCGCCAGAAGAATTATCGCGAATGTGTCCTATATCAACGATCGGGAAGTAGGCCGTGAAATACTGAAAGAAGAAGTGCTTATGGAAGCCGTGGCAAAAGTGATAGAGAGAGGCACGGTCGTACCGCCCACTTATATTAAGCCCATTTCCGGAGGACGGCTTACTTCTGGATTTGGCATGAGAGACATTTCGGTGCCGGGTGCTACATCGAATCATAAAGCCGTTGACTGGGCGGTGCCCACGGGAACCACGGTCTTTGCGTCCAGCGGCGGCACGGTTTCCAGGGCGGGCTGGGGAAGCGGCTACGGTTATGTGGTTTATATCGACCATCCGGACGGAAGGCAGACAAGGTACGCGCATCTGAGCAAGGTTCTGGTGTCGGTGGGCCAGAAGGTCAATCAGGGAGAGAAAATCGCCCTCAGCGGGAGCACCGGGGTTGCCTCGGGACCGCATCTGCACTTTGAGCTGTTGATTAGCGGTACTCAGGTAAACCCCATGGATTATGTGAAGTAAGGATGAATATTCGTTCGATTTACAAATGAGGAGAAATATGGTAACATGGCAATGGCTTCGTAGAATATTTTAGAAAATGCTGACATTAAGCAGAGGTAGGGATAGATGCAGCAATATGCGATAAGAGGCGGGAATCCGCTGGTGGGCGATGTGGAGATAGGGGGCGCAAAGAACGCGGCTCTTCCTATTCTGGCCGCCGCCGCCATGACGGATGAAACCGTATATATAGATAATATACCCGATGTATGGGACATAAATGTGATGTTGAACACGATGCAGGATATTGGCGCTGCGGTAGAGCATTTGAGTCGGCACAGAATTATGTTAAATGCACGGGATATTAATAATTTAATTGTTGAGAACGAAGAAATTAAGAAAATTCGAGCTTCCTATTACCTGCTGGGAGCGCTTTTGGGAAAATTCAGATTTGCCCAAGTGGTGCTGCCCGGGGGCTGCGATATCGGCTTTCGCGCCATAGACCAGCATTTAAAGGGGTTTCGCGCTCTCGGCGCTGAGGTTGTGATCGAACATGGTCTGATCAAGGCAAAGGCGGAGCGGCTGGTGGGAAGCCATATTTACATGGATGTGGTCAGCGTGGGCGCTACCATTAATATTATGATGGCGGCTGCTTTGGCGGAGGGAATGACGATTATTGAAAATTCCGCCAAGGAGCCCCATGTGGTGGATGTGGCGAACTTTTTGAACAGTATGGGGGCCAATATCAAGGGGGCCGGAACCGATGTGATCCGTATTAAAGGCGTGTCCAAGCTTCATGGATCGGAGTATACGATTATTCCGGATCAAATTGAGGCGGGTACATTTATGTTTGCTGCCGCCATTACCAAGGGGGATGTGACGGTAAAAAATGTGATTCCCAAACATTTGGAGTCCATTACCGCTAAGCTTCTGGAAATCGGATGCGAGGTGAAGGAGAAGGACGACTGCATTCGCGTGGTGTCATCCAAGCCTCTGATGCATACGCAGGTGAAAACTCTGCCTTATCCGGGGTTTCCGACGGATATGCAGCCCCAGATTACGGTTGCCCTTGCGGTGGCAAAGGGGACAAGCATTGTGACGGAAAGCATTTTTGAAAATCGATTTAAGTATGTGGATGAATTGACCAGGATGGGAGCGGGCATCAAGGTGGAAGGCAATACCGCCATCATAGACGGTGTGAGCAAATATACCGGAGCCAGCATTTCCGTGCCGGATCTGCGGGCCGGGGCGGCGCTTGTGATTGCGGCTCTGGCAGCGGAAGGCTGTACTATGGTAGACGACATTAAATATATTGAACGGGGATACGAGGACTTCCATATTAAGCTTCGCAGTCTGGGCGCACAGATTGAGCTGGTGGAGACGGAGAAGGATTATCAGAAATTTAAGCTGAAGACCGGGTGAACCGGGCGGTTTCGTATTTCGGGCACAGGGCTGTGATTCAGAGCGGCGGGGACGGGGAGCGAAGATGGAAAAACTCAAAGGAAGCATGGAGGTATTGAGCTCCATGCAGATTACGGCGGAGATGGAAGGGCTGGATGCCCAAAGCAAAACCGTTCTGCGCAGCAAGGAAGTGCTGGCGGTTATCCTTCAGGAGATTGTAGCGGAATATAAAGGATACGGCTGGAAAGAGGTTATGGATTTTATAGAGCCGGATTCCATCACCGATGCCAAGGAAGTGTCGTCTGGCAGAACGAATACGCAGATTCGCGGGGATAATGCGGAATTTGTGCAGCTGAATGAGAAAACTTCGCTGTTCGATTTGGTATTCAGGGCAAAGAATCCGCTTCTGTCAACGG
The DNA here is from genome assembly GCA_948467735.1 of uncultured bacterium. Classification (GTDB taxonomy): domain Bacteria; phylum Bacillota; class Clostridia; order Lachnospirales; family Lachnospiraceae; genus Acetatifactor. Next base: position 43,029 of record CAOKFN010000025.1, read on the forward strand.
AGAAGGTGCTGGTCAGCCTGCATGTGGACATGGAATCGCAGAAGGACAGCCAGCCGGGATATCCAATTGAAAAACGAGGGATGTATTATCTGGCCCGGAGGCTGTCCTCCCAGCTTTCTCTTGTCACGGAGAATACGGATTATGGATGCTTGGAGAAATGCTATAGTATCTGGATATGCAGGGATGACGTTCCGATTGAAGACCGTTACAGTATTTCAGTCTATGAGATGTCAAACACAAAACATACCGGTTTACATACTGCTGCAAAAGAAGATTATGATTTGATGACATTGGTTATTATCAAATTGGGCGGCAGGGTGTATAATGGAAAAAAGGGAGACGAAGGATATGGACTTCTGCGTTTTTTGAATGCGCTGATGTATCCTCACAACGACAATTTTCTCAACACCATATCGGAGTATATTGATTTCTCCGGAAATGAGGAGTTATGGAAGGAGGCGGAAAATGTGAATGGTTTAGGTCAAAGTATACTGGAAGAGGGAAGAGAAGAGGGAAGAGAGGAAGGAAAGAAGCAGGGTGTGTTTATGACGCTGTGTTCGCTGGTAAATGATGGGCTGCTGAAGCTGGAAGAGGCGGCTGAGCGGGTGAATTTGTCCGAGGCGGCTTTCTGCGAGGAGATGAAAAAGGCAGGCTATTAAAAAAATATATGTTGACAGAACAGGGCATATGTAGTAATGTAATAGTGTGAAAAAGAACATTTCACAATCAAAAAAATAAAAATTTTATATGAGTTCTCTTATTCAGAGTTGGTGGAGATACATAGGATCGGTGAAGCCACGGCAACCCCATTGAGGAAGGTGCCCCCCTGAGCGAGTTATATTCGAGCAATAAGAGGATTGAACATCGAAAGATTTTAGTCCGCTTACCTCGTAAGCGGATTTTTTTCGCCTTCCGCACACGGAAGGGCAGCGTTTTCCCGGATGCGCGCCGGTTGTCCGCACCTCTGTAAGAGGTATGGAAAGGCATGTATGTGAAGGCGGAGGAAAGTTCCTTTTGGGATGAAAGGCTTTGCTGATAAGAGATTAGCTGTCACAATTTTAACAATTTTTACATAAGGAAGGAAGAAAATTATGGAAAAGCATTTATTTACCTCGGAATCCGTAACCGAAGGACATCCTGATAAGCTCTGCGATGCGGTATCGGATGCAATTTTGGACGCCTGCATGGAGCAGGACCCTATGAGCCGCGTGGCCTGTGAGACCGCAAGCTGCACCGGATTTGTTCTGGTGACGGGAGAGATTACCACCAAGGCAAATCTTGACATTCCCGCCATCGTCCGCAGAACCGTGAACGAAATCGGCTATAACGACGCCAAGACCGGCTTCGACGGCAATATCTGCGCCGTGATGACTGCGCTGGATAAGCAGTCTCCCGATATCGCCATGGGCGTTGACAAGGCGCTGGAAGCAAGGGAGTCCGGCATGAGCGACGCACAGCTGGAGGCAATCGGCGCGGGCGATCAGGGCATGATGTTCGGCTATGCGGTCAATGAGACTCCGGAGCTGATGCCCTATCCGATTTCTTTGGCCCACAAGCTGGCAAGGCAGCTGACCAAGGTTCGCAAGGACGGCACTCTCCCCTACTTACGTCCCGACGGCAAGAGTCAGGTGTCCGTGGAATACGACGATAACGGCAGGCCCATCCGGTTAGAGGCGGTGGTGCTCTCCACCCAGCATGATGAAAATGTGACCCAAGAGCAGATTCATGAGGATATCAAAAAATATGTTTTTGACCCGATTCTGCCTAAGGAGATGGTGGACAAGGATACCAAGTTCTTTATCAATCCTACCGGACGTTTCGTCATCGGCGGCCCTCAGGGCGACGCAGGATTGACCGGACGTAAGATTATCGTGGACACCTACGGCGGCTATGCCCGTCATGGCGGCGGCGCGTTCTCCGGCAAGGACTGCACCAAGGTGGACAGAAGCGCGGCCTATGCGGCACGCTATGTTGCAAAGAATATTGTGGCCGCAGGACTGGCGGAAAAGTGCGAAATTCAGCTGGCTTACGCCATCGGCGTGGCGCAGCCCACTTCCATCATGGTAGATACCTTCGGCACGGGGAAGCTTGGCACGGAGAAGCTGGTGGAGATCATTCGGGAGAATTTCGACCTTCGTCCCGCGGGCATCATTAAAATGCTTGACCTGCGCAGGCCTATTTATAGACAGACCGCGGCTTACGGACATTTCGGCCGCGACGATCTCAATCTTCCCTGGGAGGCAGTGGATAAAGCGGAAGTCTTGAAGAAATACCTGTAGACAGCGAGGTGGCGAGGTGGATCAAAAAGTCAGAGAGCGATACTTGGACGTGGTGAAGGCGGCAGGGGCCTTGGCCGTCACGGCGCTGCATACCATAAGCAGTACTTTGAATGCCGGAGGAGGATATCTTTCTGACTTTCAATGCATGGTAATGCATGTTCTTCACCAATTCCTGTACTGTGCGGTGCCGCTTTTTGTGCTGGCAACAGGGGCGGGCTTTTTGACTGCCGAACGCTGCTGCTCATATGGAAATATGAAGAAACATATCATAAAAGTCACAGCCTGCATTATCGTTTTCGGCTGCCTGTTTGGCGGGGTGAAAATGCTGGCGGAAGGAGAGCAGATCAGCCTGCGCATTTTGTGCCTGAAGATTCTCACGGATAGCACATGGGCTCATATGTGGTATTTGTACCGGCTGCTGGGAGTATATCTATGTATGCCCCTGCTCTCCGCTTTTATGAAGCATTCGGATGTCAAGGAGCAGATAATCTTTGCCGGGCTGCTTTTGTTTTTCTTTTGCGTATATCCCTATGGGGCGGGACTGGCGGGTTTTATTCCGGCAGAAATAATGCCGGTTTCCGGAATATGGCTTTTTTTTGTGACAGCGGGCGGTGTGATCGGAGGAATGAGGGAAAATTTGAAAAAATACCGCTGGCTGGCGGCGGCCGGTATTTTGATTGGAGGAGCCGCCGTGTTTTGGGAAAGCGCGCAGGGGGTGGAACATGTATTGGATGAAGCTCATCCTTTTGAACTGCTGCTGGCGATCAGCCTTTTCGCGGAGATTAGAATCTTATGCGAGAAGAAACCCTCCGTGCCAAAGCTGGAGCTGCTGGCCCAGAACGCCCTTGGAATCTATATTATTCATCCTATATTCATTCATGTGTGCGTGAAACTGCTTCATTTTAATCCCCAGTACCATATGCCTTTGCTGACGCTGCCCTTTACAATTCTTATTATATTTGCATGTTCGGCGGCAGCGGCAGGAGTGCTTAGAAGGCTTCCCCTTGTAAGGAAATATCTGTTGTAAAAGCTTTCAGAAGCGGAGGCCGTACTGTACAACGCAGAATTGATTATCGGTATTTCGGATTCCGGCCATGCGCCGGTCTATTCCGCCGATTTCTTCGGACTTTCATATCAGCTCCACAATTCTTGTGGCGACGGCGCTGCCGAAGCCTTGTCATGTTCCACAAAACCGCCTTGATAAAACTGCCGCAGAGGGCTTCCGTCAGCTGTTTCCGGAAAAGCGCATCCATGAAATTCAAAGGTTCGTCCAGAAACAGAAGCTGATTTTCCGCGCGGCGTGAAATCATCCGGAAGGTCGAAAAGTCTGCACAATTCCAGAAACCTATCGTATTGGGCTGAGGCCTTTTTGGAAGAAGGCCTTTCTTTATATTCCCTGAAACAGCCGTTTTGTTCCCGGTTCCCGTGTCCGCTTCCTGCCGGGATGCGTCTTGAATCCGGCGCATGTTGGAATTTGTCTTGAATCAGCCCCTCCGTCCATAGGGGCTCTTGAAACGAGGCGGAAATTTTCAGATTTGGAGACGAAGAAAGGGGGAGGGCATTGACCGTCCCTCTTTTGCGATATTTTTGATTTTGGGAAAATTTTTTGACGCGTCAATGAGAGCAGGATTTCCGAATTGAAAAATAAGAATGTTTATGATAAGATTTAATGTATCATTATTCCTTTACGGAAGACAAGACAGGGGTAATATTGTTTACATAAAATAGAGGAGTCCGAACCATGGCATTTGTACATCTTCACGTCCATACGGAGTATTCCCTTTTGGATGGTTCCAATAAAATAAAAGAATATGTTGCCCGGGTGAAGGAGCTGGGGATGGACAGCGCCGCCATCACGGATCACGGGGTCATGTACGGCGTTATCGACTTTTACCGGGCGGCGAAAGAGGCGGGCGTCAAGCCGATTCTGGGCTGCGAGATATATGTGGCGCCCAATTCCCGGTTTGACAAGGAACTTGCCGGGGGCGAGGATCGGTATTATCATCTGGTGCTTCTGGCGGAGAATAATACGGGCTACGCCAACCTGATGAAAATTGTCAGCAAGGGCTTCACGGAAGGGTATTATTATAAGCCGAGAGTGGACATGGAGGTGCTGAACCAATACCATGAGGGGCTCATCGCGCTGTCTGCCTGTCTGGCGGGGGAGGTGCAGAGGTATATTGTCAAGGGCCAGCCCGACGAGGCGAGGAAGGCGGCGAGGAAATATGAGGCCTGCTTCGGAAAGGGGAATTTCTTCCTAGAGCTGCAGGATCACGGTTATCCGGAGCAGAGGATGGCGAACACGGAGCTGTTGAAGATGAGCCGGGAGCTGGACATTCCGCTGGCTGCCACCAACGACGTCCATTATACCTATGAAAACGACGCGGACTCCCATGACATCCTGCTCTGCCTTCAGACGGGCAAGAAGCTGGCGGACGAGGACAGGATGCGCTATGAAGGCGGGCAGTACTATGTGAAAAGCGAGGAGGAAATGAAAGCGCTTTTCCCCTATGCCTTGGAGGCCTTGGAAAATACGGGGCGCATTGCAAAACGCTGCAATGTGGAGATAGAATTCGGCGTCACGAAGCTGCCCAAGTATGAGGTGCCGGAGGGGTATGATTCTTGGGGGTATTTGAACAAGCTCTGCGGCGACGGGCTTGTGGAACGATACGGGGATGTGGACCGGCCGGCGGGGGAGACGGGACAGACCCTGCGGGAGAGGCTGGATTATGAGCTTTCCGTCATCCGGGCCATGGGGTATGTGGATTATTTCCTGATTGTGTGGGATTTTATCAATTACGCCAAGGAAAACGGCATCCCTGTGGGGCCGGGCAGGGGCTCCGCCGCCGGGAGCATTGTTTCCTACAGCCTGAAAATCACCAATATCGACCCCATCAAATATAATCTGCTGTTTGAGCGTTTCTTAAATCCGGAGCGGGTGTCTATGCCCGATATTGACGTGGATTTCTGTTTCAGCCGCAGGCAGGAGGTCATTGATTATGTGAGCGGGAAATACGGCGCCGACAAGGTGGTGCAGATTGTCACCTTCGGTACCCTTGCCGCCAAGGGCGTGATCCGGGATGTGGGACGGGTGATGGATCTGCCCTATGCTTTTGTGGATTCCATTGCGAAAATGGTGCCGAGGGAGTTAAACATTACCATCGACCGGGCGCTGGAGATGAATCCGGAGCTGCGGACACAGTACCAGCAGGATGAGAAGGTACACCTCTTGATTGACATGAGCAAGCGACTGGAGGGACTGCCCAGACATGCTTCCATGCATGCGGCGGGGGTGGTTATCTGCCCGGAGGCGGCGGATGAGTTCGTCCCCCTTTCCCGGGGGAGCAACGGCGCCATTACCACCCAGTTTACCATGACCACCTTGGAAGAGCTGGGACTGCTGAAAATGGATTTTTTGGGACTTCGTACCCTGACGGTCATCCACGACGCCGTGGATTTCGTGGAGCAGAGTACGGGAAAACGGATTGACATGGACGGGCTTGACTATAATGACGAGAAGGTGTTCGCCTCCATAGCCACGGGGAAAACGGACGGGATATTCCAGTTAGAAAGCGGCGGCATGAAGAACTTTATGAAGGAGCTTCGGCCGAGAAGTCTGGAGGATATCATCGACGGGATTTCCCTCTACCGTCCGGGGCCCATGGATTCCATCCCCAAGTATATCCAAAACAGAAGCAGCCATTCCGCCGTCACCTATATCTGCCCTCAGTTAAAGCCCATATTGGAGCCCACCCATGGGTGCATCATTTATCAGGAGCAGGTGATGCAGATCGTCCGCGATCTGGGCGGGTATACCATGGGGCGCAGCGATCTGGTGCGCCGGGCCATGAGCAAGAAGAAGCATTCCGTCATGGAAAAGGAGCGGGCCAATTTCATCTACGGAAACGAGGCGGAAGGGGTGCCGGGATGCGTCTCCAAGGGAATCGGGGAGCAGGCGGCCAACACGATTTTTGACGATATGATCGATTTCGCGGAATATGCCTTTAATAAATCCCACGCGGCGGGGTACGCGGTGGTGGCGTATCAGACGGCGTGGCTGAAATATTATTATCCGGTGGAATTTATGGCGGCGCTTCTGACTTCCGTCATCGACTTTCCGAAAAAGGTGTCGGAATATATCCTGACCTGCCGCAGCATGGGAATTAAGATGCTGCCGCCGGACATCAATCAGGGCCAGAAAGGATTTTCCGTCAGCGAGGGAGGCATCCGGTATGCGCTGACGGCCATCAAAGGCGTGGGCGGGCCGGTGATAGAAGACATTGAGGCGGAACGCAGGGCAGGAGGGCCGTTTACTAATTTAAAAGATTTTATCACCCGCACCGCGGAGAAGGAAGTGAACAAGCGCGTGCTGGAAAATTTGATAAAAGCGGGCGCTCTGGATGGCCTGGGCGGTACAAGGAAACAATATATGAGCGTCTACGGGCAGATGATTGACAGCATCGTCAAGGATAAAAAGAAAAATCTTGCAGGGCAGCTTTCTCTGTTTGATATTGCGGAGGATTCTCATAAGGAGGAGTTTGATATCAGGATGCCCGAGGTGGGAGAGTATGAGAAGGAAATGCTGTTATCATTTGAAAAGGAAGTGCTGGGAATCTATCTGAGCGGACATCCTCTGGAAGCCGACGAGGAGCTCTGGAGGAAATATATCACCAATACCACCGGCGATTTTATGCTGGAGGAGGAGACGGGAAATGTGCGGGTGGAGGATCAGGCCTCTGTGGTGATAGGCGGAATGATTGCGGATAAGAGCATCAAATACACGAAAAACGACGAGGTGATGGCATTTTTAAATCTGGAGGATCTGGTGGGAAACGTGGAAATCGTGGTGTTTCCCAGAGTGTATGAAAAGTATGGGCCTCTGCTTGCGGAAGATGCGAAAATATTTGTGAAAGGGCGGGCAGCCTTGGAGGAAGAGAAGGACGGCAAGCTGATCTGCGACCAAATTGTGAGCTTTCAGGAAGCGGCTCAGGCAGGAGGCGGATATTTATTCAAGAATCGTTATGACAAGGGCGGTTACGGAAGCGCAGGCCGTCAGGGACGGTCATGGGGCGGCGCGGGCAGGCAGGAAGCCGGAACAGGCGCGGGGGCCGGAAATCAAGAGGGTCCGGGCGTGTCGGAGGCCGGAGGCGGGTCAGGCCGTCAAAACGGGTACGGAGCCGTATCCAAGGGCACGGCGCAGGCCGGACGGCAGAAAAAAGTTCCCGACGGCATATGGATACAATTTGCCGCCGCGGGAGACTATATGGCCAGAGAGCAGGAGCTGTTTGCCGCCATTGCGGATTCCGACGGAAACGACGATGTGGTAATTTATCTGCGGGATACCAAAGCATACAAACCGCTCCCCCCCAACCGCCGCGTGAGAGCGGATATGGAACTGCAGCGAAAGCTGGCTGGAATCTTCGGACAGGAAAATGTAAGAATTCGCGGCATACCTATTGAAAATAGAGAAAAAATGGATTAAAATGGGACATTAGGAAAATATAACAGAAATTTTCTTCCCCCTCTAGGGGCGCAGCAGCAGAGAGAACGGAACAAGTTCCCGCGTGCGGGAACTGGAATAGAAAAAGACAGTCTCGGAACGGATGCGCAATGTGCCTGACGGCACAAGGAAGGAAATACCAGCTGCGCCCTATGCAGATGGAATTTTCTTCCCCCAAGGGGCGCAGAAGTGGAGAGACGGAACAAGTTCCCGCGTGCGGGAACTTTGAATAGGAGGACAAAGTCATGGCGAAGGAATTAAAGACGATTGCGGTTTTGACCAGCGGAGGAGATGCACCGGGAATGAACGCTGCCATTCGCTCCGTAGTCCGTACCGCTATTTTCAGAGGCTTGAAGGTGAAAGGCATCAAAAAGGGCTATAACGGCCTGTTGAATGAAGATATTATAGATATGGAACCGAGACATGTATCCGATATTATCCAGAGGGGCGGCACCGTTCTGGGCACGGCCCGGTGTCTGGAATTCATGAAGCTTGAGTATCAGCAGAAGGGCGCGGAGATATGCCAGAAGCACGGCATCGACGGCATTGTGGTAATCGGCGGGGACGGCTCTTATCGGGGGGCGCAGGCCCTTTCCAGACTGGGCATCAACACGGTGGGAATTCCCGGAACCATAGATTTGGACATTGCCTGCAGCGAGTATACCATCGGCTTTGATACGGCGGTGAATACCGCCATGCAGGCCATCGACAAGGTGAAGGATACATCCTCCTCCCATGAACGATGCAGCATCATAGAGGTTATGGGACGGCATGCGGGTTATATCGCCCTCTGGTGCGGTATCGCAAACGGCGCCGAGGACATTCTTCTTCCGGAGAAATATCAGTACGACGAACAGGAGATTATCAATCATATTATCGGAAGCCGCAAAAAGGGAAAGACTCACCATCTGATTATCAATGCGGAGGGCATCGGCCACTCCACTTCCATGGCCAGAAGAATTGAGGCGGCCACGGGAATCGAGACCAGAGCGACCATTCTGGGCTACATGCAGAGAGGCGGAAATCCCACCGCCATGGATCGCTATTATGCGTCCATCATGGGGGCGTATGCGGTGGATATCATGCTGGGAGGCAAGACTAACCGCGTGGTGGGGTACAGGCATGGGGACTTTACGGATTTTGATATTGAAGAGGCGCTGCAGATGCAGAAGGGCATTGATGAATATCAGTATGAGATAGCGAAGGTGCTTACCATCTGACGGGGCTGTATCATGGTGAAAATGATAAAAAGTGTTTCGGGTACACTGGCATTTCCGCCAGTGTATGGCGCAGGGTATATGGATGTATGCCCATGCAGGCAGGGCGCTTTGGCGCGGTGCTCATGGGATGAAAGCGGTTGTTTCTATAGGAAATAGCCGCTTTGCTGCTTTTAGCAGTCAGTGGAAATTAGGTATCTTTTGTAATCAGGGGCTGGCGGGACGGCAGAAGGGAGGCTGTATGATTACCAGCAGTGCGAATCCGAGAGTGAAGCAGGTGGTGCAGCTGCGTACCAAAGCGAAAGAAAGGCGGGAGGCGGGGGTTTTCCTTGCGGAAGGATTTAAGATGTATGAGGAAGCGCCCAAAGAGTGGATTCGGGAAGTTTATGTGTCTTCAGAGGTTTTGGAGAAGGCGCTGGAAAATCCGGATATCAGGGAAAAACTTGATAGGACGGGATATGAGACTGTGGCGGCGGACGTGTTTGGGAAAATGTCGGACACCCGGACTCCGCAGGGGATTTTATGTGTCATAAAGCGGCCGGAATACAAGCTGAGCCGGTTTGTGGAGGCGGATTGTCCGCTGCTGCTTGTGCTGGAAGAGCTGCAGGATCCCGGCAATCTGGGTACCATTGTAAGGACGGGCGAGGCGGCTGGAATCACGGGAATTATTATGAGCGCCGGTACGGTGGATATCTATAATCCCAAGACCATAAGGTCCACCATGGGGTCCATATACCGGGTTCCCTTCGTCCGTGTGGAGAATCTGCCGGAAACGGTGGATATGCTGAGGGAAAACGGCATCCATACATATGCGGCGCATCTGGAAGGCAGAAGGTATTATGACAGCTTTTCTTTCCGGGAAGGCGCGGCGTTTTTGATCGGAAACGAGGGAGGGGGCCTAAGCCGGGAACTGTCCGGGAAGGCGGACGATATGCTGAAAATTCCCATGGAGGGACAAGTGGAATCCCTGAACGCGGCCGTTGCGGCTTCCCTGCTTATGTATGAGGCCCATCGCCAGAGAAGTGTCTCAAGATAAAATCTAAGGCTTTGCTGAGACGGAACAAGTTCCCGCAGGCGGAAAAGTTCCCGCAGGCGGAAAAGTTCCCGCAGGCGGAAAAGTTCCCGCAGGCGGAAAAGTTCCCGCAAGCGGAAAAGTTCCCGCAAGCGGGAACTGGAATAAAAAAACAGTCTCGGAATGGAAGCACCCACTGCGCACAAGTGCTCACTGCGCACAAGTGCGCAGGAGAATTTTCAGATGCGTTCTATGCAGCTGAAAATTGCTCCCCTGTAAGGGCGCTGAAATGGAGAGACGGAACTGGAATAGGAGGAAAAAGATGAGGATAGGTTTTATAGGATTGGGAAATATGGCGTCCGCCATGATTGGGGGCATGATTGAAAAAGGGACCGCCAAGGCAGAGGATATTACAGGCTCTGCCAGAACGGAGGAGACAAGGCGAAGAATTGGGGAAAAATACGGCATCACAGCCTATGTGGACAACAGATGTGCGGCCCGGGCGGCGGATATTCTCTTTCTGGCGGTAAAGCCCATTGTCCTTCGGGAAGTGATTGAGGAGATACGGGATGTGGTGAAGAAGGAATGCCTGATTGTGAGCATTGCGGCAGGCCGCAGCCTGAATTATCTGAAAGAGGCGTTCGGCAGGCCGGAACTGAAAATCATACGCTGTATGCCCAACACTCCGGCCATGGTGCTGGAGGGCTGTACGGGGGTCAGCGCCGGGGAGGAAGTGCCGGCGGAGGACATTGACAGGGTGGTGAAGCTGCTGGAATCCTTTGGAAAGGCAGACGTGATTCCGGAGCGTCTGATGGATGTGGCTGCGGGGGTCAGCGGCAGCTCTCCGGCCTATGTGTTTATGTTTATCGAAGCCATGGCGGATGGGGCGGTTGCGGCGGGAATGCCGAGAAAGCAGGCTTATGAATTTGCGGCGCAGGCAGTGCTTGGCAGCGCCAAAATGGTTCTGGAAACAGGAATGCATCCCGGGGAGCTGAAGGATATGGTCTGTTCGCCGGGAGGCACCACCATTCAGGCGGTGAAGGTTCTGGAGGAAAAAGGGATGCGTGCCGCAGTGATGGACGCTGTGGAAGCGTGCATTGAAAAGGCCAAGAATATGTAAAAAGATGGAAGAAGTGCTTGGAAAGGCCAAAAACATGTGAAAATATGGAAGAAAGCGCTTGGAAAGGTCAAAAACATGTGAGAATTATGGAAGAAAGCGCTTGGAAAGGCAGCTCGGAGCGGAGGGAATTCGATGAAGATAGATATTGATAAAACGGAAGATGATTACGTTCATTTTGAGGGAAACACCATAGAAGAATTAGAAGCGTTTCTCTATGAGAATTCCGTGTTTGCGGATTGCTGCGGCGTCATTGATTATTCCGAAGAAAGCGATGGCAATGAGGGGGCGCAGCTGTGGATAGCCGCTTTAAAGGAATACGGCGTATATCTTGGTTATATGAAAGGGGAACGAATAAAGCTCTCTCTGCGGGACAGGACAAAGCTGGGCAGCGTGCTGGACGTATGGGGAGACGGCTTGTACGTCTCCGAGGGACTGTTCATCCCTCCGGAAGCGGCGTGGAAATGTATCCGCGACTTTGCCGGGAACGGCGAAGTCAGTGAAGATATCGATTGGATCAGCCCTGACGATCTGCCGGAGGAGGGCAACTATATCATATAGACTGCAGCCCGCCGAAATTTACGGGTGGAAAATGAGCAGTCGTATCTTATCGGAGGCCCGCAGCCGGGACACGAGGCAGGTTTTATCGGTGCGCGGTATATGCTCGCGAGCGGTAAAATCTGCCGTCGGTTCATGATGCTTTCCGCTCGTGAGTCGGGCGGCTTGGCTTGGCAGATTTCAGCGTCTGTCAGTATAAATTGGGGCCGAAAATTTTGTTGGAAGCCAAAACTTGACAATCTCTTTAACATCTGCTATAATCTCCGTAACAAATTTAATAACTTTGTAATATCTTTCTTAATAAAATGGAATGATTTCGCAAGGGAATACAATTTGTTGAATGGAGGTAAATTAAAATGGCAAAAGGCAAGAAGATGTCTGTCGTGGCGGCGGGAGTATTGGCAATGGTTCTTGGGCTGCAGTCAGGCATGGTTGTCCAAGCAAACGACACAGATTACATGGAGCAGTTTCGCGGAGGAGTGGCGGCGGTGCTAAGGCCCGGCGTAGTACATGCGGCGGTTCCCATGAGCGCTTCGGATGAACTCCTTGTGGAGACGGAGGAACAAAAAGAAGAATCTCAGACGGGCAGGCTGGTTATGGCAAATGTGAAGAATTCCCTGAATGTGCGCGCAGACGCCAGCGAGACGGCTGAGAAGGTTGGAATGTTATATAAGGACTGCGGAGGTACGATTCTTGAGAGAAGGGACGGATGGACCAAGCTGCAGTCCGGGAACATTATCGGATGGGCTTCCGACGAGTATCTGCTGTTCGGCCAAGAGGCTCAGGACTTGGCTAACAGCGTGGGAAAGATGGTGGCTACCATCAATACGGAAGCGCTTCGGGTAAGAACGGAACCCAGCACGGAAGCCGCCGTTTACGGCATGTTTCCCAAGGGTGAGATTGTAGAAGTGCTCGAACAGAAGGAGGACGGCTGGATCTGCGTGGACTTTGAGGGCAGCGACGGCTATGTATCGGCGGATTATGTCGTGCTGGATTTCATGATAGACGCGGGAGAGACCATGGATGAAATCAGGGCACGGGAGAAGGAAGAGGAAGAAGCGAGGAAAGAGGCCGAGCGTCATGTGAAATATGGCGAGTACAGCACGGATATGGATACCGTAAAGCTTCTGGCGGCCTTGATTCACTGCGAGGCCTGCGGGGAAAGCTACGAAGGACAGGTGGCGGTGGGTGCGGTTGTCATGAACCGTGTCAGAAGCTCCGCATACCCGAACACCATTCTTGGCGTAATCTATGCGTCCGGTCAGTTTACACCGGCCATGACGGGCAAGCTGGATCAGGTATATGAATCCGGCAGTATTTATGAGAGCTGCTACAGGGCGGCTGAGGAGGCATTGTCAGGGGTGTCCAATGTGGGCGATTTGACGCACTTCCGCCGCAACAACGGCCGTGAAGGTCTGGTGATCGGCAATCATGTATTCTATTAATGAAGCGGTAAAGAGGACATGGCAAATGTCAGCCGCTGCATATATCAATGATGGGATCCGCAAGGACGGCACTGCGAGAAGCACTGCCGTCCTTGTACTTTTTTATAGAAATACATTGCCCAAAACTGATTTTTGTAGTAAACTATAATTGAACCCGAGAGATGGCAGAGAGGAGTGATGAGATGGATGAAATGATGATTTTCTGGCTGGTCCTGCTGATTGTATGCATCATTATCGAGCTGCCCACCATGGGACTTACCACGATTTGGTTTGCGGGAGGCGCTTTGGCGGCGATTCTGGCGGCTCTGCTGCATGCGCCGTTTTTTCTTCAGGTGATTTTGTTCCTTTTGGTCTCCCTGATTCTGCTGTTCTTTACAAGGCCCATAGCGGTGAAGTATTTTAACAAGGATCGTGTTAAGACAAATGTGGAAAGTATGGTCGGGCGTCAGGCGATTGTCACCAGTGAGATTTGCAACCTGCATTCCACGGGGCAGGTCACGATAGGGGGGCTTGAGTGGAGCGCCAGAAGTTATGACGACAGGCTTCGGATACCTGTGGGAACCGTGGTTAATGTGGCGGCGATTAACGGCGTGAAGCTGATAGTAAAGGTGGACGAAAGACTGAGGGGCAGTACGCATGCAGAAAGCGTCTCACAGACGGAGGAAACGGAGTCCGGAAAGGATGGCCTATAAGCCAAGCCGGCGCAGACTGGCGGAAACACCGGAAAACGCGGCGGCCCGGAGAGCAGGCTGGGATTGAGAGCTTCAATCATAAAATATAGGTACTGCCATGACAGTACGGAAAGAGGTATGAATATGATATGGATAGTATTTGCGTTGCTTGTAGTGGTGCTGGTGGTGTTTGTTTCCTGTCTGAAAATCGTTCCTCAGGCACAGGCATATGTGATTGAGCGTCTGGGAGCGTATCAGGGAACATGGTCCGTGGGATTTCATGTGAAGGTGCCTTTTCTTGACAAGGTGGCCAGAAAGGTGAACTTGAAAGAGCAGGTGGCGGATTTCCCGCCTCAGCCCGTGATTACGAAGGACAATGTCACCATGAGGATTGATACGGTGGTCTTTTACCAGATTACGGATCCCAAGCTGTTTACCTATGGTGTGGAAAATCCCATGATGGCAATCGAAAATCTGACCGCCACTACTCTTCGTAACATTATCGGCGATTTGGAGCTGGATCAGACTCTGACCAGCCGTGAGACCATCAATACCAAGATGCGGGCGGCGCTGGATATTGCTACCGACCCTTGGGGAATTAAGGTAAACCGTGTGGAGCTTAAGAATATTATTCCTCCTTCCGAAATCCAGAATGCTATGGAAAAACAGATGAAGGCGGAACGTGAGAGACGCGAGGCGGTTACTCGTGCGGAAGGCGAGAAGAAGGCAAAGATTCTGGAGGCGGAAGGCGCCAAGGAATCCGCAATTCTTCGGGCGGAAGCAGATAAGCAGTCCGCAATCCTTCGTGCGGAAGCACAGAAGGAAAAGATGATTCGCGAGGCGGAAGGTGAAGCGGAGGCAATCCTGAAGGTGCAGCAGGCAAATGCGGACGGTATCCGTATGCTGAAAGAAGCGGGAGCGGACGCAGCAGTTTTGAAGATTAAGAGTCTGGAGGCATTTGAAAAGGTGGCCGACGGTCAGGCTACCACGATTCTTCTGCCGGCGGAGCTTCAGGGAATTGCAAGCATTGCGACGGCATGGAAAGAGGGCGCAAAGCAGTAAGGCCGCAAATAAGGAGATTTCATGACAGCCGATTCCTGCGAATTTTTCAGGAATCGGCTGAAAGGCATTGGGTAAAAGAGAAGGGCATTTGGAGGGCGGATGCGGTATTAATATAAGAAAGGACGTGCGGAAAGATGAATTTAAAGGGACGTGATTTTTTAAAACTTTTGGATTTTACTCCGGAGGAAATCGTATATTTGATTGATTTGGCTGCGGAGCTGAAGGATAAAAAGAAAAGGAATATTCCGGTGGACACGCTGTGGGGGAAGAATGTGGCGCTGATTTTTGAGAAAACCAGCACCCGTACTCGCTGCGCGTTTGAAGTGGCGGCCCATGACTTGGGAATGGGCACTACATATCTGGAGCCGTCGGCCTCCCAGATAGGGAAAAAGGAAAGCATTGCCGATACTGCCAAAGTACTGTCAGGCATGTTCGAGGGAATCGAATATCGCGGCTTTGAACAGGCGATCGTGGAGGAGCTGGCGGAGAATTCCAAGGTACCCGTGTGGAACGGCCTTACCAATGAATTTCACCCCACGCAGATGCTGGCGGATCTCTTGACGATTCGGGAGCATTTCGGCTGTCTGAAGGGCATTAAGCTGACTTATATGGGGGACGCCCGCTACAATATGGGGAATTCCCTGATGGTTGCCTGCGCTAAAATGGGAATGCATTTTACCGCATGTACGCTGGAAAAATATTTTCCGGCGGAGGAGCTGGTGACGCAGTGCAGGGAGATTGCGGCCGAGACGGGAGGCAGCGTCACATTGACGGAGGATGTGGACGAGGGAACGAAAGACGTGGATGTGATTTATACGGATGTATGGGTATCCATGGGAGAGCCGGATGAGATATGGGAAGAACGCATTCGGGATTTGTCCCCTTATAAGGTTGACGGCAAAGTCATGACAAACGCAGGAGAAAAGGCGATTTTCCTACACTGTCTTCCGGCCTTTCATGATTTGAAGACTGTCATTGGCGCACAGATGGGGGATCGTTTCGGAATTACGGAGATGGAGGTTACGGATGAGGTGTTTCAGTCCGAAAGGTCTCTGGTATTCGAGGAGGCCGAGAACCGGATGCATACCATCAAGGCGGTGATGCTGGCAACCATAAGCACCGACAGCAGAACACAGAAAAAGAGAAAGGTACAGGTAAAAATAGATCCCGGACTGCTGGAAGGGAAAAACCTCCGGGAAGTACATTATCTGCCGGATCGGGAGATAAAATGGCTGCTGGTGAGCGAAGATTCCGACATAAATACGATGGATGATTTTGTGGTGGTGACAGTGGAGGAAGCTTTGGAAAAGTTTCCTGAGATAAAGGAGCTCATGGCCACGGAATCGGATCGCAGAATTATGTTTCGGAAGGGCAGACATTCTAACAAATGGTATGATTTTTTGGATAAAGCATGAAAGCAAAAATATTAGCGCTTCTGCGGGAGCGGAGAGATTATGTATCGGGACAGGAGCTGTGTACCCGCTTTAACGTATCACGGACGGCGGTCTGGAAAGCCATAGGCCAGCTGAAAAAAGAAGGATATTCCATTGAGGCGGTACAGAACAGAGGGTATCGTCTGGTATCCGAAGTTGAGATATACGGACAGCATGAATTGGAAAGCCGCATGGATACGGAATGGGCAGGACATCCGGTTGTCTTCTATGACAAGCTGCCTTCCACCAATCTGCAGGCCAAGCTGGATGCGGAGAAGGGGGCTGTCCAAGGGACGCTGATAGTGGCGGATATGCAGACCGCGGGACGGGGACGCAGAGGCAGGACGTGGAGCAGCCCGGCGGGGACAAATGTGTATTTTACATTGATCATAAAGCCTGATTTTCAGGTGGAGCTGGCGTCCATGGTGACGCTGGTCATGGGACTGGCCGTTGCGGAAGGCATTCGGGAAACCTGCGGTTTGGAAGCGGGCATCAAATGGCCCAACGATATTGTGGTCAACGGGAAGAAGGTCTGCGGCATGCTGGCTGAGATGAGCGTAGAGCGGGACTTTATTCATTATGTGGTGATTGGCGTGGGCATCAATGTGGCGCAGCAGGAGTTTGCGCCGGAAATTGCCCATGTCGCCACAAGTCTTTGGCAGGAATGCGGATATCGGGTGCCGAGGGCGGAGCTTACGGCTAACGTGATGAAAGCGTTTGAGTCCTATTATGAAATATTTCGGGAGAAGGGCAGCCTTGTGGGATTGATGGAGAAGTATAATAACCTTCTGGTCAATCAGAACAGGGAAGTGCGTGTCCTTGCTCCCGGAGCGGAGTTTCAGGGCATCTCCCGGGGCATCAATGAGATGGGGGAGCTTCTGGTGGAACGGGAGGACGGCACGGTTGCGAAGGTTTACGCGGGAGAAGTGTCCGTGCGGGGGATGTATGGATATGTATAGTGTGAGAAGAGTTTCCGGCCGCTCATGTTGGAGGGAATTTCTCGGAGAAGTTCTAAGTCTCCCAAACTGTTTCTCATCTGATTTGACATTCTGCTGAGCGGAAATTTGAGTATTCATATGAAAAAGGCATTACACAATTCTGAATGGGTATAAGGAGACGGCAGATGGAGAGCAGAAACACGGTACTCTGCGGTGCAAACGCTTATGAGATGAAATATTATTTTAACGAGCAGTTTAACAGCATTCCTGATTCCATCAAGGATGAACTGCATATTTTGTGCGTTCTGTTCACCGAAGAGGTGGGCGGCGTGTTTGCCGTTGCTTTTGAGGAAGACGGAACCGTGGTGCTGGAAACCAATGCCGACGACGACGATATTTATTATGACGAAGTCAGCAGCGGACTGATGGTATCCGAAGTGCGCAGAAGGCGTCGGGAGCTTTTTGAAGCCTTGAGCCTGTACTATAGAGTGTTTGTCTTGAAAGAGGATATTCAGGCGGAAAATATTCAGAAAGGATATTCGGAGGGAGGAAGCGGCGCATGATTCTGGTGATTGATGTGGGAAATACCAATATGACCATGGGGGTATATGAGGGTGAGGCGCTGAGAGCCACCTTCCGAATTATGACCAAAATGCCCAGAACCTCCGATGAATATGGGGTTTTGATTACCCAGATCCTGCAAAACAGAGGAATAGAAGCGGCGTCGCTGGAAGGCTCCATTGTTGCGAGCGTGGTGCCGGATGTGATGCATGCTTTAAACGGCGCTCTGGCGCGCTACACCCGGACAAAGCCTATGAACGTAGGACCGGGTACAAAGACGGGCATCCGCATTATTACGGAGGATCCCAGAGCCATCGGCGCGGACCGTATCGTGGACGCGGTGGCGGCTTATGAAAAATACGGCGGGCCGGTACTGGTGCTGGATTTCGGCACCGCCACCACCTATGATCTGATTACGGAGGCGGGAGAGTTCGCGGCGGGAATCACGGCTCCGGGCATTCGTATCAGTTCGGAGGCCCTCTGGACACAGGCGGCGAAGCTTCCCAAAATTGAAATTAAAAAACCAAAATCCATTCTGGCGCAGGAAACCATCAGCAGTATGCAGGCCGGACTTGTGTACGGCCAGATCGGCCAGACCGAGTATATCATTAAGAAGGTAAAAGAAGAGAGCGGCATTAAGAATCTGAAGGTTGTGGCGACCGGAGGCTTAGGGAGGCTGATTGCGGACGAGACGGAATCCATTGACGTCTATGACAGCTTTCTGACCTTGGAGGGCCTCCGCGTTATTTTTGAGAAAAATAAAAGCGTAAAAAAGTGACTCCATGTAAGCACTGCTCCCGTATGAGACAATACCTTTGTAAGAGGCAGTGAGCCGGAAGACGGCATGTTAAGCAGCATGAAGGAAATATAGAAATGAGTAAATTAAAGATAGGCAATGTAACCTTGGAAAATCAAGTGATACTGGCTCCCATGGCAGGCGTGACAGACCTGCCATTTCGTCTGCTTTGCAGAAGACAGGGGGCCGGTCTGGTATGCATGGAAATGATCAGCGCCAAGGCTATTTTTTACCATAATAAAAATACGGAATCTCTTTTGGAAATTCATTCCTCGGAACAGCCAGTGTCCCTGCAGCTGTTTGGCTCGGAGCCGAATATTCTTGCGGAAATGGCCAAGCGGATTGAGGAGCGGCCTTTCTCCGTCTTGGATTTTAATATGGGCTGTCCGGTTCCAAAGGTGGTGAATAACGGAGAGGGATCCGCTTTGATGAAGAATCCCGCGCTGGCGGAAGAAATCATAACAGCTTTGGTGAAAGCGGTCAAAAAGCCCGTGACCGTAAAAATCAGAAAGGGATTTGACAAGGAAAACGCGGTGGAAATGGCCAAGATTGCGGAGGGCTGCGGCGCGGCGGCCATTGCGGTGCATGGGCGCACTAGAGAGCAGTACTACAGCGGACAGGCGGATTGGGACATTATCGCAAGGGTCAAACAGGCGGTGAAAATTCCCGTGATCGGGAACGGAGATGTGAATGGTCCCCATGCGGCAAAGGCCATGCTGGAACAGACCGGCTGCGACGGCGTCATGATTGGCAGAGCCGCTCAGGGCAATCCATGGATTTTTCGGGATATTGTGAGCTATTTGGAGGAAGGAATCCTTCCCAAGCCCCCGGACAAGGAAGAGAAGAAGAGTCTCATATTGGAACATGCCAAGCTGCAGCTGGAATACAAGGGGGAATATACCGCAGTGCGGGAAATGAGAAAGCATCTGGCATGGTATACCGCGGGACTGCCTCATTCCGCCCGTTTCAGGCAGCTCATTAATTCCATGGAAACAATGGAAGAATTATTGGCAGGTGTTCAGACTATTTTTGCATGAAGCCGCATATATTTTTCCATGGATACAATCATATTTATTCGTAAAAGAAGAGGGATAGAAGAACCCCGGACAGAAGCCGTTGGAATGAGAAGCCATCTGCTGCTGCGGGTTACGCTGGATGTGGGAGCGGAAGAGTGGTTTGGGATAAAGCTGGTTCAGGAGGCCAAACCGTCCGATCCGGCGGCACGCAGGGGAGAGGAAGTACGGCATGAAGGACAGCCGGACGTCCGGCCGAAAAAGAGGTTTCGTCCGCTGCAGGCATTACGCAGGCTGTGCGGAAAGTCACCGACGAGAAAAGAGCGCAGGGAAGCGGAAGAAAGGGAGAGGCAGCGTCTGTGGGAGGAGGGACAGGAACGGCTCCGCAAAGTGGAATCCGCGATTGGAAAGCTCACCAAAGAAATACAGGAACTGGCAGGTACGGCGGAAAACTGCTTCTGCGTATATGAGGACAATGTGAAAAAAGCGCTTTTGGGCAAAGCCGCCGAGGGCGGGCAGGACGGCGTGAAAGAGATTCTGCCCGCTTTGTGGAGGCAGTATTTTCAGGTGGAAGAATTTCATGATTATTTCGGACAGCTCTGGGTGGAGGAGCTTCTCCCCAAGGCCATTCTTCCGCATTTTATGATTCTTGGCGCCGCGCCCTGCCTGCCTGCGCTGATAGAAAAATATGCCCATAAAATGAAAAGCCTGCGATGGATTCTGCCGGAAGCGGAATGCAGTCAGGAACTTATGGATTTTGTAGAAGATTTTTATACGGAATACGGGCTTGCCGTCGCGCTGCAGCCCATGCCGCCGGACCAGAGAAGAATACAGGCCGCATGTGAAGAACCCTGTAATATTCTTGACTTTACCCGGGAGACACAGATAGCGGTCTGGGACATTGCAAAGGGCAGCATCTGGCTGGATATGCTGTCCATGGAGGAGAAACGAAGGCGGATTGTGGCGCGCTGCACAGGGATATTGTATTATTCGCTGAAAGAAAAGTGGAATCAGGCACAGAAAAAAGCGCCGTATGTGCCGCCGCAGGCCGCGGAAGATAAGTTTCCTTATAGGGGAGAATGAACTCTTATACAGGAAAATAAGTTTCCCGTCACAGGAAAATAACATTCCTTTCACTATTGCCTTGACAGGGATTAAAAAAGTGGTATAATACGGGGTAATCCAAACGAAACAGCCAGATTGTATTTTCGCTGCCGTCTGCGGGCGTGTCCTCCGCATTGCAGAACGGCAGCGATTCCAATGCGGCAGGATGGAAAGCGATTCAATGCGGTCGGACGAAAAATCATCCAATACGGCGAGGTTGAAAGCTTTCAATGCAGCGAGACGATAGCCGTCCAATGCAGCTATGTGGAAAGCATCGAACGCGGCGGGATAGAAATCCATCCCAAACGGCGGGATAGAAGTCCATCCCAAATGGCGGGATAGAAATCCATCCCAAATGGCGGGATGGATGCCAATCAATGCAGTCGGGCGGAAAGGACACATCCAATGGGAAGGGAGCGACAGCTTCCGTTTGGCATTGGCATATTTTTTGATAGGAAATAAGACAGGAAGGGACGTATCAAAATGCAGGAGAAGAAAAATATTCTGACCTATGAAGGGCTCAGGAAATATGAGGATGAATTACATGAACTGAAGGTGGTAAAACGTCAGGAGGTCGCACAGAAAATCAAAGAGGCCAGAGAACAGGGCGACTTGTCCGAGAATGCCGAATACGACGCCGCCAAGGACGAGCAGCGCGATATTGAGGCAAGGATTGAAGAACTGGAAAAGATTCTCAAGAACGCCGAAGTAGTGGTGGAAGACGAGATTGATCTGGACAAGATTAACATAGGCTGCTGCGTGAGGCTTTTGGACATGGAATTCAGCGAGGAACTGGAATACAAGATAGTGGGTTCTACGGAGGCCGACAGCTTAAAGGGCAGGATTTCCAATGAAAGCCCTGTGGGAAAAGCGCTGATAGGCCGCAAGGTGGGCGACAGCGTGGATGTGGAGACGGCTTCGGGGGTATTCACATACAAAGTATTGGAGATTCAGAGAAGCAAATAAAAAGATAAGGTGGGAAGAAAAGTGGCGGAAGGACAAAACGCAAAGGTACAGGAACAAGATTTGAACCAGCTTCTGCAGGTGAGGCGGGAGAAGCTCGCCGGACTGCAGGAAGCGGGAAAGGATCCTTTCAGACATACAAAATATGATGTGACACATCACAGTACGGATATCAAGGAAAACTATGCGCAGTTAGAAGGCAAGAGCGTCCGTGTTGCGGGGCGCATCATGTCGAAACGTGTTATGGGCAAGGCGTCCTTCTGCAATATTCAGGACCTGCCCGGCAATATCCAGTGCTATGTGGCCCGGGACAGCATTGGGGAGGATTCCTATAAGGATTTTAAAAAATATGATATCGGAGACATTGTGGGCGTTGCGGGGGAAGTATTTACCACTCAGACAGGGGAGATATCCGTCCACGCTTCCGAAGTGATTCTGCTTTCCAAGAGCCTGCAGATTCTGCCGGAGAAATTCCACGGCCTGACCAATACGGATCTGCGCTACCGTCAGAGATATACGGATTTGATTATGAATCAGGAGGTAAAGGAAACCTTTATCAAGCGATCCAAAATTATCAGCGCCATCCGCAGGTTTCTGGGGGACGAAGGATTCTTGGAGGTGGAGACCCCCATGCTGGTGGCCAATGCGGGAGGCGCCGCCGCCAGACCTTTTATGACCCATTACAACGCCTTGGATGAGGATGTGAAGCTGCGCATTTCTCTGGAGCTGTATTTAAAAAGGCTGATTGTGGGCGGAATGGAGCGCGTATTTGAGATAGGGCGGGTATTCCGCAATGAAGGCATCGATACAAGGCACAGCCCGGAATTTACCATGATGGAGCTGTATCAGGCATATACGGACTATTACGGCATGATGGATCTGACGGAAAGAATGTTCCGCCATGTGGCGGAGGAGGTCTGCGGAACCACTTTGATTCCCTATGGAGAGCAGACCATCGATCTGGGAAAGCCTTTTGGCCGCATCACCATGACCGAGGCGGTAAAGGAATATGCGGGAGTGGATTTCGACCAGATTCCCGACGCCGGGGCGGCGAAGAAAATTGCGGATGAAAAAGGCGTCCATTATGAGGAGCGCCATGGGAAGGGCGATATCCTGAACCTGTTCTTTGAGGAATTTGCGGAGGAGCATCTGATTCAGCCCACCTTTGTCATGGATCACCCGGTGGAGATATCGCCTCTGACCAAGAAGAAGCCGGACAAGCCGGACTATGTGGAGAGATTCGAGCTGTTCATCAACGGGCAGGAGATGTGCAATGCTTACTCCGAATTAAATGACCCCATCGACCAGAGAGAACGGTTTGCCGCGCAGGAAGCGGCCTTTGCGGCAGGCGACGAGGAGGCGAACCACACGGATGAAGATTTCCTGAACGCCTTGGAAATCGGCATGCCGCCCACGGGAGGGATTGGCTACGGCATCGACAGGCTGATTATGCTGTTGACGAATTCTTCTTCCATAAGGGACGTAATTTTGTTTCCGACGATGAAAACTTTGGGGAAAGAAAGCCAGTAAAACTAAGGGGTTTCAGCGATTATGAATTGCGATTTACTACAAATTTGCTGTGCATAATACGGAATAATACTTGATAATGGGTTTTGCGCCACATCTAATTTTAATATTTTGTACTTCAAGGACACTTTCCAAGTGAGAATTTGGGAGTGTCCTTTTGTTATTGAATACCCCCGATGATGAAGCTGTTGAGAACTGCAGGGAGTTAGGAACCGTCCTTGCCATGTAAGCGGGCAGCGCCGTGAAGCTTTCAGCCGTGAAGTTTTATGCAGATTCTATTTGACAAGGCGGAGAAATTCGTTTATAATAATCCCGTCTTTGGCAGTAGTATGGACGATGAATCGCTGTAACCCCAGTATTT